>NZ_CP034346.1:3380312-3986875 GCF_003991425.1 Paenibacillus lutimineralis
CTGCAGGGTACTAACGGCATCCAAGCCTCTCTTCCTCAACATAGTCAGCCAATCCGGTTCCGCTTCATATTGAAGTTGCCCTGATACCCGGTTCTCTGCACTGTTCATTGTCATGTTACGACTCTCCCCTTTCAGATACGCGGTGACTTGGTTTGCATCGGAATTTGAAATGACTCTTCTTCGTCCGGAGCAACAGCTTCCTCTGTAATACCCAGCTCTTCTTTGATCCACTCATATCCGTCTGCTTCTAACCGTTCCGCTAATTCCGGCCCCCCAGACTTTACGATGGTTCCTTGCATCATCACATGTACGAAGTCCGGCTTGATATAATTAAGCAGTCGCTGATAATGGGTAATAATTAAAAATCCGCGGTCTGCACTGCGCAAAGCGTTAACCCCTTCAGCAACGATGCGCAGCGCATCAATATCCAGACCGGAGTCAATTTCATCCAATATGACCAAAGACGGCTCGAGCATCATCATTTGCAAAATTTCATTTCGCTTTTTCTCCCCTCCGGAAAAGCCCTCGTTCAAGTAACGATGCATAAATTCCGGGTTCATCTCCAACGTCTGCATGCTTGCTTCCATCATCCGCACGAATTTGATCAACGAAAGCTCTTGGCCTTCTTCACGCCTTGCATTGATCGCACTGCGCATGAAATCGGAATTCGTGACCCCGGTGATCTCACTCGGATATTGCATAGCCAGGAACAATCCTGCCCGAGCCCTTTCATCCACTTCCATCTCCAGCAAATCTTCTCCGTTCAGTGTAACAATCCCCTCTGTCACTTCGTACTTGGGGTGCCCCATCAAAGCTGAGGCCAATGTACTCTTCCCTGTTCCATTTGGTCCCATCACGACATGAATTTCTCCGCCATTTACTTCAAGGTTCAGACCTTTCAGGATCTCTTTGCCTTCTACTGCCGCCTTCAATTGTTCAATCCGCAGGCTCACTGTCATTTCATCGCCACTCCTTTTCATATGCGTAGTTCAACTCATATTCCTACAAAACTGCTGACCAGATACATATCCATTTGATCTTATGCTCATAATTTTTAGGCTTCCGTTACCATACCTCCCCAGAGCATCGGTATTTTGTTTACTAGTAAACATAATATGTGATAATGATTCTCATTGTCAATGATCATTTGAGAAAACCCTTGGTTGCGGCACTTGCTGAATCTAATAAATTATGATATTTTACTTTCCAAGTTAACAATATGGAGTGTGATTCCGGATCAATGGATTATCCTGACAGCATCAAAGCGTTAATTTATGAACAGTTGCTTCACTTCTCTCATTTGCATGAACAACGAATGGAGCTGGAACTTAAAGAGATCAAAAATATGGTGCAGCTCCGTCAATTGAAAAGCATCCCTGGTAATCTATCGACCATCCATGTGCTGGATTGCATCGGCCGTTATGAACCGATTAACCATTCCGCGATTGCAGAAAAATTAAAATTGTCCAAGGCGAGCATTACCAAGATCAGTAAGAAGCTGCTTGAGCTTGACCTCATTCGCCGGACCCAGCTGAACGACAATCGTAAAGAGGTGTATTTTCGTCTAACGCTCCATGGGAAGCAGATGTACGATTTGCATCGGGATTTGCACGAAGAGGAGGAACAGCGCTTTATGCGATTTTTGGACGATTACTCCGGAAGCGAGCTGCAGACGATTTTCAAGTTTTTCCAAGGGATGTCCCGGTATATAGACGAGAGATAAGTAGTAATTTTTTTTAAAATTTTTGTTTACTAGTAAACAAAAATAGCAAGGAGGAATCATATTGAATTTTTCCCAAACGATCAAAGAACGCAGAACCATCCGGAGATTCAGCACAACACCGGTAGCGCCAGAACTGGTCGGATCCTTGATAAATGATGCGGCCTGCCTCTACAAAGCTGAAGGTGCGCCGCGCTGGCGCTGTCTTATCGCGAACACGCCTGAGTCGCGTCATAGGTTGGTGGACAGCATGATGACCAAGATGAAGGAAAGCCGATTCGGCAAGCTCATTCCCGCTAAAATGATCGATTTCTTCGTCAAACGAATAACGGATATCCCTGCTCACCTGATCTTCATTGCGGAGTCCGCCTCCGATCAGCGGCAGAGCGACGAAAATTACGCTGCAGTCTGTAGTGTGATGCAAAATTTTCAGCTGCTTGGCTGGGATCGCGGGTTGGGCGCGCTATGGGACACGGACCCTATGTTTCATAGCGAGGCGTTTCTAACAGAAATCGGTTTGCAGGCAGGTGAAAGGTTTGCTGGAATTTTGCATGTAGGGTATTTCGATAAAGCGCCGAGAGCCCGAAGAAGAACGCCGGCGGAGCAGAAATGGACCGCAATTGGCGGAGGCGGGCAAGCGGATGGTCTTCCGTCGGATCGTGTACGGATTTCGGCGCAGAGCATTCTTGAAGTGCTGAATGACGCCGTCTGGGCACCGAACGATGGACTAAGGGAGCCATGGCGCTTTATCCATGTGACGGGCAACGAAGCAGTCGCAAAACTCTCGGATTCGTCTGGAGATGCATCGTCAGCTTTTCTCCTTATTGTGGCAAAGCAAGAAGCCGATCCCCACAAGCAGGAGGAGGATTACGCGGCGGTATGCTGTTTGATCCAGAACGTTCAACTGTTGGTTAAATCCAGATCATGGTACTCGCGCCGATCGATACCGGATTGGATTTATGACCCGGATCAGTGTGAGCCGTTTGGCATTCAGTCGGGCGAGCGGATCGTAGCACTGCTGGAATTCGGAGAAAACGATCGACCGTCGGATTCGCACTCCTCCCCTCCCCCATTCCTTAACATCACGCATCTATGAAGATATAAGAAAGAAAAAACAGTCTACCCTTGCTGAAGGGTGGACTGCTTGTCGTTATCCTACTAATCCTGCATTCTCTTTAGCTACTCTATCCCAAATTAATCTCTCGGATCTTTTCCAGCGCCACTTTCGGTTTTCGATCTTCGGTAAGCAGGCCGTTCACCTCATGCTGCACGTCTGTAATCTGCGTATAACAGTAGCCGGAAATAAACGGGATTGCTTTAATCGCTCTTGTTATGCTGCCGAATCGCTCGAGGAAAGCTTCCTCACTATCAACCTGATTGCCGTAACCCCAGCCATGCTCGCTCCTGAAAGCAATCCCTCCAAACTCGCTGATCATAATCGGTTGGCCTCTATAACTGTAGCCTTGGGCGAACGCAAATTTCCACTCGTTGTACGTACCGCTGCTGCCCGTAATCGAGTCTTTATCTTTGTAGGTTTCATACAAATCTTCGCCTCGTTCCACGTAATCATGAAGAGTCAAAATATCAGAAATAGTGTGCTCCCATCCATCATTGGTGATGACTGGACGATAAGGATCGATAGATTTGGTCAAATAATAAATGCCTTCCGTAAATTTTTGCTGCCGGTCGTCATGGATAATATTCTGAATGCCCCAGGATTCGTTAAAAGGCACCCAGGTAATAATGCAGGGATGATTGTACTGCTGCTGCACAACCTCAATCCATTCCTTGGTAAAACGCTCCACAGCCTCATCGTTATATTCAAAAGCAGCCGCCATTTCGGACCAGACCAACATGCCTTTGACATCACACCAGTACAGGAACCTAGCGTCTTCGATTTTCATGTGCTTGCGCAAACCATTGTAGCCCATCTGGGTGATCGCCTCGATATCTTCGATTAGTGCTTCTTCGGACGGAGGTGTCAGATGACTTTCGGTCCAGTAGCCCTGATCCAGAATCAATCTTTGGTAAAGGGGAATATTATTCAGCAGGATTTGGCCATCTCTGATCGAGATTTTGCGCATGCCAAAATAGGAGCCCACCCGGTCGATCTCTTGTTCTCCTTCATACAGCACAAACTCCACATCAAATAGATTTGGATGGTCCGGAGACCACAGGTTTTGCAGCCAAGGTCCGTTGATGCCGCTCATCATGCCGGTTTCCGCCATGAGCCAGGCGCTGTCCACCGAAAGGCTCAGCTTTCTTACTGTTTCCCCTTTAAATGTAATTTCGGTCTCCAGCCGCAGATCATTTTTGTTCTTCGTACCGTTAAAGCGGAAGTCAAACCGAATCTTTTGGCCGTCAATGTCCGGCGTCATTTTCACCATATCCAAGCGGGTTTCATGGACATGCTCGAGCCAGACGCTTTTCCAAATACCTGTTGTCTGCACATAAAACGAATCATGATTTCGCCCGGCCCAGCGCTGCTTGCCCCGAGGCTGCAGACAGCTATCGCTGTCTTCTACTTTTAGCACAATTTCATTTTCGGCGTCTTGACCCAGCTGGTCGGTAATATCCAAGGAAAATCGAGCATATGCCCCTTCATGCTCCCCCGTAAAACTACCGTTCACCCAACAGGTGGCTTTATAATCCACGCCTTCGAAATGCAGGATTGTCCGTTTCCCTTCTGCCGCAGGGGAAAGTGTCAGTTTTCTGCGATACCAGATCTGCGCATGGAACTTCTCCTCACCGATCCCGCTCGCCCGGGTCTCATAGGTAAATGGAACGTTTATTTTTAGTGCGGCCGGAAAATGGTCCATCCAACGTTCGGCAACACCAACTTCGTCATCATCGAAACTGAAATCCCACTCCCCGTTCAGATCCACCCACTTACTCCTTACAAATTGGGGTCTTGGATAGTTTTTTATATAAAATTTCGTAGCTGTTGTGGACATCTTAGGCACCTATCCTCTCTAATCACTGAAGTATACTCTGTATTTCTTATCACAGATTACTATCTTGTTTAGAGAAAGAAAATAACTTATCCTATCTAATAACTGATCTATTATCCTTTTGAGGAGTGAACTTCATTGATACATCTGAAGCGATGCGGTTATCATGTGATTCATCCAGAAGGCTTTACGGTCGATCGCCCGGAAGGCTCCGGGGATTACGTTTTTTTATTCTTCCGGAGCAAAATGGAGCTTAGGGTGCAATCGCAGACTGTGTTTGTTGAACCTAATACCTTTATTATTTTTAACAAAAACAGCCCGTATTTCTACCGGGATGCCGAACAGCCTCTGGTCCATGACTGGTTCCATTTTGAAATGGAGGCCGCCGATGCTTTTTTTGATCGGCTGAATCTCCCTCTAGATACCTTAATCAAAGCATACGACCCCTTCTATATTTCCAGAAAAGTGAATGAGATTCATTGGGAGAATCTGCAGAACGGAACCTTCCGAAATGAGATCATCGATTATACCATTCGTTGCCTGTTCATGAAACTTAGCGATATACGAAATCATCTGGAGCCACATCATCAGATCAGCAAATACTATGATCAGTTCCTAAACCTGAGAAATGAAGTTTTCAGTTCCCCATCTACTTGGTACACTGTCGAGTTCTTGGCGGATAAGATGAATATGAGTCGGTCTTATTTTCAGCATATGTACAAACAAATCTTTGGCATATCGGTAATTAACGATATCATCCTTAACAGACTAGGATATGCCTCCTATTTACTAAAGAACACATCGTATACGATCAGCCATATTTCTGGAATCTGCGGTTATGAGAATGATGTACATTTTATGCGGCAATTCAAAAAGTTCGTAGGACTAACTCCAAGTGAATACAGAGGAAGATCTGATGTTGCCGAGTTGCCGTAAACTGCAAAATATATTTTGGTACTGAGTTGAGTGGCTCGGTCGAAAAGGAAACCCCTCCTATTTTAAAAAGCGCTCTTCTTTCCACAGGAGGCGTATTGACTGTATTTATCGTGTTTCCGCCAACGTTTTTATTTGATTGGGATGTATTTATGGGGATCATTCCTTATGGATTAGCACTGGGCATATTCGGCGGCGTTCTTCCCCCCTCTGTACTCGATTGGAATGCCGCATGTCGGTTCCGGATTGGGAACCATTCTTACATCATCCGAATTGCCGGTAGTCATTACCATGTCCTCTTTAGTGCTGGGGGAAGCCATAAGCTGGTCTCAGTGGATTGGGGTGATCATTATTCTGGGCGGGATTATTAACAGCAACTTTCGATTTGATATTTGGAACAAAAAATCTTTAGTTAAAGCAGACAACCATTATTTAAGATAAAATCAATATCAACACTTTACGGCCAGGACGCAGATGTCGATAGTAGATATTTCATGTGATAGATAAAACCAAAAAGGTTGCCTCAAAAGTCTTAATGAATGACTTTTTGGGCAACCTCTTCCTTATTCCCTGATTGATTATTTATGGTTTTGGCGTACCGTAATCACATTGAAATTATCATCATTATGTTCTATTTATATTCCTTGTCATTCCTACGGAAAATTTCCTGAATCCAAAAGACTCATAATAGGATTCCAAGCTTTCTGTACACAAAAGTTGAGGGATTACACGATTTTCTTCGCAATGGCCAATCAATTGATTCAGCATTTCTTTGCCGATCCCTTTAGACTGATAGCTCGGCAGAACACATAGACCACATATAATTCCAGTAATTACTCCATCCGATATAATACGCCCCATTCCCACCAATTTTGAATTATCAAAAGCATAAATTGCGTACCAACTTTGATTGCACATTTGCTTCAAATCATCAACGGATAATTCAAGTGAATTCCATCCTAATGATTCATAGATGGAAAGTAATTGCGCAAAATCATTAGGTGGTTCTTTTGTAAAATTTATAGTGTCCACTCTTTTGCCTCCTAGATTAGTCATATAAATCGTCCCAATCATCCTCGAAAGGGGCTACGCTGCATCAAAATTTTGACCTCCCGAATAATCGGCCACGAAATCTTGCGAAGCCAATAGGCGATGATCGTCACTGAATTCCATGAACTGGGACTCTGCAAGTACTCCATGTATTGATCGTTGATAATATAAGTCCGAGTGGAAGTAGGGCTCTTCAAACCGAACTTTTCCCATATTGCCGGATCATTCGTACCTCCAAGCTTTACAAGCATTTTCGCTGACTCGCTAGTTATTTTTGCCGGAATTTGCTCGAATGCTTGGATGATTTGCGCATGAAATTCGTCGATCGGATTGCGGTTAACAAGACCCGTCAAATGGATGCTTTCGCGGATGTAAGAAACGTATGCTAGATGGTCAGCCCAGAACTTGTCGATATAATAAAGCCGTACCCGCTGCTCCGAAGGGCTCATCGGCGTTTCGCCTTTCAAAATTCCAAGCCGCTCCTTGTACAGAATACGCCTCTGTTCCTCCACCATATCCGAATAACAGTTCAGTTCCTGGCGGATATGGAAGTTTTGGCCCATAATAACGCGCTGAATATGCGCAATTTTGCTGTGAAGATCCGCCCCCTTGAGAGCCTCGTTCTGCCTAGGAACGCGGATCGCTTTATTGATGCCGTACCGAAGCATCACCTCGTCCTCCAAGCTTACGAAAAATACGGAAGCTCCCGGGTCGCCTTGGCGGCCAGATCGCCCGCGCAGTTGATTGTCGATCCTCACGCTTTGGTGCATATGTGTACCAATCACGTACAACCCGCCCAGCTTGGCGACAATCTCTGCTTGCGTAGGATTGTCACCACCGAGCCGAATATCGACGCCGCGCCCCGCCATATTCGTTGACACCGTCACGGCGCCGATCTCTCCTGCTTTGGCGATGATCTCTGCTTCTTTCGCGTCGTTTTTCGCATTCAGAACATGGCAAGGTACATCAGCAACCGCTAGTGCGTTCGCCAGCGTGTCAGACTCCTCGACGCTTGACGTACCAATGAGAATTGGACGCCCGGTCGCATGGATGGACGAAATTTCTTGTACTAACGCCTTATGTTTAGCTTCTTTATGGGTATAAATCCGGTGCGGATGGTCGATCCGTATGTTTGGCCGGTTCGGCGGGATTTGCATGACCTGCAGCACATAACTATGTTCGAATTCTATTGCGGAAGCGTGCGCGGTAGCCGTCATTCCGCATATCCTCGGATACAGGCTAATAAGGTGTTGATGGGTGATCGTCCCGAGAATTTTCCCGCTGGCTAAGGGCTGCAGCCCTTCTTTGGCCGCAAGCGCGGCCTGCAGCCCGTCCGGCAAATTCCTGTTCTCTGCCACGCGGCCGGTATATTCTTCGATCAGCTCGATTTTACCGTCCCGAACGATGTAATCGACGTCTTTTTTTAATAATGATTCCACATGGAGCGCGCAATTTAATGACGTTAACAAATGACTATTATGGCTATCGTACAAATTGCCGCATCTCAGCATCGATTCCGCTTTTGCGGAGCCTGCTTCATTCAAGTAAACGTTCCGCTGGAACTCATCGAAGTCGTAATGCTCTACTTGCTTGAGCTGCCGAGCCACTTCTGCGAAACGAATACCGTCGTTGCTGGAAGATTCCGACTCGCCGATGATGACTAGCGGCACTCGCGCTTCGTCGAGAAGCAGTGAATCCGCTTCGTCGACGATGACGTAGTGGAAAGGACGATGCACGGTATCTGCTTCGTCTAGAGCGATCGTGTCGCGCAGATAATCAAATCCCGCCTCTTTGGCCGTAACATAGGTGATATCCGCGGCGTACGCTTCCCGTTTCTCTAACAGGCTCATGCCCGCTTGAACCGGCTTTACCGTTAACCCGAGGAATCGATAGATCGGGCCCATCCACTCCGCATCTCGCTTTGCCAAATAATCGTTAAAAGTCAGCACATGAACGCCCTCGCCAGTCAGCGCATTTAGATAAGCAGGCATAACAGCAGAGAGTGTTTTCCCTTCGCCGGTATGCTGCTCGATCAAAAATCCCTCGTGCAGAGCGATAGCAGCCATGATCTGAACATCGTAGGGCTGTAATCCGAGCGTTCTCTTCGCTGCCTCGCAGACTAGCGCATAGGCATCGACAAGCAGCCCATCCAAAGGCGTACCCGATTTTGCTTCCTTTTTCAGCCGCAGCGATTCGGCTTGAAGCTGCCCATCGTCCCAGGCTTCCAAATTCCGATTCCTGATGAGCTCCGCTTTGTCCCGATAGCCTTTCAGCTTATGCCGGGTATCGCGATCTTTGAATTCTCGTATCAACTTGACGGCTAAATTCATCGGAATTTGATCTCCCCTCGGTAGCAATAAGCGATTCTATAGTGGCTAAAGTTTTTCCCTACTCATCTTTTAACCGTCGTTGATACAAAACAACAGATACAATCGTAAATACAATCGTCCATGCCAAAATAATGAGGAGAGGTTTTAATAAATCACCCGTCGTAAAGCCTATATTGGGTATACCTAGCAAATGTACAAGTTGACTGCTTGGCGCATACTCCAACACTTTTAAAATTGGATAATCATCCACTAGAAACGCCCCCCATGGTGCCGCAGTGAATACGAACGCCACAGGAAGTATAGATAACGATGCTTCAAGCAACGTCTTGGAGAATAAGCCGCATATCGTCCCGGCTGCTATGTATATAATAATCGAAAGAATGATTGCTGCCGCAAACACCCATATACTAGCTGGCTCATAGCCCATTATATACGTCGCAATAGCCAGAACAACAGTAGACATTACAAAGACTAAAGTACTTTTACCGATTAAAACATCCATGGTCGTGGCCGGAGTCATCATTAATGACCGTAAAGTGTTACGCTCCTTTTCTTCCGCAAACAAGCTTACTTGTACTAAACACGTTAGTAACACAAATGAAGTATTAAGAACAAGACCGAAAGCGAAAGCTCCATTCGCAGATGGGCCTATACCCAAAGACGGGCCTGCACCTCGAAAAAGAAGTGCTAACACAATTGGAAAAATCAAACTAATGGAGACCGCATAATTACGTGAAAACTCTTTGTAATCCTTCACAAATATCGCCCCGGCACGTTTTAAGGAGATACTCATAGTAACTCACTTCCTGTCATTTTAATAAAGATATCTCCTAGACTTGGTTCTTTCGTTTCCAATCGATCAATTAAGCCTCGTCTCATCCAATCGGCGATTTGATCAGCCGTTCCCTCATCTAACGGGAGCTCGTATGCCTCCCCATTTATTAAGTCAACAAAAACTACGTTTTCCCGATGCTGTTTTTTAAGTTCCTTGGGCGAGCCGAGGGCTTGGACTTGTCCTTGATACAAAATCGCTACACGGTTACACATCAATTCTGCCTCAGCCATATCATGCGTAGTTAAGAAAATCGTTGTCCCGTTCTCATTTAAGTAGTGTAAGCCTTTATAAATATGTGCTGAGTTTACCGGATCTAAAGCCGAAGTAGGCTCATCTAAAAATAATAATTCCGGCTCATGGATTACCGCGCATGCCAACATGATACGCTGACGCATCCCTTTCGATAAGCGACTGACTTTCTGTTTGCGTTCTCCGCTCAAGTTAACAAAATGCAGCACCTTATCGATCGAAGATTTAGGAAGATCATATAACTTACGATACAGCTCCAGATTTTCCTCAATTGTTAATCTCTCATATAGACCACTGTTATCCGTCAAGATGCCAAAGCGCATCTTCTGTTCAGACTGATGCATCCTCTTCGCTGACTGGCTAAATACACTTGCCTGTCCACTTGTCGGATTTAATTGCGCCGTTAAAATCTTTATTAATGTCGTTTTTCCCGAACCACTCGGACCCAGGAAACCAAAAATTTCTCCTTTTGGAACGGAGAAAGACACATCTGCTAAGGCATCCTTATTTCCAAATCTCTTTCGAATATGTTCTACTTGGATAACATTCATTGAACTCCACTTCCTTAGAGTTGATGGCTTAAGTATATAAAGATTGCATGATTCCAGCCATCAAAACCCGCCGAAATGTAGCTATTATCGCCTGAATGGTACCACCCAATGCTTGATTGGTTCGGCATTACCCTGGAAATGGCATATGCTTACGAAGTTATGTTTGCTTCGCAAACATTTTAAATGTTAAGAAGTGTTTTTAATTCATGCAATTTTGAACGAGATAACGGAACCACGGCATCTTTACTTGTATTTAATCGCAAGCTATAGCTATTCTTCGTCCATGTAATAATCTCTCTTACTTTTTGTAGATTAACGATGTAGGATCGATGACACCTAAAAAATCCGAAATTTAACAATCTCCGCTCGAGCTCGCTTAGCGTCAAAGCACAGTCATAATTTTCCCCATCTACATGAACAAGGATCGAACCATCTATACTTTCTATGTAATCAACTTCAGGCGGATTAAATAAAATCACTTTGTCATTTCTTTTTGTAGATATCTTCTGCAAGGTTATATTAGCCTCATCTTGTTTCTGCTCTTCCTGCTTATCTTCTTCTGAGTCCCGAATATCCAATGGATGAAATCCGAATTCGTTCAATCGATAAATGGCATCACAGGAAATAAGGGCATCCTCCAAATTCGACGTTAAAATTAATAATTGCTTTTCTTTCAAAAGGTCATCTAGAATCCGTTTAAATTGACGACGATCTTGCTCTTCCAAGTAAAAATAGGGTTCCTCCAGTACAAGTGTAGGCTGATGCGCAAAATAGACACGCAGCAATGTCACATACATCCTTTTTGATGAGCTTAGATTCTGGACTTTTACCTTCCGTTCTTCTTTCAAAGCAAAATAATCCATTAACAAAGCGACACGCTCATCCCTCTCCGTTACTTTGATTAGGAAAGTGATTAGCTCCTCCACCGTTAAACGCATATACTCGCTTTGCCCAGCTCGAAATAAATAATATTGGGAATGATTCACTAATTGATTCAGTAAAAGCTGCTTTCGCTTCAAGTCTGTTATAATGCCAATCGAATGGTTTGATGTCATATTTAATTCGATCTTTGGTAGATATAATTCCCCATCAAAATACATTGGTTGAAATTGCATGCCCCGTCCTCCTGCTCAGTGCCGCTATAGGATATATATAACAATTATAATGTTAGGGTACTTCTTTGTCAGTTTCTATCAAAAAATATAAGGGAAACGGCATTGGCGGCAAACTGATGACTACTTATATGAAAGAAAGCTAAAGAGCGCTGATACTAGAGGTTAAATTGCCAGATACTCCCCTGAACCAGCGCAGAATTTTGTTTTATTATTCAATATAATGAAAGCCGTCGATTGTACCAACGGCTTTCGTTGAGAGCTTTTTTACTCATTAGAATCGAGTTGTTTTTGTTCTTTATGTGAATTAAATCTTTTTATCTGATATGAACTGTTTCAATTTATCAATATGAACAGCTCCAATAAATTTATCGATCGGCTCACCCTCTTTAAACAGAATCGTAGTTGGAAGGCTCATAATTCCATAATGAGCGGCAGTATTCGGGTGTTCGTCTACATTAACTTTTAGCAACCTCACTTCTTTGCTATATTCCTGATCGAACTTCTCAAGTATTGGTGCAAAAGAGCGGCAAGGCCCACACCATGGTGCCCAAAAATTAACTAATGTAAAACCTTCATTTTTCAAATCATTTTTAAAGGTTAGATCCGTAGAGTGACAAATAGTCATTAGTATACTCCTCCTTAATCATTATGAATCACACATTTTAAATAACAACCGCTCATTTGGATCGAGTCCGAAAGAGCCATATTTTTATCAATCTTTCTAGTACCCATGATGGATTGATGGGATATCATCACCTCCTTAATCATCACGTCTTTACTACGTACAATTTACAATTTAATTTATGAAGTTATTAAAGAGTTTTTATATCTGTAATAACTCATAATATACTACAACGAGCTTAGAAATCTTCCCCCGCCAATAATGATGCAATCATAAATGATGTTGTTCAACTCCTTCTAAAGCAGACATTATAGACTAGTTATATCTATTATAAGAATAAAATTTTTACGTTTAACTATTTGCATTCATCGTTTTAGTATGAAATGGAACAAGGTTACCTTAATCCAGTGTTTGATTTTTGACCAGGTCCGTCAACTTTGTGTTTTTAAGGTAGCTTTCCATTTTCTCTTCGGCTTCCTTCATTACAGCTTGAATCGAGCATTCGTCCCCGTGGACAAAATCACATTCAAACAACGAGGCATTCCCTTCAATGGCATGGATAATATCCAAAAATGTAATATAATCTTTCTTTCGAGATAAACGATAACCTCCGTTTGCTCCGGAAACAGATTCGATCATCCCTGCTTTCACTAGCCTTGTTAAAATTTTGGAAAGATAGGTTGGGGAAACACCTTGTATCTCTGCTAATTGCTGAACACCTATTGGCTTAACCGAAGAAGCGTCAATAAGAGCGAGCATGGTGTGCAGAGCATAATTCGTGGCCTTAGTAAACTTCATGGTACCACCTTCATTCAAAGATTTATTGTATCTATAATATCCTCGAAGTCGATAATTTGTCAACCTTCTATCGGCCTGTCCATGTTGTGGATTTTGATGTGACATATACCATGAAGTATTCAACCATTACAATATTTCAATGTACCCTTCTGTTCCATTCACGCGAATTCGTTGCCCGTCTTTGATCAGTCTGGTAGCATTCTCCACTCCAACAACTGCCGGCAAGCCATATTCACGCGCGATAACTGCTCCATGGGTCATCAGTCCGCCAACTTCGGTGACTAACCCTTTTATGCTTACAAATAAGGGGGTCCAGCTGGGATCGGTAAAGGAGGTGACTAATATATCCCCTTCTTCCAGATCGGCATCTTCCATTTTTAAAATGACACGCGCACGCCCCTCGATAACTCCGGAAGAAACGGGCAGACCTGCAATCGCTTCAGCCGGAAGGTTTTCTCGTTTGTACTCGCCTGTAATGATTTCGCCATCCGACGTGATAACGCGCGGCGGGTTTAGTTTTTCATATAATTTGTACTCGTCTTTTCGTTTGCCGATGATCTGGTAATCCAATTGATTGGTGCGTACGACTTCATGAAATTCCTCAAAAGTCAGATAGTAGATATCTTCTGTTTCATGAATAACGCCGAATTGCACGAGTCGCTTGGCTTCTTTCAGTAAAGCCTGTTTATAAACGAAATAGCGGCTAACATAACCGTATTTTGGATACTCCCTATACCCAATGAAATTCCGAACGAGGTCGATCATTTGTTTGGTTTCATTAGCCTTTTGTTCGCCATCCGGCAATAGCTTCAGTCGATCCAATAACTCTTGTTTTTTTGCCAAAGCTTCCTGCCGCCCTTGTTCAAATTTCCGGCTGCTGGCATTAGGCTCAAAGTTTTTAATGTTGCTAAGAATCAACGGGACTAGAGTGATTGGTTCTTCGCTCCATCTAGTTCTCGTAATATCGATTTCTCCGGTACACCGCATTCCGTATTTGCCGAGAAAATCATAGATCTCGTCACGAGTTTCACGTCCGCCCTTAAACTTAACTAGTTCATCCAAAAAGTCATCATCTTTTGCATGTTGTAAATAATCAATGACTTCCGAATAAGGACGAATCACATCCGCAACATCCAATAACGCCAATCCCATTTCCGAAGTAATATTGTTTGGTACGGATTGAGAAACCGTATCTGCCACGTTTTTTTCACCCAACCATTTGTACATATTTTCATTGATCCATGATGAAGCCTCCATAGCAGACATAAACACAGCCGTACTTTGCGGATCAAATAAGATCTTCTTTAATTGCTGGATATCCTCCAGAATAAAATCAAACAAATCCGATCCCGATTTCGCTTGGATGTTTTGTTTTAACTCTTCTATCGAGGTTTGAGTACGCTTGATCAAATCAGAAACGATGGTCGGATCGTTCTCGAATTGTGCAAGCATATCTGTATTACTTCTTTTGGGAATCGGTGCCGTTTGATCATATGGTAACAATTTTATAAAATCTTGCTCTATTATGGTCATGAGTGCCCCTTTGATGAGCGGATCGGATTCCATGGTATTTAATAAAGTTTCCCGTCCGACAGGTGTAGCCAGCCTAGGTGCAACATCAACAAACAACCTCCCGCCGGCTTTACGCATAGGTGCAGGAGTAATTAACAGGTAAAAAGACAATCCCAATGGTTTTATGGGATCTGTCATCATTTGTTGATGAGCAACAGATAGATAGACGTGATTTTCTTGATCATTCACTTCAGGGATCGGGTATAAAGTCGTGATCGGCCGACTCTGGACAATATAAAATGTATCATCGGCCAAACACCATTCGATATCTTGCGGCTGGCCAAAATAAGCTTCGATCTGTCTTCCGATGTGTGTCAGCTGTAATATTTGTTGCTCAGTGAGTGTTTGAGACATCTGCTGATCAGGAGCGATCTGCTCTGTCTCTGTTCCGCCTTCTTTCCTTCCATAGATAGCCAACTTTTTAGTTGCTATCCTCTTCTCGACGATTCCCTCTTCCCGCACTTTATAACAATCGGCAGATACCAAGCCGGAGACCAGAGCTTCCCCAAGTCCAAAACTGGCATCGATCGTTACTACCTTTCGGCTTCCAGTAATCGGATCGGCGGTAAACATAATCCCCGATGCCTGCGGGGAAACCATCTTTTGAACGATAACGGATAAATAAACTTGCCTGTGGTCAAATCCGTTTTGCATACGGTAGATGACCGCACGATCCGTAAACAGAGATGCCCAACATTTGCTGATATGCTGCAAGATAGCATCTTTGCCGATGATATTTAAATAGGTATCTTGTTGACCGGCAAAAGAAGCATGGGGCAAATCTTCAGCAGTCGCGCTAGAACGCACTGTATAAGCATGTTCCTCGCCAAATTGGGAGAGATAGTGAGCAACTGCTTCCACAACATCGGAAGGGATTTCTACTTCCGTAATGATTTGTCGAATCTTCCTGCTGATTTCACCAATTTGGTCTCGATCCTCTACTTTTAGCATGGTCAGTTGACCCAGCAAAACCTGATACGTTTCGTTTTGTTGGATGGCTTTTTGGTACCCCGCTGTTGTAACACAAAATCCTTCCGGTACTTGTATCCCTTGAATCTTTGATAATTCCCCTAAATGGAGCCCTTTTCCGCCAACGAGCCAAAGCTGCGTTTTTTCTATTTCCTGAAAATCGAGAACCAAAGTACTCATACAACATCTCCTCACCATTAAATTGAGAAAAAAACAATTGACAAGAGCTTACCAGCACGGTAAAATTAAAGTATAAGATAGAATAATTATGTCCATAAAGATGAATACAGTCGTATTCTGATTATAGCATCGTGTCTGTTTGAGTGCAATATATAAAGAACCTGGTACGGTTATCCAGGTTCTTTTTTGATTTCCCGCTAACATTTGTCTCATCAAAAACAGGGTCCAATACCTGAACTGTGAAACGGATGTCGAGCGATATTTCCACACCACTGCCTACAATTCCCCCGCAACCTTGAGCGGCATGCCCGTCTCCAAGATGGAAGAGCGCCCCCTCTGCTGATTTTCCAAGCTAAATAGGCATTTAACGAATTCTTCTGGCCTCATACCCGCCCTGCTCCCTGCGATGTTGAAGACAAGTCGTCTTTTTGTAGTCTTCGCCTATTCTAATCCCTGCATAGAGTTAGCACACCCCTCTTGTCCGTATTTTACTGGTTTCCTTCCTATCGCTTTCAGGCCTTCGTGGACAGGTGATAACCCGAATGAAAATCTTGACAATTAGCGTAGATAGACACTATTATCTAACTAACGATAGGTAGAAAAAGGGTGAGGAAATGAGTAAAAGCGAAACAACAAGACAAAAAATTCTTGAAACGACTGCATGGTTAATCGGACATTATGGAATTGAAAGATCTTCACTTTCCATGATCGCTAATTCTGTTGGCATACAGAAGCCATCCATTTATTATTATTTCTCTTCGAAAGAAGAACTAGTAGACGCTGTATTCGCTTGGATTTTAGAGGGATATAGTTTTGAACAATACTTTCCTATTAACAGCTATACGAAAGAGAATTTTGTAGAGAAGATTATTAGTGACGGCTTGCAATTGTTGATTGAAGAATCTACAGATACACAGATGCTAGTTGTCCAGGTATTAAATGAGTTTCTTTTATATGGAAGCCGGGAATCTTCACATAATAAAGAGTACAGATTAAAAATTAAAGCCGTACAGGAAGGGTTTATTGACGGTTTTATAGTCTTACTACAAAAAGGGGTAGAATTTAGACTTACTGATTCAAAAGGATTACGTGAAAAAGCAAGTATATTAGCGTTAACCCTTGATAATTTATCAAACTATCCGATGATAGGAATTCAATTAGATGTCGCAGCTGTATGGAGACAAACCATTACAAGTGTGGTATCTAACGAGGGGAAATTTATATGAGTGATAATCATACATTATTAAATTTTTCAAAAACGGATAAGGTTATCTTGTGGCTTGGTTTCCCTATTATCGGTTTAGTATTCGGTTGGTTTCTTCCGAGTATTGCTGAATGGGGTAGTTCTTTGCCATGGCTACCTTTCCAGGGACCTTTGAAACTGATTGCATCCTATAGTGGAGCTTGGGTTGGTTTTGTTACCATGATTCTTGGTTTGATTACGGGCATTGCCCTGACTCTATTATTTTTTCATGAAAGTTTGGAAACGTCTGTATTCGATGATAAGGTTATATTAAAACTTAGAGATGAAAAAATCATCTTAAAAAAGCAAGACATTTCACTTGTATTTATGGATAAAAAGCAATTGGTGATGGTAGGTAATGATGAGAAAGAACTATTTCGTTGTAAGCAGGAGCTTAATAATAGTAGAGTAGGTGCTGCATTTATAAATCATAATTACGTTTGGAGCGATACGGATCCATTTAAACATGATTTTAAAATATGGGTTTTAGATTCTCCTGGCCTCCCCCCTGCTGCGAATGCTTTATTAAAAGCAAGGGAAATAGCAATTAAAAAAGGAAATGATGAAGAAGCTTTTCAATTGGCTCAAGAGCTTTGGAAACTAAGAGTATCAGTAAAAGAAAAGGATAAAAGGCAATATTATCGATAAAACCAAAAAAACTTTAAATAGATAGAACAAAGGAGGTATAGCAATGAAGGACCTGGATTTCGATCAAATTTACGCCATTATGAAAGCTTCATTTCCTGCGAACGAGTTCAGAACCTACCGCGGCCAAAAACCGCTGATACTGGAGGTTGAATTGCCCGATACTTCCCTTAGCCAGCGCAGAATTAAATTTTATGAACGTTTGGGTTTTTATATTAATCCATATGATTATGTACAGCCAGCACTAAGCGGACAAGCCGCAATTCCGCTCAAGATGATGAGTTATCCTGAGCCGCTTACGCCCAAGCAGTTCGCAAACGTCAAATCCGTATTATATTCTAAGGTTTATAAAGTGGCCGGTTGGTAACCACGCTGCCGGCTTTGCCTCTGATAGACCACATTAAAAATCCTGCAGCATACCTGTAACTAATGGCGATCGTTCCCCCTCCCCTGCTGCACTTTAGTAAGCCAGGAGTACGAGCTGCAGATTCGGCTACCAATATGAGTATTTGACTTTAAGAGTACATAACATTTTAGAGAAGAGGAACTAGAGGTGGTGAGTGACTTGAATAACGAAAAAATCCCGCAGGAAGCGACCCAAGCATTTAAAGTTGTAGAGGAGTTGCTTGGCAGTTCAATAGTCGGGGTATATCTATTTGGTTCTGCAGTAACTAGTGGCTTACGCATTAATAGTGATGTAGATGTCCTAGTAGTTGTAAATCAAAGTTTGAATGAAGTAATTCGTAGAAAACTAACAGACAGACTAATGCGTATATCCGGAAAGATAGGAAATTCAGATTATGTACGGCCACTTGAAGTCACGGTAATAAACCATGGAGATGTTGTCCCCTGGCGGTTTCCGCCAAAAAATGAATATATCTATGGTGAGTGGCTCAGGGATGAGTTTGAGAATGGACAAATTCAGGAACCAACTTATGACCCTGATCTGGCTATTGTTTTAGCACAAGTGAGACAGAATAGCGTTTCTCTTTTTGGTTCTAATGCTTCTGATGTCCTTGAACCCGTGCCGATGACACATATTCGAAGGGCAATTGTGGAATCCTTGCCAGGATTAATTGAGGGCATCAAGGGCGATGAACGAAACGTAATTTTAACCCTTGCACGAATGTGGCTGACAGTGGCTGTTGGTGAAATCTCATCAAAAGATATGGCTGCAGAATGGGCTATACCTAAGTTACCTAAAGAGCATGCGACTTTACTCAACTTAGCAAGAAAAGCCTATCTCGGAGAGTATATTGATAAGTGGGAAGGACTTGACAGCGAGGTAATAGCACTCGTTAACCATATGAAGAACTCTATAGAGTCTTATTTTAGTATCTGAACATGCTTTGAAAGACTTAAAAACACATGAGAAAAAGAAGAGATTGTGAGTAATGTACTTAAACAAACATGGTGAGATAGTTGGAAAGTTGAGCAAAACCCATAACGGATGGTGGGTTTTGCTTTTTGCTTTGCTTTTCTATGAAAATCTGGTGAGTACAATTACATTCAACCTCCTCCCGGAGGCATCCCAGTATTTATCTGTAGCCATTAAGATGACACATATGTCATTTTAATATTGACAATGAATAGTTTATAAATTAATCTATAAATGATACTAGTGTCATTTTGTTTAGGAGCTGATTACTATGCCAAAGGTAAGCCATGATTATGTGAAAAAAAAGAAAAATAGCATTTTGGAAGCAGCCATATCGGTTTGTAAAGCTAAGCCACTCTATGAAATTGCGATGAGAGATATTATTAGAGAATCAGGGTTAAGTCAAGGCGGAATTTATCGCTATTATTCGGATTTGGATGAAATACTGGTTGCAGTCATTAATCAGACAAATGGTAATGCAGACTATAGACAAGTTGTCGATGAGATCATTGAATATAGCAATTCTCCCAAAGAATCCATAGAAAAACTATTTACTTTTCTCGGTGAGTACATCCAAGAAAACTTATCAACGGTTGGTAAAATTCAATTTGAGCTCACCATCTTATTTGCCAATAATCCAGAGAGACAAAAGAAAATTTTATCGAACATTACTGAAAATGAAAGCGGGCAATATTTGGTTGAGCGATTATTTCAGACAATTCATGAGGGGATTTCCTTAGGGAGTTTCCAGCCTGAAGTATCCATTGAACAATTATTTACTTTAATCATGACATCCATTGATGGCATTGTAAGAGATGTAGTATTACAAAAGTGTTATGGAATGTTCCAAAATGAACAAGTGCAATTTGACGAAATCCGATTGATGAATACGCTATGCAAATCCGTATTATTATTGTTGGGATCAAAATAAGGAGGGTTTCTCATTGAGAGAAGAGATGCGAAGATTTCTATTTTATACTTTTGTAACGTCGTGGGTTATATGGGGCGGGTTAGCGTTAATAACACAGCTCAAATGGATGAAGTTCGGTACTCCCTTTTCAATGATATTGTTTATTCTTGGTGGTGTCACCCCTGCCATTTGCGAGATTTGGCTGAAAAAGAAATATAGCTCTAAAGAAGAGTTTAGATCATTTATTAATAATATTAAAAATCCGAGACATCCATTCTTATGGTACATACTTACAGTGGGACTTGCATTTGCGGCGTGTTTTTTGCCAACGCTTTGGGGTGGAGCATCCATGGAGAATCCTCTATATCTGGCATTCATTGAATTTCCTATCATGATTATCGGAGGTGGGTTAGAAGAGATTGGCTGGCGCGGCTATTTACAGCCTACGTTGCAGAAAAAATGGTCGCCATTTAATAGTACGCTCATTGTGGGTGGTATTTGGACAATATGGCATCTGCCATTATGGTTTGTGGTTGGTTCAAATCAAATGAATATGAACTTCCTCTGGTTCATGCTAAGCGCCTTGGCATTATCTTTTCTGTTGACGGTTATATATTCAGCGACCAACAGCATTTTCTTATGTATTATTTTTCATGCCCTTATTAATTCATTCTGGGATGTATATATTCCAAATACAAATGTTACATCTGGTTTATTTACACTTTTGTATGCACTCTTTATTTTTGCTGCATTTGAATTCTATCGAAATAAAAATCAATCAAAAATATGAATGCTTACCCCTTCCCCATTTCGGGTATACAAATCATGCAAAAAGCTGCCGTGCGGCAGCCCCTTTATTTTGAACATCTGTAACAACGCTTGTAGTCCCGCAATGCCATCATTTGTTTTCTCCAACTACTTTCACTAAACTGAGACGGACTCGTTTCACAGATGTGGAAAAGGATATCGAACTGTTCCGATAGAGAAGCATTAAAATACTGCGTCCGATCAGGGATGATTTGAGCGATGCCGTCAAAGAACGGCTGCTCTCGTTGTGCCCATTCCTTGGCCTGATCCTTCAGATTTCGAACATCCAGCATGAACATTTCATATGGAACTTCGCCCAACTTATAGTTGGAGCTGTTCTCGTTCTGCTGGATCGTATCTGTCGCAAGCTTGCCTTCGCTGAAGGCGGTGAAATTCCCCTTAGTTGTGGTAGTTCCTATGACCACATACTGGTCGCCATATCGTTCTTTCAAAAACTGTCCCGCCACTTTCGGGTACATTTCCCTATCAATTACGCCTTTTGCTACGTGGATATTATGTCCCCACACCATCGTTTTACCGCCTAAAGCTTGCTGGGCCCATTCTGCATGATCGGCTAAGTATTGATCGTGGAGAATTACAATCTGTGCATAATCGCTAGGAATCATCATTGTCGTGAAATTCTCGATCGCCTTTGCCGTTCCCTTCACCCAGACGAGCTCGGATGCGTCAATCTCATTGCTCATCTGTTCCGTCTTATTTTCAAGCCATTTTACAACTTTGGTTGCATTCGCGTTGAATTTCTTCTTCTTCTCAGCTGTTAATTTCATATATTCCGTTAAGCTTACAGCTGCAGCTGGTAATCCTTTATAGCTCTCCTCGACTTCAGTTCGTATTTCAGGATGATACAATTTTACGTAGTCAATCACTTTATTAAAAACATCTGGATCCAAAGTCTTCAAGTCGAGCCCGATAAATTGAATCTTCTTGTCATGTGCTGGATCAGCGTTATAGTCCTTCATCCATTCAACCATCGCAACAATCTCATCGGCCGGGTATAGCAGCTTCAAAAACTCTCTAGGATTACCCTTACCCGTGTGGATATATTCATTCAGCTTTAAACCATTGCCCCAATCCTCTTCGATTCCGAAATTCGTAAAGCCCATCTCGGTAACTAAAAACTTGACGATACGAAACTTCATCGTAAATATTTCAGAGCTTCCATGTGAAGCTTCTCCTAATCCCACATAATTGGCGTTCCCAATCATTTCTTGAGCGGCATCATATCATCGAACGGCTGCATCGGATCAATCGTGTTCAGCGCCTTTGCCTGTGATTGAATAGACTCGACGACACTCATTTCGACAGGTTGAGCAGCTACAGTAGGTTCCACTTGTATATCCTCCTTCTTCTCTCCACATCCTGCAATAAGTATTGATGCTCCAATCATCATAGACACCCCTACACACATCATTTTCAGTTTCATTTAATTCCACCTTTTCTCGTGTTAGAATTTTTCTCTCTGACACGTTTTCTATTTTATTTTTCGAATCTCTCATATTTCTAACTTGATTCTTACTAAATCATTAAGTTATTTCTGTATGTACGTACCCTAGTAATATCGATGAATGACCAGAGTATGACGTCCACCGATAGTTTACATTTTGGATACAAGTCGGTAGCATTACGGATACATCTCGAGAAAACTCGGAAACATCCATCCTTTATACTTCTGTTATGACCAGCGAGGGATCCAGTTCCCCGACTTTCTTTAGAAGGAGATTGAACATATTGAAAAAAGCAATACTGATCTTTGCCGTTGCGGCATGCCTTCTGAGCGCCTGCGACAAACCTACGAATACGGCTGCCATGAATCAAAACGTACAGAAGGAAAAACAAAATGTACTGAAGGAAGAGGAGAACGTACAGAAGGAAAAGGAGAACAGTGTGGGCAGCAGCGAAGCACCCGTTCAGAACAGCGGGGAAATCACCGCCTCTGCTTCGAGTAAAGGCAAAAAAAGCGACTCGAGTACCACGGACAACGGGACAAGTCTTTCAGGGAAAGGTGGAACCGACGATATTCAAACCATCGCCAATCCCGCCTCCATAGACGTGCTCGTAAACAAGCAGCATAAGTTGCCAGAGAACTATGCGCCAGATGATCTGGTATACCCGAACGTACGCTTTACATTTAAAGAGAAGATCAAAAAGCGCATGATGCGGGAAGAGGCTGCGCAGGCCCTCGAGAAATTGTTCAAGGCTGCAGACAAGGACGGCTTGCCGCTCGCAGGAGTATCCGCTTACCGTTCCCACAAGAGACAAAAAACGTTGTTTGAAGCATATGTCAAAAAGGACGGCGAAGAAAAGGCACGTACTTATAGTGCTTATCCGGGCACCAGCGAGCATGAAACCGGACTCGCCATCGACGTGACCAAATCGGACGGCAGTTGCGCCGCAACAGGCTGTTTCGCCGGCACACCGGAAGCGGAATGGCTTGCGGAGCATGCACATGAATTCGGCTTTATCATTCGATACCCGGAAGGAAAAGAAAACATTACAGGCTACACTTACGAGCCTTGGCATCTTCGTTACGTGGGTCAGTCTGAGGCAGATAACATGTTCAAAAATGATCTTACATTCGAGGAATATGCAGACCAGGCACTTGTGGCAACCGGTTCATGATACTGACTGCACTTTAAGCCAAAAAACACCATCATCTCCTGTATAAGAGAGATCATGGTGTTTAAAATAATATATGTTCTTGTCCTCCGGCTACACGCTAGAGTTTATAATATTTTCTTCTTCCACCTGGTCCCTGCTCGTCCCTAGGACGATATAAGCGCGTGAAAAAGGCAATCCCATGTCATGACCGAAGACTACAGGATTGCCTTTATTCTATTCAACATTACTTTCGCTTTGCGTCATTACCCTTCTACGATATCTGCATGAAGATCAGATGCAATTTCCATCATGAGAGGCACGACATCTTGATGTGAAACGGCAACATACAAATCTCCCATATAGTGTCTGAATGGAATAAAGGCTTCTCCATGTTTCCACATAAAGAAATCTCCCGGAATAGACATGGTGCTCTCCTCCCCTTTTACAGTCAGCACCGTCTGATAAGTAAAATCAGCTTTGGATGAAAAATAAACTTGGCATTCTTCCAATGTAATCTCTTTATCGCTAGAGTTTGGTTGCATAGATCTCGTAATTTGAAAACGTTGATTCATAAAATCCTCCAATAATATATGACCTTGTATCCCTCATAACCTTAATCGTTATGCTGGCCTCTGTCAACGGAGGTTTATAGTAGCTATTCGATTACATCAGGCGATTCAAGTTCAAGCTGCACTTCCACATTGCCAAGTACATACCACCCGTCCGGTTGTCTTCCGGTATTGGCCAGTTGTATGGCAGGCTGATGAGTATGCCCATGTAAAATGGCAATCTCAAGCTGGTAATTCCCCAATGGCATATCTGCCGGAATCCATACGGCGCTGTCGAAAAGGCTGTCTCCGGGGAGCCAATCGCAGATATTGGCATCCGTGATGAAAACTTGGGTGGATTGGTCGCCTTTAAGTCTCAGAGCCAAAGGGAATTTCTTGTAGCACGGAGCGACACCTAAATTCTCCCACCAAGAAGCAAACGCAAGCTTACCACCCGGTTTTACCGTCTCAGGGAACGAAAATTTGCGTAATGCCAAGCGATAACCCATTTTATTAAGCCAACGGTTCACGTTCGGCTCCCATTCCTTGGGGATTGGTGAAGACTTTGCGTTAAAGGACGAAATATGCCATTTCAACGATTGATCAATAATATAATCGATATCCCATCCCTTGTCTTTCCAATGTTGGACCACCCAGCATACCTCCAGCGAAACGGGAGCCTTCTTCCACGCTTCCTGCATCCCTGAGCGTATAAGTTGCTGCGGATAATAATCGTTCATATGCGACCAGTCATCAGAAAAGTCCCACGCTTTGCCACACACATCTCCTAGACAATCAACACGCCAGCCCACATCGGCTTGGGACAAACCATAGCTGTTCGTCTTCTTATCGGTCAGTAGCATCACTAGTGGTGTTTCTTTGAAGGAATCCGTATACGCATCCACCAGCGCCTCTCTAGTTGTACGGGTTAATAAATTTGAACCGATACCTTCACCCCAGGAGCCTACAATGGACAGATCGACACTTTCCATATCCGGGTGACCGTCGTATCTTCTTCCCAAAGCGCGGATAAAACCTCCGAAATATTCGGCATAAGTAGGGTCTTCCGCATCCACCATCCAACCGGGACCATCAAACTTTTCGGGCGGTTTCCCTAGTAATTCTCGGTACCAGGCGGGAACGTCTTCTTCATCGTTTGCACCATATGGGGCAATTCGAAGCATTAGCGTTTGTTTGCGCACACGGGCCGTCTCGAGCGCTTTGTCAATGAGCTCCCAATTGTAGTTGCCTTTTTCCTGCTCTATGTATTTCCAGTAGATTCTGAAATAAGCGATTGAAGTCATTGGATGATTTTCATTCTCCAGGTTTCCATCGAAGTCTTGATATACATAGGAAACCCCTCTGTCCAACCTTTCCCTTCGTTCAACTTATCTCCATTGAAACGTTGAAAAGTCATAAATCCGATTCCGGGGTTAATTAGAACATCGTCGATAACTTTCGGTCTTGTGACAATGACTTTGCAAGTACTCATTTTATCCACTCCTTCTGGGGTCGTTAGCTTAATCATAAATGAACCCCGCTGTAGCTCAATATCAATATTTTGATTTTACTTTAGTTCTTTTTACTCCTTTCGATTGGAGGATTTATGGAATATTTTACGTGGATTTGTAAATAGGAAAATGGTACATTATTACGGAGTCAATAGCACATGTGTTCGTGTTTGATATGTGTTATTCGGTTAACGAGCAAGTTGGGAGATACGTCTAGGCTCATATTATTTATTTTCGAGGAGAGTGTCTGCATGGACAAGGATTCTGTTAATAGACCAAACATTATTGGCGGTAGCGAGGTTGGCGTCGCCATCTCGGTCGACATGGACAAGAATGTTGTTCACCAAACAAACAGCTTATTTTGGGACACAAAAGGAAGTGACATCTTAGGAGCAACCTCGCTTCCGCTCTATGGAGCATTTGTCTCAGAAGAAAGCTGTCAATTATTTGGTGATGTCTCAGGGAAAAAGATGCTGGAGATCGGCTGTGGTAGTGGTCAATCCTTGCAATATCTGGGGGAACGCAATGCATCTGAACTATGGGGTACGGATATATCAGAGAACCAAATCGAAAAGACAAGGCAGCATTTGACCGCGTGCGGTCTTTCCGCGCAATTGATCTGTTCTCCTATGGAAGATAAATGTGGCATACCAGAGGATTATTTTGATTTTGTTTATTCGGTTTATGCCATAGGCTGGACCACAGACCTGGAGGGTACTTTTTGCCGGATTGCTTCTTACCTTAAAAAAGACGGCGTATTTATTTTCAGTTGGTCTCACCCTATACACAAATGTGTTGCTGCAGAAGATAATATGCTTGTTTTTAAAAAAAGTTATTTCGATGAATCTTGGTATTCAGTATCTCTTGGCGAAAGTACGCTAACCTTATCGGACCGTAAACTATCAACTTATATAAATGCGCTATCAAAAGCGGGATTTGTTATTGAGCAAATGCTTGAGCAATCTGATGTTGAAATATTACAATCATGCGACGATAACAACGATTTTGCAAACAAAGCAAAGATGCTTCCTGTAACTTTTGTAATCAAAGCAAGAAAACTATAGTCGGCGCTGAACGTAATAAACCAAGGATCTAAGCAAGAACAGTTTGCCTAGATCCTTGGTTTTGTTGTTGAGAGCGATAATGAAGAGTTGATATATTCATTCAAAGCGTATCATCGCCATTTTACCATGAGCATCTTCGTTGGATAGCGCTCCTCCACATATAGATCAGTTCCCATCTTCTATTGGACAGTAGAAAATTTACGACTGATGTTCCTATACTTTGTAGGTGAGATGCCCTTTTTAGCCGTAAATTGCTTGATAAAGTAAGTATCATACTCAAATCCAGTAGCGCGTGCAATTTCATCAAGCTTCATACCTGTATGAGTTAAAAGTTCACAAGCCACTTTCAAACGATGTGAAAGCAAGTAGCCCATTGCCGTATTTCCGCATCTGTCCTGAAACAATTTATTAAGAGTCACACGGTTTAAATGAGCGCAATTCGTCAGATCTTCCAAAGAAATCTTATTGGAATAGTTCGTGTGTATATATTCTAATACCGAATCTACAGGTGATTGTTCACTATTTCGATTTAAATCCTCCAGCAAGCCTAAAATTTGAATGAGGTATTTTTTTACTCTGCACACCCAGCGTGCATCACTTTGCGCCTGCACTTCCATACCTAGAATAAAGAACCATTCAAATAAAAGCGGATATGCTATCTCAGTGATATGGGGTGCTGCTGTATATGGATCATCTCTTTGAAATAGCGAAAGACCGGTTTGTATTCTCGGAACCGTTGAAAAGTAGCCCTGCATTTCGGAAAGAGTTATGGTGTTAAGAAATTCGGAATGAAAACGAAAGGATTGTGCGGCAATGTTGTGTTTCTCCATTACTTTTATATCATCATCTTCGGCCAAACAAAGGACACCGGGAGCGGAGATGGATATCGGTCGTTCGTTTAATGTCCCACTCATACTTCCTGAGGTAATGAGGATCAGAGTAAGACGTTCAGGATAAGGAAGAATGCTAAGATTCTCCACTGCGGCAAATTCAATATATACGGTTCGGTTTTTGTATCGATCTATTTGTGGCATAGCAATCACCTATCAAATATTATAGTTAGATACTTCATTTATGCCAGTGTACCACACAGGTGAGAGGGATATAATAGCGATGCAACAACAAAAGGAGGAAAACCAAGATGGCTATTGAACGTTTTCATATTCATGTCTCAGACGAGATCCTGGATGATCTAAAATACAGACTGCATCATATTCGTTGGCCGGATCAAGTGGAAAATGCAGGCTGGGAACATGGTACAGAATTAAGTTATTTAAAGTCGCTCGTCTCGTACTGGAAGGACCATTATGATTGGCGTGCCCAAGAATCCAAATTGAACCTCTTATCCCAGTTTTTCTGCAATATTGACGGCATAGATGTGCACTTCGTACATGAGCGTGGTAAAGGGCCCAACCCCTTGCCCATTATTCTTACCCACGGATGGCCCGACAGTTACCTTCGTTACCAGAAGATCATCCCTCTTCTTACCGATCCTACCAGCTACGGCGGTAATCCTGAGGACTCTTTTGATGTGATTGTCCCTTCCCTACCCGGATTTGGGTTCTCTGGCCGCCCCAAACATTCTGGCGTCAACAATTTTCGCGTCTCGGAAATGTGGGCAAAGCTCATGACAAAAGAATTAGGCTACAAAAAATTTGCCGCTGCAGGTGGGGATATTGGCTCCGGTGTTACAAGATATCTGGCAGCAAACCATCCAGAACTATTATTCGGAATCCACCTTACCGATGTCGGCATAATAAGAAATCTCATAGCTTCATCAGATCAGGTAAAGCTTTCGGAAGAAGAATTGCGATACAAGAAAAATGCTTCGGAATGGATTGCTCAGGAAGGAGGCTACATGTCCCTTCAATCGACACGCCCTCAAACTCTTGCTTATGGACTTTCCGATTCACCGGCAGGTTTGGCTGGATGGATCATTGAGAAATACCGTGCATGGAGCGATTGTAATGGTAATCTCCAGCATAAATTCAGTGAGGATGAGCTAATCACTTATATTATGATTTATTGGGTTACGAACACGAGTGGATCGTCAGCAAGGATGTATTACGAAAATTCTCATTCTTTACCCCCATTAGGTTATATAGAGGTACCGACAGGCATCGCATTATTCCCGGCAGACATCTTGTTGCCGCCTAAAGAATGGGTTACGCGTAACCTTAATGTTACTCGATGGACTTCGTTACCCCGCGGTGGACATTTTACCGCTCTGGAAGAACCCGAGCTTTTGGCTGAGGACATTCGTGCCTTCTACAAGCCGTTTAGAGCGAAAATCAATACTAAATGACTTCGATAAACAACAAACAACGGTAGCCGACCATGTGGTCGGTGCCGTTGCTATTTTCCACTAGAGTATCGCTTCCTCCTTCAATTCTTGTATAATGATTTTATAATAAAATATGGAAAAAGGAGGTGCTTTTATTGAGAATGAATAATGTGTTTCTCACCAAAACATTTTGGGAGCGATACTTTTGGAAGCTTCAGGACGATTTCTCCTACGAATTTTTTGAAGATAACCCTCTTCGCTTTCAATTGACAGCACGTGATGCTTTGCTTCTTGACCCAGGAGAAGATCTAGTCTATATTTCGCTCGGTTATCAATATAAAGATGAAGAAGGGATAGAAATCGCTTGGGATGACGAAGCCTATTTCCATCCATTTGTGATGAGGTTTAATGAATTTCTAGCGATTGTAGATCAAATAGCTGCGGTGCATCATATTGAAGCTTGGATTCCTGCACTGCTGCTAAGAAGATTTATTGGGATTGAAAGCTTTGCGGAGTATCATAAGGTTTCAGCTTGGGAACTTGATATGCGAAAAACATCGGGGCTGTTCACCGAAGATGAATTAGATGAATGGCTGGAAGAAAGCAAACCGTTGGATGAAGCTTATTGGCATGAACTAAACAAAGAGTGGAAGTTTAAAGAGCCTTATGGATGGGTCTTTGAGGGTGAAGATGCCAATTCCTTACGAAACTCGGCTAACTCTTCTTTCCCATTTCAGAAATGGAACCGCATGTTGGCTGAACTCGGCTGCGCCAGTTTCTAATGACCTTTTATTAATATTTACTTATACGTCTCGGTAGATAATATTAGGCACGATATAAATATATAAAAGCTCTGCGATCAGTTCAATAATTGTTTGAGTTACTACCACAGACGCTGCTATTGTGGCCATCTCCCTTGGTAAGGTAAGGGCCAAAGGAAGTACAACAAGCGAATTGCGAGTTCCTCCACTAAAAATAAGTGCCCTACCATCTGACGGACCTAGGCTAAAAACAGATGAGATAATTCGTGAAATTAATGGTGAGACTATATGGAATAATATATAGATCGGTATCACAGCAATAATTACATTGAATTCCTTCACAACTCTATTCATTTGAGAGCCGATCACCATGAAAAGCACAAGTGCCATAAGTGGGACAGGTAGCCATGCTGTGAAGTTCAGTATATTAACACCGCTAGCGTTTTTCCTTGCTAGAAATTGGATAGCCAATGCAAAAAACAAAGGGACAATAATTAAGTAAACAAAAGCTTCAACGAATGGACCAATTCTTACAATTTCAGATGCCTCAGCACCAATAAACAGCCAAAGGTAAAAAGGCAGCATAATCATTTGGACTACAAAAAGAACTGGAGTAGACGCTAGAATTAACTTTTCATTCCCTTTGCCCAATTGAGTAAAAACAATGACATAATCTATACATGGAGTTAGAAGTACCAAGAAAACCCCGATCAGGACTGGGCTAGGCTGAGGAAAAAGCTTAGTTAATGCGAATACAAGCAAAGGAACTAAGATAAAATTCACAAGCAGTAAAGCTCCTATAAAGCGTCTATTAGAAAGTGCTTCCCTTAATTTCAAAAAAGGAATTTGACAAAACATACTGAATAAGAGAACCGCAATTATAAATGAAACCAAGGGTTCCAGGAAGCTACCTATTCGCGGACTTAACAATCCCACGGTTCCTCCAACAATTAATGCCACTGCATATACGCCGATTTGGTTCTTTTCTAAACTTTCCCTTGAAAACACTCTATATACTCTCCCCTTTTTATTCGGATTACACCGAAAATTTTAAAAACTGTGAACTAATTGCTGGGTAGTTGGATACCATACCAGCCACCTACATCGCATTGGCCAAATTCATTACTTCCTACAGCCACCACCGTGCCGTCCGATTTAAGACCGATGGTATGACGACGCCCCGCTGCTATGGTATCTTTAGGCCACCGTTTTACCATTAACGCCGCTTCTTTCGGTGAAAAGTAATCCATATCTTACCCCCTGAAAACTTAAACGTACATATAAGTATCTACTATTTCCATACGAGATTCCATATCCACATCCAATTTCTCAATTGGCAATCAGAAAAAGTTCAGCAGATTGTAGAAGTCTGAGTCATTTACTTCATGCCATTTATGGTGTATATACAAATTATGGCATCTATACAAATGATGAAAACTATGAAAGATGAGGTAAATAGTTCAATGAGAAAACAATGGTTCTTTATTTGTGCTGCTTCAATTATCGCCTTAAGTGGATGTGGAAGCCAACAGTCAGAAAACAAAGGGATTATAAAAAGTGAATCAGTGAATATAAAACAATTAGTTAGTAATTATAGTACCGGTAATATAGAAGACCCATCCGCCTCAATTAATTCAACACAACTAATCGTTACTAAGCAGGATAATAGTCAGTTGACTTATGCATTGCCGAAAGACGAGTTCTTTGTTTCAATTGCACCATACATTGAACAAACACATCCTTGTGCCACCCATAGCTTGACTCGTTGCCGAGGTGAACTGATGAATGAAGAGTTTGAGGTATACATCGAAGATCGCGAAGGAAACATGATACGCGATGAAAAATTAACGTCAAATTCCCATGGTTTTATTGATTTATGGCTTCCGAGAGATAATGAATTTAGTATCTCCATTACCCAAAATGGGAAAACCGTGAAATCCAATTTTTCAACTTTTGAAAGTGACGATACATGCATCACGACCATGCAATTGGCATAAAAAAGGCCAACCTCTTCATCCCCCATTCTCTTTTCAACATCTAAATCCTTGTCTTCTCGCTAATTCATATGCATTTCCTTTGATCAAATTAAACGACCGTTCCCCTGTGAGTTTTGGGAAACGGTCGTAGTTTTAAGTACGCTCTCTACTTTACAAGCTCCTTCAAGTAGTCCAGGAAAGGCGGATAGAAATCCGGCTTGAAGTGCACGCCGTCGGCTGCGTAATGGATTTTGTTGGTGGCGAAGATGGGTGACAAGTCCACAAAATCCACTTTGACTTCATCGGTCAATTGTTCAAGCGCTTGGTTGAAGTCCGTAATGTCCGCATATCGTGGCTCTTGCTTGAGGGCTTCCTCAGCGACTGGCGGGATCGAAAGGATGTGGAGCTTGGCCTTTGGCAGTTTGTTCCGAATACTGTCGATTAGCTGGCGATAACGCTCGACGAATTCCTGCTTGTCTGACAACCGAATATCATTACTGCCGAGCAGAATGAACACATGCTCAGGCACCAGACTGGCAAGTTTCTCGACGTTTGGGAGGGTGAAATCGAGCGTTGCGCCTCTCGGGGCAATGACATTTGCTTGATCCAGTTTGTTCAGATAGGACAAGGCCCCAAGGAGGGAATCTCCCAGAAAAACACTGTCACTGAACGCTGCTTTGTAGGCTTCGTTCGGATCGGTGACCGCCGGACCACGTGACTGGTTGGCCATATCCGTCCACTCCTTCAAATAGTCCAGCAGGATTGGGTAGAACGCGTTCGTGAAATGAGAGCCGTCTTCATCGTATTGAATCTTGTGCTGCCGGAAAATAGGAGCAAGGTCTATGTATTCTACTCCCTTCTCCTTCGCCATCTTCTGCAGGACTTCGTTGAATGTCTCAATCTGCGGATTCATGAGCGCACTAACCGGCGATGCTTCTTCTATCGGTGTAATCGATAGTACATAGACGCGTGCCGCCGGCAGCAGTTCCTTTATACAATCGACCAGCATGGTGTATTCCTGTTCGAACGTATTCTTCGCTTCCTCCAGCGGTTCCCCCAGATCATTCTGCCCCATGGACAGGAACACATGCGACGGCCCACGGCTCACGATCTCTTCGACGTTGTCCAGTGTAGTTTGGACCGTTGCACCCAATCCCCCCATAACGTTCGCTTCAGGCAGCAAGTCATCGTTCGTCAGTCCTCCGATAATAGAGTCGCCTACGAACAAGCTGCTGCCGAACAATTCTTGAACGGTGCCCACAGGTACCTGCGTCGCCGCGAGCTGAGTATTACCTTTGTCGTCGGCTGCACCACAGGCGACTAGGGTCGATAGTATCACCGTTGACAGAACAATACTCACCCATCGTTTTACCATTTTCACACGCAATAGCTCCTTCTTACAAGATACCCATATCATAGAATAGAGAAATCAATATCAGGTGCAGACGAGATCAATATTGGGTGATAATGTAACAAGCTCATTTCCCCCTCCTTATATGACCGTGACTTTGGACAAATCGACGACCCATAAGCCTTTGAGCGCAGCATAGGTCAGCTTATCCATCGTCGCACCGTCAAAGCAAACGGTTTTGAAAGTAAGATAAGACTTATTTGTCATGGAGAAAGGTAGACGGAATGACACGTTCTTGAGTGTCGCTCCTCGAAACGAAACGTCGTTCAGTGCAGACTTGTCAAACTTGACGCCGATGAAGGTCTGCCCGTCAAAACGAATCCCTCGTAAATCGGAAGATTTGAAATCAACGCCACTAAATATACAATTCTCAAAAGTTGCTTCCCTTAGGTCCGTCTTGGTCAGCTTGACATCGGTCAGCCTTACATCATTGAACTTCGCGCCTTTCAGGCTCGAGGTGATCATGTTGGTGCGTACAAGGACGGATTTGCGGAAGCTCGCATCCGTAAGGTCAGTAATGGAGAAGTTGCAGTCTGTCAGATTTGCATCGTCAAAATTGGCTTTTTGTGCATTGCTGGTTGCGAACGAAGTACCGGTCAAGTCGGCACCGGCAAAGTTGGCTCCGTGCAAATCGGTCACTTTGAATTCGCCTTTGTGTAAAACAGCGCCCGTGAAGTCGCTCTCTTGCAAACTGATCGCTCGGAGGTTAATCTGCACCTGCCGTTCCAGCGAACGGGACAGATTTGCAACCTCCAGTACGGTTTCCTCAATGTCGCCGATGCTATCAAGAGTCATCTCAAAAGCGGTTTCATCATCCTTACCCTCGGCTTTAAGTTCACTGAACCGCTCCTGCAAATCGGAGAGCAAGTCAGACTTTAGTTCTTCCACGCTTTTTAATCCATCGTAGGGTGCAAAAACACCGTTTAAATAGTTATTCAATTTCTCATACATCACAGCAAACCTCCCTATAATAAGTTTTCAAGCACGCGCTTTGCATACTCCCAATTGCTTTTGTTGCGGGCGTAAGTCGCCTTGCCCTTCTCGGTAATCCTAAAATATTTACGACGTCCGCCCTGAGATTCATCTCCCCAATACCACTCGATATCACCGTCAGCCTCAAGTCGCCGCACGCTGGAGTACATCGTGGCTTCCTTTAATTCATACTCGCCGTCAGAGCGCTGGGCAATCAGCTTGACAATCTCATAGCCGTAGCGGTCAGCTTCGGATAGGAGTCGTAAAATCATCGTGTCGGTATGGCCGCGTAGCAGGTCTGATGTGATTTTGTTATCGCTCATATAAATAACCTCCATATTTTCACTTTACGACAAAGTACTATGACAGTCAAGGTAGTATATTGGTTAAAGTACTTTGTTGGATTCTATTCTGCATGATCACCTAGGTTGGTGGGGATAAGGACTTTGCCGCTAAAACACAAAAAAAGCCGCAATTATGCGGCTTTAATAATATCTCAACTGCAAATTTACAAGTTACTTTTTCAAGCTAAACCCAGCACCATATACCCCTGGAATTTCCGTCTCTTTTCCTAGTGCTGTAGCGGCCTCAAGAGCCCAGTAAGGATTTCTAAGCATTCCACGGCCTACGGCAACAAGATCAGCTTCTTCGTTCCCGATTACGGAATTAGCCAATACCGGTTCGTCCAACCGACCAACGGCAATTACGGGCACTTTCAATGCCTGTTTAATATCTCTTGCCAATGGTACCTGATACGCTGCATGTGTACCGGGTTTTCCATGTGCAAGAATTGGCCCTTCACCCCCCGAACTTACATGGATTAGGTCTACACCCGCATCCTTGTATTCTTTGGAGAAGGCAATACTCTCGTCAATACCATAACCGCCATCGACATACTCTCTTGCAGATATCCGAACAATAAGTGGCATCTGCGCTGGCATTACTCCTTTTACAGCTCGAATGACTTGCTTCCCAAACAGTGCCAAATCTCTTCCGTACTCGTCCGTACGTTTATTCGTAAAAGCAGACTGGAATTGGTGGATCAGATAGCCATGTGCCGCGTGAAGTTCAATTGTATCCACACCAGCCTTGATTGCCCGCTCCGCAGCTAAGCGGAACTTCTCTACCATTTCCTTTGTTTCTTCTGTTGTCAAAGCATGTGGCATCTTGGAATTTTCGTCGTATGGAATCGCGGATGGTGCTACAGGTATATCGGCATCTTCTGCTTTACGACCCGCATGGGCAATCTGAATCCCCACTTTGGCGCCGTATTGATGACAAGCATCAATAATGCGCTTCAAAGGTGCAATCTGATCGTCCGACCACAGACCAAGGTCGAAATCCGTAGTGCGACCATTTGGCTCAACATCTGTCATTTCTATAATGATCAAGCCAGCACCGCCGATTGCACGGCTGACATAGTGGTTATAATGCCAATCGTTGACGATTCCATCCTTACTGCTGACGGCGTATTGGCACATTGGTGGCATAACAACGCGGTTTTTCAATTCCAAGCTTTTTAGGGTATATGGTGTAAATAAATGCTTCATTATCTCAACGCTCCTTATATTTAGCATGTTGCTGCAATTCGTATTATATGCTTATCACTATCCATCAATCAAATTATGAAATGTGAGTTTATACATAAAAAAATTTATACTAATTTGATCGTTTTCATAAATTCGGTTATTTCTAGTGAGTGCTTATTTTTTGACTTGTATCCAATCAGCAGTTCATTATGTATTAACATGTCTGGAAAGACAATTTCCCACCGTTGCTCATTTTGTTTGAAATGTTCAAGAATATAGGTTGGTAATAAACTAAGTCCAGCTCCCTCCTCAATCGCACATAAGATTAAGTGTAAGCTTGGGATAATATGGACTGGATTAATGAGGGGCCGCTTTTTGAAATGTTCCCTCCAATACCTACGAATAATCGGAAGTTCAAGACCATAGCTAATCCACCGCTGCTCAGATAACCATTGTTCCCTTTCCTTTAATTTGACGGTATTCGGAACCTCTGTCCCTGCCGGGGCGACAACAACAAAGCTTTCGTCGATAAAGCGAACATATTCAATGCCCGGAGAAAGAAACTTTTTCGAAGTTAAAATGAGATCCACTCGATCTTCCTTCAGTAGCTCCAACAATTCATCTGCTGTTCCTAAATGAGAGATTATACTTAAGTCTGGCCGCGATAGTTGCTTCAGGATTCTTTCGATAAACATCGCAGGAGATGCTCCGACTCTCATTACTTTTAGTGTTGGAGGCAACGGAGATTTCAACTCCATCGTAGCTTCCTCCAAAGACTCGATAAGCGGAGCAAGTTGTGAATATAACTGCTTACCTCTCTCGGTCGGGGTTAACCTACGCTTGGCTCGCGAAAACAATTGCTCTCCTACTTCAGCCTCGAGGGAAGCAAGATGTTGACTCATTGCAGGCTGGGTCATAATGCGGGATTTTGCAGCTTCAGAAACGGAATTATGTTTATAAATGGCGATAAAACTTCTGTACCATTCAAAATCAACCATATGGGGTTCCTCACTTTCAGGCTTTCTCACTTATTAGTATACGTTAATTGTCTGCCTCTATTGCTGTTCAAAGTTCAGATAAAATTGTCGCAGCGGAAAAAGGCAGCCAATCTCAAGAGTCGGCTGCGTTTCAATGTTTTTTTATTGAGTCACCGTTCCCCTTACATGCTTAAATGCAGCCCTTTTATATCTCATAACTTTCCTGTACATAGATTTATCTGACAATTTGTTAAAAATATAAGGATCCGGATTGGTGTTAACTTCAATAATCCAAGGGATCCAGGAATGATCGAATCCAATGTCAAGCCCGATTTGTCGTATTCCGGGATATTTTTTATGAAGATGTCTTGCCGTAGCTACGCCCAATTTATCTAATTTGTGCATGACATTTTTCATTTTACTTTCTGAGAGATGCGCACTGAGCAGACTTTTAACATCCATAAGCTTACCACCACTATGATAATTAGTCACAATCCTTTTAGGAGGGGCAACTCTTCCTATTAGGGCAGTCGTTTCCCAAACTCCTTTGGGACTCAACTGAACCATAACCCTTATATCAAAACGCCTTTTTTTATATTTCACCAAATGAATACCTTTTTGTATCAGGTAGCTTTTCTTTTTGGTTTCACGTACAAGGGATTGGTAGAATGTTTCGTAATCCCGGAAGCCCTTTTCTCTGGTACCGAGCTGATATGCATACTCCGCTCCCCCCCTTTTCTCTACGCGAATAACTCCCTTCCCATGAGTTCCAATCTCCGGTTTAACGTAAACCATACCGTATAATTTAAGCATCGTTGTGAGTGTAGATTTTGAGAATTTCCGGGTATCCGGAATATGAGAGCGAGCATCACCATTCCCAAGGAGCACCTTAGTTTTAATCCACTTACTCAATACATACTTGCGACGCTTCTTAAGTACCATCGCCATGTTTGTTCTCCCTTCACTCATCTGCTTTTTTAACAAGAGAAAATCAGAATATACTATGCATCTTCTAATGAATGAAGACAGGCCATTTCATCAATTATCGAAAAATAGGTACTCCTCTAAGACGTCAGACTATGCAAAGCTCATTGTATTTGAATACATCATAGGGAAACGCGGGAGGTCTAGCGAAATGCCGGCCAAATTGTCCGGCCAGATCGGAGGAATGAGATTGAAATTATTAATTGTGGCACCTGAACAATTCCCTGTTCCTGGGACGGGTTCTGTAGAGATTTGCATTCTAGCCATCGCAATAAAACTCGCCAAGCATCATCAGATAACAGTAGTAAGTAGAGCAATAGGAAGTTTGGCTTCTCATAGTAAAGTTAATGGAGTAAACATAGTCAGAGTAGCTTCAGGAAGCTCCAAGGTGTATTTGGCTTCAGTGTTACGTTATCTACGGAATAAATCTTATGATGTGATTCAAGTGGATAATCGCCCCCATTATATGGCTGCCATTAAGAAAGCTCATCCGAGAACCAAAGTAGCTCTTTTTCTGCATTCACTTACATTCGTTCCTAGAACCCAACATGTAAAAAATAGTTTGAACCATGCTAATGTTATTATTGCTAATAGCGAATCATTAAAGAGCAAACTAACCGACCGCTTCCCTGCTCAGAAACATAAAATCCATACAGTTGAGCTTGGGGTTGAAGCCGATAGGTTCCACCCGCCAGGTGAATCAGAGCGTAATACTCTTCGGGCTAAATATGGTCTTGGTAAAACATTTACTGTCCTGTTCGTAGGGCGAGTAATACCGCGTAAGGGAGTGCCTGTATTGCTGAAGGCAGTCCATCTTGCTAATCAACAGGTTCCTGTTCATTTAGTTATTGCAGGCAAGGGAAGGGATTCATATATGAAGAGACTTCGAGGGTACGCATCAAAACTTGGTATTTCTGTATCCTGGATTGGGAAAAAGAAACATTCGGAAATCCATAGAGTTTTTCAAGCATCTGATTGTTTTGTATGTCCCTCTCAGAAACATGAGGCCTTTGGGCTAGTGAATGTAGAGGCAATGGCTACCGGTTTACCGGTTATTGCGTCACGTATCGGTGGAATCCCCGAGATTGTAAACCACGACAACAATGGTTATCTAATAGATAACTATCACGATCCTGCAAAATTTGCAGAATATATAGTTCGATTAGGAAAGAACAAAGAGCTTGTTCGTACATTGGGCAATAATGCAAGAACCAATGTACTTAGTCGGTTTACATGGCGCCAAACATCATCAAGACTTGAAGCCATATATTTATAAATATTTAGGACACTTAGAAGTTTGTTAATCGTTTCTATGTTCAATCTATAATAGTTCAAAAAAATAGCGGAAAACTAAGATATTAATCGAAATCTTAGTTTTCCGTTTTTGTTCAACTCTAACCTAAAGAAAAGCTCCTGTTTATTTACAGGAGCTTTATATCTTACAGTAGTTTTTCAATAACAATGAATTTACCATCTCATTAAGCAGGTGGAAAATAGCTAAAAAAGTATTTCCTTCTTGTTTACTTTGACTCCCGATAAAGATTTTTCAAACATATCCAGAATAAACAGAAAACGTTCTGCTTCCCGGAATACATGATCGGCCAATAAGGGATGAATGATGCTTTTGATTCGGCATTCTGCAATTAAATCGCGAGCTGTTTTCTTGAAATCCCGAAGGGATTTAACGGAGACTCGATTTTCATCAACAAATTGACTTAATAAAGGAACGGTTTGGGATTGAGGACGCATAGAGCTCAGGTCTATTGCTTGATACAAGAGTGTATCAAATTCCTGACTAAACTCTCTTGCTTGTTCTACAAGCTTCCGTTCTGATGGATCAAGCAGGTGCCCAATAAATTTCGCGTGGTCTGCCATGATTTTAAGAAAGAAAACATTCTCATCAATGATTGCATCGTGTACAGGTTCGAGTCTCCCGTTATTTAGTTCTTCTAAACGATTTCTAAAGTAGTTGGCCTCTCTGCTTATGTGATCAACGAGTAAGGGGAAATTATTTTGACCTGGGAGTTTACATTGAAGAATAAGACCTAACACTTTCCTTTTGAATGCCCAAATATGTGTTGCGGCACTATGTACTTCTGTATTGAATTCCCTAATCGTTTGTGGATCGGTATCGTTTGAAAATGCGTGGGCTCTTTTTTCTATATCATCAAACACAGCTTGATAATGATTTGCTTCATTAATTAATTGTGTATCCTCACACCTAAAGCCTAATCGAAGGAAAAAAGAATGTTCTTTCATTATCCGTGACCAAAACCGAATTTCGTCTAAAGATCGGACCACAAACGGATCAGACAAATTGACTCCCTCCATTTTGTTCGAATTAAGACCAACAATTCCGGCCCAAAAATCTACCCTAAGAAAATATATGGCGCTGGCTTGTTCCAATATGCAAAAGATTGCATTTCTTTACCTATTTTTTATGGTGACAGTAGATTTGTCAGCCGCTCGTGATCCGGTTCAACGTGAATCAATACCTGAGCACGTTCAAATACGGCCTTAATGGCTTGTTCAATTTCGTCACATAGTTGATGCGCAGTAAAAACATCCATCGTGGATGGAGTCACAAGGTGGAAGTCAACATATTCTTCTGGACCGGATCGTCGGGTGCGAAAATCATGAATTTCAATATATTCCTCTTTGAACAATTCAATAACTCGCAGAATTTCGCTCTCCTCTTCTTCTGTCAATCGTGCGTCTAGCAGAGGAGGAAATGATTCTTTCATAAGTTTATAGGCTTCTCTCATGATATAAAGGGCCAAAACGATTCCAATAATAGGGTCTAATATCGTCCATCCGGTAAGGGTGACCAATAATAAACTGACCGCAACACCCAAAGATGTGAAAACATCGGTAAGCAGATGTAGGGCATTAGATTTCATTGCAACAGAATGAAATTCGTCCGCCGCCTTTTTAACCTTCCTTGAGACAATAAAATTAATCCCTGCTCCGACAAACATCACGATGATCCCCAGAAAGGGAAGTTTGATGTTAGTTGGATTCAATAACTTATGGACACACTCAAAAATAATCCAGATTCCGGCAACAAAGATAAGTAAGGTTTCAATCGTTCCTGAAATATTCTCGACTTTGCCGTGGCCATATGGATGGTTTTTGTCCGCAGAACGATTAGACAGTCGGACCGAGAAGAAGGCAATCAACGAAGCGATTAAATCTAAAGCTGAGTGGATTGCTTCCGAAATAACAGCTACAGATCCCGTTACTATTCCTATAACAAGTTTTAGCGAAACGACAAATGTGTTGCTGAGTACAGATAAGAAGGCACTCTTTGAATTATTCAACCACATCACAACCTTTTATATGGGTGTAAAATTAAACATTAGCAGACGAATATCGTGTGGGTCTACAGAAACCTTTTTGCAATATTACAATGAAGTAGACCCTAATTTAAAGTGTTTCCACTCGGCAAAAACAGATATTACTTTGCTCGCAAATTCCGTGTTTCTCAACTTTTGGGCATTAGATCAGGCCAGATATACTGGAAAACATGTTCTGAAAAGACTAAAATAAGCACATGAAAAAGCTCCTGTTTTTTTACAGGAGCTTTTATCTTCTCGAATAAATTGCATCAGTAACCTTTGTTTTAAATAAAACGTGTTATTTGAGTTAATGGAAGACGTGATGACCCATATGCAGAAGCAGAAGCTTCACCAATTGCAATTAGTAAAATAGGTATTTCATTCTGAGGAAGGTTGAATTTTTCCGCAAACTTAACTTTGTCAAAACCACCCATCGGTACCGTGTCATACCCCATATCTTTTGCTAACAGCATAATTTGCATCGATACTAGCCCTGCATCGAAGTGTACGATGTTTTTTAAAATAGCTTCTGGTAAATTGCCGTATAAAGAGCGGGAATTTTTGATCATAAAATCAGCTACTTCTCGAGTCATGAAACCTTGTTCAAAATTGGCATCATATATTTGTTCTGCATTTTCATACATACTAAGATCACCAAGCACAGCAATAATTGCTGATGAAGTCTCCACTTGTTCCTGATTATTGGCTATCGCACGTAATTCTTTTTTAACTTGTTGATCCTGAATCACAAGGAAGCGCCAAGGTTGCATATTACTTGAAGAGGGGGCAGTAATCGCTTGTTGAAGTAGGTATTGTATCTTTTCTTCTGGGATAACGACTCCTTCTTTATATTTACGAACTGATTTACGGTCATGCATTATTTGTTCCATTGTTGTTTGTGTGGTTGGCATCAAAGATACCCCTTTCTAGTTGAATTCAAGATGGATCATTTCCTCTTAACTTTTCAGTTTTTCTGCTTCGCTTTCAAACTTCTTGACTAAGATTTGAAGTTGCTTCAACTCGTGTTCTGTAAAGCTACCAAACATTTCATTCATACAACATTTCTTATCTAACTCGCAGTTGTCTAAAATATCCTTCCCTGCCTCTGTAATTTGCACAATCACTTCTCGATTATTTTGCTCATTTCGATGACGAGTGACATAGCTTTCTTCCTCAAGTATTTTTAAATGTCTCGTAATAGCAGCTTGATCTATCTTCAACTCATGTCGTAACTTCATTTGAGAAAGCTGGCCTTTTTCTAATAATTTGTACAGTATTTCATATCTGGTTAAGCTAATGCCTGTTCGCTTTTCAAAATATTGGGTTACATGTCTATCAATATTTTTGATCATGAGAAAAATTTGTTTCATTTCCTGCAGAGACATCTGCATGCATTTTCCACCTCCACATATGACGAATCAATCATTGACTCGTCAATTATAATGCAAGTAAATTTATTTATCAAGAATTAGCTCAAACTATATCAAAACCCAAAAAAGCTCCTGTGTTTTACAGGAGCTTTTTACTTAACTACATAGATATCGTTTTTGTTGCAATTGTTTGTTGGAACGCCTGATCATGCTCTACAAACACCATTGTTGGATTAAATGTTTGAATAAGCTCCTCAATTTGCATGCGCGAATAGATATCAATAAAATTTAATGGTTCATCCCAAATATATAGATGAGCCTTTTCACATAAACTTTTGGCTATAAGCAGCTTTTTCTTCTGTCCACCAGAATAATGAGATATATCTTTCTCGAATTGAATCCGATCAAAATCCATCTTGCGTAAGATAGATTTAAATAATGGTTCATTAATCTCATGTTCTTCAATGAAGTCTGATAATAATCCCTTCAAATGAGAAGTATCCTGTTGAACATAGGAAATAATAAGTCCAGAACCTACATTCATTGAACCTGTATGTTGGATCGGATCTCCTAAGATTAGTTTCAGGATACTACTTTTTCCGCTTCCATTTTTACCATCAAGTACAATTCTGTCACCGGGTTCAACCTTAAAGCTAATTGGCTTATTGACGATTTGATCATCGTACTTAACAGACAAGTTAGACAAAACAATCAATTCTTTCGACTGGGATTCCAGCGGTTCTAACCTTAAAGACTCGGTTTTTTCCACATTTTTAAGCAGTTTTGATTTTTCTTCAATCGCTTTTTGTTGCCTTGACTCAATGTTCTTTGCTCTCTTCATCATTTTTGCTGCTTTATGTCCAACAAACCCCTTGTCCAACTTAGAACCCGAATTCGTAGTCCCATTCTTTGAAGCTTCCACTTGATTAGACCAACCTGCAGAACGCTTTGAGGAGTCTTTTAATCTCCCTATATCTTTTTGTAGACGTTCATTCGTTGCCTCTTCATGTTCCTGCTGTCTATCAAAGTTTAACTTCCATGAAGAATAGTTACCACTTTGAACTTCAATATTCGCTCTATTGATAGACAGGATGTGGTCAACGCATCCATCTAAAAAGATTCTGTCGTGTGAAATTAAAATAAACCCTTTTTTCTTCTTTAAATAATTGGAGACAATCCTACGTGCATCCGTGTCTAAATGATTGGTTGGTTCATCGATTAATAGAAATTGCCCTTCATTCAAGAATAATGCGGCAAGCAATACCTTGGTTTGTTCTCCATTTGATAATGTTATAAATGGCCGGTACATGACCTCGGCATCAACATCTAGATAGGATATTTCACGAAGAAATTCCCAATCTTCTGCTTGGGGGCAAATTTCTTCAAGGATTTCATAGGTATACTTATTTTTATCGGAAACGGGATAAGGGAAATAATTAAATTCCACCGAAGATGTGATTTTCCCACTGTACTCATAGTTCCCTAATAACAGATTAAAGAATGTTGTCTTACCTCGCCCATTTCTACCGATAAATCCAAGTTTCCAATCCGTATCGATCTGAAAGTTTACGTCTTCAAAAATATTGTCAAAGCTGCTTGGATAAGAAAAAGTTAAATCTTGCACTTGTATCATTGACATGTTAATTCCTCCGTATAAGTTTGATAGATATTAGCGACTTATACGGAGCATTACATGTGTAACGATGCTATCTGAGTTACTCATTTCTTTCTCCCCTTTATTTTACAGATATATAATAACATTCTTGCCATGAGAGAATAAAAAAATCCCCCCAATTTGTAATTGGAAGGATTAGTCTTTCACTTAACGTCAAATAAGTTCGTTGTTACCACCAGAATCATGGTATTTAAGTGTTAACTGATTTATAAAAATGATAGACTAACCCTATATTTTGTAGTTTGAAGTTATTCATTTCAAAAATAAAAATATAGATTAGTTAATCATTGTTCATCCATCAGTCCTCTCATCATTGTATTTTCATATTAACAATTTTTTTAGTAGAATACAACATCAACATCAATCTAACCTCAAATTACGGGTTGTTGCTCTTTTGATAATTCCCATACAATTGACCGCAGGCAGCATCTATATCGATTCCAAATTGACTTCTGATGGTCGCATTGATACCTGATGATTTTAATTTTTTGTAAAAGTTAGCAACATGGCTTTCATCTACTTCACCGAAACTTAAAGGAGAACTAACAGTTGGGTTATATCTGATTAAATTCACATGGTATAAGCGTCCCTCTTTATATCGACCTTTTAATAGTCTTACAACTTCTTCAGCATGGTCCATAGAATCATTCACACCAGGTAACATAATATAAGCAATATATACTTTTCTGGATGTTACTCGTATATGCTCATCTAATGTGTCCAATACATCTAATAATGGATACCGATCATTAATTGGCATTAGCTTACTTCGTTGCTCATTAAATGGTGAATGTAATGAAAACGTCAAATTGACTTGCGGATAATTCAGCGTCATTTTTTTAATACTCGGAATAATCCCAATCGTTGAAATAGATAACCTACGTTGGCTTAAAGCAAACAGCGTAGGATCAGTAAGTACATCTAAGGCATCAAAAACTTGTACATTGGATAACGCTTCCCCCATTCCCATAAATGAAATACTGTCAATGGAATGGCCTTGTAAATAAAAATGGAGGATCTGATCGGTTATTTCATCTGACGACAAATTTCTTTTTAAACCAATGTCACCTGTTGCACAAAATTTACACCCAAAATTACATCCGCACTGCGAAGAAATACAAAATGATTCCCAACCAGCTTTGTATTTCATATTTACCGTTTCTATTTTTTCATTTCCTGGAATTTCAAATAGAACCTTAGTGACTTGCTCTGAATGTTGTTCCTTTAAAGGGGCAATATCTAAAATAGACTCTCCAAATTCTTTAACTAAATGCTCTCTTAGCGATTTTGGGAGTACACTCATTTCGTTGAATTTATCGATTCTTTCCTTAAAAATGGCATTCAATATTTGTTTCATTCTAAAATTAGGGTAATTATGTTCCTTTAGAAATTCTTTAATTCTTCTATACTTATTACTTTGATTTAATTGCATTTGTCCTCATCCTTCCATAAGACTCTCTAGTTTTTAGGAGTATATAGAAAGGAGTTGTCTATCCCATGGTTAAAAATAAACACAAAAAAAGCACAGATAAGATTATCGGTGCTTAAGCTTAAATGGAAAATATGGACAAATAAACAAGAACTCTAAGTTATTGCTTTATCATTTATTTGCCATAGAGGTTAAGCGCCGATAACTGTTTTGTATGGTTGAATAGCTTGAAAAAGGATAGACTACTCCCTTTGTATGCTAATTCATTACCAATTTTTGCGTCTTTACCATACAGAATTCTAAAAACAGTTACCATTGCTTGCACCTCCTTTTGCCAAAATTTATTATTGAGTAATCTATCATAAAAGCGAATATATGTAAAGCTATATTCGAGAATACATTATCCTACTTCATTCCCGGTCTTACCGTTATATCTATGTGAGTGCGGTATACTACCGTCTACTGTTCCAGTATGCCTATGATCTCACCATATTTGTAACTTCCCCATCTACAACCAGGACCCGCTTCCAAACAAATTAGTCTACTTTAACGACTGCGATATGCTCAACTAAAATACGATCCATGAAATAACGATAAACTGCACAGAGCCGATAATTTCAATGATGCCTGCCCTCATCGGTTTGACTTGCTTTCCTGCAAAGAGGAGCGTTCGAATAAGCGGAATGATGAAAGGCAGGGTCATCCAGGGATAACCGCACGCCCATGGAATGAAGAGCAAGAGTATGTGGTAAATACGTGCGGCTGCCTCCCATCTTTTATTACCGCGCTCGCGGAAGATCGTCTTTACAAAGAAGGCTGTCCCCATAAAATATAGAAAATTAAACAGAACGACAAACAGCATCGTTAGATCCCAATCGCCATCTCCGTACAGATAGGCCGCAGCGCCTCCGATGGAGAAGATCAGAATGGCACAGAGATCGTTCACGAGCGCTCGTTCTGCCCTCTGCTTCACGTGCCATATATTTACGATTAATAACAAGACGAATGGAATGCCAAAATAGAATAGCGCCGGCGTTTGGAAGAGCGGATACACGAGAGCTGCCAGTGCGATGGCTCCATAAATGGCGGACCACTTCAACAGATGATCGCGCTGCTTCCTTCGTTTCAAAGCTTGCAGTGTGGGATACGATGCCAAATATAAGAACAACCAGGCGATGAACAATAATATATGATCCCACTTAGCCGTCCCAGCCATCATCCCGAATAGAAACGGCGCGCTAACCATTGCCCAGCCACCATGCTCATGTGGAATCACGATGCCCTTATTAGCAGCCTTCAATTGTACCACCAACCTCATGATGATGATGTTTCCTGCCGTCCAGTTAAGAGCAGCAATAGAAATGAAATAATTACCATAGAAATCGTCCATAACCATGCCATCGTCATATTGCCGGAATCGACGGCTACGAATATAGCTGTAGGGACGGTTTGTGTCTTCCCAGGGATGTTGCCCGCGATCATCAGTGTCGCGCCGAATTCGCCCAAACTGCGAGCGAAGCTCAGAATATAGGCGGTGATCACCGATGGAAATGCAAGCGGCAGCGTAATATAGCGAAAAACCTGCCATTCATTCGCGCCGATCGAACGTGCGGCATCCGTTAATTGATGGTCAATGGTACGAAAGCCAGTCTTCATTGTCTGATAGACGAGCGGAAACGATACGACAACCGAAGCAATTACCGCAGCACCCCACGAGAAAATAATCGGCGCGGAGAACAGCCATTCCGCGAACTGCCCGATCCAGCTTCGTCGTCCAAGCAGGATGAGGAGCAGGAAGCCGACGACCGTTGGCGGTAGCACAAGGGGTAACAAAAATGCGGTCTCGAGCAAAATCTTCCCCTTCACCTTACTTCTTGACATCCTCCATGCCAAAGCAACTCCCAGGATCGTACTGAAAATACTTGCGATCAGCGCAACCTGGAGAGATAACCGAATAGGCGTCCATAGCTGCGCCCAGTCGATTTGCAGCATACTCATTTCGAGTTCGGTACGGAGAATCCGTATTTCATGAAGACGTCCATCGCTTCTTTCGACTGCAGATAATTGTACAATTGCTCAGCTTCTTTGGCATGGGTTGTCGATTGGACGATTCCGATCGGATACGTAATCGGCGTATAAAATGTAGGATCGACGGTGTAGGCAATTTTCACTTGATCTGTTGATAATGCATCGGTTTTATACACGAACCCCGCGTCTGCATTTCCTGTCTCAACATATTGCAGTACTTGGCGGACATCTTTTGCTTGAACCAATTTGGACTGTATATCGTCCCAAACTCCTGCGTTCGTAAGAGCCTCTTGCGCGTATCTCCCTGCGGGAACCGACTCCGGTATCCCGATAGCGATTTTCTGGATATCCGTATTCAGGAGATCTTTCGCTTCTTGAACGGTTATCGATGGTTCGGTAGCGGTAATTACAATAAGTTCATTAGCGAGCAAATCCTTCTGTTGATCCGGCGTAATAAGCTTCTTATCAACGAGTGCATTCATATTTTTAGAAGCTGCAGAGAGGAACAGATCAACAGGTGCCCCTTGCTCAATCTGCTGCTGCAACGCGCCAGAAGCGCCGAAGTTGAAATGAAGCTTCACACCGCTCGTCTTCGCCTCATAATTTTCCTGAATTTCTTGCAACGCATCAGTTAAGCTGGCTGCAGCGGAGACCGTCAGTTCAACAGTGTCTCCTTTCGAGCCTGAGTTCTTACTGGTTTGCTGAGTACCGCATGCCGAGATGAGAAGGGCCGTGATCAATAGCAAGGTGAGCAATCCCCATCTTCTTTTTACTAAAACATGTCTCAAACAAATCTCTCCTATCCACCAATTTGTGACATTCTACGCGCAGTAGGCATGTGCGAAATCGCTAAATCCTCGTTCAACCCTCTCATAAGCACCACATTCAATTTGATAGGGCTTAAACCCTGTCTTCATGCTAGCATCGACATGCCGTTCGTCGTCAGTGAGATATCCTCGATCTCGGGGATCCCCGCAATCATTGCTACAAGCTGTTCAATGTTCTTCCGAACCAAAGGTTCGCCGCCCGTTAACCGGATTTTCCGAATTCCCATGTCTGCAACGACACGTACGACTTCGGTGAATTTCTTCGAACGTCAGGATCCTCTCCGAGGGCTCGAATTCTATTCCTTCTTCAGGCATACAGTAGATGCAGCGCAAATTACAACGATCGGTCACTGATATCCGCAAATAATGATGCTATCGTCCATATTTATCGATTAGGCTGGGTACGTTCATCATACTACATTCCTTTCCGAAGTTCCTTCTAATCTTTCTTCAGTATCTCTGTTAGTAATGGGCGTTCCTCGGAATAGACCTGCCTATGGGCACAGTCTGCTTGATCCGCAGCAATGCCACCGTATCATTCGGCGCTATGACATATGTCGGTTCGACAAAATGTTCGTTGACCGCAATCATGACATGATCGAGCAGCAGAGCCGGATAGCGAATCTTCAGTTCTGAAAGTGTGATATTCATCATGTTTTTCGCATTGGAGCATTCTCTTCGAGTTGCTCAAATAGCATCAACTTACCGACTTCCGGAACATATGTTCTGCTACGTTGAAATGAGCATACTCATGCGATATTCGGAGAAAAAAGGAGAATTCAAGAGTTGTGATCCTTCCTATTGAATAAGTATATATCACATAGTCCCTCACCTTTGTTAATTCCATGTTTTCTTCTACCGCCGATGATAGGGCTTTTCAAAAGTCCAGATTTTTGGAAAGTCAGACAAGTCATGCTTTTTTTATTAAGTTACCACGTGTCGCAATCCCCTATTTTTTATTAAAAATTTATAGTAATTGAGAATAAATGTAGACGAGTTAGCATGTTTATAAAATAAGCAACCACTAAATATCAAGAGAGGGGTACGCTATGCAAAAGAAACGTAAATCCATACTAGCCTTGCTTATCATTATGGCTATAAGCGCTACGATGAGCGCCTGCGGAGGCAGTGGCAAAGACACCAACTCTTCCGCGCCTCCGAAGACGAACAATGAAAAACCTGCTAATCAGACATCTGGGGACAAAACCGAAGCAGTGAAGGAGCAGGTCTTCCGCTTCAATCTGCATTCGAATCCGCCAACGCTTGACCCCGGTATAGCGCAAGACAACGTGGGGTTCGCCGTGCTCACCGGACTGTACGAAGGGCTGGCTAGAAGCGATGAGAACGGTAAAGCCATTCCAGGCATCGCAGAGAAATGGGATATCTCTCCGGATGGACTCAAGTACACCTTCTATTTGCGGAAGGACGCCAAATGGTCGAACGGAGATCCCGTAACTGCGGCTGACTTCGAGTTCGCTTGGAAGCGGGTGCTCGATCCGAAGACTGAGCCAGCGCCACCATACGCCTATCAGATGTACTATATCAAGGGCGCGGAAGCGTATAACACCGGAAAAAGCACAGACCCGAATTCAGTCTCCGTCAAGGCCGTCGATGCCAATACACTTGAGGTCGAGTTAGAGCACTCCACTCCGTATTTTTTAGGACTTCTTTCATTCTCAACCTATTTCCCAGTACATTCCTCCGTGAAAGACAATCCAAAATGGGCATCCGACGCAAGCACCATCATTTCGAACGGTCCATTCAAAATAAGCGAATGGAAGCAGCAAAGCTCGCTTGAGATGGTTAAAAACGAGAATTACTACGCTAAGGACGAGATCAAATTTACCAAAGTGCAGATGACCATGGTAGACGATGCCGGCTCGGAATTGAACATGTACGAGACCGACCAGCTCGATTTTGCCGGCATGCCGACCGGACGCATTCCCAACGAGCAAATTCCGATCATGAAGCAGACGAAGCCGGACGAACTGAATATTAAGGGCATCGCCTCCACCTATTACTATTTGTTCAACAATCAACAGAAGCCATTTGATAACGTCAACATCCGCAAAGCGCTAGCGATGGTGATCGATCGCCAGTTGATCGTCGATAAGGTGACCCTTGGCGGGCAACTGCCCGCGTTTGGCATTGTTGCTCCGGGAATCGCGGGTGAGAATGGAGAATTCCGCTCCGAGCACAAGGACGATTATTTCAAGGAAAATGTAGAGGAAGCAAAGGCACTGCTGCAAAAGGGGCTCAGCGAAGCAGGTCTGTCCGCCATGCCTGAATTTACACTTATCTACAATACCGATGAAAGCCATAAAAAGGTGGCCGAGGCCATCGTCGACATGTGGAGCAAAAATCTCGGTCTCAAAGTAAAAATTGAGAATCAGGAATTTGGCGTCTTCCTGAAGAACCGCACCGCGCTCAATTATCAAATGTCCCGAGCCGGATGGCAAACCGATTATAACGACCCGATGTCCTTCCTCGATCTTTACATGACTGGAAGCGGCAACAATGATATCGGTTACAGCAATCCGGAATACGACAAGCTCGTTAATGAGGCGAAGCAATCGCAAGATAACAAGCAACGAATGGAATTGATGGCACAAGCGGAAAAAATATTGATCGAGCAGGATCAGGCCATCCTTCCGCTGTACTACTACACGAACATTGCGTTGCAGAAACCGAATCTCAAAGGCGTGTATATCGACTACCAAGGAAACATCATCTACAACCGGGGTTACTACGAATAACGGCGTTCCCCTAGGCTGTCCAGCAGGAATTTTAACCGGGATGCACTTGGCCTCATTGCCGGTGCGTCCCGCTTCTTCATATCCACTGCAGTAACCATTTGAACAGAAAGGAGGATGCATCTATGATTCGATACACCCTGATCAAGTTGTTCTATCTCGTCCTGTCGCTGTGGGTGCTTGCTTCCGTCACTTTTCTGCTCATGAAAGCCATTCCCGGCGATCCATTCATGTCTGAAAAAGCAGTTCCACCGGAAATTCGTGCCCGTCTGATGGCCCAATACGGACTGGATAAACCGCTGTATGAGCAATACTTCGTATACCTGGGCAATCTGGCCAAAGGCGATCTGGGCATTTCAATGAAAATGCAGGACCGTGAAGTCGGCCAAACGATTCGCGATGCCTTCCCCTTCTCCTTGAAGCTCGGTATTGTCTCAATTATCGTCTCCGTTGTTATCGGGGTCAGCCTGGGCATGATTGCCGCACTGCGGCATCGTAAGCTGCTCGACTCCGTCTCAATGGTCATAGCGGTTCTAGGCGTATCGGTTCCCAGCTTCGTACTCGCCTCCTTCTTCCAGTATATTTTCGGCGTAAAGCTGAGATGGCTGCATGTTGTCGGCCTAAGCGGTCCGCTTGATTACATTATGCCAACCCTTGCGCTCTCCGCCCTGCCGATCGCCTTTATCGCACGCCTGACGCGTTCGAATATGCTGGAAGTGTTAACGGCCGATTATATTAAGACCGCCAAGGCCAAAGGCTTGTCCCGCGGTGCCATCATACGCCGTCATGTACTGCGCAACGGCATTCTGCCCGTTGTCACCTATCTCGGTCCGCTCACGGCCAACGTCGTGACAGGCTCCTTCATCATTGAGCAAATATTTGGAATCGGGGGGCTCGGCAAAATATTCGTCATAAGCATCAGCAACCGAGACTATTCGCTTATTATGGGCATTACCCTATTTTATGGGCTTATTCTAATGTGTGCCCGCTTCATCACCGACATCGCATATGGACTCATTGATCCCCGCATCACGCTCGTCTCGAGAAAGGAGAAGACCGCATGACAATGTTCCATTCCTCCCCTGCCGACAGGCGTGCACCGGCCCCGGAAGATTTCCGAAAGGCAGATGTTAGCGAACATGCGGCGGAAGCGATCGAACAGGAAGGCGTATCTACATGGCGCGACACCTGGCTTCATCTGAGCAGCAACCGAGTTGCCATGACAGCCCTTGTCTTCTTGCTGCTCATCATCGTCATGTCTATAATCGGCCCGATACTGACGCCTTACGATTACTATTCCAATAATCTGGAGATGACGAACCTGCCACCTTCCGCCGAGCATTGGTTCGGTACGGACGATCTCGGCCGCGACATGTTCGCTAGAACGTGGATGGGTGCTCGCATTTCTCTTATCGTCGGCTTCTCCGCTGCAGCCATCAATCTCGTCATCGGCGTTATCTACGGTGGACTCATGGGTTATATTGGTGGACGTCTCGACGAGGTAATGAACAAAATCTCTGAAATCATTTATTCAATTCCGGATCTTCTGGTGGCAATTCTGCTTGTCGTCGTCTTCGAACCAAGCCTAGGCACGATTATTTTGGCGCTATGTGTGACCGGCTGGATCAATATGTCCTGGATCGTACGTGGACAGATGATGCAGCTCAAAAATCAGGAATATGCCCTCGCCTCACGTTCCCTGGGTTCGCCTCATTTACGCATTCTATTTCGACATCTCCTACCGAACTCGATGGGTCCGATTATCGTCACCTTAACTTTGGCAGTGCCGGTAGCCATCTTCAGCGAAGCAGTGCTGAGCTTCCTTGGACTAGGTGTTCAATCGCCGGCCGCATCATGGGGGACTATGATTAACGACGCGCTTAAAACCATGATCATTTATCCATGGCGTCTTGCCTTCCCGGCGCTGTTTATAAGTTTGTTGATGCTGTGCTTCAACCTGTTCGGGGACGGGCTGCGTGATGCGCTCGATCCGAAGATGAAAAAATAAGGACAAGGAGGATTCGCCCTTGCAAAAATTGCTAGAAGTCCAAGATCTCAAGGTCTCCTTCCATGTCCGCGGCGGCGAGGTGCAAGCCGTGCGCGGCATCGGATTCCATGTTCAGCCAGGCGAGGCCGTTGCTATAGTCGGCGAATCTGGCTGCGGCAAGAGCGTTACCGCCCAAGCAATCATGCGTCTTCTGCCGCAGCCCCCCACCCGTATTCATCAAGGAACAATCCGGTTTCAAGGTAAAGATCTGCTGCGTTTGAAGGAGCGGGAAATGCAGTCCATCCGAGGCAAGGATATCGGGATGGTGTTTCAGGATCCGATGACATCGCTGAATCCGACGATGACGATCGGACGCCAGATTACCGAGGTGCTGACTAAACATCAGAACATGACAGCACAGGAAGCCAAGCGTCGGGCAATAGAGATGCTTGGGATGGTCGGCATCCCCCATCCGGCATCGCGCTTCTCGCAATACCCGCATGAGTTCTCCGGCGGCATGAGGCAGCGGGTCATGATCGCCATTGCCTTGGCCTGCCGCCCGGCGCTGCTCATCGCGGACGAGCCAACGACGGCGCTCGATGTGACCATCCAGGCCCAGATTCTGCGTGTGCTAAAATCTCTGCAGAGCGAATTTGGGACATCAATCATTTTGATTACGCATGATCTTGGCATTGTGGCGGATTTGTGTGATCGCGTCATCGTCATGTATGCGGGTCAAATCGTCGAAACCGGCACGAAGCGTGAAATACTCAAGCAGCCGCAGCATCCATATACCCAAGGCCTGCTACGTTCCCTGCCGCGGATTGATCAAAGCAAAGATGAGCCGCTCGTGCCGATTTACGGTACGCCCCCAGATCTGGCCAAGCCACCGGAAGGCTGCCCGTTCTGGGCCCGGTGCAGTGATGCGATGCACATCTGCCAACAGCGGCAACCTGAATCAACCGTCATCAGTGAAACCCACAGCACGAGCTGCTGGCTGCAGCATCCGCTTGCACAGGAGGTGGCCAGATGAGCACAGAGCCATTGCTTCAGATTAACCAGCTGAGCAAACATTTTTATCTTGGACGGGGCCAGACGCTAAAGGCCGTCAATAACATTAGCTTCAGCGTCGACAGAGGTGAGACGCTTGGAATGGTGGGCGAATCGGGATGCGGTAAATCGACGGCAGGACGAACCATCCTCCGTCTGTACGAACCGACCGCAGGGGAAGCCTGGTACGGAGGAACGAATATTTATCGGCTCAAGCCGGGACAGCTAAAAGCTTTCCGTCGCGAGATGCAGATGATCTTCCAGGACCCGTACGCTTCGCTGAATCCGCGCATGACGGTTATGGATATTGTAGGGGAAGCACTAGACATTCACCATCTTGCCGACAACCGTTCGGCACGCAGGAAGCGGGTTGAGGAGCTGCTTCATCTGGTCGGACTTAATCCAGATCATTCTACCCGTTACCCTCATGAGTTTTCGGGCGGCCAGCGCCAGCGCATCGGAATCGCTCGCGCGCTCGCAGTCGATCCGAAGTTCATCATTTGCGACGAACCCATCTCGGCGCTGGACGTATCGATACAGGCCCAGGTCGTCAATCTGCTGAAAGATTTGCAGAAGCGTCTTGGACTGACTTATCTATTCATCGCCCATGATCTGTCCATGGTCAAGCATATCAGCGATCGGGTTGCTGTCATGTATTTAGGTCAGATCGTGGAGCTGGCCGACAGCGGGACGCTGTACACGGAGCCGCTTCACCCTTATACACGTGCTCTTATGTCCGCTATTCCCGTCCCCGATCCGGACATCGAGGCAGACAAGGAAAGGATTGTACTGAGCGGCGAGCTCCCTAGTCCGCTGAATCCGCCGAGCGGCTGTTCCTTCAGGACACGATGTCCATACGCAACTTCGATCTGCGCTGAGCATGAGCCTGAATTCAGGGAAGCGAAGCCAGGACATCAAGTCGCTTGCCATCTGGTCTAAGCCGGATCGATCCAAGCCGTCGCAGATAGCGGTACAATAATTGAAGATATGGGAAACCCCCTGATGTCAGTCTTGATAAGCTTGACATCAGAGGGGTATTTCATAATTTATATACTGTTGTGAATTACGTTTGATGCGAAGCGTTAGTCAGCTTCTTCTTGCGACCGATCGGAAACAAATTAGGAGACTTTTCAGCGGAAGAATTGAGCAGGGATGCCTTTTTATCAGATGGAGGAATTTAGACACAAAAAGCCGCATCTACGCGGCTTTTATAAGTATATATTCTTATAATCTCTTTAAAATTTATCAGGAAATTGTTTGACAATTCCTTCTGTAAGAATGTCGGCTAAATGAATCATGTGAATTTCGTTCTTGTCGGTTGCTGCAATATCCGCTTTCCAATCTCCCTTGAGACAGCTAATGACAATATCCGTAATATACTGAAGGTGCGTATACAGCATATCTTGCAGCTCTTTAAACTGCCAGTTCGGATTCGCTGAGCTTAAAAACTTGGCGATATCGTCGGCGTTCTTATGCCAATCCGCCTCTAGCTTCTTCACATCCGCCTGATTGCCCGCTTTGGCAGCCGCTACAATTTTACTTGCGATCAGAATATGCTCTCTCAGAAGATCGGCCAGCTTATTGCCAGCGGCTTCTCCATAATAAGGCTTGATTACATTACCAATATCCTGCTGATTCCGCAATAGCCGATCCAATACATCCTTCTGATCTGGACGATCAGATATGGCGCTAACGATATAGCTTCTTGTCCAAATCGTATGGTCAATCCAAACCTTCTGCATATCGGTTTTCAACTTCACCATCTGAGGACTTATGCAAATCGAATCCTTCTCCTTGCCAGCTTTCGCTTGCACAGATCCTATTGGCGTCATGATAGAACCAAACACCAAGGGTAACAACAACAATGCCAGCAACCATCTATTTTTCACATTCATCTACTCCTCTGTATACATGGAATAAAACAGGCTTTCATATTATGCTGTTGGACATCCAATTATATACAGAGGGATATTTATCGTTCAGCCATTTTGATTTTATTGTGTCCACCCACGTTGATACCTCTTAAGAACTCCTGAACCCTGTTGGAATCGCTGAAAAAGAATGGCTGAGTATTAAAGTAATGTGCTTTTACCCCTCTTGCTCCGAAGCGTTCAGAACCTCTAGCCCTCCTGTCTCTGCGCTTAGGTTCGTGCTCTGCACGCTTTCTATAAAGTCAAGTGGTGGGTGATCCTATTGGTCCGAAGTTCAGAAATGGTTCAGTAAATCTACCTTTTCATAAAAAATTAAGAGAACTTCTCTCTACTCATTCTGATGCCTAGTATAATCAATACCACATAGATTACGATCCCAATCGAATCGATTAACGTATTAGTCAGTGCCGCCACGTCATAGAATGCCGTTATCCCGAGAATGACCATCATTCGAACGATTAGAAGCGACACTATCGTCCATGCGACACTCTGAATTTTCAATCGATCGTTCTGTAGTGACATGAGAATGAATGCGATGGCAAAGACTAGATTTTCCGCCGTGATAATGTGCCACACATAGCTGAATACGATCCGGTTATCCATAGAGATCGAACTTACGAGGAGCGTTGGCAACACAGCGGATTGCCCATTCCATGCATGTGTAAATGCAAACAGCATTGCAAGAACGCCAGCGATCAGAAAATATACATTCCTAACCTTTATGTTCATGATTTTCCTCCTCACATAATCTGAGTTCCTTCTTTTGTAAAGACTGATAAATTTCTTGGACAATCCTTGCCAGTCGCTGGTCGCTTTCATGATTTAGGTCCCTTAGTGTTTCGGCTGCTACGTCTAGCAATTGACTAACCTTTTCTAGATGTGCAATCTTCTTTCAAGTTTCTGCGTTCTTGGCATCGAGGAATTCAGCAACTTCCTGACAATAAGCAGGGTCTACATTCTCCTTTCTGTGGAATCCGAACTTTCCCCTCATTTCCTCAAGAGAAAAGTCCGCATACTGCATGATTTGAATATTCATCAAGTCGATCAGGTCGTTCTTTGAATACCTGCGGTACCGATTGTCTTCCCGGGACGGCGATACGATTCCAATCCGGTCATAGTAACGAAGCGTATCCTTCGGAATTCCAAGCATCCGCGAAACTTCTTGTATAGAGTAGAGTTTTTCCATAAATAAAAAAAACATTGGAGTAAACTCCAATGTCAAGTTGTTTTTATGAAGGTATAGGTGGTGTTATTTAATTTACCGGCACTAACAATATAACCCATATACTAGCCGGACAGATCGCAGCTCAATATCATAACGGATTATTTCAGGCTCCAGAGTGCTGGTACATTAGATGGCTCCCAGCCGAGGAGCGAGGTGTGTGGTTGACGGCAAACATAGGTCTTCCCGCCATAGGTGACCTCATCATTCACTTTATAGCTGATATTGGGCGCCCAAGCGTTAGAGCTCCCCTGCGCATCCGTCGTTGCGCTGATGGATATGCCCGGCGAGACATTTCCCGCTGCATCCTTAGCTGTCACTGTGAATTGGTAGCTTGTATTGGGGAGTAAATTAGCGATAATAGCAGTTGTTCCGCTTACTTGAATGACGTTCGTTCCGTAGGTCACGGTATAACCGGTAACGCCAATATTGTCCGTTGACGCTGTCCAGCTTAAGGAGACACTCGTCGATGATTTTCCAGTTACGATAAGATTCGTAGGAGCCGTAGGGGGCTGATTATCCGGAACCGAAGGACTCAATGCATCGAGGTAGGCGCGATGACTATTGGAGAACTCAAAGTTGTTGTATTTGTCCCAGTTAATTGACCAGGTCATCAAACCACGGAAATTCTGAAATCCGCTGGTACTGCTTCGCATCTGGTAACTAGGAAGTTGTATTCCTTTGATTATGGCATCAAGCGCTTTTTGAACCTCTGCAGTTGAGGTGAATCCACCTCCGGCATTGGCATTCGCCGGCAAGGCCAGCAGCACCTGATCCGGCCGCAGACCCGTGAAGAATTGATTGGAATTGCCTGCGATCGGGAAGCCTGCGAGCAGCATGTCAACCATAGCTACATGGAAATCCGCGCTGCCCATATTATGATACTGATTATCTAGTCCGGTAATCGGCCCCGAATTATAATTTTGCACCTGCAGCCAATCGAGTATATCCCTTGTTGCTTCGATAACAGGCAAATATGCACCAGCTCGGTTGTCACAACTAATGCAGCTTCCGCCATAGAAGGTATATCCAAGCTGAACGAAGAAGGTCTCCGGTGCCATCGTTAAGTAGAAATTATCTGTTCCAAAGTGATTATTAATCGTCCGGAGCGCCGAGATCAGATTTACTATAACCGGGGTCGTTGGGTTCTTGAAGTCGTTATCCCCGGAATTCAAATAAAGTGAATGCCCTTCAAAATCAACGTCCAGACCATCGAAGCCATATTTCTCAATGATGGCGGTAACCGAGTTAACAAAGTTATCGCGGGCGCTTGTTGTGCTTAGCTGAACCTGGCCGTTAGCTCCGCCAATCGAGATGATGACTTTCTTGCCCAGACTCTGCAAATAAGCGACATCCGCTTTAAAATCCGTATCTGTGTAATTATATGGTGTGAATCCGATCGTTCCGTTCGTTACACCGGATATAGGCTCTGCGAACGAGACGTTAATGACATCGAACTTCGTTGATACATCACGCAGCTTAATAAATCCTGAGCCGTTATCAAAATTATGCCAGTAGCCAACGATCGTCTTACTGCTTACAGCCGCTTGGGCATAGGGAATACCGACGGGAACGAGTTGAAACAGGGTAACTATCAACGCAATAATCAAGGTACCAATTGAGATTTGACGAGTTAAATAACGATGGTTCACTTTGGATCTTCCTCCTTATTTTCATACCATTTGGCCGCTGACAGCGGTTACAGTCTCACTGAAGGTTGATCGCCTCCCCCCTCTCCAGAACAGAAAACCGAAAGCTTTCCCATTTCATAAATATGAATGGGCTTTCAAGGTATAAGGGGAAAATATATAGTTCATAGGGATAAAATTGTCTAATGCTTTGAATTTAGAAAAGCCACCCTCCCGTAGGAAAGTGGCTGTACATGCTTCAATTTTTCAGTTTCGAATTCCAAGGTAAGAAGCTCCATGGACAATTCGTATCGGTCAACTGCCTTTGAATCAATTCAAGATGTATTGAAGTGCTGGAATCATCCAGTTCTTTCTGCCAAAATTGTCGGCCGATAATATAAGCGAGTCCATATTCAGTCCAACTTCTATAGGACTGCTGGATCTGATTTGCATTGTTCAATAGATAGGACCAGGCATATTCTCGCGGTATATAACCGACTTCTGCGCAAAAGTAACATATTGTGGCCGCGCGCCCCAGATCCCAGGCGAGGATACCGGATTCAGGGAGCAACTTGTCATATCTTTGCACGATCCGAGCATTTATCGCCTTATATTCGTCCTGTAATGATGCGATATACAGGTCCTGCTGCTTCGTGGTCATGACACGAAGAATTCCTCGGAGTTGGTTAAAATCTATACGGTGGCCTTCTTCAGTTAGCCAATTCAGGGTACTATAAGCACTCTCTTCATCTACAATACTCCACCATTCACGTAAGAGTACATCCTTAAGATCGTCGATACTACAGCTTCCTTCATCAGGAGCGTATTCATTGGCATACGTAAAACCGTTCGCATGCAGCAATATATCGCCTGCAGCCAGCGCCCAGAGTTGACTCGAGCTAAGCAAGTTATTCATTTACGATCACTTCCCCCGGGAATTCAATACGTAGTGCTTCATCATCAAGAACATCAGGAAAATCAAAATGCATAGTCGTCTCTTTTAAATAACTATAAGGATTCATGCCCAGTCTATTTAAGAGTTTGCCTCGTTTGCTATAATGCTCCTCCATATACTTAAGCCTTCTTACATAATCCGGATGGTTGGGATATGCCTTTACAGCGCTTCGCGCTACTTCCAATCCAGTCTCTTGATCGCCAAGCCCATAGAGAACAAGACTATAATAACTGCTTGTATCTCCGCGCAGCCCTGAGTTGTATGCGGCCTGAAGGAAAATTTTTGCTTTGTCATACATATTGGTGTAATACATGAATATCCCGCAATAGAACCAGACATATGGATTCCGGTCATCCTCAGCGATATGATTAATATACTTATCGGCTGAATTGTCGATCATCTTCTGAAGAGAGTTATCGATATTGTTCCAATTCTGCAATTCTACGAATACTCTCACGAGCTGTAATAAGGCCCATTCATTGTTCTCTTCCAGCTTAAGTATTCTCTCCAGGGGATCAATCGCCTCATCGAATCGGCGGGATGCTAATAGAGAAGCTGCATAGAACTTCACAAAGGCACATGAATCCTCTACGCCTTCAAGATGCTTAAGAAGCTCTCTATATGCGGCGACTGCCGTCTCCCACTCTCTAAGATACATACTGCTATTGCCTATAAACAGATTCGCATAGAGTTGCAAGTCTTCCGATTCATAGCTCAGGAACTCACGCATATTCGCTCGGCATAACTCATATTCCTCCAGGCGGTAATGGGCTGTCCCTTTAAAATAATAAGCGTAGTAGAAATTTCTCTTCTCCAACGCGATATCAAGCATATCTATACATTCGCGGTGCTTGCCGGTGTTCAACAACACTTCACCATATTCAAGGAAATATACCGGATCATTCGTATCATCCAATTCAGCACTGTTAAAATGGAAAGAACTCTCGGTATATCGTCTCAGATTATAATAACAGTCGGCGATCCCGGCATGATATAGACGGTGATCCAGCTGCTCCAGGGCATTCTTGTAGATATCAATCGCTTCTTCATATCTCTCTGATTTTCTGAGTGCCTCTGCTTTGTAATATAATGCCTCGTCATGAGTAGGCTCCAACTCCAGCACCTGTTCGAATAAGATTAGGCTAAACTCATAATCACCTAGAAAATATGCGTTACGCGCAGTCGCCAACAGAAGCTCAAGCCTGAAGCCATTATCCAACCCTTGTTCCTGAACAGCTGCCTTATAATAGTGAGCTGCCTCATCATAGCGCTCAGCCTGATGGAGAATATGGCCGTACAGATAGTTTTGCCTTACATTCAGTGTCCCCTGCTTCTCCAGATAACTTAATATTTCAATTGCTGCATCCTGGAACAGGTCCATCCCTTGATAAGCTTCAACGATTTCAGACAATAGTTCGAAGAGTTCGGGACTCGGTTTTATCTGCGTTAAAATAGACTCCAGCTGACTGCTCAACACAATCATTTCATGTAGTGCATGCATATCCCATGGACAATGCTTCATGATGTGAAGATATGTATTTATCGCTTCAATATCTTGCTTTAGCTCAGTAAGACACTGAGCCAATCCTGTAAGCGCCTGAGAATGATCCGGTTCATGATTTAGAATAATATTATATGCATGTCGGGCTTCTTCATAGTTGCCTGTCTTGTAGAGCGCGTATGCCAGTTCATTATAATAATCGGTATCCTCGGCAGAAGCATCCATTCCCCGTAAGATCCGCAGTACCTCATCCCACTGTCCCTGCTGCATCCAGTATTGTCCCAACAATCGGCATAGATCAGGCTCATTCGGGATAAGCTTAGCAGCTTCAAGCAAATAATGCTCTGACCGTTCATAATCATTATGAATTAAGGTGATTTGTGCTCTTCCTCTTAGCGATAGGAAGTTCTCCACGGTCTCATCGTCTAGTTCGCATTTGGCAATAAAGTCATAGTTCAAATCCCAATAAGCTTTCAGCTGTCGATAGAAATGATAGAGATAGGCTTCCGGGAAATGCTTCTCCAGCCAGGTTGTCATACTGGACCACTGAAAAGATTCATCAAGTAATCTCCAGACGGCGCCGGGAGCCCAGGATCTCTCCGTGAGCATCCTAAGCAACTCATATTCTAGAATTTGACGCGTCTCGATCCCAATAAACCGATCATCATCCAGCAGCGAACTCCAACGACTTACATCCACCCGAGAGTGAATGTTATCGTAGAGCGCAGCAGCTTCATGCAGGAACTCTATGGCCAAGGCTGTAGGGATATCTAACTCCTGAGTCGGTTCCGGTTCGTGATTCTCTACGGAAGAAGTCGTACATATTTCAGTATGAGCATCGGCAGGAAACTCTTCATGAGTAACGGCATAGCCGTCTTGTTCAATGTCCCTTGCTTCATCCTCACGCCGACGGAGCTGATTATATTTGACTTCTTCTACCACTGCTTCATAGGCCGCGCGCAGGCGTTGGAAGCCTTCAGGATCATCCTCCGGATGCGTCACTTTAAGCTTGGTTACATAAGCCCGCTTGATCGCTACAAGATCGTCCGTCGGCTCGATACCTAAGAGGCTCCAGAATTCTGTCATCAGAATTCTATCCCCCTCTCGATCGTATCCAGGTAAGCTTTGTAATCCACAACGGCCTGTCTTATTTCCCGGTCATCCTGACGATTCAGAATATCCTCGAACTGGCGCAGCAGCATCGCCACTTGGTCACGTGTTCTACCCAATGATTCTTCATACAGCCTCTCTCCGCGGGCCAAGAGCAGCTTAATGTCCATGCGATCACGAGGATGAATCTTGATCTTAGAGAGTTCCTTGAACCTCTGTTCGATCTGCTCTTTAGAGAATTGTCCAGGATGCTCTTCGAAGATCACCTGCTTCTTCTCACCTGTGCTGACAATGGTAGTCTCCACCTCAAGAATGCCATTAATATCATAGGTGAAGCGAATATCAACGGCTTGATCTCCCTTCTTGCCTGATGGGAGATCGACCAGAAATTCGCCAAGTGCAATATTGTTCTGTGTCAGTCTACTCTCTCCCTGATAGACGTCAATTCGCATTGAGGTCTGCCCGTCATTGATCGTATAATAGCGCCCAATTTTGCTAACAGGAACGACCGAGTTTCGCTCAATGATCGGACTAAAATGGCCGGATTCATATTGTCCTGCAGAAATTTCCACAGCCATACCTACGCCTAAAGTATACGGACAGACATCGGTAAGCACGATATCATTCACCGCTTCATCTCGGGCCTTCATTCCTGCTTGAATAGCAGCTCCGATCGCTACCGTCTCATCCGGATCGATATGGGCAGAGGCTAATCTATTGAACATTCTGGCGACAAACGAAGAGATGATTGGCATTCTAGTAGCCCCGCCGACGAGAATAATCGCATCGAGGTCGGACGGACGGACCGCCGCATCTCGGACTGCCCGTTCAATGGGTTGTCTGAGCCGCATCAAAAGTGGCTTGGCCAGATTTTCGAAGTACTCTCCACTAATCTTGCATGACTTCATTGTCTCCGGCTGGCTGAGCTCCATCACTGCTGCTTTGCCTTGGGACAAGGCAACTTTAACTGCTTCGGCTTGTTTGCGAATTGCTCCAGTCAGCTTGTGATCCTCGAGATCCATGCTCCCGATCTCCTGGCGCGAGATGAATTCCTGGAACAGCAGCTCCGTGAAGTCTTCCCCACCCAGATAGTTGTCACCAGCGACAGCCTGGACCTCCATCAGATCCTCGAACCGTTCGAGGATTGAGACATCAAAGGTACCTCCGCCCAGATCAAATACGAGAAAGCGAGTGTTCGGGTCCTCTAAATGCAATCCATAAGCGACTGCCGCTGCCGTAGGCTCGTTAATGAGACGTTCTACCTTCAACCCGGCGAGCAGTCCCGCCCTTCTCGTCGCTTGCCGCTGGGCATCATTGAAATAGGCGGGAACGCTGATTACTGCCTCGGTAACCGTCGTACCTAGATAAGCTTCCGCGTCCTCCTTCAGAGAACGCAGCACAAATGAGGATAGATCCTCAGGGGTGAATTGATAGTCTCCAAGCTGATAGATTTTGTTCGTGCCCATATATCTTTTGAACACGGAAGCCGTCAAATGCGGGTGTGTAATTAGTCGTTGTCTTGCGACCTCCCCGACGATCACTTCCCCGTCCTCTTCCACACTGATAATAGAAGGCGTTAAATGCTGACCGAGCGAATTAGGAATAATCTTCGGTCCTTCAGGCGTAAAAGCGGCGACAACGCTGTTCGTTGTCCCCAAGTCAATTCCAATAATCGTCAAAGTCTATACCTCCCATAGCTATCAAAGCTTAGATCAATTATCATGATGTGAATCTATGTAGTAGTACTGGAATAAGACGAACCTACTCCTTAAGTCTAGTGAATATGTCTTATCTATGTTATCGGTCTAAAAATACCAGTTCTTAAGACCTATTAACACTTTTAATATTAGTTCTTGAACAGTATATTGAACAAATCCCCCTCCTAATCATGCCTAAGGAGGGGGATTAAGCGGAGTAAGCTTAATCTTCTACATCCGCGTAGTATTCTTCTTTCATCTTTTCCCAATGCTTCTTGTCTTCTTCGGTTATAGGTCTTAGCACTCGGCAAGGGTTACCTACAGCAATGACGCCATCCGGGATATCCTTGGTTACGACGGAGCCGGAGCCGATAATGACGTTACTACCTATCGTTACCCCAGGATTAATGACGGTATTCCCCCCGACCCATACATTGTCGCCGATTGTAATCGGCGTTCCGAATTCTAGCAGTGTATTTCGCACGTCTGCGTCAACCGGATGTCCGGCCGTAAATACGCTAACTCTTGGTCCGAACAGAACATTGCTACCGATCTTCACCTTGGCTACGTCCAGAATAATGCAATCAAAGTTAGCATAGAAATTGTCACCGACTGAAATATTGCAACCGTAGTCACAACGGAAAGGAGGCTCGATGTATACCGACTCTCCGACCGATTCGAATAAATCTCGCAGAAGCTTCCCTCTATAATCCTTCTGTTCCTCTGTCGTGTTATTGAACAAGCGCGTAAGCATCCGGGACTTTTTGCTGTCTTGGGCCAATTCTCCTGTACCTGCCATATAGAGCTTTCCCGCCAGCATTTTCTCTTTATTCGTTGCCATATCTCTCTACTCTCCTACCTGAATGTAATATGGGGCTTAAGCATAAATCCAATCGGTTTGATCGTAACAGAATCTTGCCCTGATATTCAAGCTTTCTGCTTGCGAAGTATTTCAGCCAACTGTGTGATTCCTGTATCAATTCGTTCTTCGGGTACGTGACTTGCGTTCAGCTTGATGAGATTTCTCTGTAAATAACCAGGCAAATAATGCTTATCCATTGGTTCGAGGATAATGGAACTCTTCTTCGATTGCTTCATAATCTGCGGCACAGATAAATGTTCCTCCAGCACTAGATGGGTATAAATCCGTGGATGTTTCGGTGGATAGTAAATGAACACCCCGTCGCTACGCTCATTCTCACGCCTCAGCGCAGCATCAAGCCGCTTCGCTCGTGAGAAATACAGACTGCGCAGTTGCTCTTTATGGCGGGCGAACATTCCACTCTGAATATATATTTCGAGTGCTCCCTGGGAGAGCATGGAGCTGTCAATATCGATGGATCGCTTATACCTGATGAACAGTTCCGTGAGGCTGTCAGGCAGAACGACAATGCCGATCCGCAATCCCGGAAAAATAATCTTGGAAAGGCTCTTCAAGTAAATCACTCGTGAATCCATATCGTATGCAAATAAGGGATCGGATTTGCTATCCTGCTCTAGATCGACCATATGATCATCTTCTACCACATAGACGTCGTATTTATGGGCCAGCTCTACAATCTCTTTTTTCTGCTGAGGGGTGTAGGATGCTCCTAGAGGAGAATGCATACGAGGTATTGTATAGAAGAATTTAATGTCCCCTGTCTTGAACAGCTCTTCCAACCGATTCATATCTATACCCTGAGCTGTGCGATAGATCCCTTGCACTGGCAATCCATGTGTCAGTAGATGATCAATGTATAGGTGGTAGCCCGGCTGTTCGATCAGAATTGTCTTCTTCCCATTAGGAAAAGGAAGTGTAGTCAGCACGGCTAGAGCCAGCTGCACTCCAGAAGTGATGACGATGTTGCGCTCCTGTGCGAATACTTGTGAATCAGCTAGCTGCCGGTGAATCACCTTGATCAATGAAGGCAACCCCTGCGGCGTTCCATATAAGAATAAGTCATTCTTGTACATATCAATCGCTTTATTAATACAATGCTGGAAATCAAGATATGGGAAAAGATCTGGGTCCGGCGCGGAGGTTGCGAAGTCGATCATGACACACTCTTTTCCTTCTCCCCTGCTGTTCCTCTGTACGACATAATAACCACTTCTCGGTACCGAATAGATCATATGACGCCGAACCAGATCATTTAGGGCAGCCAGTACCGTGCTTTTGCTATAGCCGTATCGCTTGGCCAATGTCTGAATCGAAGGCAATTTGCTGCCTTGCTGGAACATTCCGTTTCGAATGCCGGCTTCTAGCTCATCGGTCAGATGTATATATTTAAGCAGACGAATCGCCTCCTGTTGCAATCTATACCGGTACAGATGGACTTTTTGGTTATTGTAGCACAATCACTCCCCCTTTACTATAGAAGTAAGTCATCGATGATTAATACATCTATTTGAAGCAAGTTATTGAGGAGGAGTATCTGTGCAAAGTCGGCAAACTAAGCTCGCCTATACAGCAGCTATATTAAATGCTTTGATCATTGGTTTTTCATTTCTTTTTGTTAAATTGGCTCTCCAGGTCTCGCAGCCATTGGATACGCTTGCCCATCGGTTTACAATAGCGTTCATAGCTACTGCTATTCTAATGGTTATCAAAAGACGTCGCATTCAACTGGACTTTAGAAGCCTGCTTACCTTAATTCCGCTAGCCCTGTTCTATCCATTTCTCTTCTTTGTATTCCAGACCTTCGGGTTGGTATATACGACGTCATCCGAGGCAGGGATCGTGAATGCGCTTGTCCCCATTTTTACGATGCTGCTTGCATCGGTATTTCTCAAGGAGCGTTCCAGTCTACTACAGAAGCTATTCACTGTGTTAACTGTTGCCGGAGTGGTGTTTATTTTCGTCATGAAAGGTGTGCAAGTAGATTCATCTAGCAGTTTAGGAATTGTGCTCATTTTGCTATCCGCGCTGTCCTTTTCGTCATACAGCGTGCTTGCTCGCAAAATTACGCAGAAGATTCATCTGCTAGATATTACTTTCGTCATGTCCTTGATCGGAGCATTATCCTTTAATGGGATCTCCGTGATTCGCCATGGTCTTCAGGGAAGCATGAACCATTATTTTGACGCTTTTACAGCACCGTCATTTGTAATGGCGATTCTCTACTTAGGTGTATTATCATCGCTCATAACCTCACTGCTGGCCAACTACGCTCTAAAGTACATGGAAGCATCTAAAATGAGTATATTCAGCAATGTGGGGACAATATTTACGATTATCGGAGGGGCAATCTTTCTTAAAGAGCAGCTCGCATACTACCATATCATCGGAGCTGTCTTGGTCTTGATCGGAGTAGTAGGCGTCAGTCTGACCAAGCCAGGCGGGAGCTTCTCCAAGGCTAGAAAAGCGCAGCAGAATTCTATATCCGCCAAATAACTCCACATATAAGTTCATTAATAGACGAACTCATGTATAATTGTAATTGATTTACATTATAAGTGCATGATGGAAGGTTCTACTCTACCCTAATAAGATTTGGACTTACAAACTAATAATGATTGGAGGATTGAAATGGCATTATTGAAGGAAAGCTCGAATTGGACAGCATATAAAGAACGTTATGATCAGGTTTGGCTGGAACTACAAGGTTGTGATGAAGAGAAAGCGAGTAAGCTTCTGGATCGAATGGATTATGAAGTGTTATCCGTAAATCAGAAGATTCGTCACAGACTTCGGCCCCTCAATACAAAACTGCTCTGGATCATACCCGTATGCGTCATTTCATCCATGTCATTATTGTATCTGCTGGTCGTATGGGTAGCTTTAATTGTTGAGTAGTTAACGTAATGATAGTTATGTAAACTTATAAGGTATAGTGTAAGACCACCTCCCGGTGGTCTTATTTGTATTCCATCAATTTTGGCGCAGGTCTCTTATTCTAACGTTGCTGCTGAACAATGAAGAATCGCTGCGAACAGTGAACGAAGGATAGTTAGGATCTGCGATAATCTTCATCGTATGATCGAACAAGCTCTGTTGCTGACGGTCAACAAACAGTTCGAACGCATCAACTTTTACTTTAACATCCGTATCAAGCGGTTGATCAATAATCTGAAGGGTTAAGACGCCATTGCAGCCGCAATCTTCCGTGTCATAGAACAGTTTGATGTAACCGGGACGTGCTCCCATATATTCATTTAGCTTCTTTTCTGTAGATGGATCCATATGAACGTTCAATGCCAAGCGCTCCTTTAACTTTATTGTATAGACTATTATAACATCGGCGGATAACTTCGTGCTCTTAATCCTACTCTCGACATTTCATATGATAAAATATTAATGACATACATTTATTTTGTAAACTTACTTTCTGTATAAACAACTTTGAAACCTGCCATAATATCTCAGAACCTAAATACAACCTTGGAGGTTATGAAGTGAATAATTATCAAACACAACAAATCTCACAGCTTATTCATCAATTGACTCAACAGACTAACCAGGCAACTATGGCTTATCAGCAATTACTTAAGCAAGAAGAAAACAATGCGATGCAGCTCGATCAATTGGCTCAGCGCGAGCGCCACGCTGCTCAGGTTATTCAAACCGCGCTTCAAGGCCATCAAACGGCAATTCACCAACTACAACAAATCTCTAACTTGGCCCAGCAAATGAACAACTCGATGTCTTATTCAACGAGCAATACGGAGCAACAATATAACCCGATCAATCCAATGGGATTCTCCAATCAGCATCGTCAATAGCAAAATCTTGCCTAAATAAAGTGACTTCGCTCAACGTGTTAACACAACAGTTTGAACGAAGTCACTTTTTTGGGATTAATGCGATATATTCCTACGCTAGTTCCCCTCTTTAATCGATGGGTAATAGGTTCTTCTCAATCTCACTGCGTCGTCCTTCCAAGAATGGCGGCAAGCTTAAATCTTTACCCAGCTCGTCAATGCTTGAGTCAGTAGTGAACCCAGGTCCATCCGTAGCAATTTCAAATAAAATCCCGTTTGATTCGCGAAAATACAGACTCTTGAAATAAAAGCGATCTACGATCCCCGAAGTATAAAATCCGCGTTCTTTTACCGCTTCTTCCCAATATCGTAGTTCCTCTTCATTCTTAGCCCGTATCGCTAAATGATGAATGCTTCCTTTCCCCGGCTTCTCTCTAGGTCCGAGATCCTGTTTAATAAGAATTTCCCCGAAGGATTGCCCGTCTACGGATTGGTAGATCGCTTCGTTGTCAGAATGATAAGCTTCAACGTAACCGAACAGTTCTGTTAAAGTGTTGGCTAGCCGATTCAAATGACGCACAGTGATCTCAATCGTACCCATTCCTAAGATAAGATGCCGTGGGTCAACATCGGAACCCGTCCATGCTTGCCACGTGTCAGGAACCTTCTCGCCGTTGTTATTCTGCAGTACCATTCGCAGGCCTTCCTGGTCCTCAAAATGTAACGCATCTCGTCCTGCATAGGTCGTTATTTCACCGTGCTTTACTGCTAAGCGTTCGAACCGTTCTTTCCAGTAAACAAGGCTCTCATAGGATGGGACCAACAGTCCAATCTGCGTTATGGCATTGCTTCCACGGACCGTACTACCTATGTTAGGCATTTCAAAAAAAGTGAGCTCCGTTCCCGCGTTTCCACTCATATCTCCAAAGAACAAGTGATACATGGAAGGATCGTCCTGATTCACGGTCTTCTTCACTCTGCGTAGCCCTAATACTTGTTGGTAGAAATGGTTATTCAATTTTGCGTCCTTGCTAAGCATTGAAATATGATGATGTCCAGAAATGATGTGCATTTTGTATTCCTCCTAGTTATTAATTGATTAGTCAAGTGATAGTTTAAAAAAATTACCCCTTTGGCAACTCTTTTTTCTGGCTATTTTTATGAACTTTCGTCATTAGTTTATAAAGTGTTTTTTGTTCGTCTTCCGTTAATGCCTCATCAAAGAAAGACGATTGAAATTCAAGTTGTTCCGGCATAGCCTGATCCAGGATCCGTTCACCCTTCTCTGTCAGACTGATGGTCTTCGTCTTCCAGTCACATTTGCGTTCGATGTAACCTTCATTCTCAAGACGAACCAGCATGCGCGAAATACCGCCTTGTGTCACCGTCACTCGTTCAGCTAACTCCATTTGCGTAAGCGGCTGATAGGTACGGATCTGCATCAGCACATCGAATTGGGCCGTCGTCAAGTTAAAACGTTTCAGAAAATCATTCGACATTTGGTTGCTTTGATTGGTGAATTTCACTAAACGCAGCCAAATTAACGAACCTAAAGTATTATTCTGCATCTAGCGTCCTCCTCACCACTGATTATATTATCACTTTACTACTCAATTGATAATAATGCAAGAGCGGAATCTAATCTATTTTGAGTTTTATTCATCAATAAAAAGTAAATTTAACATTTCGTTAGAAAAAATTACCCCTATTTTATAGAAATATCCCCCTGTCTTGAATATAGAACATAAGTTAATATTTTCCTTAGCAGCTAAAGAAACCGCATACATTATACTTTTAGGGGGAATTGTGTTGAAAAAGTATTCATTTATGCTTCTGAGCCTGCTTTTGCTCCTCTCTATGTTCTTAGCAGCATGCGGAAGCAGCAAGAACGGAAGCAACACATCTGCGGATGGAAATACGAACAAGAACAATGCGACGAATACAAAACAGGAGGAAACGAAGAAAGAAGCCGATCCTGTTAAGTTGCGTGTATTCTCAACATTTGGTGGAACTGACGTCGCTCGCGAAGCTTTCCAACAAGCGATTGACGAATTTACTGCCGCCAACCCTAATGTAACTGTTGAAAATGACACCATGTCGGCCAATGACGACGGCTTCCGTACGAAGGTAAATACAGATATGACTAGCGGCAACGAGCCGGATCTCCTCTTCTACTTCATTGGAGCCGATGCTGATGGCTTTGTTGATGCAGGCAAGGTAGTTCCGCTGAATGAGATTCTGGACGCTGATGCGGATTGGAAGAACGGATTTGCCCCAAGTGCACTTGGTTTTGCAAAGCAGCCTGACGGAAATATCTATGCTGCACCGTTGACCGGGTTCTACGAAGGTCTCTTCGTAAATAAGAAGATCTTTGCAGATAATGGTCTGGAACTGCCAACGGATTGGGATAAACTTACCACTGCGGTGAAGACGCTATCGGCAAAAGGAATTATCCCGTTGTCAGTACCATTTGACCAATCTCACTACATGATTGAATATACAGTTCTGTCGGCTCTCGGCCCTGAAAGTCAGAATAAAGGCTTGAAGGATGACGTCGATCCAAACTGGGAAAAGGCATACTCCGCAATGAAAGAACTGTATGACCTTGGTGCATTCCCTAAAGATGCGGCCACGATTGATCTGAGCATGTCCGGCAACTACTTCAGCGAAGGGCTTGCAGCCATGACAATCGAAGGTTCATGGGCAATTGGCGGTTGGAGTGAGGAAACTAGAAATAACGCGACCGTTATCCCATTCCCACAAGTTCCTGGCGGTGCTGGTAGCGGCAACAATGTTGTCGGCGGATTTGGCTCCGGCTTCTATATCTCCAAGGCAGCGTATGATAATGCTGCGAAGAAAGACTCTGTAGTTGCATTGATGAAACATCTGACATCTCCGGCTAGCATTCAGAAAATTGCAAGTGCTAACGGAGGAACACCGGCTGCTGACGTACAGCTTGATGGCCTTCCACAAGTAGCCCTCGACGGATTTGCGATGGCTGCCAAAGCGGATTCCATCAACTCACCGGTAGACAGTAAGGTTGCCCCTGAAACTTTCTCTGAACTTCGTGCTAACGTACAGCAGGTTGTAACTGGTAAGAAGACCCCTGCTCAAGCGATCGAAAGTGCTAAGAAAGTGGAAGATGCAAATAAAAAGTAAACTTTACCTCCCCTCCACCCAAACTGAATAAACGGATGTGCGCCGCCCAATCGATTTATCCTCGGGCGGCGCAGCCGTTTCAATGAGTAGAATGATCAAAATACACTACAACAAAGGTGATGATTATGAAGGGCGATCGTAAATATATCTTCATGTTTCTCCTTCCGTCGGCAGTACTTATGGGGCTATTTCTGTATTATCCATTCTTTAAGAGCTTCTATCTCAGCTTCTATCGTACCAAGGGCTTCTTCGACAAGAAATTTGTCGGTTGGGACAACTTTGAGCGGTTATTCACGGATAAATTACTTGGTGCAGCTACCTTGCATACGCTGGAACTGATGCTGTATGTGCTTCTGTTCCAGGTCGGAATTGCACTTGTACTAGCTGTTCTTGTTGAAGCGATAAGCAGGTTGAAAACTTTCTATCGCACGGTCTTCTTCTTCCCGGTCGTTATTTCCGGTACAGCGATCTCGCTGTTATTCGTACTTTTCTACAATTACAATTTCGGTTTGCTCAACAACTTGCTGGCGAATTTCGGAATAGAAAAGATTTTCTGGCTGGAGGAAGGAAATGCGCTCAGAGCGGTAGCGATTCCTACCGTATGGCATTATGTGGGCTTCTATTTCATTCTGTTCCTAACAGCGATGTCGAAGATTCCATCGGATTACTATGAAGCTGCCCGTCTTGAAGGCATTAGTGCCTTTAAACGCACGACCAAGCTGACGATTCCGCTAATTATGAGCGACATTAAAGTTGTTATTACTTTGGCCATTACAGGGACGCTTAAAGTGTTCGAATTTGTATGGGTAATTACGAGCGGGCAGAACGGCTCTGAAGTGCTGGGAACATATATGTACAAGAAGGCTATGGTCGACCAGAACTTCGGCTATGGCTCAGCCGTAGCGATTTATATGGTGATTTTCGGTGTATTGCTGGCCTTATTAGCCAATCGTTTGTTAAAAAGAGACGAGATTACATACTAAGCCATATAGGGGTGTACAGTTATGGAACCAACAATTTCAGTAAAACCTAATGTCCAGCGTGGAGAATTCAGGCGGTTCAAGTTAAGTACCGTCTTGATATATGTCGTCCTATCTGCATGGGCGATGACTACGATTTACCCGTTATTCTGGATCGTGAACAATTCCTTCAAAGTATCCAGAGATGTCATGAACAACTCATTCAGCGTGGCTTGGCAGCCTACTTTCGTGAACTATACTACGGCATTCGACCGGATTAATATCGGCAAGAGCTATATCAACAGTCTAGTCATGTCCGGTTCGACGGTACTCCTAGTGCTGATCTTTGGCGGGCTAGCTGCTTACGTGCTGTCCAGATTTAATTTTGCAGGCAAAAGAGCGATATACTCCCTTCTCTATGCAACACTCTTAATTCCGGCATTTGCAACCGTCGTTCCTGTGTACGAGCTGCTAATTAAGACCGGAACGGTTAATACGTACTGGGGGCTGATTCTCCCCCATACTGCAGGCAACCTGACCTTTGCCATTCTAGTTATAGCCGGCTATATGTCTACGATTCCTAAGGAATTAGAGGAAGCAGCTTTTATTGATGGATCGAATCGCTGGCAAATGTTCTACAAAGTGTTTGTACCGATCTCTCAACCTGTCTTTGCTTCAGCAAGCATTTTCGTATTCCTATGGTCCTATAACGATTTGTTCTCGGCATTGATATTCGTGAGTCATAAGGATGTCCGTCCGATTGTGGCCCTGCTCAGTGAAATTAGCTCACAATATGGCACGGACTTCGGTTTGATGGCAACAGCGGTGACACTGACGGTTATTCCAGTTCTCATTGTATATCTCTTCGTCTCCAAATATATTCAAAAAGGTCTGACCGAAGGTGCTATTAAAGGATAATAGGTCCCATAGTGGTATCAGCTCTGACATGGGACAAAAGAAAGGTCGAGTTTGGCTAATATGCCTTTTAACTCGACCTTTTACTTTATATTGTTAATGGTTTCTAATTTAGTTTACATAATAATTATTACGTAAACCAGATGGAGTGTTACTTATAATTTGCTTCGCAACACATCGGCCAAGCGTCTAATTCCTTCGGCAATATTCTCATTGGACATATTGGAGAAATTCAAGCGCAGTGTATTATGTCCCCCGCCGTTCGGAAAGAAGGAAGCACCGGAGACGAAGGCGACATGATTACGCAGGCAATCCTGAAGAAGCTCAGCGGAATCGATAGACTCGGGCAGCTCCAGCCATATAAATAGGCCCCCCTGTGGTGTACTGTAAGATACACTTGGCGGGAGATATTCCTTAATGCAGGATGCCATAGCACTGTATCTTTCTTTATAAATCGCTCTTATCTTCTCAATATGCGACTCTAGATCGTACATCTCTATATATTTAGCTGCTACTCTCTGTGCGAAGCTGTCGGTGTGCAGGTCAGCGGATTCCTTCAATGATACGTATCTGGCCATAAATGCTTCGTCGGCACAAATCCAGCCGAGTCTGAGTCCCGGGGAGAATATTTTGGAGAAGGTGCTTAGATAAATAACCCTGCCTTCTGTATCGAAATGCTTCAGTGGTGGCAGAGGCTCTCCTGCAAACCTTATTGCTCCGTAAGGATTATCCTCAAGGATGACAACATCATACTGATTAGCCAGCTGCACCATTCTTTGTCTTCTCTCCAGCTTCATCGTCCTGCCCGTTGGATTCTGGAAGTCCGGAATCGTATAGATGAACTTCACATCGGGATGAGCCTGCAGCTTCTTCTCCAGCTCTTCCATGATCATACCGTCTTCATCCATATCGACTTCAACAAATCTTGGATTGTACACCTTGAAGGCGTTAATGGCGGCCAGATATGTAGGGCTCTCGCAAATAATGACATCTCCCTCATCGATGAATAGCTTGCCGGTCAGATCAATGGCTTGCTGTGAACCTGAGGTGATCATCACATTCTCATAATTGGACTCAATGCCGATGTCCTTCATTCTCCCGCAGATCGCTTGCCTTAGCGGTATATATCCTTCAGTCGTACTATATTGAAGCGAAGCTGGGCCTTGTTCATTCAATACAGCTTCACATACTGCCTTCAGCTCCTCAACCGGAAACAGCTCTGGAGCAGGAAACCCGCCTGCGAAGGATATCACTTCCGGTCTCTCTGACATTTGCAGCAATTGATGCGTCCCGGAAGGCTTAAATTCACGAATTCTTTTGGAAAATTTATTGTTCATTCTGCTACCCCTTTGTGTTTAACATGCTAGTCTTAAGATGAATATTTAGTGAGATTTCATGGATGCAAGTCTTTCTCATATATACAAAATCCGGAATTTTCCCCCAAGTGGGCGTATCCGTTCTTGCTATAGAAGGTGTTAAGTGCGGCATTGTCCGCAATGCAATCCAGGCGAATTTTATCTTTGCCTTCGAAGCGAATGCCGTCTTTACACCATTTTAAGATTGAATTGCCTAACCCAGTGCTTGCATACTTACGACTGATCGCGAGCCGATGTAAGTACAGCGCACCGTCTCCATCGTATGCTTTCGACTCCCAAAGACGGCGATCCCACGCGCTTGGCTGCCGCAGGAGAATGACCATTCCTGCGATATCTGTTCCTGATTTGCAGACGAATACATCTCCGTTCAGGATTGCACCGGCAGTATTGTGGGAATCCTCCCCAGTCAGCAGACCGTTCCATTGCGAAGAACCTCTGCTAAGCAGCCATTCAGCTGTATGGACCAGGAGTGCGGCAACTGCTTCTGTGTCTTCGGGCTTCGCTTGTACCATTGTAAGCCCAGCGCCGATATGGTCGTCTCTAATTCTGAATGATCCGTTCAAAATAAGCTCCCTCTCCCAAACCGAAATAATATTTTTCTAATCGTTCCTCGTCGTTGCTCTTCATTACTCTTCATAGCTGCGCTAATCAAATAATTATAACTTAAAATGAGTTCGTCAGTCGAGTCTAGTGTTATTTAAGCTAAATATAATCTTTGTATTCATATTGTGAATTTTGCTATAATTCTCTAGAGATCGTGATGGTTGGTATTTAATATTAATTACATAGTAAAGGGGAAATCTCTTAATGATCATTAAGCCGAAGACTCGTGGTTTTATTTGTACTACGGCCCATCCAGAAGGATGTGCAAAGCAAATTGAACAACAGATCGAATATGTGAAAGCACAGAAGAAAATTCAAGGCCCTGCCAATGTCCTCGTCGTAGGTGCTTCAACAGGTTACGGACTTGCTTCCCGGATTGCTGCTGCATTTGGCGCTGGCGCGAATACGATCGGCGTATTCTTCGATAGAGCCGCTGAGGGCGCACGTACAGCAACTGCAGGTTGGTATAACTCAGCAGCCTTTGAACAGGCCGCCCAAAGCCAAGGCTTGAGGTCCTTCAGTATCGTTGGCGACGCCTTCTCGAATGAGATCAAAGCGAAGACAATTGATCTGATCAAGTCCGAGTTCGGACAAGTTGATCTGGTCGTATACAGTGTGGCATCGCCGCGTCGTACTCATCCTGATACTGGCGAGACCTTCACGTCCGTGATCAAGCCGGTCGGAGAAGCCTATTCCAACAAGACGATGAATTTCCACACGGGCGAAGTATCGATGACAAGCATCGAACCAGCTACAGAAGACGAAGTTAGACAGACGATCGCCGTTATGGGCGGCGAAGACTGGAAGATGTGGATCGATCAGCTTCTGAAGGCAGGTGTACTAGCTGATGGAGCAACTACAGTAGCTTACTCCTATATCGGTCCAGAGATTACTCATCCGATTTATCGTGAAGGTACGATCGGCAAGGCCAAGAACGATCTGGAGCAGTCTGCGCATCAATTGCAGGCTCTTCTGTCGGACAAGGGTGGACGGGCCTTTGTATCGGTGAACAAAGCGTTGGTCACCCAATCCAGTTCGGCAATTCCAGTAGTGCCTTTGTACATCTCTGCTTTGTACAGAGTCATGAAGGAGAATGGATTGCATGAGAACTGCATCCAGCAGATGTATCGCCTATTCTCGGAGCATCTATATAACGAGAATGCCAAGGATGCGAATTGCTTGATCCGTATTGACGATTGGGAAATGCGTGAAGATATCCAGGCTGAAGTCATGAAGCGCTGGGCGCAGGTTGAGACGGATAATGTGGATGAATTGACGGACCTGGTCGGTTATCGTCAGGACTTCTTCCAATTGTTCGGATTCGAATCAGAAGGTGTCGATTATGAAGCGGACACAGATGCAAACGTAGATATTCCTAATCTGGTCTAAGCACAAAGAAATCCCGTTCTCTCTTAGAGAGAACGGGATTTTTGTATTAATCTGCTTCAGTTGTTTCAACGGAAGGATCCACCGTCTCATCGGGCTCATCAACGGAGTCGTCGGTCTGCCCAGCTTCAGGCTCGTCCTCCGCTTCCCACTGGCTCTTGAAGAAGATCTCATATATTCTAATGATGATAATCTTAAAGAACATATATAGTGGAATGATGATCAACATACCGATAATTCCGAACAAATCGCCACCAGCGAGAACGAGAATAATCGTCGTAATCGGATGGATATCCAGCTTCTTGCCGAAGATCAATGGCGAGATCAGGTTATCCTGAATTTGTTGAGCTACGAGTATAATGATCAGCGACCAGATCGCCATCGACGGTGATTCAATCCAACCGATAATGACGATCGGAATGGAGGACAGAATCGCACCGAAGAATGGAATGAAGTTAAGAATAACTGCGATCACCGTAAGCAGAAGAGCATATGGCAGTCCAAGGAACAGGAAGCCAATATACATTAATACGCCCAAGGCCACATTGACTAGCACCCGGCTAATAATATAGCCGCTAAGCGCGCTATCGATTTCTGCGGTTACCTCTTTGACATCCTTGTAATAGCGTCTCGGGAAGAAGCGAGCTATACCGCTACTGAACTTGTTCCCTTCCTTCAACATATAGAATAACAGAAGCGGCGTCGTGAACAGGATGATGGCAAAATTAGAGAAGAACGAGAACAGTCCGGCGACATAGTTGCTTAATAAGAAGAAGCCCTTATTTAAGTATTCAGACATATTGGATAACAGACTAAAATCTTCAGGAATGAAGTTCGACAGTAATCCTGTCTGCTCCAACTCCGTAAGTTGATGGCTGAATTTATTCAAATAATCCGGGGCACTAAGCAGCAGATTCGTGATCTGAGTACTGAGCGCCGGCCATACACCGAGAATAAAGCCAGTAATGAGAATGGCCAAGACCAGGTAAATCAGCAATATGGATATAATCCGTTTGATCTTATGCCGCTCCATATAGTCCACCAGTGGACGCAGCATATAATAGAAGAATCCGGATAGCAATAAAGGAATCAGAATCACTTTCGTTAATGATCTGATCGGTGTAAAGAGAAAATCTACTTTGGAGCATAGAAAAACAATTAAGAGCACTAGCGCTGCAGCTAGGCAAACTTTAATGAACTTATTAAGTCTACTCACACGACTCCCCCATTATTTATTAATAATATTTCTACAGTATTTTCTAATTATATCCTTAATCTATCATTCTATTCAAATTTAATTGAAAACTATTGACCTACCATTTTTGATTCCTGAATTCATAGAATTACATAGTAAAAAAATCCCCTCTACATAACTATAGAAGGGATTTTTGCAACTTGTAGATCGTATTAAGCTTGAACCGCAGCTTCTTCTCCTTGCTGAGCTTGCGCGTTCACTGTATGACTTTGGTTCGAAGTACGCAGCGGCAGCTCCTTCAGGAAGAAGGCAAGCAGGAGTGCCGCGCACAGAACAAGTGCGCCCGTGAAAAACACAGTGGACAGCGTGCTGCTCAGCGCATCACGGATCGTATCGATCATTTGCATGAACAGCGGCTGTACTTCCTTAGGAAGTTCCTGCATTGTCTTTTCAATCAGCGGTTTATTCATCAAGGTCGTTGGATTCGCAAATCCTTGCAGCTGTTGAGCCAGCTGCGGATCGACCTTACTGAAATCCGGTGCTGAAGAAGATGTGAAGGCACTCTTCAAATTCTTGGTCAGACTGTTCGACATCACCGTTCCCATTACTGCAATCCCAATCGTACCGCCAAGATTCCGGAACAATTGGCTCGAAGCAGTTACGACGCCCAGTTCCTTGTGAGACACAGCGTTCTGTGTCGCCAATGAGAATACCGGCATACCGAGACCAAGACCGATACCGAAGACAATCGTCGTAGCGATCGTAAATGCGATGTTATGCATAAAGATCATTCCGGTCATCCCGATAACCATCACCGGGATCCCAATCAATGCGAAACGCTTGTATTTACCGGTTTTAGCAATGAGCTGTCCAGTAACAGCACTTGTGATAACCATTGACAGCGACATCGGGATGGTTACATACCCGGCATAAGTCGGTGAAATACCAAGTACACCTTGCACGAAGAACGAAATATAGATCATCGCGCCCATCAAACCGAAGTTCATGATGAAACCGATGAGATTGGATACTGTAACGACACTATTCTTGAACAAATGCAACGGAAGTACAGGCTCTTTCACCTTTGATTCTATAAAAATGAATATAGCTGCTGCTATAACCGTTACAGCCAGTAATCCGAGAATTTGAACCGAACCCCATGCATATTCTGTACCTGCCCAAGAGAAGGCTAATAGCAGTGGTACAATCGCTATCGTCAGGAACAATGAACCCATGTAATCGATATGCTGACCAGGCTTGCGATCCACCTTCGGGAACAGGACCATGATCATAATAAATGCTACGACACCAAGTGGAAGGAAAATCCAGAACAACCAGTGCCAATCGATATGGTCAACCAGGTAACCGCCAAGTGTTGGTCCAAGTACACTGGAGAAACCGAATACCGCTGTCATCAGGCCCATCCATTTACCGCGCTCTCTCGGGGCGAATAAGTCACCAACCGCCGTAAAGGCTGTTGATTGAATAATACCTGCGCCAACCCCTTGAATACCACGATAAGTGATGAATTGGAATACATCATGGGATGTACCGGTCAGAAAAGCCCCTATCATGAATAATAATATCCCGATAAGAATGAACGGCTTACGTCCGTACATGTCGGACAGTTTCCCGACGAGAATCGTGGCGATTGTTGAAGTTAACAAATAAATGTTGATTGTCCAGGTATAGTAATCCATCCCGTCCAATATAGCAATGATTCTAGGCATTGCTGTACTCGTGATCGTCTGGTTAATGGCTGCAAAGAACATGGCGGCCATTACAGCAATCATGATCGTAATTTTACGTTTAAGCGTTAAATGCTCCATATGACTTTCTTTTCCACCTCGGTTTATTAGTTATCTATATTAACCAGCATCTGGGCGAAAATTCGCATTAAATGCTGAATATCCTCTTTGGATAGTTGATTGAACATTTTTTCCATCATTTCTCGATAGATCTCTTTGACCGAATCGATGGCATGAATACCTTCTTTCGTTATTTTTACATAGACTACCCTCCTATCATCCGTAGCTCTCTCCCTCTCAACATAATTCAAACTGCACAGCTTGTCGGTCAAGCCGGTAATCGCCGCGGAAGTCAAATTCAGGGCATCGGCCAATTCAGATACCTTAAGAGATCCGCGATTGTTCAAGCTGTACAATATTTGAACTTGAGGAAAAGTGAGATTCATTTTGCAGGCTCCCCGGTTCCAATCCTGTGAAGCTTTCTTCATAAGCAGTCTAAACATGCTGGAAACTTCCAATATTTCTTGATCGATGGCCAACCCTGTTCCTCCTTATCCAACAGAATCATTTATCATTTCATCTTTGGAATGTTAATTGCTAAATTAATAAACAATTAATAATTAAACTGTATAACTAATTTGCATAGACCAATATACAGCTTTTTATAAAAAAGTTCAAGAGAAAATTTAAATTTTTTTACAGAAAATAAAAAACAATGTCTGCACAGATTGCTGCGCGAACATTGCTTCTATATATATATGAAGATTTAAAATATATATCTCCATCATGCTAATAACTTTACAGACCCGACCGGCGGGATGCTTACTATTGGTATAAAAGATAGCTTATCGAGAAAATAGAGACCATCATTAGCTTTCTATGCCCTTTTCTAGCGTATTTCTGCTATAATATTAATTGCATTAAATGTAGATTTAATGCAATTTCTCTTTTAAACGACGAAATGGATGCGATTCTGATGAACAACACAGCTATTGCCGAGCAATATGAACGCGAATTACAGCTATTTTCGATTTATATGAAAGACCGGGAGTATTCGAAGGAGACGCAAAAGGCTTACCTCTTCGATGTGATGCATTTTCTTCATAACCTGGAGGGGAAAAATGTTGCCGAGGTGTCGGACTTCGATGTCATGAATCATCTGACCCTCGTCCGTGAGGCAGGTGCTGGAGCAAGATATCGGAATCGATGCCAATCGGCGATCCGTCTCTTCTATAAAGTACTGGTGAAATTCCAAATGACGAACTATAATCCGGCTTTGAATATTGAAAGAGCCAAAGTAGATAAAAATCGGAAACCTACCTATTTAGAGAAACCGTTCCTCGATGCTTGTCTTCAGCTGATTGATGGCAAATATGTTGTCCGCGATATTACGATTGTGGCACTCATGGCCTATGCAGGCTTGCGGGTCAGTGAGATCGTGCGACTCAACATCCATGATTTCAACAAAGAGCGCTCTGAGCTCGGCGTACTCGGTAAAGGTGAGAAATGGCGTTATATCCCCCTCCCTACCGAAATGAACGAGCTTCTACAGCATTACTTGAGTGAACGAATCGAGCCGAAAAATAAAAAAGACCAGTATGCGATGTTCATATCACAGTTCGGACGGCGGATTAGTAAACGGATGGTGCAGACGGTGGCGGAGAAGACCTTCGAAGCTCTTCAAGCTGAATTTCCGGAGCTTCAAGGGATGAAGCTGTCAGCTCACAAGCTGAGGCATTCCTTTGCTACGGACTTACTGCGCAGCGGAGCCGATCTGCGTACCGTGCAGGAACTGCTCGGACATGAGGATATCTCGACCACTCAAATTTATACCCACGTCTTAGATGAGACGAAGAAGAAAGCGATGAACAACATTCAGCCCGATCTTAGCAGATTGAAACTGAGACAGGAGCAATAGGGCTGTTCCTGCTCATTTAAAGTAGAAGATAATATGCTGGAAGCGAACCATAACTTCGGTGACGTTCCTGTAGCAATGGGGCTTGTCGGCCAAATATCTTATGGCGTCTCCAGCAGATAGCTTATAGGCCGAATCCCCAATGCTCACTTCCATCTCCCCTTCGGTCACAATGATATACTCCTCTGTTCCTTCGTTGTGTGGCTCTGAGATGTGATTCCAGCCCGCCTCCAGATCAATGGTGAACACCTCAAATCTTCGACTCTGGTCATAGGGAAAGAGCGGATACACTTGCATTTTTCCGTCACTTTCTATAATTGGTTTAATATCCTTCAGAGCGATATGCTCGATCTCCTTCTCCTCTTCTTCCATAAAATAAGAAAAAGACACATTCAGCCCTGTTGCGATTTTCCAAAGCGTTGATACCGTTGGATTGGATGCTCCCTTCTCGATTTGCGCCAGCATCCCCTTACTTACCCCGGTAAGCTCAGCCGCTCTGTCGAGGCTCATATTTTTTTGTTTTCTTATATGCTGCAGATTATTGCCGATAATTTGATTAAAATCCTTCATACCCATATCCCCCGAATTTATGTTCAATATATTGAACTTATATATAATATATTATACAATCTATTTCATAAGATTTCCACCAAGCGATTTATGTCGCAATTAAGATCCCAGAGAGGAGCGAATAAGATGTCATCCCCATTGAAGAAAAGTGCGGAAAAGGTACAAAACATTCTACGAGACTTCGGGCACGAGCTACAAGTTATTGAGCTACAGGACTCCACCCGCACCTCGGATGAGGCTGCCCGTACCATCGGCTGCAGTGTCAGCCAAATCGCCAAGTCATTGATATTTAAAGGTAAAGCATCGCAACAGCCGGTCCTTGTTATCGCCAGCGGAACTAATCGGGTTAATGAGAAAACGATTAAGGCTTATCTTGGTGAGAAGCTGGAGAAGGCAGATGCGGATTTCGTACTTGAGCATACCGGCTACGTAATCGGTGGAATTCCCCCTGTTGGGCATCATTCCCTGATCAAGACCTTTATAGATGAAGATTTACTACAATATGAAGAGATCTGGGCGGCAGCCGGAACGCCTAATGCCGTATTCAAGCTGACACCGCAAATTTTAATCGAAATCGTGGATGGAACTGTCGTCCCCATAACATAGAATAAGACTGCAAATAAAGGAGCTTTCGCATATTGTCGGAAGCTCCTTCTTTTTGACCAAATAGGCTGTCATAAAACCAAAAACGCTGTAAAAACAAAAGGATTAATGTCATTAATTAATAGGCTATCGTCTGGATGGGGATATGATTAATGCTATTAACTATTCATCGCATGAATACGACAAAAACCCCTTTGTATCAACATTCTTCCGTCTTTTCATCTGCATATTCTCCCTACTAATCGCTCATTTCCGGCAATTCAATAAACTGCGAGGCCCAGGCTGAGAATGATAGTTCTCTGTCCCAGGTAACCTCGTTGATTGCATAGGCACAGCCCCAATCTAAGACCCGCTGATGCAGCATATGTACCCGATATCGTTCGGCAAATCCGGATTTGGATGTGGTATGAAGATAATATTCTCGTATAAACCGGCCCGCCATCTCCCCTTCCCCACGGTCCAGATACATATTCATATTTCGACATACATCGGCTAAGCCATCACCGAAATAGCCAGTAGTGAAGTCGAATATCCCGCTTAATCCCCACGCATCGCCTTGACGCTGGAAGAGCAAATTATCCAATTTATAGTCACCCATTACAAAAGTCGGGATAGAAAGCTCGTTAAATGCCTGCTCGGAATCTCTCAGTAAGCTCTCCATCCACTCTATGTCCTGATCAGTAACCATGGAATAATTTCCGGCATCACTAAGCCAATACCTGATCCGATTATAGAGCCAGGAAGTATACCCTTCCGGAAATTCGACTATTCTTCCCTCCAACGGCTTGTATTCTCCGAAACGATCAGCCTTCCAACGCTGCATTTGTGCTAGTGTATCAGCCAGCAAAGACGCAACTTGTTCCCGTTCGGTATCACTTAAGTCTACATAAGCTGCGGGATCGCTTAAATGTACGCCAGAAAGCCTGGACATGATGGCATATGACCAGCCGAATATGTCCTCTGCTTCATCCACGATATAGAGCCTCGGAACCGGCAGTGTTGTCGTGTTACGCAAATGATCAATGTAATATTTCTCCTCAATAAATTGGCCTGGATAGAGCGGATTTCCCTTTAACACATAATTGCCTGTGGAAGATTGCAGGAACAGGGTCTGTTGTCCAACTCCCTTCGAGGTAGGCGTGAACGAGATTAGTTCACCCAGATTGAAGCGATACAGCGCCCGTTGTAGCTGCTCGTCAGATATATCCCCTAGCTTCGGAGAGGAGAAGAATATTTCTGTAGTCATATGGTTCAACTCCTATACAATAGATTGGACTTTCTCGCACTTGTTCTTCTAGTATACAAAAAGGTACCCAAAGTCTAAACACCTTTTTCCTAAGTGTCCAGTCTTTGGGTACCCGTGAAAATCCTGATAATTTTCAATGATTAGTGATGCATAACATCCGTATGTTGGGAAATCTCACTCAGCGCTTCCGCAGCGATGCTATCGAATTGACCTGACGTTGCCAGGTCTCCAATCGCTACGACGCCGGCTAATTCCCCCTGATCAACAACAGCCAGACGACGAATCATTTCCTTCGACATCAGTTCGGCAGCTTCATCAACGGTTGTATCCGGCGAGGCCGTGACAATGTTCTGCGTCATTACTTCCCTCGCAGGAGCTGAGCCAGGTCTCTTAGCGGCATATCCGCGCACGACTAGATCGCGGTCGGTTACCACTCCGAGTAACTTTTTATTGTCTACAACAGGAATAAAGCCGATATTATTTTTCTCCATCTTAATGGCGATTTGGTAAATATCGTCTTCTGGTGATACGGTTTCACAGTTTGTAGTCATAATCTCACGTAATGTTTTCATGAGAATCCCCCCTTCTTCAAAAGGTAGATTTTCCGCAATTCGTGAATACTATTCATCCTTTTTTAACCGGTTCATCTCTGAGGAGTATAGGTAGTCGAATTTCAATTCGTGTACCATGATGAAGTTCGCTTGCAACATTAACTTCTCCTCCGTGCACCTTCACAATATCATGGGTGATGGCCATGCCAAGCCCCGAGCCCTTGTGAAGCTCACCTGTGTTAGTTCCCCGATAATATCTGTCAAAGATCCGCTGCAGTTCTTCCTCCCGGATGCCTTTGCCATTGTCTTCGACACAGATCCAGACGTCAAGGCCGCTTTTCTTAACCTCAACCTGAATCGCCACCTGTTCATCGTTATGGACAATCGCATTGTAGATCAGATTGCCAACAGCCCTACGGATCAGAATTTCATCGACATCGATATTGATCACCTCGTTGCTACAGTGGAAATCAATGTTCCGGTTGGCATACCGGGCATCATTCAGCGTATCTATAACGACGTTCCGGACCAAGCCCACAATGTTGACATTCTTTTTGTGAAGCATCATTTTTTTATTTTTCAATCGGGTGGATAGATTCAAATCTTCGATCAAGTCCCGTAGATACAACGACTTGCTTTCAATGATCTCCGCGTAATCTCTCATCTCTTCGATTGAAAATTGATAATCCTTGTCCTTCATCATTTCTGCATAACCTTGAATGGAAGCAAGAGGTGTCTTAATATCATGCGAAATATTTCCGATCCACTCTTCCTTCATCTGATCCAGCTTCTTTCTTTCCTGCTCGCTGGCTTGCAAATTCTGGGATAATACATTGATGTTATGAAACACGTCTTTGTATATCCCTTTTGACTCATAATACACATGATAGTTTTTATGAGCCAACTGTTTGATCCCGTTAATCAAGGCGTGGAGCGGACGAGTCAGCCCTTTACTAAAAATATAAGCGATACAGAGCGCAACGAATCCGTCGACCGCTATCAGGATAAGGGTGCCGGTTTTAAGTGTCTGACCGACTACTCTGTAATCGTAAGTTAACACATACCGTTGTAAATAACGGTCCTTGAAGCCGATCAGATAGCTGTAACGGTAATTAGGCTCCGTTTTTTCCCCAACAAAAACGGTGGATAAGGTCTCTTTTTCAACATATTTATAGGTCTGAATGATATCCATAGGCGTATATTTCGTCTTGGCTTCTTCAGGAACACGGTAGCCATACAGAAGCTTGCCATCCTCGTCCAGTACTTGAATCCATGCTTGCTTGTTCTGTAATTCAGCTTTTCCGTTGTCGGAAATAGAAATTCCGGATGGAGAGACATTGATTTCGCTCGCAAAGGAACGAGTAAAGGACTCCGCCGAATTATCTTGGTCATATAGTAAATGGCCTTTAGTCACCATTTGCTGAATATTTAATCCGATCACCACGATAATATTCATGATGATAACGATAACAACGATCAGAACAACGGATAACAAATATCGCCCTGTCAGCTTCCATTTCATCGGCTATTCATCCTCTATCGCCAACTTGTAACCGAGTCCCTTCACTGTAACTAAATACCGCGGGTTGGAAGGATCCTCTTCGATCTTCTCTCGAAGCCGCCGAATATGTACCATAACGGTATTGTCGAATCCGAAAAATTCCTCACCCCATACCCTCTCAACCAGACTTTCCTTACTAATGATCTGGTTGGGATGCTTAAGCAAATGAGTTAGCAACCCAAGCTCCTTAGGCTTGAGCTCGACCACTTCACCGTTTTTCCTGATCTCGATCTTTTCTTCATTTAACTCGAAAGGTCCTGCCTTAATGATACGCGGCTGTGATTCCTGCACCTGAGTAACTTCCGGTCTTCTGAACCGTGCCTTGATCCGGTAAGCCACTTCCTTCGGGCTGAAAGGTTTGGTGATGTAATCATCGCCACCAATGGCGAATCCTAAAATCTTGTCAATCTCCTCGGTTTTCGCGGATAAGAAGAAAATCGGGACATTGGAAACATTGCGAATTTGTTTGCAGACATCATAGCCTTCCCCATCCGGAAGCATAATATCTAGAATCACAAGGTCGGGCTGTGTATCCTGAAATTGTGACCAACCGTCTGCAGCGGTCGATGCAGTATAGACCTGATCGATCCCCTCCTTTACCAGGACGGTCTTCAGTAGCCGCAAAATATCAACCTCATCATCTACGATTAGCACCTTTTGATCCCATGACAAAGCGATTCCAACCTCCTTTCAAATGGTTGGGGATACGGGTTATGCAGCCGAACCCCAAAAACCGCACAACCCAGTACTCTTCTCCCCACCCTGCGATTTACTATAACAAGCGAAGGTAAGCTACGGAAACTATTTTTTTTACTCCTGAGCAAAAAATTTGGCCATTGGATTTGCCGTCTTCTTGTCCAACGTGACTTTTCCTGTCCGGTTCATCTCGTAATATTGATAATAATCGGAAGTGAAATTAAGAGCTGTCAATGCTTGCTCCCCGAACGGATCGACCACTTTATCGGTTAATGCATCCCCGTTCCAATAGAAATGAAGCAGCAAACGGTTCTTGTTGTATGGATGTTTGATAATATAAGCACCAGCACCATCTTTTTTATTCATCATCTTTTTCCAGTCCCAACCGATATCTTTGGATTTTTGAATGATGCTTGGCTTCAAAGCTTGAATGAGACCATTCGTTTTGGCGCTGCCGATGACAATAATGTTGCTCACCGCCAATTCCTTGGTCATTTTCTGCTTCAACACCTGACGTTCTGCAATTACAGTAGGTTTTATACCTGTGAACGATAATGTAGCTTCAATCTGATTCTTGATCGCTTCCTGCTGCTTTTTCGCCTTAGCTCCAACCTGATCGCTCAGTACGATGGTTAGTGGTTCACCTGCATACACCTTATCCATAATTCTGCTCATCGTTTCGTATGGAAGCCCAGGAATCTGGCTCATGGAAGCATGATACATCTCTTTGAACTGCTCTCGCATGTAATCCGCTTTTTCAGTTTCGGTCAGTTGGTATTCCGACTTCAGCACGAAATTTGGCTCATGCAGCGCTTTATCCATCTCATCCCGGGCTTGTATACCAAGTGTATCCTCTATCGTCTGCAGTAGACCGGCAATCGTTGCATTTTTATATTCATAGCGCTTGAAGTATTCCTGCATAAATGCATCGAATTTCTCCTCGCCGACCAACCGGTATAGCTGGTAGATTGCCTGCCGCCCCTTGCCATAGTACACCGGATTCGCATTGTCCCCGACCTCCTTGTTGGTAGAAGCGATCGGTTCGTCGAAGGAGGAATCATCATATTGGAGCGCCTTGAAGCCATTCAACGAATCGCCCTGTTTTTCCGTAAAATAGATCATCGAGAAATCAGCGAAGCCTTCATCCAAGAACGATTCTGTCTCCGAATTGTTCCCGATCAGGGCATGGAACCATTGATGGGCAATTTCATGTACAAACACACTGTCATGGGCAGCGTCGGCATTGTTTCCTTTCAAGCCCATTTGGATAACTCGAGAAAATTCTACCGCTACCCCCTCAACATAAGACTCGGCAATCCGGAATTCAGGGTAAGGATATTTTCCGTATTTATCATTAAAGAACTGGATTGCTTTGAATGCTTGGTCAATATACTGATGAATGACTTTTTTCTTGTCTGGCACATTGTCAAAATAATAATATTCAACCGTCAATCCGTCACGCGTTACACTCTCCACCTTATAATTAGGGCTTGCAAAAAAGACGAATTCCCGCGTGTTGTTTGCCACTGTGGATACAATTTTGCGTCCTGCTTCCTTGTCTTGCTGAGTAGTGATCGTTCCCGGCATCAATACCTGATACTTGTCCGGTACGTTGAGATGAACTTCAAAATCCGAGGACGTGTAATAATCAGTTTCAAATATTGTGCTGTAAGGCGTTTTATTCCATTGGTGCTTGGCTTCATCATAAACGGCTAGAACCGGGAACGCATGCGCGCCATTTATAATGTCTTTATAATATGACAAGCGTTCAGAGCCATACGGAATCTTGACATCGAATTCAAGCTGCAAGGTGATCGATTCGCCGGGTTTAAGTCCTTGCGCGAGTGAGACGATCAAAGCCTGATTTTTATTCTCATAGGTTAAGGATTGCCCGTTTGCTGTCACTTTTTTCATATCAATGCCGCCCAGAAAATCATTCGGAGTTAGTTTAGGATTATCTTTTAGGATTTCTTCATTCGTCCGTTTGAACATGCCTGGCTGGGTCTCTTTCGAGCGATTGGCATCGGCAAAAGTATGGAACACAAGTTCATGCAGCGTATCCTTGGTAGTATTGCGGAACATCACGGTTTCACTGCCCAGGATATGCATGTTTTTCTCATCCAGTCGACCATTAATCTGGTATTGAATTGGCGTTTGCACCTCTGAGGCGTTCACCGACTGTCCAGCAATGGATATCGGCGCTGCCAGTGCGTGAACACCACTAACAACTGGGCTCGCTATCAACGTAACTGCCACCGAACAGGCGATTGCTTTCTGGGTAATGGATTTAAAAGTTGTATTTTGGTTCATCGAATTCTCTCCTTTTTTCTATGTAACGCTTCGGTTACGGATCGAGCTTCCGAATCTTCGAAAGAATCGATTCCGTCCCCTTCGCTACTTTTCCTTTTTAATTTCTACGGGTTAATTTCTACTGCGGCTTAATTTTCCCTACCTTCCAGTTTCTGTTTCGCTTTCTCCGGCAGCTCGTTTGCCTGCACTTCCTGGTAGGACTTTACTTCATCTCCCTTCAGGTATACCTGCAGATAGGCTTGCTTGCGCAGATCCTTCTGCGCTGTAAAGGTGAAGGTTTTTTCTTTCCCGTCTTCATTGAAACCTTTCATCGTGTATTCATAATCAGTGTAAATTTTCCCGTTATCTGATTTACTCTCTATCTTTTTGCCGCTATCCTGGATTTGCACGTAATAACTATCAGCACCAATACGGTTGATGTTGACATTTTGAATAAAAACAATAAATCCGATCAGAAGAACTAAAATGATACCTGATCCAATAAAAAATCCTTTTTTCATCGTTTCTTTCTCCATTCCCATATAAATTAAAATTCACTTCACATTCGTGACGATTCTATAGTACGCATTGACGGTTAACGCATAATAGATCAGATAGATACAAGTGTAAACCCCCATGCAAATTACTACAGGTATTGCCAGATTAGTGTGCATCAAGTTGGACAATGCTGATAAGGCAACTGCGCAGTGAGCAATTCCGGCAATCAGCGGCAGGGCGAAAATAAAACCAACCTGTTTGGCGACCGTTTTGCGGATCTCCCCCTTGTTGACACCGATTTTATGCAATATCAAATACCGCCCTTTATCGGCACTCGCTTCCGTCAACTGCTTAAAATAAATGATGCTGCCGGTTGCGGCTAGAAAGACAAGCCCCAAAAATCCACCCATAAACATCATCAGTCCGAAGGCTTCCATACCCTTGGAATAAGTGTCATAGAAGCTTGAAAATTTAGCTTCGTCCGGTAAAATTTTATTCATGTCTGCAGTTAATGTTTTAGCTTTGTCTTGACCCGTAATACTGTAGACCTCAAGGGTGTTGGTTATAGCCTTCGGCTGCAGCTTATCGAATATTTCGTCACTGACGACAATCGTGATATAGACGGCACGCTGGTTCAAAACGTTGTATTTATGCATTGCCTTGAAGGTTACCTGCTGCTGCTGCTGTTTGTCCGTTAAAGTAATGGACTTGCCGACATATTCAGGCGACATCCCTTCCATATAAGACGGATCCAGCACAACAACTTCATTTCCCTGAAGTGAGAGCTTCTCGTCCCTACTCTGAGCATCGGCCAGTTGATTGAAATCATGCTCTGACAAAATGGTAAAAGCAATTTCCCCCTCATAAAATACAGATTCTAGACCGCTTATGTCCGCATTCATTTCAAGCACCGGAACAGATTGATGGTAACGAAGCTTATGATCAGCTGAGTTTGCGATCAGATCCTCTACCTTCTTAACTGAGCCGTCATCTGTAACGATAAACATCATGCTGTTAGGATTAGCCAGCTCGGTATTGCTGCGATTGTTGTAGTAGAAGCTGTAAGCTGTCCCGACAGCCGTTAATGTAGTTGCACTAAGCACTGCAATAATCGTCAACGTGCGGGCATTCCCTTTGATCCGGTAGAGCAACTGGGAGGTGCCGATGATGTTCATCCCTTTCCAATAACTCTTTTTACGAGCTCGGGATAATTTCAACATTACGACGGTCAGCGTGCTGAAGAGAAAATAGGTGCCCAGGATGACCGTAAGCAAAATTACAAGCGGTGTCATCATATATCCTAACGTCGCCCATGCCTTGGACTGGAGCAGATTCTGCAGGGCAAGCCAGTAACCGATTCCGATCAGAATCAGAGAGATTAACGCGGTGATCCAAGATACCTTCGGCTCCCGCTCATGCTCCTGGTCTGCACGAAACAGCTCGATTAATTTAAAACGGTAAATCAAGCGGTAACCCTGGAAGGATGTGATCAGGGTGATGATCATAAATACGATCACTGTATTTGTCACAGCCGATAAAGAAATTGAGAATTGATTGAGCAATTCATACCCCATCGCCTTCATCAGGATCATGACGAAAAATTGACTGAGTGCCGAACCAAGGACAATCCCGATGATCAGCGCTAATATCCCCATCAGGAAATTTTCATAAAACAGCATGCGACCGATCTGCTTTTTACGTACCCCGAGTAAGGAGTATAATCCAACTTCCTTTTTACGTTTTCTAGTGAAAAAGGAGTTTGAATACCAAATAAAAATGGCTACAAATATCATAAGTACAACGGACGCCCCGCTGAAGGCGGAACTGATTTTGGGCGAACCGTCGGAAGCCGACTGGATCGTTGTATCGTATTTCAAAGAAACAAACGTAAAGTAAATTACGATACTGAAAATCATGGATGCAAAATATAAGAAATAATTCATAAAGTTTTTTCTGATGTTTTTGCGGGCGATGCTAAACAATGTCATGATGCTCACCTCCGAGCTCTGCCAGAACCTCCATAATCTTTTGGAAAAATGTTTTTCGCTCAAAGTTCAGATTGCGTATTTCCGTAAACAACTTACCGTCATTGATAAAGATGACACGACTGCAGTAGCTAGCTGCATAGGCATCATGCGTTACCATCATAATAGTGGATTGATTGGTCTCATTTAGACGACTCAGACTCTCCAACAGGCTGGTCGCCGATTTGGAATCCAGAGCTCCGGTCGGCTCGTCCGCCAGAATCAGGCTTGGATGGGTCACAATGGCGCGAGACGCCGCTGTGCGCTGCTTCTGTCCCCCGGAAATATGGTAGGGATATTTGTCCAAAATATCTCGAATGCCGAAAGTGTCAGCAATTTCGTTTACACGTTTCTCAATCTCAGCTCCAGGCACTTTAGATAAAGCAAGAGGAAGTAGAATATTCTCTTTGACTGTCAGCGTATCGAGCAGGTTATAATCCTGAAAAATAAATCCGAGCTTATTGCGACGAAAATCCGATAGCTTTTCCTCATTCGCCCATGCGATCAATTCGCCGTCGATGATCACTTCTCCCGAGGTCGGCGTGTCGATGGTGGAGAAAATGTTAAGCAGCGTCGATTTCCCCGCTCCGGATGGACCCATAATACCGACAAACTCGCCTTCTTGAATAGTCAGATTAATCTCTTGCAGCGCTGTATATATATTTCCTTTCGTACCAAACGATTTAGTAACATCTGCAGCTTGCAAAATAGTTTTCATTAGGTCAATCTCCTTACATGCATAAGTTAACGAACACAAATGTTATGATAACTGGCGTACCTTACAGCATTTTAATCCGAACCTTACATAAACCTTAAAACATCATCACCTGGCGAAAGACCGCTGGAAAGATGAAGTGGCGTAAAGTGATACCCAAGCGTCAAAAACCCCCAGAGTTCGCAAATGAGGCGAACCCTGAGGGTTGATTGATTGATTCAATGATTAGTACACTAAAAGTCCATGATGAATGAAAAATTGAAAAATATAACCATGACGAGAAACCATCATTTTAGCATAAAACTCCTATGGCAAGTCTAGAATACAAACTTTAAATCGGGCGTAGTAGTTTGGCTATAGATGAAGTATTAATTTGGCAAATGTGAAGTAAATGACTAGTCCGGTGCCATCCACTAGCGTTGTAATAAAAGGACTCGATACAACGGCCGGGTCGGCCTTTAGCTTATGTAAAATTAATGGCAAAATGGCGGCTACGAAGGATGCCCAAAGGACGATCGTCATGGCTGCCAATGCGACCACTAGTCCAACATCCCAGTGAACCCCAAGGATATAAGCACGGCCGAAAGCAATTAATGAGATTGTAGCGCCTGTCATTAAACCTGTAATTACTTCCTTCCTGATAACCTTAAAGATGTCCTTGAAATGCACCTCGCCTACAGCTAGTGCCCGAACCAAAGTTGAGACCGTTTGGGTTCCAGTATTCCCCCCTGTTCCAATCAATAGCGGGATAAAAAATGCTAGTGCAATTACTTCAGATAATGTATCTTCATAATGTCTCAATACAGTTCCTGTATAAGCTTCCGCAACAAATAAGATTAGTAACCAAATAATACGTTTTCGATATAAACGAAACACAGATGATTTAAAATAGGGTTCATCAAGAGGCTGGCTTCCGCCCAGCTTCTGAATATCCTCGGTCGCTTCTTCATGGATGACATCAATTAAATCATCGACTGTAATGACGCCTATTAGTCGGTCTTGTTGATCAACTACGGGCAAAGCGACCAGATCATAACGAGATAACAGCTCAGCCGCTTCTTCTTGTTCCATTGAAGCCGGTACTGAGACCACATCTCCCGTTATAAGTTCCGAAAGTAATGTTTGAGGATCGTTTAAGATGATATTCTTTAATGAAACTACGCCAAGTAGCTCCCCCTTGTTTCCAATCACATATACATAGGAAGTAATCTCTGCTTTATGACCGATATTTCGAATGTGACGCAGAGTTCTCTCTAATGTCCATGCATTTCGTGCAGCAATATAGTCTACCGTTGCCAGACTGCCTGCAGTTTGTTCAGGAAAGGTCATCAATGTCCGAACCTTCTGGCTATAGCCCTCCGGAAGAAGAATGAGCAGCTTCTCTGCTTGATAACGATGGATGGCAAGCATCATGTCGGCTACGACATCACTTGACATATTGTTTAGTATTTTAGAGGTCATAGCCTCATCCAAATGATCCAGAATTCTATATTGTATTACTGGCTCTAAATATTCCAATATTTCTGCAGACATAGCAGGATCCAATATGTTGAACAGTTCGTACTGTTCCCTGCTCTTAAGCTGCTCAATGCACTCAGCCAAATCAAAAGGCCTGAACGTTTCAATATATTCTGTAATGGATTCGGTATCTTGATGATTCAGCAACTGTTTTAAGTGATCGATCTGGATCATGAATGTATACTCCTTACTGTTAAGTTGTCGCAAGAGGAATAAGAAGCGTAGCAACACTGTAATAAATGAATAAAGCTACGATGTCAGTTAATGTTGTTAATACCGGTCCAGAAGCAATCGCAGGGTCAATACTCAGCCGCTTTACAATCAACGGAAGTATAGCTCCGGTTATTGTACCGAAGAAAATAGCGATGAATAGCGCCAAGCCAATGATCGTACTAAACATCAGTGAAGAATTCAACAATAGGTTGGCTAGTACGAATGCGAACAATCCGCATACGAATCCTGTTAGTGCACCAATGCCAGCCTCTTTCCCAAGTAAATGCCAGCTGTCCTTACCAGTAACGGAGCTCATGCTTATTCGTCTAAGGGCAACAGACAATGATTGAATGCCACTATTACCTGACATTCCTAATATAACGGGGATAAAAAGCGCAAGCGTTGTGAACTGTTCCAACGAGGCTAGAAAAGGAGCCATGATTTTCGTTATCAGGAAGCCAAGCACGGTTAGTCCGACAAGCCAAGGTAGTCTTTGGCTGACAAGTCGAATTATGCCCGACGTTAGTGATAATCCACTTCTTAGTGCGGCAAAACTTCCAATACTTAGAGATATTTGTTCTTCCATCAGATCGATTACTTCATCTACCTTAATGATACCGATCATGACCCCCTCTTGATCCGTAACAGGTAGCTCCAGAAGATTGTATTTCTTGATCAAGTCAGCCGCCTGGGTCTGATCAGCTTGATCGAGGACAGAAATAATATTGGAGTTCATGAGCGTCTCCATCGCAGCATTTGATTCTGCTCGTAGTAGCTGATGTATTGTGACCCCTCCAATTAGACAACTCTCCCCATCGATAACATAGAGATGATGGTAATTATCATTCCCGCTTGATAGACTTAACTTGTTCAAGACTACTTCTACGGTATCTTTAATATTCGCAGTAAGAAATTCCGTATGCATAAGAGCACCTGTTGAGTTGACAGGATATTTCATGATCCTTTCTATATGAGCTTTAGCTTCCGGGTTCATAGCATTTAATAGTGAGAGTGATTTTGACCGGGTTATAGATTTTAAGAATGCTGCCGCTTCTACTGGAACCATTATATTAAGCATTTCAACCACATAGGCAGAATCAAGATACGTCACGGCTAACCTTCGATCTTCCCAGCCAAATTCCTGGAATGCTCCTACAAACTCATGCGGATACAGAGAATTCAGCACTTTCCCGCGATTTTTCTCACTCAGTCCTAGAAAGAATGTCGCTTGATCAGAAGCGTGTAAGCTTAAAAAAGTAGAAATAAACGGCTCCATTTCGTTGGATGCTAAATACAATCGAAGTTTATTCATCATATCGTCTGTCTGTTTCATATTTAGGTCCTTCATCCGCATTCCTTCTTTCAATAATCATAACGTACAATTGCTTCAAATTATTTTGGCATATTGCAGTGCATCATATTCAATATTTATCAGAACATGAAGGGGTTATGAAAAAGTTAATTCTCTCCGATTACGACGTAGATCGAATCCGAATACACATACGGAATATTAGAACTCGATAATTACTGATATGTACATGTAGTACCTCTATTTTGTTGAATTTTTAGTCTTTTTCCTGGCGTCGGTAAGAGTTATATCTTGATATATTAAGAAGAATTCCGGTGCTTGCTAAGCATAAGATAAGTGAAGAACCCCCATAACTAACTAACGGCAGCGGTAAGCCGGTGATCGGCAAGCAGCCAGTAACACCTCCAATATTCAGAACGATCTGAATAAAGATCATCATAACGATGCCTACCCCTAACAAGAGGCCGAAAGAATCATCGCAGCGAATCGCTGTGGTATAACCCCTCCATATAAAAATAAAGAAAACAAACATAAGCAGGGACGTTCCAATAAATCCCAATTCTTCGCCGATCACAGCAAAAATAAAATCGGTGTGTGCTTCCGGCAAATAAAAAAGCTTCTGGATACTTCCACCTAGACCAGTTCCCGAGAGACCGCCATGCCCTAATGCATAGAGCGATTGAATAAGTTGGTAGTCCGAGCTCTGGGGATTGCTCATCGGATTCAGGAATGTAGTGATCCGCTGCAGTCGATAACTTTGGCTTACAGCCAGATAGACAAATATCGGGATAAGTATCAAGCTAAGCAGAAATAAATGACGAAGATCAACCCCACCGACGACAAGGATCGTTAAGGCAATAAAGAACAATATTAATACCGTACCAAAGTCTGGCTGTTTCATAACAAGCAACAAGACCAGTCCAACAACCGCCAGAATCGGTAGCAATCCTCTCCTGAAGTTGCGGATATTTTCACCTTTTCTGCTTACTAAGTTTGCCATGTACAAAATAATGCTTAACTTGGCGAACTCAGCAGGTTGTAAATTAATGCCGCCCAGTACAAACCAACGCCTCGCGCCGTTGATATCGTTTCCTGCAAATAATACAAGCACAAGTGTAATAATGGATAAGATCAACAGAACTGGAGTTGCCTTTTTCCACCAAGTATATGGAATACACATAAAAATGAGCATCACAAATAGTCCAATGAGCGCAAATACGCCTTGTTTCATGACGTAATGCCACGGACTGTTGTGTTTGATTATAGCTATTGATGAACTTGCACTAAAAATCATGATCAAGCCAAATCCTACTAAAAAAACGGTTACGAACAGAAGTAAGAAATCTGGGCGGCCTCGAGTTTTGCTGCTCAACTATAATGACCTCCATCCGCCGCATATTTTGTTATTCAAGATCGAGCTTGCCGTGATACTCTTTCTTGGTAACTAGCTCTAATTTATCGTTTTGCAATTCATAGATATCCAGTCCACTCCCTGCTGCCCCAAGTGACCAGCCAAGAGCAAGCTCGGGTATACCATCATGATTGAGGTCGGCAAACGCTGCATACTCCAATCCATAACCATAGCCGTTAACTTCAGATACAATTCGCCACTTATTGTCTTGCTGCTTGAACAACGCCGCCTTCAATACTTTCCCGGAAGCTTTACTTTCTTCGTACACGATCACGGCTTCATCAATACCGTCACCGTCCATGTCTCCGAAAGTAACGTCCTGCCCCTCTTTACTCTGCATAGGTACTATTAGTTTTACTTGATCGGGGAGCAATTTAATTAGCTCATGACTGACAGTACCACTTTCCAAGCTGTTAGAGGATACAGGGGGCTTAATCATATCTATAGGCGTAGCCGGAATTCCGCATCCACCGAGGACCAATAATATCGTTAGCATAATTCCTGTTCGTCCCAGTTTATTAAGCATATGGCGATCATCTCCCCCGCATGTCCAATATATTAAAGGCTATGCAGCTTGAAGTGGTTATGAAATAGTTAATATTTCTATATCAGCGAAGCTAATGCTCTGTCCCAGGTAATCTGATTGATCGCTCCCTTATAATATTTCACTATTGCACACGATTCGCCGGTATTCATCCGGAGTATAACCTACGACTGCTTTAAAATCTCTTATAAAATGGGATTGGTCGTGGTAGCCTAGCTCCATCCCAAGCTGTGACAGATCAATCAACGTCCGGCGGTCTATCATCTCAGCAGCATTCTGCAAGCGATACAGTCGAATCACCCACTTTGGGCTGATGCCAACGTATTGATCAAATAGACGCTGAAGCTTGCGGATATGGATTTGAAAATGCTCGCATACCGCATCTACCTTAGATAAATCCTTCTCCTCTGCGATATAATCAATGATCCGGTTGATCTGAAGCACCTGCTCGTCCTGCAGCGGAAGCTTGGACAAGAGTAGCTTATCCATGACTGCGGCCATAGCCTGTTCATCGCTTAGAGAGAGGATCTTCTCTTCCAGTTTCAAGCCGCTCGTATCGAGAATGCCACTAACTTCAAGCGGACGATTTATCAAACTGGAGATAGGATGCTTCAGGAATGGATAGAAACCTCCAGGCTTGAATTTGACCCCAAAGACGAGACCTTGCCCATAGATAGGATACGTGAATTTCTGAGTCGAAGGAGCATAGATCAGCGTCTTTCCTGGCTCTACAACCAAGTTAACGCAAGGATTCGGGACGACATGCTGCAAGAATGGTTCTTCGTCCCGGCTTTCCCAGCTGACAATCCAGTAATGTTTAACAAAATAACTTAGCGCTTCCGCGGCGGGATAACGAGACAAGTTAAACCTCTTCTCTCCCCTCTGCAGGTTTAGAACTCCCATACTCGGCTTTTGGGTATTGGCGGGCATGATCAATCAACTCCTGTCTCCTATCAAGAACATTTGTTCTTGTCGTGTTTTTACAATACACTCGTGCCACTTGCGAGGTATCATAATTTTAGCATGAAATTCCTGAATACAGGAGTTTGGCAAACTTCCCCAAACGGGATATCTACCAATAAGGAGTGTGGCAATATGACAAGCTTAAAATATGAATTTTATATCGGAGCGGAGCCGGAGAATGTATGGAAAGTGCTAGTAGAACCAGAGGGAACACGGAAAACTTTTTTCAACTGCGTACTTCAATCCAGTTTTAAGGCCGGAGAGCCCTTCTCCTACATCGGACCTGGGGCTGACGGTGATGAGACGGTGCATGTATACGGAGATATCCTAGCCTATGAACCGAGCAAGACGTTAAGCTATATTGAGCATCCGGGCCCTTCTTATCGAGAAAATCACCAGGAACTGACCTCGCGTGTGACCTTCAGCTTGGATACAGTAGGCAAATGTACGAAGCTTACACTTATCAATGACCAATGGTCGGACAACCATCCCTCCTTGCAGAATGCCGAGTCTCATTGGTGGATGATACTGAGTAATATCAAGACCGTCGCTGAAAGTGGAAATCCACTCGATTTCGGCTGGTAAGAGCAAAAGCGCTTGGGCTTTATTGTAGAATTAAATAGAGGATGTCCGATCCCGAAGGGAATAGGGCATCCTCCTTTCTTTTGTTAAGAATACGAATTACTAATCTATCGTTCCGATCGATTTAAAGTGGGGCTCGCTGTCGGTACTAAGACCTGCTTCCTCCCGCAATGCGATCAGCGCCTCCTTTAAGTCCTCCTGCTTCACATAGACGAAGGGACTCTTCCAGAGACTATCCATATTCAAGGTTTGTATTTGATTCGGCTTCAAGCTGCTGAAATTCAAGATCCCTTGGCGGATTAGCGATTCGGGAATATCTGAGGTAACATGATCACCGATAATATCCAATATCGTCCCCCATTGGCTTATTCCACTGAGTTCCCCCAATTTCTCCAGAATCTGCTTGATCACCTTTTGCTGCCGCTCATTTCGGGCAAAATCGGAAGATTCCTGCGTGCCTTGATTGGACTTCCGATACCTGACATAGTCAAGAACCTGTGAGCCATCGAGCTTCTGTAGTCCTTTTCGTAAATCAATATTCGTTCCGTCCGCGGTGTCCCTGTACTTCATATCCATTTCGACATCGATCTGCAATCCCCCTAACGCATCCACCGTCTTACGCAGGGCATCAAAATCCACCACCACCATATAATCAATCGGCAGATCCAACAGTTCACTGTAAAATTGCTTCGTATTCGGTATAGCTGTGGATTTGTCCTTGTTATAGTAATAGGCGTAATAATAATTTGCTTTGCGGGAGCGGGCGAACTCGGACTTGATCAATAGATCGCGCGGCAGAGATAAGAGCTTTGCAGAGCGCGTATCCGGGTTGTAGCTAACGAACATTAGCACATCCGTATTCACCGTCCCTCCACTGCCATCCCTACTATCGACTCCTGCCAGCAAGATGATCATCGGTTTAAGATGCGGAGCGGGGACTTGTTGCTCGGCATTATTTTCTTCACCTGGCGGGGATGATTGATACGTCTGAGTTGAAATTTCTGGGGAAGCAATGCGATGAATAGTGGCCTCCGCCTTATAATATAAATACCCCACGCAAATGCAGATGCCAAGTATGAGGATAGCTGACACCATACCTACTATTTTTAGAACTTTATGCTTACTCTTGTTTTTGTTTGTGCTTTTGGTTTTGCTTCTACTATTATTGTTACTGACCGCCATATCTCGCTCCCCTCACCTTCCTTACCATACCCTCGTACAGATCAAGGCCAGCGTTCAAGGATCTACGGGCCAGGGACCAACGCTGGAACAACTGTTTCACTAGAATTGCGCTCAATACACCCAGGAGAGCCCCGGTGATAACATCGAATGGGAAATGGACGCCGTTCCATATACGGGAAAATGAGATCAACCCGGCAAGCAGCAGCCAAGCGGTTCCGTCCTTCCTACGATACAAGAAAATAGCGGTAGCAATAACAAAGGAACCTATTGAATGATCACTTGGAAATGAGGCATTCGCAGCATGCTCAATTAATGGCTGGAAGGCATATTGAATAAACGGTCTATCCCGATAGAAGAAATGAGAAATAACATTTCCTATTCCAAATGCTGCACAGGCGGCGGAGAGTGCGACAAGGACCATTTTCTTGTTCTCTCGTCCGCGGCTGAACCAATAGATGATGATTCCTAGGTAAAAGAGATATTCTGCTTTTTCCGACAATACGCGCATTGCTGGATTCAATGCCGGCAGGGATAACGCGAATTGATGAATGGCTTCAAAAATGGAATGATCGAATTGAGAAAAGTTCAACATAAAAACCTTCTTCCTGATGTGCGATATAGTCTATTACGATCTTGCCTATAAAAAGTTCAGTTAGAAATGGGTTCTTCCTCTCCGTGAATGTGGACGCTTAGCACCAAGCCGATGGCAATCATATTGCTAAGTAGCGAACTGCCGCCATAACTGATAAATGGCAACGAAATTCCCGTAAGCGGAACCAAACCGATTAGCATCCCAATATTGACAAAAATCTGGAATACGAGCATACCGATAATGCCGACGACAATATAAGCTCCAGCGAGGTCTCTGCTATCCATCACAATTTGAACCATGCGATAGATCAGCATGAAATAGAGAATTAGGAGTACGGCTGAGCCAATAAATCCGTAATTCTCCCCGATGACGACGTAGATGGAATCGGAATAGGCATAAGGAATATAACCCATCTGCAAATAATAGCCGTCACCGCCGGTTAATCCTCCTGAGCCGATCGCCCGCATTGCATTTTTGACATGCCATGATTTGTCTGGATCGCTTGCAGGATCAAGAAAGGTCTGAATTCTGGCCATTTGATGCGGTTCTACGAATTTGGCGAGCAAGTCATGGTTCGCATAATAGAGCCACAGGACTGTACCGATCATCGTGATTACGATACCAAGGAATACAATCATATAGACCAGACGGATATTACCCATCCACAGCATGCTGAGCAGTACCCCGACGAATACCAGTGCAGTGCCCAGATCCGGCTGCTGCATAATGAGCATAATAGGAACCATAAAGACCAGGCAAATCGGAAGCAGATCACGGATTGGACGAAGTGCTTCCCCCTCACGCCTGCCAAGCATTTGGGCAACGAGCAGGATGGTAAATATCTTGACGATCTCCGAGGGCTGCAGCTGAAAACTACCGATATTCAACCATCGTACAGCACCATTGATATTCTCGCCGGTGAACTTGACCAGAATTAGCAATCCGATGCCCAGGCCATAGAAGAGATAGAGCCATTTGCCGAGCAGAATCTTATAATCAAACCAAGCAAGAGCCAGCATCGGGATGCAGAAGGCAATGAACAGATATATGTTACTGATATGAAGCCCTTCTAGCTTCGTCTCGTGGGTCGCCCCGTAGATCGAGATTGTTCCACAGGCAACCAGGCATAACAGAATGAACAGTGTGTATTTATCCAGCTTCATAATTTTGCGTTTAAACATGTATAGTACGACCTCAATCCTCTAACATACGAAAAATGCTAAAAATAGGCATCACAAATAGTCCAATGAGCGCTCATACGCCTTGTGCAGACGCAGTGCCCCGGACTATCTGATGGATCATAACAATCGGAGATATATTGTCCGATACTAGACCCTTATATGAAATTTGCGTCCCAATCAATTACTCAAGATCAAGCTTGCCGTGATACTCCTTCTTCTTTACGAGTTCTAATTGCTCATTTTTCAATTCATAAATATCCAGCCCATTGCCAGCCGCTCCTAATGACCAGCCGAGCGCAAGCTCCAGTCTACCATCGTGATTAATATCCGGGAACCCAGCATATTCAAGCCCATACCCAAAGCCCTTAATCTCGGATACGATTCGCCACGTATTATCTTGCTGCTTGAATAATGCAGCCTTCAATGCTTTTCCCGATGCCCTGTTCTCTTCGTATACGACGACAGCTTCATTTATTCCATCGCCATCCATATCTCCGAAGGAGATATCCTGTCCCTGTTCACCCTGCATAGGTACTATTAATTTCGCCTGGTCGGGCAGCAGCTTCATTAGCTCTTGACTGATATTGTCCCGCTGGAGACTGCTAACAGATGCAGGTGGCTTAATCATATCGATAGGCGTTGCCGGAATGCCGCAACCTCCGAGCAGCAATAACATCGTAACCAGGATTCCTATCCGATTCAGTCTCTGAAGCATGTTCATGATCATCCCCCTGACTGTTCAAGGTTAGTATCTATTTTAATCGCAGATGACCTGCAAGTGGTTATGAAAAAGTTAAATTTTATTCATTCAACCTTCTGAGCGCTGAAAACCGACCTGTATGAACCTATAGGCAGGAAAATATGAACCTTCGTTCCCTTTCCTACCGTACTGCTGATTCGTAATTCTCCGTGATGCAATTGAATGATTTGTTCGGATATTGCCAGGCCAAGTCCGCTGCCTGCGGCATGCTGATCCGCTTTATAGAATTTGTGAAGGACATTCGCCAACTTATCCTCAGCGATCCCTGCCCCTGTATCCTCAACACATATAACAGCATTACCTTGATTCCGATATGCCCGGATTACGATTCTACCGCGAGGATCGGTATATTTAAGTGAATTATCAAGCAGATTGATCAAGACCTGCTTAAGCCGGTTCACATCAGCTTGAACATGGGGAAGTTTTTCTATCACTTCTACATCTAGCGCCACCCCTTGCCTAACTGCTCTTGGGCTGAGTTGGCTGGCGATCTGCCGAATCAATTGCTCGAGATCAACAGAGGCAAATTGGAGAGTGATTCTTCCGTTATCCAATTTTGAGAAGTCAAGCAATTCATCCACCAAATGAGTTAATCGGTCGCTCTCCGCCTCAATGATATCGAGTCCTTCGTGAACAAGCTGCTGGTTGTCCCGCCCATTTGCTTTGAGAGTAATAACCCAGCCTTTGATAGAGGTAAGCGGTGTTCTTAATTCATGAGAGATGGAAGAGATAAAATCATTCTTCAGCTCTTCACTCTTTAAAATTCTCGAGGCCATCATATTCAGCGTCTCCGCCAAGGAACCGAGCTCATCCCGGTATCGCTTGCGTACGCGGATGCTGAAATCCCCTTCAGTCATCAGGTCCGCTGCATGCTTGAGATCCTTGATCGATCTTGTAATCGTCCAGGACAGCAGCAATCCGAGCGCAGTGACAATGGAAATGACAAGTAGGCCGACAGTGATCAGAATAACAGTGATCTGGTGGATCGTATGCAGCGTTGCAGTCAAGGAAGTAACGAATCTGACCTCGCCCAGCGTGACGCCGTCTTCAAGCGCTTGTAAAGGATAGGATACCGCTAATACCGGCTCATTCGTTACCGGGTCCTTTCCCTTCCATATTCCAGGTACGCCAGAGATAGCGGTCTGTACATCCGGATATTCCTTCATAGAGAGGCCCCCCTGAACACCGTTGGAATCTTGCAATAGCTGGCCAGATGGGGTAATAATCTGTACCTGGGCTTCGGAATTGTGCGCGAACCCACTTAATAGACGCTCCGACTGCGTCGCCAGATCCTCTCCCGCGAAATACTGCTGATAAAAAGAAGCTGATAGTTCAGCCTGATTCATCAAGATCCGCTCGACATTATGAAAATAATAAAACCTCACCGAAGCGATCAAGAAGATTTCAAGAATCAGCACGGTGAGGCAGATCACGACCATATAGCTTCCCACGAGCCTTTTTTGTATGCTCATGCTTCTTATCCGTCCTTCCTCCAGCGGTATCCGAGTCCCCACACCGTCTCAATCCACTGTGGATTGGAGCAGTCATCCTCAACCTTCTCACGGAGCTTGCGCACATGCACATCCACCGTCTTCGGATCACCGACGAAATCCTCACCCCAGACGAGATTCAACAATTCATTACGGGATAGTGCCGTGTCGGGATGATCCAAAAAGGTTCGAAGCATCTGGAATTCCTTCGGTGTCAGCTCAATAACTTGATCATTCTTGAACGCTTTATTGGAATTCATATCGATGCGGATCGGACCGGACTCCAGAATATGCCGCAACGAAGTCTGACGGTTGTCCGTACGCCTTAGTATGGCATGAATACGAGCGACAAGCTCGAGCGGGTTAAATGGCTTGACGATATAATCATCGGCCCCGATCTCCAGTCCTTTGATCTTGTCCAGATCTTGCCCGCGCGCGGTTAAGAATACAATAATGACAGAGGGATCCTTCTCCCTAATTCGTCTGCAGATCTCAAATCCATCGGTATCCGGCAGCATGATATCCAGAATGATCACATTCGGTTGATGCGAAGAATAACACTCTATGGCCGACTCGCCATCCGCAGCTTCATATACGGTAAATCCATTATGAGATAAATTAATTGAAATAAAGCGTCTGATATGATCATCATCTTCACAGACCAATACTTGATTACGCGCTATAGTATCCAAGATTTTGCACCTCCCAACCGTGGATGCGTTAACGATAAAGTGGATATTACTCGAAATTGCAGATGTTGTCAAAAATCGTAGAACTCAAATAGTCCAAACCCAGACAAGGCTTGGACTTGATCACTTAGCATTATATCTTATAACGACAACCCATCTTCTAGTAGGGTTAAAGATTCATCCAGGAGCTTTGCGAAATCTGCTTCAGGGTGCTCAGCACAATATAGCATCACTGAAAAATTAACTCCCATAATAGCACCGGCTAGCGTTCGGATTGCTAAATCGTCCTGCTTGCGTCCCATTCTTCTGGCAATAATTTCAGTAAACATCTGCATCGTTTGATTCCAATTTTTTAATGATGCTGCCCGTAGAGGCGGCACACTCATGATTAGCTGGTTGCGTTCATATACAGTCTTTAATTCATCTTGAGACAAACGGGCCATTATTGATGTCATTGCTCTACGCAAAGCTTGAAGCGGGCTAAGTTCAGGAGGCTGCTTATCAAAGGCAGAGATAAGAAGGGGATCATAATTATCAGAAATAACCACATCCTCTTTGGTTGCAAAATACCGAAAAAAAGTACTCGGTGATATCTCTGCCGCCTCGGAAATTTGCTCCACCGTAGTTTCTTGGTAGCCAAGTTCTTTAAAAAGTCGAAACGCATGCATCTGAACTGTGGCCATCGTTTTGGCCTTTTTGCGCTCTCGCAATCCAATGGTTTTCTGGTTACTTACTGGCATCTTGCTCACTCTCCAAAGGTTTTTTGCTCGAAGCATATTGAAGACCATCCGCAATGGACTTGTTCAATCGTCAGTATAGATAAGTTTAGCATGTTTCTAGAAAAGTAGGCAAGCTAGCAAACTTACAGGTCCCTTCGAACAATACCAGCCCATCCCGCGCAGCTTCCTGCTACGAATAGCCCCAATGCACCGGATACAGATATTACAGGTAGCCCCTCTCCTACACTTAGGGTGGCTGCATCAAACAATTGAAACAAGTTAGCCTTGGCCATCCACATGAAGCTTTTATTCATACCAGAGAGTATGTTGAATAAGAACATAATGGCTACGATACCAATCCCAATCGACAAGGCTCCTCGTTCTGAGTTCAGCCATGGCGATATTGCAAATCCAACTCCCATAAAAGCGAGTGAGGTCAATAGTCCTGCCAACATTATATTTATTACTGCCCAGGGTGTATTGAGCATACCGAGAGATTTCCCGATCAGTAAGACGATTCCTGTAGATACTGCAGCAATAATGATCACTTGAGAAATGTGTGCTAGCCATTTAGCCCAATAAATAGATGTTCGGCTATAAGGGAGTGTAAATAAGAACTCCACGCTATGACGATCCCGTTCTTTAACAATGGAGCCGATAGCCCAGCTCATAGAGAAAAATCCTAGGAGAAGCAAGAAAAACGTAAACGGTTGTCCGGATACCCATCCTTCAAAAGTGGAAAGATTCTCGGCGAAGCTCGCCAATCGCCCGTCACTTTCCAAATATGACTTGGAGGCTGCCGCCGGGATGGCCTGAAGAAGCCCTACGAAAAGTAAAGCAATCCAGAAACTTCTTCTATTCTGGGCCAACTCGTAACGGATCATTTTAGTCAAATTAGAGCCCTCCTGTCTGGTACATTAGCTTCCGAAGCATACTCGCACATAAATTTTTCCTCTAGTGACATTCTGCGTACGCTCAAATTCTTAACAGGCATACGAGACAGCATGGCAAGCACGGAACAAAGCTCTTTATCTTGAACACGGAATCGGTACACTCCGTCTTCGTACTTCGCCCTCGGATCCATTTGATATAGTTCTCGCAGCTGAAGGCCATCATCTTTGGGAAAGCAAGAAACCTCAATGAAATGATCACTAATATCGGATATTTCTGATACCGTTGATACTTGTCTTAAGCGGCCATCTCGAATAATAGCAACATGGTCGCATAATTTTTCAACCTCAGTCAGAATATGTGTTGAGAAGAACACCGTTGTTCCTTTTAACTCATTCCATTCACGGAGAATCTGAAAAAATTGTTGCTGCACAAGTGGATCCAGCCCCGAAGTTGGTTCATCTAAAATGAGCAATTCAGGATTATGGATAAGGGAAAGCAAAATACCCAGCTTCTTCCGATTTCCTAATGAATAGGATTTGATTTTCTGTTTTCCATTCCACTGAAGTCGTTCGGCATAATCATGTATCCGGGACTTTTTCAAATCTGCTCCGTGCACACTTGCAGCGAAGCTTAGAACTTGATGACCGCTCATATCCGGATAAAGCCGAATCTCAGAGGGAAGATAGCCTATTTTTCTGCGCAGGGACGGGTCGTCACCATGGATGCGGTGTCCCAAAACAAAGATCTCACCTGAAGTTGGAGCAATCAACTGCAAGAGCAGCCGTATCGTAGTCGATTTCCCCGCCCCGTTAGGCCCGATAAATCCGAAGATCTCTCCTCGCTCGACCTTGAGATTCAAATCTATAACACCACGTTTGCCGTTATATGTTTTAGTCAGATTGCGGAGAAGAATGGCTGACATTGTACACCACCTTATTCATAGTTTTGCTTAAGGTCTGGAGCGTATTGGAGTTTGTCTTCTTTTGTATACAGATCACGGATAACAGCATACCTAAAACGGCTGCTCTACCGCTTCCCCATAGCATCGGCCCATTAGTGACATTAACACCCCTTTGACATTGATATTATAATGGGACTTTATATCATTTGATAGTTTTTGTCAAAATATTAATTGTTAAATTATGTTGTTTTAGAGAAGTGCAAAAAAATAGGAAATCTATATAGATCACCTATTTTTTATATTTATGGTATAATAAGTATATTATACAAAATATACATATATTTGGAGAGGAGAATTCTTTGTATACAGTAAACCTGAATGATGAAGTCTATAGCGAGGAATTATACAATAAATATTACGATCGAATTTATGCTTATTGCAAAAAACGTGTAAAATGGCAGCAAAAATTCAATGATATTGCTGAAGATTGTACTCAGAGTACCTTTCTTGAAGCTCACAGGCAGCTTTCCAGTTTAAGATCGCACCCTAATATCGAAGGCTGGTTATACACGACGGCCCGTAACATGATCAACAACGCTTATAGGAGCTTGTATACCAAGAAGCAGCGCGAGGTTATTCTCGATGAGACAATCTCCAATTCTCTGATGCAATTGGATCAGGAATTAGAGCATCTGTTCCAAGAAGCCATCAATTTGGACCAGTTGTGCATCGAAATTTTGGGAAGACTAACCAGACAAGAAAATGAGTTGTATACCGATTATTATCAGAACAAACTGACTATAGCGAGTCTATCCAAGAAGTACGGTATTTCCGCCACCGCAATCACTACCAGAATCCATCGGCTGAAGAAGAAGATTAAGATGATTATTAACAAACATTATAGTGAACATCTTTATTGAGCAATTTTATAGGTTAGAATCTGCTTATCTTCAAGTAAGCTTCTATAATGCAGCGATCCATTCTCGATTCGGAAGTTATCGGTATAGAGTGAATCCAGCGCGTGTACGTTATCCTCCTGTTCCTTATATACACTAAGCCGATACTGGTGATCTATATAGTAAATATCGCCATTATAATAGACTAGAGACATCCCTCCCTTTACATCTCGAGCTATGATTGTCTCTCGGCCGGTATTCCGGTTGATCTTCACCAGCTCCGAATTCACAACAAAATAAATGTAGTTCTCATTTAGAACCAAGCAGTAGATTAAAGAGGTGTTTCTGGACATCTCTTCCAAGTCTTGTTGACCTGAAGCTATCCCGAAGAAGTCTTCCGTATTCTCAGGTACACTGTTATAAATTAGCTTCTGACGGAAGTCCTTCAGGTCAATGCCATATATTCGTATCCCTTCCGTCCCTAGAGTTTGAGTAACGTAATAGCACCACCCATCTCGGACGAATATAGCGGAAATATCCCCTTTCTGGATGAACGGTTCGCGCGTTAGCAGAAATTCCTCTCCTGTATCGATACTTTTGGCAGTAATTATATTATTCTCCTCGTCCAGCTTGATGGCGTATCCGGCTGTCTCTCCATAATTTCTTGCATCACGGGCGTCAAAAGTGAAAATATCCTTAGCCTTCCCCGCATGTTCACACCCGCTTATGATCAAGCAGCAGATGATAAGTAGGCTAAGAGACAATGGGGATTTATTCCTCTTTCTATGCATTAAGCGCCTCTTCAGCATATATTTTGAATATTTTTTGAGACTGTATAAATAGAACAGAGCCATTTCAATAGCATACCCGGCTATCAGGAATAAGAAGGTCTTCCTTCCAATAGCCTGGAATTGAACGATCTTCTCAACACTACCCTGGTCATTATAGGCGCTCTCATAAACCGTTCCCCATAGATACCCTGTCCCGGCGAGCAGTCCTGAAGGCAGCGGAAGATAATAGAGCCAAGGTTTGCTCGGAAAAAGAATGTATGGCAGAAATATTAGAACACTGCTTATAAATAAGGTAATAACCGTATTTTTAGTAATAATACCTGTCAGAGAGATGCAACCGGCAAACAAAGCCGCCCCCAGCATTCGAACCAGCAGGAGAATAAGGAAGGCTTGATTCAACGTGATAGGGTAGTCACTATTGGCAAAGAACTTCAGACTTTGCAGCGGGAAGCTTCCATTCTTTAAGCCTACCATTCCATCTAGGCAGAAATATTCGATCACAGTGAATAAAACAGTGATGGTCATAACCAGCATCGCTCCGATTGCAAGCTTGACTACACCTGTCTGATATTTGCCTCTGGAGCTTGATAGCAGCAAAGAGTCCATCCCAGACTCATACTCATAACAAAACAAAGGCGTTAGCACAATAATCAGGCAGAGAAGCAGCACAAAATCGGGCCTGCTGTGGGCAAGCAATGTACTCCATCCTCTCTCGTCCATTAAATACCGCTCTTCAGGTGCTTCTTTGGCATAATAATATTGATTATAGACTACATTGAATACGGCGTTGTTCTTTATCCGCTCGTAGTATTGTTTACTCGTCTGTTCATAGACATCCTGTCCAATGATCCCATCCTTCCACTGACGCGCCAGCCCATCCAATTCGGCAGTAGCATGCACAACAGCATAATACTCATCTTGTAATTGCTGTTCTTTAGCTTTCGTGAGCTTGCCTTCATATAGTTTGATATAGGCGCTGTAGCCTTCCGGGTTCCGATTGATGATTAGATCAGAGTCGTATCCCTGCTGCAGGGTCAAAGCGATTTTTAATATAATCATCATCGCGATGACCAGCAGTCCTTTTTGCTTAATTAGAATTTTTCGCCATTCTTGGTACAACATATCAAACCCCTTCCTTTACAGGAAACATGGTTCGTCTGCTTAACTTGCTTGAGGTGCTGAACCAGCGAATCATAAAATACAGCAAGACTGAAAGGATGAACTGCATCACTAAGCAAACCGTCAATCTGAGCACGAACGTATTTCCGATATTCATTCCCGCCAATTCCATGAGCAGTTCATTTCCTTTAAGTAAAGTGAATGGACTTACTAACGCCCAGAACGTCTTCGCAGTTTCCACCGAGGCTAAATAGCCGCTGGCATAAATGCCGCCGACCATTAGCAGGGTGCCCAGCATATACGGATAAAGCGCACGCTGGAACCATGCAGACAATAGACAGAGCCATAGCCCGATAGCGACAAAGCCAGCCATTTTAACCAGAAGTAATAACATGTAAAAAGATCCGATAGATATCGAGAAAGGCGTATATTGATAGGCTTCAATCGCATAAACCGGCATGCCGGAACCGGTGAGCCTGTAGAGAGTTGCAAATGTCAGCAGGTTCAAGCCTGAAAAAACCAGCAGCAGGAACGCTATATATATAAATATTGATAGCACCTTCGCCAGGCCCATATTTCCTTTGCCTTTCCTGCTAGACAGAATCAGATCATCCATCCTCGTTTCTCTCTCATTTGCATAGATCGGAACAAGCCCCAACAGCAGGAGCAGCAGGATGAGCAAGTCCGAGAAACGGTATTTGAACAGCAACTCCCAAGGCTTCCCATCATAGAGGACGGCAATCTTCCTTCCACTGTAATGATCCTGAATATACTTGTTTTTAGCGAGCTCGTAGGTGTTATTGTATTTACTATAGAAGACGATGTTCTCATTGGCTTTTTCAAGCGTCTGGTTTATTTCCTTCTCGTAATTGGCCGCATATTTCATTGGTTCATAAAAGTATTTGGTGATCATTACATAATCATTCCATACGTGTCCTGTATAAGTATCATCCTGCTGATCCCTGCTATACGTTCTGTCCGCTGTCTGTGAACCCAGCCGCTCATGTTCATCATTGACGAAGCGGGCTTTGTTCGCCGTTAACGGCCCATCCAACTGCTTATGCATACGATGATAGAAGTCCCATTCCACCTTCGTCTCGCTGGAATGCGGCATGAAGTATCCCATCAATCCGTCTCCGCTTAAGTAACCCCGATATATAATGCAAGCGTTTAGTATTAAGAACAGGACAATGGCGGCCAGAACATAGCCTCTTAAATAATTTTTACGGATTTCATAATAAACAAGCCTTAGCATATATGCTGTACCTCTAGTTTATTTTTCAAATATGGACAGGAACACATCCTCAAGTGAAGGTTGAGCTGGCATGCTCCTTCCTGGCGGTGCCTCATCACTGACAATCCGTAGAGAGTACTCCTTTTCTAGGCGCTTAACATTTCTGACCTGGTATCTCTCGACTGATTCTTCCATTTCTTCTTCGTCGACGATAATATCCCATACCTTCCCCTCGACGCTCTTCTCCAGTTGTTCCGGGGAACCCTGCATAACCAGCTGACCTTTGTTCAAAATTAGAATTTCCTTGGCGATATACTCCACATCGGGAACGATATGAGTTGCCAGTAGCACGAGCTTATCCTTGGATAATCTGGAGATAATGTTGCGAAATCGGATTCTCTCCCCCGGGTCAAGCCCGGCTGTCGGTTCATCGAGGACGAGAATATCCGGCTTATTCAGTATCGCTTGGGCAATCCCGAGCCGCTGCCTCATTCCTCCTGACAAAGCGCCAACCTTCTTCTTGTAAGCATCTGTGAGATTAACCAGCTCTAGCACTTCCTCCAATCTGCTGTTAACCTGACTTTTGGGAATCCCTTTGAGTGCACACATATATTTAAGAAATTCATCAGTACGAAAGTTTTTATAGAATAGAGGGTATTGAGGTAAATAGCCGATTCGGTCCAAATACTGGGATCCCATTTGCTTAACATCGATCCCATCGAGTAGGATGCTGCCTTCAGTTGCCTCCAGAATCCCGATCAGAATGCTAATCAGCGTAGTTTTGCCCGCGCCGTTATGGCCTAATAGTCCATATACACCTTCTGATAGAGTGGCGCTAAAGTTATCCAGGGCTGTTTGCCTGCCATATATTTTCTTAATATGATCAAATTTAAGTTCCATCTCGTCATTCCTCACTAACAAATGAAAGGAAGTAATATTCACTTCCCGCAAACACGATGAGATTATAAACAGCCGGGTTGATCGACGGATCGATCCTTAAAGCCTTGCTCTCCTGTTTCACAGGTTTAAACTTCTCTTCTTTCACCATATCCCCGGTTTTCAGCTTATACTGACGGATTCGGTAGTTGATTTCGTCCTCTTGATTAACAGCAATCAAGTACTTTCCGTCTTCCGTTACTCTGGCCATCGTGCTTTCCGTCCCATCTACCTTCATTAAAGAAGCTTCTCCCGTCTGCACATCAACGATCAAGACCTTGCCGCTTGAGGTGTTGTTCACTGGATTAATGACATCGGTAATGCTGGCATACCGATCCGAAATTTGAATATCGCTGCCTTGATACTGCTTCTCGGTATGGACCGTTATTTTCTTGGCGCCAAGCTCAATAATCCCGTAGCTTAATTCGCCTTCAGCATGATCTGCCTGACTGCCGAAGAACACCACTTTGTTGTTATCCTGAGTAAACACGATCTTCTCAAAAATCACTTGATTATTCGTATCGTCAAAAACAGTACTAAGTTCACCGCTATCGATATCATATAAATACAGATTCATAATATTGGCCCATACGATTTTACTTCCGTCGTTCGAGATAGCCGTAAACGGTTCATTCTCAATAAGCTCTTTCGGCAGGGCTTGGGTTAAGTCAATTTCCTTCTGTAGCTTCAATTTTTCGTTATATATTCGAACCAGTTTGCCGTTTACTTTTTGCGGAGTTGAGATAATTTCGAGCCCTGATGATTGCTTAACTTGAACCGGTTTGTCGGCCAACAGCACTTCGACGGCATACCCTTGATCCCACTTCATGATGTTCTTGGCGAAACTGTTCTTATCCAGCGTAATAGACTCCAACTCGGCATTTGTCTTAAGATCAGACAGAACCAGACGATTCGTCTTATAGTCAAAATTTAAGTCATGGAATATATCTTCTACCCTATTGGCGTCGTTCGTATTATTTGGCTGTTTCTGTCCGAATCCGTTCTCCTTCACGGTATTATTCTCCGCCTGGGCTATCTTCTTGCCAGCATCGATGGATTCTCCGTTTTTAAAACAAGCTGTAAGCAGTAATGCGGTGCACATCAAGACAAGTATCGTAAAAAGCTGTTTTCTCATATATCGCCTCTCCATTATGATTCATCCACTAATAACAGGGATTTTGTCTTAAGCGGTGAATTACTGTTCGTCAAATAGTCTTTACCTGACACGACAGAAACGGCGTAGATGGTATTCAGCCTCCCATAAGCGCTGGTATCCAGCTCAAGCTCTACCGTATTCATCTTACCCTTCTGCAGCGTCGTCTCTATGAAATCGGAGCCCATGATTTGAACCGGAATATGATTTACAAAAATGGTAGTACGATATGTCGTCTCTAAGCCGCCATAAATATGAAACTCCAGCTTCGCCTTGCCATTCTTGGCCGAGATCACATTGCTGCCCGTGTCCTCTGGAAGTAATTCGATCGTCGTCGTTTCATCCAGGTAGTCGGAGCTTCCATCGGTGATGATCGTTTCTGCCTGGTTCCTGATCTCTTCCGGGATATCTTGGACGGCAGCTTCGGAATAGGAATGTAAGTTGCTTGTACTGGCAATGTCACTCTTGAAATAAATTTCTTGCGGTAAAGTAGCGTTTAAACTGTGATATATACCATAGTTCGTTTTACTCTCGTCCTCGGGTTCATAATCAGGCTGAAGAATCGTTGCGAAGACAACGCCCGCTTTGTCCCCTTTTTGTCCGATGACCGGCGTAAACACGATATCGAATTCTTTGGACTCTTCATTTTTCAAATAGAATTTGTGCATCACCTGTTCCTTGCTCGATGAGCCGTTACTCTCCTCCATCCTGTAAGGCTGCGATACCCCGTCTAAGAAAACAAGCAATCCGAAATCCGAGCTTACATCCTTGTCCATTCCCGTCACTTTAAAAGGAATACGAATTTCCTCCCCACTGTATTCAAATACCTGCTGTTCATCATTAGCAGTGACGGGACCAAAAGAAAAAGCGCCCATTCCCCTTTGGGAGGAATCACTGGAGAATATGTCGGCAGGCGATTCATCCCCTATACTCCCGTTCACATTGCTGCTATTTACCGCAGGTTCCGATTTTACATTAAAACATCCTGCTAGCAAGAAACATAGACTCACTATCATCATTATGCTAATAATAGATTTCCTCACATTTACACTCCTCGTCATAGTAATTTCCCTGATCATCGTCTTTTCATTATTAACGTTAGTTTTATTACTTTGTTGCTTATTTTTAGAAAAAAATTTATTTTTTTCCTTCGCATCAAAATTTGACTCATTAGTAAAACTAGCATGACTTTGTAAGCTAAGCTTCGCTCACAACGTCATGCTATATGGTACATTATTAAGTAATACGGTTTTCATCTATGGAATTTGTTGATTAGTTAAAAGATTAGAATGTGCTCGCTAAGTATTTTGCGACGCTGCCATTTCCTCTTGCTTCATGCGTACTGAATGCAGCAAGTTTCGTGGCCGTAAGATTGGTAGCGCTGATCGATGACGAGCTGCCGCCGGTCACTGTTCTTTCCACATTGGCCAGCATCGTGCCTGTTGCATTATCCTGAACTTCCAACTTTGTAATTACTCTTGTAGAGGAAGTATATTTTGTAATAGATGTATTAGCAGTCACCGTTGTTCCGCTCTTTGACAGAGTATAAGTAAATGTCCCAAATTCACTTGTACTCACCGAAGCAGCACTTGCGCTTCCGGCAAAGGCCATTACCATAATTGCAGTTGCAGCACCTAGAACTTTAACTTTAAAATTTTTCATACATCTACCATCCCTCTCATTTTAAATTGGATTCTCTATATTACTTAATAATTGCACCCATCATTAATCTGTCTGAAATGCGAGTATCTTGTTTCTCTTTCTCTTAAAATGTCACATTCACTAGCATTTATAACATATTATTCCTTTCATACTATTACATTACATTAGATTGGTGAAATCACATTTTTTTGCAAAATTATTTTTTTATTCTATTTTTGATAAATAAAAAAAGCCTCAATCCTAATTGTTTAGGCTGAGGCGCTGAATATTTATGCTAATCTATTCTATCTAAAACGATAGCTACTCCGTCATTATCATTAGTATCGGTAATCTCGTCGGACAGCCGCTTTAACTCTTCAACCCCGTTTCCCATTGCGATAGACCGACCGCAAACGTTAAACAGTCCGATATCATTCATGTCGTCTCCAAAGACGATCACTTGGTCCAGCGTGATGTCCATTCGATGACATAGGGTGACGAGCGCATTTTCTTTCGACGCTCTACTAGATGAAATCTGAACGAGTTGCCCCTGATCTGTAACCAGTATGTTCAGTTCTGCTCCGAACTTCGCCTGAAAAGGGTTGATGTCCATATCTCCTGAGAACAAAATTTTCGTTGCGGCAAACTTACGGAGTTCTTCCAACGGTCTTACGATTGGGTAGCCTTTTACCCTCATCAAGGTCGCATAATCATATTCCTTCAAGCTGAACCACTGATCCTCCACCTCCAGACTGATATCAAGCCCGGGATTGCGGCTCAGGCAATAATCTAATACTTCAGTGGTGAGATATGCTTCAATCGGTTCGTGGTGGGAAATACCGGTATGCCTACAGCTGATCATGGCCCCGTTATAGTATATAAACGAACTAACACCCAACAGCTCTTCCGGCAGAAAACGCTTCACCGCCCGTGGTGGGCGTCCGGTAGCGATAATCACCTTCATCCCTATTCGGTGACAACGAAGAAGCGCGCTTAAGTTCCTATCCGATACCTGCTTGTCTGAATTCAGAAGAGTTCCGTCCAGATCCAGCACGACAGCGGCATATCTCATAGCTTGCTCCTTAGCACAACAGATGTCTCAATCTGCCTTTCCGGAATGTCCCAGTATTTCTTGAGCAACCTTTGCTTTTCCTCTGAGGTGACCAGTTCAAATCCGCTCTTCTTGTAGAAACGGATGGCCCATTCCGCAGCTTCCCAAGTGCCGATCAGGATCGGTTTGTCGGTTAATTCATTCAAATGTGCGAGCAGTTGGCTGCCTATTCCCTTCTGACGAAGCTTAGTCAACACATAGGCGTGCCTAATCAAGCTAACATCCCCTTTATCCTGAATGCCCATCACACCGATTAATTCACCTTGATCTTCATAGCCCCAGAACACGACTCCAGCCTGGATCTCGGACCTCAGCTCATTCAGTTCCATGTAAGGTTCATGGTACCGATCATCAGGGATGATCCCCTGGTAAGCGCTCGCCGCATCATTAATAATTTGGTACATTTGTTCGATATCTTCGTCCCTGCACAATCTAATCATTATTTTCCTCCTCTAAACTTTAAATAAAAAAAACGCCTCGGCCTGGATGCTCTAATCCGGGTCGAGACGTGTTTGTATACGAGCTTTTTTCCATAATACACTGCATCTATTTTACTTTACAATGACCAGTTCCGGTTCGGGAACGAAATTGAAGCTTTTATGGAGAGCTTCCTGGACGATTTTGATGAGTTCAATCACATCAACTGCCTTTGCTCCACCGCGGTTCTGAATGACATTGCCATGCACCGGAGAGATCATCGCATTACCGCGAGCAGTTCCCTTAAGCCCGACGCTCTCTACTAACTTACCGACCGGTGTTCCGATCGTATAATCGTTCTTGAACACGGAACCGCAGGAAGGATAATCGAAATGATTCTTACCAGTCCGGTCAAGAACAACATTCATCATCGCCTCAGGAACCGGCTTGTTACCCTGCTCTAAAGAAGACAAATAACTGCGATAAAAACGATAGAAGCTTGCCAAGCTGGAATTATCGATGCTCTCCTTGACCAAAGGCTGATTCAAATAATCGTTGATCCGTTCGAAATCAAAGGCTGCTCCTGTCGTTTTCAGCTTCAAATCAGCTCCAGTGATGAACCAAGGCTGATGCTGGAAGATAGATTGCTTGTAAGCAAATTGACAATCGTCTACATGGATGCTTTGGATTCCTCTTCCCGGTGCATCCAGATCGATATAGTATACCGTATCTAAATAATCGCACATCACATTGTCAAAATATTTAGCATTCATGTAGACCCCACCACCCAGCGTACCCGGCAGCAGGAAGGTGAAGTGAAAATCTGTGAAGCCGCTGAGATCACCGAATAGCGATAACATCGATAAAGGAGTTCCTGCCGACACATATAGGAGGTCTCCTCTTGGCATAACTTCGATATGGTCACGCATCGATATATATATAGTCTCAGGATCGGGATGATCGGGCAGCAGCAAGTTTGATCCCATCCCGAACATGACCGTTTGCATTCCGCTGGATTGAGCTTGATCTAATAATAGGACAATATCCTCTGTGCGTCTGGGCTTGGCGACAAACCGGGCCAACCCTCCGATTTCATAAGTTGAATATTTCGATAAATTCTCATTTTCTTTGCATATCTGAGTTAGTCTGTGATCCCAAAACATGGGTAAGTCTCCTTTCAACAATAAGAAAACCTCTAACGAGGCCATTCAAAGAAAAACCGCTAATGAAGCGGACTCTATAAGTATATATAGTTATAGGTCTCTATACAAGATATGTGCTTGATTTCCGATTTGCGCTATGGAATAAGAACGCAAGGTTTGAATAAGGCGGCTAATTTCGACGGAGACTACATGAGTAGTATAATGAGGTTGTACAATAAAAGAAAGAACTTTAAGGTTGTGATCTGAATGAACGGTTCCAGAACAGCCAGTCTGTCTGTGTTCAGCAACACTTTTATCGTCATATTGAAGCTCATTGTTGGCTTCCTGACCGGCTCCGTTGCCGTCATCTCAGAAGCGATTCATTCTGCTCTGGACTTGGTAGCCTCGTTGATCGCCTTTATATCCGTTCGTATCTCAAGCCGTGCCGCAGATCGCGGTCATCCGTATGGGCATGGAAAAGTAGAGAACATCTCGGGGACGATCGAGACGCTGCTCATCTTCGTAGCCGGCTTATGGATCATTTATGAATGTGTGCAGAAGCTGGCTCATCCTTCCCCGGTCGAGCTTCCCCATCTCGGAATTATCGTCATGTTTATCGGCGCAGCGATCAACTTCGTCGTATCGATGAAGGTAAAGCGTGCCGCAGCCGAGACTCATTCCGTAGCGATGAAATCCAACGCACTGCATCTCCTTACCGATGTATATACTTCGCTCGGCGTTGGAATCAGCCTGTTTCTGGCCGCACTCACGGGCTGGACCATTCTTGATCCTCTGATCGGAATCGTGCTCGCCTGCTATATCATGTGGGAAGCCTACAAGCTTATGAAAGAGTCCTTCCCCCCATTGATCGATGCTCAACTATCTGAGGCGGAAGAAGAGCAGATTTTGCAGGCGATTGCTCTCTACGAAACCAAGTACATTGAAATCCATGATTTCCGTACCCGGCGCTCCGGCCCTGAGGAATATATCGACTTTCACCTCGTGCTTCCCTCTAAAATGGACATAGAAACTGCGCACCAGCTTTGCGATAACATTGAGACAGCCATAAAACGCATCTTTAACCGAGCCCAGATACTCATACATGTCGAACCCGAACATGAGCAGAAGCATGCCGGAATCCATATAGCTTCCAAAATAAATAAAGAGAGACCCTAAGCCTCCCGGCTTCATATTACGGTCTCTCTTCTTCTTTGTATTAATTAAATCTTCTTAACACAATGACTGCATTGTGTCCGCCGAATCCAAAAGAATTGGACAAGCCGATCTGTAGGTCCTTCTTTCTCGCTTTATGAGGAACATAATCCAAATCGCAGATTGGATCCGGGTCGTTCAGGTTGATCGTCGGCGGGATGATGCCCTCCTGCAGACTCTTAACGAGAGCGATCGCTTCGACAGCACTGGATGCGCCAAGCAAATGGCCTGTCATCGATTTATTGGCTGTTACGGGAACATCATACGCCGCAGCTCCAAATAGCTTCTTAATCGCCTTCGTCTCCGAGATATCCCCTATCTCCGTACTCGTCGCATGGGCGCTAATTACATCAATCTGCCCTGGCTCAATTCCAGCATCCTTCAGCGCCAGTTCCATCGCATGGAACGCTCCGATTCCATCCGGATGAGTCGCCACCATATGATAGGCGTCGGAAGTTGCTCCATAGCCGATAACTTCGGCATAAATCCTGGCGTTTCTCCGCTGAGCATGGGCTAGCGATTCCAGCACGACGATCCCCGCACCCTCCGACATCACGAAGCCATCGCGGTCCCGATCGAACGGTCTGCTCGCCTGTTCAGGTGCATCGTTACGGCTGGATAATGCCCCAGCGTTGCCGAAGCTGGCCAGTGATATTTCCGTAATCGCTGCTTCCGTACCACCGCAAATAATGACATCGGCACCGCCCGAGCGAATCAGCCGTGCAGCCTCACCTATCGCGGTATTGCCTATCGAGCAGGCTGTTACTGGAGAGAGGGTCGGCCCGGTTGCTCCATATTTAATGCTTATCATTGCCGCAGCCATATTAGAGATCATCATCGGCACCAGTGTCGGGCTGACTCGCTGAGCTCCTCTGTTCTTCAGCTGATCATGTTGGTCGATCAGTGTCTGTATCCCGCCTACGCCCGAACCGACATAGACACCCAGGCGCAGCGGATCAAGCTCATCCAGATTCAGCCCAGAATCCTTAACGGCCTGATCCGCAGCAACCATAGCCAATTGGCAGAAGCGGTCCATACGTCTCGCTTCTTTGCGCCCAAACTCCGCTTCGGCGTCGAACTCTTTTACAAGCCCGGCAATCCGGGCTTTATGCGTTGAAGTATCAAATGTATCAATAGGTGATATTCCTGATTTACCCTGTATAAGACTGTTCCAGAAGCTGTCCACTTCATTTCCGACAGGCGATATGACGCCCATTCCTGTAATCACTACTCGTTCCATAGTTCATTCTTCCTTTCTATCTGATCCAGCTTGGTCAGAACCTTGCTCACCATCCATCTTGTCACTTTCATTATGCTATTACAAGTTGTGTGTTATCATAGTATAAGGACTACTAGTCTAGCGAGTTCGATCTTCTTGAAGGGTGGATGAATGATGAAAGATCAAGGAAGGCTTCAGGCCTTATCGGAATTTCTCAAGGCGAGCCGGGCCAAGATTTCGCCGGAATCCGTAGGATTTTCGCACGGTACGCGTCGGCGTACGCCTGGATTACGCAGAGAAGAAGTGGCCCAGCTAGCTGGGGTGAGCCCGACCTGGTACACCTGGCTAGAGCAAGGTAGAGATATTCAGGTATCCACCTCTGTATTGGATTGTGTCGCTACAGCACTGCAATTAACCGTTGACGAACGGAAATACCTGTTTGCGCTGGCCATGGGTCCTGTCTCTCTTGCCGCCCGCTCCAAAGACGAGCTTGCAGAGATTAGCCCTGCTTTGATCAAGATTATTCAGGAGCTGCGCTACTGTCCGGCGATTATTACGGACCGCCATTATAATATCGTGGCCTGGAATGCGGCTGCTTCTCAGGTATTCATCAATTTCGACAGCATTCCCTTTGAGCAGAGAAATATGATCTCACTCCTGTTTACGAGGAAGGAATTACGGCGGCTCGCCGTGAATTGGGAAGATTTCGTCAGCGGCTTCCTGGCGATCTTCCGCGCTTATTATGGCCAGTACGTAGAGGATGAATGGTACGAGCAATTCATTGCTGAAATGAACGAGGCCGCGCCGGAGTTCAACGCCTTGTGGCTGCAGAGCAAAGTAAGTACCGCGCCAGAGGTGCTGATTGAATTCAGACACGCCAAGGCCGGCAAGATGTTATTCCATCTCACCTCTTTCCAGGTACAGGGTGACGCCGATTTGCGCTGCAGCATTTACACCCCAGCCCCTGAATCGAATACAGAAAATAAGCTGAGAAGACTGCTGGAGAGACAGTGAGTAGATCGTTGATAAGCTATGTGAACAACAAAAAACCTGCAAAAATGCAGGTTTTTGACTGTACCGTATATTCTGTGACCTAGTCCTGTAACAGTTTATGTCTTAACGTCTCGATCTCATCCGTACGAAGACCGTTCGTGGTTAGATATTGTTCTGCCCCGCCATAAACCGAATAGAGGTGATCAAGCATGATCTCCATATTTTCAGGTGCGCTGCCCATGAACGCACGGTACTCCTCCAGCGACATTTCTGCCGGGTGATCCTTCAGTAGCTCATCCATAATTGGGGCCAGGTTCGTCTCTGTCTCAGCATAATCGCTAACAATGGTCTCCCGGGGTACTCCTACCAAATCCAATAGAAGCGCAGCAACAACACCTGTCCGATCTTTGCCAGCAGAGCAGTGGAACAACAACCCGTCCTTCGTCTCTGCAATACGGCTGAATACTTCGGCGATTAGCGGACCGGAGGTATCTAGCAGAATTTTATACATATCACCCAGATTGCGAATATCTCTTAACTTCGTGGTCGCTGGATTTACCAACGAGATGTTATAGTAATTGACCTCTTGATGTTCTGCAAAAACATCCTTCTTAGCTGCCGTCTCATCACTGAAACGTAAATCAATTACTGCCCTTACTCCCAGCTCCAGAATCAACTCTTGGTCACGTAAGGAGAGCTGGTGCAAACCATCTGCACGGAACAAGCGTCCGCGCTGTACAATTCCACCCGTTATTGTCTCATACCCGCCAATATCACGCACATTATAAGCTCCGTCTAATTTAAGCAGACGTTCCAAGCCGTTCGTTGACGTTCTCAATAGAATAACCGCCTTTCAAATGATCCATATCTTGTCGGATACCTATCAGCAAGTCAACAGGCAAATCCGCAGCTTCCTACTACAGATTATAGGAAATCCGCATCTCTTCCGTCAATTTTATGCCTGCATCGGAGCTGGAGCATAATCCAAACATTTGTTTAATTCTAACTTTCTTAAATCTATTCAAAATCTTCTTTGGAAATCGCGATCGATGGGTAGTGCCCAATCTGAGTTAAATCCGTATCGAAAGGAACACTATATACCATATAGTAAATGTCCTCGTTTGCTGCTGAAGTTAACTCTTCGAAACGATTTCTAGCATGGTTAGAATCTGTGGTTGCATAAACGACAGCGACAATGCCTACTCCTTCTTCCACCCAGCCTTTTAGAATCAATTTTAATGGCTGCTTATCGGTTAAAGCTGCTTCTACCATTTTCATGTATTCTGTCATGTTAAGACCCCGCCTTGTTTAGTCGAATTGAGTTTTTCTTGTACTTGTGAAAGTGAATGTCTAACCTCGCTAGTATTATCTTCGGCTAAAATAAGGAAATCGAGGAATTATTCCTCGATCTCTTTACGCCATTCCTGACGACTTCTTTTCCCCGATTTGGAGGAGCTTGTGCTTGAACGTCCAGCGTTTCTCTTCGCTGCGATCCTTTCTTTTCTCATCTGGAATCGAATCTCACGCTGCATCTTATGGTAGTTCTCAAGTCTCTTCCGGTCAAGCGATCCTTCGTCTATTGCCTGTAGTACCGCACAGCCTGTCTCGTGCTTATGCTGGCAATCACTGAACTGGCACTGTTCCTTCAATCGCTCGATATCCTCGAAGGTACGCTCTAGGCCGCCATCATCATCCCAGATCGATAGCTCCCTCATCCCTGGCGTATCGATAAGCACACCGCCCTGCGGCAGCAAGAACAGCTCCCGATGCGTCGTCGTATGGCGTCCACGGCTATCGTCTTCGCGAACGTCCTGTGTAAGCTGCAGCTCAGCTCCAGTCAACCAGTTGATCATCGTGGATTTTCCGCTTCCGGATGAACCCGCCAGAGCTATCGTTGTACCTGGGTAGACGTAAGTCTCGAGCTGCTCCCTTCCGATGCCGAGATGAGCCGATACGCTAATTATAGGCACTCCAGGGGCGATCAGTTCTGTCTCGGCGATGTAGGACGAAATATCATCACAGAGGTCGCTCTTGCTTAGAACAATCACCGGATTGACCCCGCTATTCCAGGCCATGATTAAATATCGTTCTAAGCGGCGGACATTAAAGTCATGGTTAAGCGCACAGACGATAAACAGGGTGTCTACATTAGCCGCTATAATCTGCTCCTTCGTCTCAAACCCCGCCGCTTGCCTAGCAATCAGGCTCTTACGATCCACAATCTCATGGATAATCGCATCATCGCCCTCATTCATCATTTTCACCGCGACCCAGTCCCCGACGCCGGGATAGCTTCTCAGCTCACTGGCTTTTAGGCGGGCTTTGCCGGATAAGGTAGCCCAACTCGTCCCCCGCTCACTTCTAATCTCATACTTCTGGCCATGATCTGCTACAATCCTCGCAGGCTCCATTTGGCCTTTTACAATGGATTGCTCAGTAATATTTTTCCATTTAGGCTGCCATTCCGCAGTCCATCCGAATGCTTCTAATTGATGATTCTCCAAATAATGTTCTCCCTTTCGTGTTCTCCCGACAGATCAAGAGATCCGCAAGCGTATCCCTGCGCTGCAGCTTCCCGGGGGGCACATATTTACTCATCAATTACGATAAACAGTAGAGAAATGACCCATTCCCTAGTCACCTTAACTCCATTTCGAAGCATTTCGCAACTGTCGATCACCGTAACGCTGAATCGATATAAGCACATACCAAAAAGAGCATCCGCAGAAATCCCTCTACGGATGCTCAAGCTTTATGCCTATCTGATAAAATCAAAACTTGCCTGCGTTTTAAGTAATGAGACAAAACGGGCAAGCACTGCGATCAGAGGACAAATATCCGTTCGGGAGACGTAATTTTATAAGCAACATATACAGCATTTATCCGGTTACTCATATAACATCGCCTCCTTCAACAATTTCCCATAGTTTATCGGAAAGTCCTATGAGAAGTCAATGGACAAAATAATTATAGTCATCTATTGGTATTACTCTCGTGATCTGAGGTGAACTTTAAGAAAAGCTCTTGGAGGTTGTCTTTTGGAGAGAGGCTCAAGTATAATGATGTGGCATAATCATCACAATATTACAAACTAGTTGCAGGAGGACTTATTGGAATTGTTATGAGCATTTCTTCCATGATTACTGTCGTCGCCGGTATTATCTTTGTACTGAACATTCTGTTCGGTCTCGTCATTGTCTTTAAGGAGAGGAAAGATATCGGCTCGACATGGGCCTGGCTCCTCGTCCTCTCCTTCATCCCTGTCCTCGGATTCATTCTGTACCTGTTATTTGCACAGGATTTTCGCAAGATCCGACTTTTTCATTGGGATGATTTCAAAAAGCTGCACTATGAGCAAATCTTACTCACACAGATGGGGAGCATCCAATCAAGCCGTTTTCAGTTCAAGAATGAGGTTTCCAAGAAATATGACGATCTCATTTACATGCATTTGAACGAGAATCACGCATTGCTGACTGAAGATAATGAGATCGATATTTTTACAGATGGAAGGGAAAAATTCGACCGGCTCTTCCAGGACATTAGAGAGGCGCAGGAATCGGTGCATGTCCAGTATTATATTTTCCGTCGAGATCATCTGGGCAAGGAATTTCTTGATCTGCTAACAGAAAAAGCAAGACAAGGCGTCAAGGTTCGTCTGCTGTATGATGAGCTTGGCTCTAGGCAGTTAACCAAGGGCTTCTTCAAGGAATTCTTCGCAGCTGGTGGCGAGGCAGAAGCATTCTTTCCTTCCAAGCTACATCTTATCAACCTGAGAATTAACTACCGTAATCACCGCAAGCTCGTCATTATTGACGGCCAGATTGGATACGTCGGTGGCTTCAACGTCGGGGATGAATACCTCGGAATGAAGAAGAAATTCGGCTACTGGCGCGATACTCATCTGCGAGTCCAAGGCAGCGCGGTATATGCGATGCAAATTCGCTTCATTCTCGACTGGAGTCAAGCATCGCAGCATAACGAGATTACATACGAACCTAGTCTGTTCCCGGAGATAGAGACAAAAGATCAGGTAGGTATGCAGATTGTTACCAGTGGTCCCGATTCCAGACTAGAGCATATCAAGAACGGTTACATTAAAATGATCATGTCCGCCAAGCACTCCATCTACATCCAGACTCCTTACTTCGTTCCGGACCCTAGTGTCTTTGATGCGCTGCGAATCGCCTCGCTATCCGGCGTGGATGTCAATATCATGATCCCGGATAAGCCGGATCATCCGTTTATTTACTGGGCTACTTTGTCTCATATCGGGGAAATGCTGCAGCTTGGCGTCAAGGTCTATCTCTACAAAAAAGGCTTTATCCATGCCAAGACGATTGTCGTAGATAATGAGATTTCATCGGTCGGAACCGCAAATATGGATTATCGCAGCTTCCGCTTGAACTTTGAAGTGAATGCATTTATTTATCATGAAGCTACCGCTAAGAAGCTAAGAGATATATTCATGGAGGACGTCAAAGACTCCATCTTGCTGACTGAAGAAGATTACGAGCATCGTCCAAGATTGGTACGTATGAAGGAATCTATTTCTCGCTTGATATCCCCAATTCTGTAGCGAAGAGGACCTAACATACTTAGCCTCATAGCAAATGAGCACAAACAAAAAGCCAACCTAATGATCAGCTTCTGCTAATCATCGGTTGGCTTTTGTATTAACACTATCCTATCTTACTTACAACGAGCAGGAGTCATCTGTGCAAGCTGCACCGTCAGGACCGAGGACGTCGAGTTTCGTCTTAGGATTCTCCTCTTCCCATACTTGATTCAGAGCGCCCAGAAAGGCTTCCACAGGCTGTGCTCCGCGTACCGCATACTTGCGGTTCAGTACGAAGAATGGCACCGCTTGAACACCAAGGTTTGCCCCTTCCTGCTGATCGCCGATTACTTGCTCTTCGTATTCGTCTCCAGCCAGCATTTGCTTAACTTCATCGGCATCCAGCCCAACCTCAGCAGCTAAGCTGGCCAATACATCGTGATCCCCGACATGCTTCGATTCGGTGAAATACGCAGACAGAAGACGCTCCATCATCTCCTTGCTCTTGCCCTTCGTATCGGCATAATGACTGACGCGGTGCGCATCAAGCGTGTTCGTCATAACCGCCGTATCAAGATGATAATCCAATCCGACTTCATGCGCCTGCGCGGAAACCTGTTCATTCATTCCTCTAGCTTGTTCAACGGAAATGCCATATTTATGTGCAAGCATCTCGTCCATCGATTCGTCATATTGCTTCGGCGCATTTGGATCGAGCTGGAAGCTCTTGAAGACGAGCTCCACCTGATCTTTATGAGGGAACTGCTCTAGCGCCTGTTCAAACTTGCGTTTTCCTATATAGCAAAAAGGACAAGCAATATCTGACCACACTTCAACTTTCATCCTAAATCCTCCTTATTTATTCCCGACCTTATGCCGAGACACCATTGTCTATGACATACGCGTCATAGCTGTAACTATGACAATTACATTATAAAGCATAAACTTACAAAACTACAGTACCTTAAATTAATTAATACAAAATGATTGTGCCTTTTTTTACAGACGTGACCAAAGTCCCGATGCTATATTCGCGTTAAACAACGTTTAAATCACAGTTTGAAGGAGACCCTATTGTATGCTACTTCACATTGGACTGGATATTGGTTCAACTACAACTAAACTGGTTGCCATTACAGCGAATGGCGAGATCATACATCAGAGATACAGCAGACATTATTCGGATGTTAAAGGTACGACATTACAAATGCTAAATGAACTGAAGTCGGAATTTCCGGACGCTTCCGTATCGATGAACATAGCTGGTTCTGCAGGACTATCATTGGCAGAACATGTGAGACTGCCCTTCGTTCAGGAGGTTATCGCCTGCACTGAGGCCGTCGAGCAATACATACCCAAGACAGATGTTGTCATTGAGCTTGGTGGCGAGGATGCGAAAATCATTTACTTCACTGGTGGCCTGGAGCAGCGAATGAATTCCGCCTGCGCCGGAGGCACCGGTGCTTTCATTGACCAGATCGCCGCGTTGCTGAAGACGGATGCGGAGGGAATGAACGAGCTGGCTAAAGGCTGCAAGACGATCTATCCGATCGCTTCCCGCTGCGGCGTATTCGCCAAGACCGATGTGCAGCCACTGCTCAATGAAGGTGCTCGCAAGGAGGATATCGCCGCCTCCGTATTCCAGAGTGTCGTTACACAGACGATCAGCGGTCTGGCCTGCGGCCGTCCAATCCGCGGCAATGTCGCCTTTCTCGGTGGCCCACTGACTTATTTATCTGAGCTGCGTCAGCGCTTCGCTGAGACGCTAAAGATCGCCGATGAAGCGGTCATTTTCCCCGAGAACAGTCTGTATTTCGTGGCATTAGGTGCAGCCATCAAGAGCCGCGGGAATGAGCCGATTGCAATCAGTGATCTATGCTCGCGCTTTGAGAGCTTCACGATGAAGGGCAGGAGCCGCAGCACCGCCGCCCTTCCCCGCCTATTTCAAGATGAATTGGAACTGCAACAGTTCCGTGAGCGCCATGCGCAAGCCTCGGTCCTCAAGGGGGAACTCTCAAGCTATCGAGGCCCCCTCTTCCTAGGGATCGATGCGGGTTCCACGACGACCAAGATCGTACTGAGCGGAACGGAGGATGAGCTGCTCTATACGTTCTACGACAGCAATCATGGGAATCCACTTGAATCGGTACGCAGCGGTCTGCAAGCTATGTATCGTGAGCTTTCAAGCGATGTCTACATCGCCAATGCCGCGGTAACGGGCTATGGTGAGGGATTGATCAAAGCTGCGTTCAAGATCGATATCGGAGAAATCGAGACGGTCGCCCACTATAAAGCGGCAGCTCGCTTCTCTCCTGACGTGGATTTTATCCTCGATATCGGAGGACAGGACATGAAATGCATCAAGATCAAGAACGGAGCGATCGATGGACTGATGCTGAACGAAGCCTGTTCCGCCGGATGCGGCTCCTTCCTGGAGAGCTTCTCCGGTTCGCTTAACGTTCCTATCAAGCAATTCGCCGAAGCTGCGCTGCTTGCCGATGAGCCGGTTGACCTGGGCTCTCGCTGCACCGTATTTATGAACTCCAAGGTGAAGCAGGTACAGAAAGAAGGTGTCTCCTTGGCTAATCTATCTGCCGGGCTCTCCTATTCCGTCATCAAGAATGCGATCCAGAAAGTGCTGAAGCTGCGTAATACCGAGGAACTCGGTGAGAACATCATCGTTCAAGGCGGGACATTCTACAATGAAGCGGTTCTAAGAGCCTTCGAGCTGCTGATTGGCAAACAGGTTGTTCGTCCGGATATCGCCGGGATGATGGGCGCCTATGGCTGCGCTTTGATCGCCAAGGAACAATACAAGGACGGATCAAGCGCATTGTTAACACTATCCGAGCTTGGGGAATTCACCTGCTCGGTATCACATAGCCGCTGCGGTCTATGCGGCAATAACTGTTCCCTGACGATCAATCGCTTCCAAGACAAGCGATTCTTCATCACCGGTAATCGCTGTGAACGCGGCGCCGGAATGCGCAAAGAGAAAAGCAATCTGCCTAATCTTTATCAATATAAGTATGACCGGATCTTCGGCTATGAATCACTGTCGGTTGAAGAAGCATCACGCGGTACGGTCGGGATTCCAAGAGTTCTCAATATGTATGAGAATTATCCATTCTGGCACACCTTCTTCACAAAGCTGGGTTACCGTGTGATCCTCTCCCCTCGTTCCAGCAAGAAACTGTATGAGCGGGGCATGGAATCGATCCCCTCTGAATCAGTCTGCTATCCTGCGAAATTAACTCATGGCCATGTGGATAGCCTGATAGACCAGAAGGTGGGTATCATCTTCTACCCTTCGGTCGTCTATGAGCACAAAGAAGATGAAGAAGCGAGGAATCATTTCAACTGTCCGGTGGTCACCTCCTATCCCGAAGTGATCCGCGTTAACATGGATCGACTCAAAGAGGCAGGAATTCCATATGTTCAAGCATTCCTGACTTTGGATAACCCGAAGTCACTCAAGAAAGAGCTGGCAAATACTTTTCCACGAATTTCGAGCAAAGAGATTAATGAAGCCGTTGATGCCGCTCTTACAGAAGCAGATACAGTACGGCAGGATATTCGCCGCAAGGGTGAGGAAACGCTGCATTTCCTGGAGGAGACCGGGACGAAGGGGATTGTGCTTGCTGGCAGACCCTATCATGTTGATCCGGAGATCCACCATGGGATCCCTGAGTTGATCAATACGTACGGGTTGGCGGTATTAACAGAAGATTCTATCGCCCATCTTGCCGAGCCCGCCAATGATCTGCGTGTTGTCAATCAGTGGACCTATCATTCCCGTCTCTATCGCGCTGCCAGGGTGGTTGCCAAGCGTGCTGAGGTCGAGCTTGTGCAGTTGAATTCATTCGGATGCGGACTTGATGCGGTGACGGCGGACATGGTTCAGGAGATATTGGAAAGTAACCATAAGATGTATACGATGATCAAGATCGATGAGATAAACAATCTTGGTGCAGCCCGCATTCGAATTCGTTCACTACTGGCCGCAATGAAAGAGCGCGAGAGTAAGACTATAACAGCGGATCGCACAGAGACCATGACAAGCAGTACCCTCCTGTTCACGAAGGAGATGAAGCAGAATTATACTATTCTGATCCCACAAATGTCTCCTATTCATTTTGAATTATATGAGGCGGTGCTGAACAGCGAGGGCTATCGGGCTGAGCTGATACCAGAAGTCACGACCGATACGATCGATGAAGGGCTGCGCTTCGTGAATAATGATGCCTGCTACCCGGCGATCCTGACCATTGGCCAGCTCGTTCATGCGCTGAGAAGCGGCAAATATGATGTCAATCGCACGGCAGTTATTATGTCTCAGACCGGAGGGGCTTGCCGCGCTACGAATTATATCGCCCTGCTGCGCAAAGCGCTAAAGGATGCCGGCCTGGAGCAGATTCCAGTCATCTCACTGAACGCGGTAGGCCTTGAGAAGCATCCGGGCTTTGAATTCTCGCTAGGCCTGATCAAGAAGTTGATTGCGGCTACCGTTTATGGCGATGCCCTAATGAGGGCCAGAAACCGTGTCCGCCCATACGAGCTTCAACCGGGCAGCACCGATGACCTGTTCCGTAAATGGATGGACATTTGCCGGGCTTCGCTATACAATTTCAGCTTCCGAATCTACAGAACCAATCTCGCCCGACTCGTACAGGAATTCGACTCTTTGCCGATTGCGGATAAGCGTAAGCCTCGGATTGGTGTCGTCGGCGAGATACTCGTCAAATTCCATCCCGGAGCTAATAACCATATCGTGGAGCTCATTGAACAGGAAGGTGCAGAAGCAGCGATTCCCGATATTCTCGACTTCTTCCTGTACTGCAGCTACGGGCCAATGTACAAGGGCCAGCATCTCGGCAAGAGCAAGCTGGGGATCGCTGGCGGACGCAGCGCGATTTATTTCCTGGAGCAGTTCCGCAAGCCGCTCAAGGATGCACTGCTGCTCAGCGAGCGCTTTACCGCGCCGCTAACGATCTTCGAGCTGGCCGATAAGGCGAGTCGGCTGCTATCTATCGGCAATCAAGCCGGAGAAGGCTGGTTCCTGACCGCGGAGATGATGGAGCTGATTGAGAGCGGAGTAACGAATATCGCCTGCATTCAGCCATTCGCCTGCTTGCCGAATCATGTTACTGGTCGAGGAATGCTTAAGGGCCTTAAGGAATTGTATCCAGCGGCTAACATTACAGCGATTGACTATGACGCTAGCGAAACTGAGGTCAACCAGATCAACCGTCTGAAGCTGATGCTAGCCACAGCATTTAAAAATATTGAACGAGCCGGGGTGAACCTATGAAGCAGTCATCTAAAGAACAAGAATTATCAACGAAAGAGCATATTTTAAAGGTCACTCATGATTATATTATGCAGACAGGCTTTGAAGCCGTAACGACAAGGAAAATCGCGGCACTGGCGAACGTAAATATTGCGATGGTGAATTACTATTTCGGTTCTAAGGATAAGCTGTTGAACGAGACGATCAAGTTGATTCTGAACTCATATAAGGGCTGCTTCTCCATTCTGGATCAAGCGGACCTGCCCGCTAAGGAGCGCATGGAGATCTTCCTGACCGAATACGCCAGAACCTTTCAGAAATATCCGGAGCTTCTGAGGCAAATTATAAGACATAGCAGCTTCCCGTTCGACTCCCAATTTGAATTTGCTCATTTTGTTAAGACAATGGGATTTCCCAAAGTAACAGATGTCTTGAAAGAAATGACGAATGAGCTGGATACGGACAAGCTGATTCTAACTAGCGTGCAAATTTTTGGAGCTCTACTCTTCCCGATCCTGATGGAGCCGCTGATCGGTCCGATGTATCATTGCCCTATGCCCGATCTTGAACAGCAGGTAGCAGAGATTCTAAGTAAAATGTCATAAGCTCATTAGGCATTCTTAAAGTTAAACCGGGGTATCCCCTATTAAAATAAGGGATACCCCGGTTTTTTGCGGTACTCGTTTATTATTTGTATCTATGAGGCCTACGCCCACTAGCTCTAGGATAGGCGATGTCCCTCCTCGGAGTCGCCTAGCTGCTGGCGATAATCGCTTGGGGTCATGTTATATTTACGACGGAACACCTGGGAGAAATGTCTCATATCCTGATAGCCGACTCTCTCCGCGACATCAGAAATTTTCAAGCCCGGTTGGCGCAGTAAGTGCCGTGCTTCCTCCATTCGCAGATGGATGATATAGTCCTTAAACCCATGTCCCGTCTTCTGTTTAAACAACTGGCTAAAATAGACCGGATTTAGAAAGACGACAGACGACACTTTCTCAAGAGTAAGTTCCTCCTGATAGTGAGCCCGGATATATTTAAGCGCCAGTTCAATGGCCTCATTGTTATGATTATCATGATCAGGCTCGCTGAATTGATCCATTGCCGCTCTACTCAGAAGCGCTACCTGTCTCGGAATGAGTGAGAAATTGTCCAACTCCTCCGATGCAATGATCTGGAACGGAACGTTCAAACAGCGCTTCAGTTGTGTCTTCAGTTCACCAAGCAGCACAGGCAGCTGGTGTGGTAAATTCGGCGTCACCAAACCTACGAGATGACAGAGCGAAGCGCTGGCCACAACGCCATGGCCGAAATTGTCGATCAACTCCGTTAATACGTTTTCCACGATGAAATGCTCCAGATGTCCGGACCGCTTCTGTTCGATTCGTACCATAACCAGATAGAAATAAGATGGCTCCTCCAGCAGCGTGTTCAAATCGATACCGCCGAGATCCAAACCAGTAATCAGCCGGGTTAGTGCTCCTTCCCGCAGCAAGCGCACATTCTGCCTCAGCAGATGTGACTCCTTGGATCGCATCGTGCTCTGCTCAATTTCTGCGCTAAGCTGCTCCACCATATCGATTAGTGCTTCCTTGCCGATCGGCTTAAGCAAGTAATCCCGAGCGCCGAGGCGTACCGCTTCACGGGCATAGGCGAATTCGGAATAAGCCGAGATGACAACCCATTTGACCTGAGGGTGTCTGCTGCGAGAGAGTTCCATCAGTTCGAGCCCTGTCATGCCAGGCATTCGTACATCCGTCAAGACAAGGTCAATGGACTCGGTTCTGAGCAGCCAAGCCGCTTCATCCGCTTTTGCAGCCAAATGAACCGAATGTTCAGGAAAATGATGAGATAGCGTGCGCTGTATCCCTTCGCGGATAATGCTCTCATCATCAACTACCAAAATGTTCATACCTCTGCTCCTCTCGTTTCGGATTTCGGCATCACAACAATAACTTTGGTTCCTTGCCCTGATTCACTATGTAGAATGAGACCATAGGGCTCGCCGAACATCAGCCTCAATCTTTGATCAACGTTAAAGAGACCTATTCCGCGGCGGCTTGCTGCCAATCTCTCATCCTGCTCCATCGCCTTCATTTGCGGCTCCAACTCGTTCTCGCTTCCACTGCGGCCTGGAAGTAATATGGCTGAGAGTCGCTCCAGTGTTGACGCGTCCATGCCCACCCCATCATCCTTAACGATCAACAGCAGGCGGTCGTCGCACTCTTCGCTATAGACATGTAGCGTACCCGGCTGTGCCATCGGTTCAAGCCCATATTTTACAGCATTCTCAATGATCGGCTGCAGCGTCATTTTCGGAATTATTGAATCCAGATGCTGCGGCGGAACAGAAATATTTACATGCAGTCTCTCACCCAGACGAGTCTCGATGATCGTTAAGTAATTACGCATTTGCTCCAACTCATTGCCAAGCGTGGAACTGGCTCCTTCCTCCCATTCGCTGTTATAGCGGAACATTCGGGATAAGGCCAGGATAACCCGGCCCAAACGGTCATTCTCCCGTTCATCCAGCATCCAATAGATCATATCGAGCGTATTGAATAGGAAATGTGGGTTCACCTGGGTCTGAAGCGCCTGAAGCTGGGCATTCTTCTCGCTAATCGAGGCCAGCTTAATCCGCTCGATCAGTTCGTCGATTCGTCCGACCATCCGGTTGAAGGAAGCGACAAGCACATTAATCTCTTCATAGGAGCCGGCCTTCACTTCCCCGTGGAAGTTACCCATCTCTACCTGCTTCATTTGACGGATCAGTCGCTTGAATGGCAGGGAGAAGGTCCGCGAGATGAAGCCGGCCAGGAATGTAGCGGCGATAATAACGCCAATCACGACAGACATTAGATACTGTCTTGTCTTCTTCAATTCAAGCTGCATATCCGACATCGGTGTCTGACTGATCAATGTCCATTCCGGCTTCTGAATCGGCGCTGCCGTAAGCAGAGAGCCGTTCATTTCTTGAATTCGTATACCGTCGATGCGAGCTGTAGAGGGCCAATCCTGTGGAATGCCCGTCTTCTCTCCGCCCTGGGCAGTACTGATGATCTCCATTCCATGCTCATCACGGATTGCCACAATGCTGTCTGCGCCCAGACTGGCATTGGATAACGCGGAGATAATCGCGGAAGCATCCGTCTCGATCAGCACGATGCCGATTTGCTTAAGCTCGGTCAGCTCGAACAGCTGACGACCAAAGGCGAAGACCGGCTTGTCGAATCCTCCGCTCATCAGCGACTGAGGGTACACCCCCAGCCATTTCATCTCCCCGGAAGACTGACGGAGTATTCGGAACCAGGCCGTCTCTGCATATTCGCGAACCATTCCACCCATAGAGCGTTCGTAACTGTATACCCGGCCGGAATAGGTAACGATATGGATACCCACGATATCATCACGCGAATAGAAGATCGCCCCTAATGTATCGGTAATCCGCTGATCATTATTGACTTGTACCACCGGATTATCTTTATTTCCACGATCCTGCAGGAGGCGAATCAACTCCGTATTGCTGTTCAGAGATTTAGTGACGCTGTCATAGCTTTTTAGCAGCAAATCAAATAACCCTGCGGTCTGGGACATGTTCTTCTCTGCAATGTCACTAACCTTGGTTCGAATTTGCTCGGTCGCCCGTTGATAGTATAAATAAGTCGTAATTAACACTAAAGCTAGCATACCTACTAATAATAGTAGAAATAGACGGTTATGGATTGAACGGAAGCTTCTCATAGTAAACCTATTTTACCCCTTGACTGCTCCGGCGACCATCCCTTTCGTAATCTTCTCTGCAAGCAGGAAGTAGATCAGGATGACAGGCAATGCTCCGAGCACGAGGAAGGCCCCAATTCCCCCATAATTGACTGAATACTGGCTGACGAAGCTGTATACGCCAAAAGGTAGTGTTTTTAACCGTTCAGCCGTAACGAAGGTGGCTGCCAGGATGTATTCGTTCCAAATGTTAATGAAGGTAAGTATGCAGACGGTCATGATCGGCGGAACAGATATTGGAAGAGCGATATTCCAATAAATCCGGAATATGCCCGATCCATCAACAATAGCTGATTCTTCGATCTCATGAGGAATCGACCTCATGAACCCGCTAATGATAAAGACGGCAATCGGAGTCTGGAAAGCCATATAAGGTAAGATTAGCGATAAATGCGTATTCAGAATGCCCAGATGCTTGAAAATGATCATCAGCGGAAGCAAAGTTCCCTGCATAGGGATCATCATCCCAACGAGGAACACCATCAATACCGCATTTGCAAATCTCCAACGGAATCTGGCAATGGCGAATCCAGTCAACGAAGCAAGTACAATAACACAGATCATCGTGACAGAAGTAACGAATAGACTATTCAGCAAATAGCGAAAATACTGCCCGCCTCCGAGCGCATCGCTGTAATTCTGCCATTGCAGACTGGCTGGCAAGGCGAAGAAGCTTCCGGAGAGAATCTCCTCATTCGTCTTCAAGGAATAGATCAGCAACCACAGCAAAGGATAGAGCTGAGTAACGATCAGAATCACGAAGACCACATAGACGATGGAAGTCGTGACTGAGAAGCGTCTGCGTCTATAATTCCGCACAGTTGGTTTCCGCAGAACAGGTGCCGTGTGACTCATCTTATCTCCCCCCCTCTCTTCTATGAATACCGTTTGTCCAGCTTACTGAACAAACCGTTGATTATAATCGTTGCTGCCAGACATAGAATGACCAGGAAAGAAGCGATCGCACTTCCGTATCCATACTTCATGGATAAGAACGACATGTTGTACATCAGGCTGGCGACGACCTCTGTCGCATGAGCCGGACCTCCGCCGGTCATAACCATAATCAGGTCAAAAGATTGCAACGAACCGATAAACGATAGCACCACCGAGATTTTGAAAATCGGCACGATCAGCGGCAGCGTAATGTAACGGTCCGCCTTCAGTCCGCTGGCGCCATCGATTTTGGCAGCTTCGTAAATATCGGACGGAACATTCTGAATACCGGTAAATTGAATCAGAATATGATAGCCAAGGTACTGCCATAAAGCGACGACGATCACGGAATAGATCGCAATCTTCGGTTCGGTCAACCAGGAATGCGTCCAGCTATTAAGCCCTAACGACTCCAAGATCTGATTAAGCATCCCGCCCATCGAGGCCGGATTGTAAATGGTCTTCCACAGTTGTCCAATCACGACAACGGATAGAATGACGGGCAGAAAATAGCTGGAGACGAGAAAGTTAGGCTTCTTAACATAGCGGCTGATTAATATGGCTATAAATAAAGCGATCGGCAGCTGCACGCACATGGATACTCCGGCCAGCAGCATTGTTCTTCCTACGGCAGGCCAGAATATAGAGTCGTTCGTCAGCATTTTCTCGAAATTTTTGAGCCCGATAAACTTAGCCGCGCCGATCCCGTTCCAATCCAGCAAGCCGCTGTAGAAGGATACGAGAATCGGCACGAATACTAACAAGCTGTATATTAATAGACAAGGCAGCACGAACGCAGCGATCTTCCATCCGGACACCTTAAGCACATTCATGATGTTCCCTCCTATCTAGACGTTCATGTAGAGCAAGGAGACCGAAGAGAGAGCATGGGAACTCCAGCTTTCTTCCGGTCTCCTTCCTCAGCATCTGTTATTCTTTATTCTCGTCGTAAGCAGTCTGATGCTCTTTCGCAACTACGCCCGCATCCGTCTTCGATACGAATAGATTCTGAATGCTGCTTAGATGAGCCTGCGCTGTACCTGGATTCATCGTGTTGTCGAAGGCAAGGTCTCCGCCTTTAACATCCTTGAACAGGTTCAGAACTTCCATCGCCATATCGGAATATCCGGCGGCTTTGAAATCACCGTCCACGGTCTGGGCCAGACCGATTGCGCCTTTCAGATTGAACATTTCCTTCGGATAGTTGACCAGGAAGTAGTTCAGGAAGTCGAGAGTCTCCTCCAAATGCTTGCTGTCCTTTGAGACGGCGAACGCGCTGCCTGGAGCGAGCATGAATTCATCAGGATTTCCCTTGCCATTAACGGTCGGGAACTTGAACACACCGACATTCTGATTCTCGTTAGCTGTCGATTCTTCAATCCCCCCCGTAGCCCAGCTGCCCATGAAATACATCGCGGCTTTGCCTGTCTTGAACAAGTTCTCGCCTGCGTTATAGTCGAATGAAGTTGCTCCTTCCTGGAAAGCTCCGGCCTGCACCAGATCTTCAAAGGCATTAACCGCTTCGGTGAACGCCGGATCTTCAAAAGTCTTCTTGCCATCAATCACATCCTGGAGGAAGCCCGGGCCGCCATTCGTGCGGAGCAGAATGTTCATAAACAGGAAGGAACCGGTCCAGGAATCCTTCTCCCCGATCGCCATCGGCTGAATGCCCTTCGCCTTAAGCTGCTTCACCACACCGACCATTTCCTCGAAGGTAGTAGGAACCTTGACTCCGCCTTCTTCGAACATCTTCTTGTTGTAATAGACAATTGCGATATTATTACCGTCCGGAAGCGCATAGAGATTGTTGTCGAAGGTGTAATAATCCAGGATGCCTTCCTGGAATGTTCCCTTCAGTCCATTCTTCTCTACCATCTCGTTGAGCGGTGCAAACAAGCCTGCATCAACAAATGGCTTCATTTGTGCAGCCGGGTTAACGATGGTTATGTCCGGCACTTCCTTGGAAGCTGCCTGAGTCTTCAGCTTCACCTTCTGCTGGTCAGTATTCAGCGAATCCAGCTCGATTTTGACATTTGGATGTTCGGCTTCATAGTTGGCAACAACCGTACGAATCATTTTGTATTTAGGATCGGTCGGGTCCGGATAAATGTTCTGGAAAGTAATCTTGACCTCTTTCTTGCTCGTATCTTCTTTGGTACCGGAGTTCGTCTGACTGTTCGTACTGCCTTCGTTCTTCCTGCCGTTACTGCTAGCGCTTCCATTACTACCGCTGCCGCAAGCAGCTAGGCCCAAAGTCAGTGCACTGGCAAGCAGTGCCATCATCAGTGGCTTGAACTTCATCCCGTAAATCCCCCTTAGCAAATATTTAATTTCTAGCTTCATTATGTTGTAAGCAGGATCATCTCACAATGCGTGATCTTAAGGAGTCATGTTTGTAAAATTAAGATCTTTCCAAAAAAACCGGGTCATCCCGCCTAAGCTGGAGATTCCCCGGTTTTCACATCATCTATTTGAACGGCTTTGAGATGATTACAACCCTAAATCTAAGGGGACCACCGCCTGTTTCACTTCATCGGCCTCCTCCCGATTAATAAGCATAGCGGCCAACAAACCCACGCACAGTATGCAAGCTAGCAGAATAAATGTAATCAGGTAGCTGCCGCTCTTCATGGAATAGAGTGAAATCATCGGACCAAAGCTGGTGCCAGTAAATAAAATGAACGTATAGCCGGATACAGCTATTCCGCGCATCTTCCCTCCCAATTGGCCCACGAGCGAAACAAGTGAAGGTACGGCAATGGCGATGCCTGATACAAAGATGATACTCATGATAACCAACAGCGGCAGATGAGAGATCATCCCCATAGAAGCCAAGCCGATGATTGCCAGCAACAACCCGGCCCGAAGCGTGACGCGTATACCAAGCCGTTTGGATATTCTGCCTGCGAAGGGAGACACAAGCATGCCCAAAATGCCAATCATCCGCACATATAGGATTTCTTGCTTGCTCAGTTCAAAGGGAGCTTGACTTAAATAATTGCCGAGTACCGTATACATGCTTACAAATGACATAAGCAGCACAAATGCCACCAAATAGCACAGCACCAGCTGTTTCTGGACAAATACTTTGCCGATTTGCTTCATAGGTTCCCAGATATTAGCATGAGCTTGCTGGATGCCTCCTTTTGGAAGCAAGAAGAACACCACAACTGCGGTTAATGCGTACACCATTGCAAGGGTATAAAAGACAGCGTTCCATCCGTATTGCTCACTGATCACACTGCTGATCACTTGCCCCACGATTCCTGCTGCCAGGAATCCCGTACTGATAAACCCGATTGTAGTAACCCGTTTTTCCGCAGGATACATTTCTACCGCATAGGCAAGTGAAACCGGGGAGAACGTTGCAGCCGCTGCTCCTTGCAGTCCCCTTAGAACTAAGATCCACACAAATTGATGAACGAATCCAAGCATTAAAGAGATCATCGTCAGAAAAAGCAGTCCCACGAAAATAACGGGTTTCCGTCCGTACTTATCCGATAGAGCGCCATAGATTAAGCACCCGAGGGCAAATCCAATCGAAAAGGTGCTTCCCGCAGCCGCTGCTTGTGTCGCCGGAATACTGAAAAGCTGCGCGAACACGGAAATAAGCGGAATGGTGACATATAAGCTGGACATGACTACGAGTCCGGACCAGCATAGAATGACGGTCATAAGTGAATAGTTTCTTGCTATATTAGTTTGGTTATTCATTGCACACCTCTATTTTAATATAATTAATAAATAGATTTCGCCGGAAATTGCATATCATACAGCGCCTTATATCTTCCCTTTTGCCGCAGCAGTGTCTCATGATTCCCCAGCTCCATGATCTGTCCGTGCTCCAGGACGACGATCTGATCTGCACTTTGAATCGTCGAAAGCCGATGGGCAATAACCAGACAGGTACGCCCTGGCAGAAGTAAGGACAGCGCGCGCTGAATATGCTGTTCCGACTCCGTATCAAGGGCTGCCGTAGCTTCATCCAGAATGAGGATGCGTGGATTGGTCAAGAAGGCTCTAGCAATGGACAGCCTTTGCTTTTGCCCGCCTGAGAGCTTGACCCCCCTTTCCCCAATCGAAGTCTCATACCCTTGCGGAAATGCAGTAATAAATTCATGGGCATTCGCAGCGACTGCTGCCGCCTGAATTTCCTCAGCTGTTGCTTCCGGCTTGCCGTAGGCAATATTTTCACGAATCGTGCCGTTCAATAGGATGACTTCCTGCGACACAATACCCATCTGCTGACGTAGTGACTTCATCGTCACATCCGTTAATGGATGTCCGTCAATATAGATATCGCCTCGCTGAACGTCGTACAGACGGGCAATTAGATAAGCAATCGTTGATTTGCCTGAGCCGGATGAGCCAACAAGAGCCGTCGTCTGATTGCGCCGCAGCCGCAAGTGAAAATTCTCTAGAATAGGTCTTCCCTCTTCATAAGCAAACCCCACATCATCGAACACAATATCCCCTTGAACAGGAGGGAGTACTATCGCGTCTTCCTTATCACAAACCCTTGGGACGACCTCCAGCACTTCTTGAATCCGCTCAAAGGCCGCTGCAGATTGCTGCAGCTTGGTAATTAATCGGCTGAAGGAACGAATTGGTGCTTGCAGCAGGCGCAAGTAGGCCAAGTATGCGATAATCTCACCCACCGTCATACGGTTGTGCATGATCTGCCAGGATCCGAACAGGAGCACCACGGCCATACCTATCAGGTTAAGCCAATTGATAATAGGCGCGAAGATCGCTGACAATCGGGACGCCGATACCGTTGCTGTCCGGTGCTGCTCACTCCATTTCGCGAATTCCACGGCTTCCTTATCCTCACTTGCAAACGACTTGACCATGCGAATGCCTGACAACGTATCTTGAAGCGAATTATTTAATTCCGCGGATATTTGCCGGACTGTTCGATAAGCTCTTTTAATGCGCAGGCTGAAGAATCGTGATGTGACGAATAGAAAAGGCAAAGTAATCAGGGTCAGAAGCGCCAGCTTCCAATCGGTATAAAATAAGTAGCCGACAATCGCCATAAAAGTAATCATGTCCGCGAGGATAGATAGGCTGTCTGCTGAAACCAGCTCTTGCAGTTGATTGACATCGCCCGTCAACCTTGCCATTAGGTCGCCTGTGCGATTTCGGTCGAAAAACGTCAAATCTAAACTTAAGGTATGCTTATACAACTTGTTCCGCAGCTGGAAGATTGCCTTCTGACTGACAAGCGTCATCACGTAACTGCTGCCGAAATTAAACGCCCCTAGCAGCAAGCCCGCCAACACAATAAGTCCTCCCGTTTCCAACAAGGCGTAAAATCTTTTAGCAGGTATAATCCGATCAATAATGTGCTTGGTTAGCTGAGGAATCATAAATTCGAGCACGGAGATGGCGATAACAGAGATCGCGCCGAGCATTAGCAGGCCCCACTGTGACCTGGTGTGCATGAACATCTCCTTTACCATCGTGCGCAGCGTAACCAATTGAGGCGCACGTCCCTTCATTTGAGGCGTAGAACCTTGTGTTTGTCTCATGTTCAATCACGTACTTTCATTTCAAAATCAACATAAATAGTGGATGAAGATAAACTGGATAGTTTTTCATGTAATTAGATTATCTAACTATATGTTCAAAAAAATTATCTTCCTGCCCCTAGCCGATTTTCGATGTTTTTATTTAACTTAGCCAGGACGCTTCTCAACACCTCCTGCTCTTCTTTATTTAATTCTTCTACCATAGATGCGCAGGTCGACCAGAAGGTAGGCAATACTCGTTGCAGCAGCGATCTGCCTTCCGGGCTGATACGAACATGGGTCATGCGGCCGTCCTTGGCATAGGGCTCGCGGATAATCCAATTCCTCTGCTCCAGCCAGATCAGCAATGACGTCACCGAGGAACGGCGTATGCCGAGCCGATCTGCAATCGACGATGGTGTAACCAGCTCTTTATCCGCGTGAAGCGATAATAACACTAGTAGATCCAGTTTGCTCTCTGTTATGTCAAAAGGAGATAGGCCTTCATCCACTAAGTCCAGGACGTTATCCCCCAGCCACAGCATGATCAATCCCAAATGGGCTGCGTTCTGATCCGTCTCGGATGAGGCAGTACGCTCCATAAGCTTCAAATACGGCTCTATTCCCAGTTTAGGCAAATGCTGCTCTGTTGTGTATTCTTTGGCCGGCTTTCTACTCATCTTGCACACCTCCTTGCCCATATAGTTAGATTATCTAATTACATGTAATATAACCTACTTTTTTTATCTTGACAAGTCAGATCAATCGCATTTTCGGATGGTCTTCACTCCGTCAGCCTGGAATCCATCCTCCAGGTCGTTTGGTACATACCTTCCCCGTACGACGAACAGCAGCCCCGGCTTGAAGCCAGAGCTGCTGCCTTACTGTAATATTCTATGTGTGAAAATCAAGCCCAGAGCGGACTTCCTTGACGTAGCCACTGCGGATAACGAAGTCGCCGAAGTGCTCCCCTGTCCGTCTGTCGGCCGCAAAGTGCTTAATGATCGGTGAGAGTGAATCAAGAATTTCCGCTTCGCCGATATTTTCCTGGAACAGCTTGCTTAAGCGGTCACCGGCGAAGCCGCCGCCCAAATACATATTGTATTTGCCAGGCGCTTTGCCGATGAAGGCAATCTCGGCCAATGCCGGTCTGGCACAGCCGTTCGGGCATCCGGTCATGCGGATAACGATATCCTCCTCCGCCAGCCCCACTTCCTGCAGCATCGGCTCGATCTTATCGAGCAAGGAAGGCAGGTAGCGTTCTGATTCGGCCATCGCCAAACCGCAAGTGGGAAAAGCGACACAAGCCATCGAATTTCTGCGCAGGGCTGTGTAATTAGCCCCATCGGATAATCCGTGCTGCTGAATGAGCTCGTTGATTTTTTTCTTCTTGTGGCTCGTTACACTGCCGATCACTAAGTTCTGGTTCGCGGTCAAGCGAAAATCACCCTGATGGATCTTGGCAATCTCCTTAAGACCGGTCTTAAGCAAGTAACCTTCCTCATCCTTAATACGTCCATTCTGAATGAATAATGTATAATGCCATTTGCCATCGCTGCCCTTCACCCAGCCATAACGGTCGCCGTTATGCTCAAAATGGTACGGACGCGCGTCCTCCAACGTCCACCCAAGACGCTTCGTTAGCTCGTCGATGAACCAATCGATACCGCGGTCATCGATCGTGTATTTGAAGCGGGCATGCTTGCGCACCGCACGATCGCCATAATCGCGTTGAATCGTTACCGTCTTCTCCGCCAGATCAACAACCTGCTCCGGACGGCAGAAGCCAATCAACTGCCCCACCTGCGGATAAGTATTAGTATCTCCGTGGGTCATGCCCATGCCTCCGCCAACCGTTACATTGAAGCCCTGCAGCTTGCCATCCTCTACGATCGCGATGAGGCCAAGATCTTGTGAATAGACATCAACATCATTCGAAGGCGGAACAGCGACCCCGATCTTGAATTTCCGTGGCAAATATACCGAGCCATAAATGGGTTCCTGTTCTTGCTCCTTGCTCGGAGTACTCTCCACCTTCTCCCCGTCCAGCCAGATCTCATGGTAGGCAAGCGTTCTTGGCTCAAGATGCTTGCTCAGCTCGCTGGCCCAGGCATAGACCTGCTCATGAATCTCCGACTGATAAGGATTTGGATTGCACATAACGTTCCGGTTTACGTCTCCACAAGCCGCAATCGTCGTCAATAAGGAATCATTGACTTCTTTAATCGTCTGCTTCAAATTCCATTTCAATAGTCCATGCAACTGGAAGGATTGCCGCGTCGTTAAGCGGATCGTGCCATTTCCGTAGCGATCGGACAAGGAATCCATCATCAGCCATTGGTCCGATGTGACAACACCGCCCGCGGCGCGGACGCGAAGCATAAATTGATACGCGGGTTCCAGCTTCTGCTTATTGCGCTCATTGCGCAGGTCACGGTCATCCTGCATATAGCTGCCGTGAAACTTCATTAATCGATTATCGTCCTCTGGGATGGACGCGGTAATGCGATCCTCCAGCGTCTCCTGCAGATTGCCGCGCAGATAATTACTGCTGCGCTTAATATCCTCCACATCACTATGCGGCGCACTGTTCGGCGATAGTAAGTTATTGTCTGACATCCGCCATTCTCCTTTCACAAGCCTTAGAGGTAGTCAATTATGCCTCTCTTAATACACATCTCTTAAGTAACGCTTCTCCTGCTGCATTCCGGCCAAATATTGTGCAGCTTGCTCTGAATTCAAGGCTCCCTCACGTTCAATGATTTGAAGCAGAGTCGTCTGAACGTCATGGGCCATTCTTTTCTCGTCCCCACAGACGTATACGACGGCTCCTTCTTCCAGCCAAGCGAACAGCTCACGGCTGTGCTCCAGCATACGATGCTGCACGTACACCTTCTCGGCTGTATCCCGAGAGAAGGCTACATCCATCCTGGTGAGGACTCCGTCCTTCAACCAGCGCTGCCATTCAATTTGATAGAGGAAATCGGTTATGAAATGCTGATCCCCATAGAAAAGCCATGATTTGCCAGTTGCTCCCGCCTCCTCCCGTTCTCCAAGGAACGCTCTGAACGGAGCTACGCCGGTGCCTGGACCGATCATAATAATCGGCGTATCCGGATTGTCCGGAAGTCGGAACTGATCATTCTGCTGAATATATACCGGTAGGTGCTCGCCTACCTCTGCGCGCTGTGCCAGCTGTGTTGAGCAAACGCCATATCTTTCCCTGCCATAGCTCTCATAGTTCACCGTACGTACGGTAATATGAACCTCCTCCGGATATGCCGTTGGACTGCTGGAGATCGAATACTGGCGGGGGGGTATTTTTCGTAAAATAGATGTAATTTCCTGTGCCGTATGTCCCTTAAGCGAGAAATCTTGTATCAGATCCAGCAAGTCGCGCCTGTTCAGATACGATTTCAGCTCCGCCTCATGCCCTACCTGTATTAGCTGTTGCAGTTGAGCGTGCCCTGTTAAGGCCGCGGCTTGGGTTAACAATGGCTTGGTTAACACCGTAATTTCATAATGGGTCAACAGAGCATCGCGAAGCGACTTCTGCTCGCCGTTCTTGTTGAACGTCACTAGTTGCTCACCTGACCAGCCCATCGCTTCCAGAATATCCTGAACGAGCTGTGGATGATTCTCTGGGTAAATAGCCAAGCAATCGCCTGGTTGATACTGCAAACCTGAGCCTTCCAACGATAACTCAATATGCCGTGTCTCGCGTTCTGATCCGCGTCCGTTGAGGTTTAGATTTTCGAGGATTTCCGCCTTAAAAGGGTTCGTACGAGAGTATGCAGAGGAATCTCCGTCGGCTAGACCTCCCGTAACCTGAGACGAGTTGACCTGAATAGTACCCGCTGCTACCGCATGCCCCACATTTAGCGCAGCCAGAACTTGATTCGTCCACTCCGTCGCTGTCTCATCATAGTCGACATCGCAATCCGCACGTTCGACGATTCGCTTGCCGCCAAGCTCCTCTAGTCTTTGATCGAAATCCTTTCCTGTCTGACAGAAAAATTCATAGGACGTATCGCCAAGCGCCAATACAGAAAACTCCAACCCCTCCAGCTTCGGAGCTCGTTTGCTGTGCAGGAACTCGTAGAATGAGATCGCCGCATCCGGCGGCTCGCCTTCCCCATGCGTGCTGACGAGAAGCACTAGTCTCTCGATCTTCTTCAACTGGTTCGGCTTCAAATCTCCCATCGAGACCGTCGTCACCTTGAGGCCTTCTCCCTCCAGTCTACGTGACAGTTGCTGTGCCAGCCCTTTTGCATTGCCGGTCTGACTGCCGTATAACACCGTCACTTCTTTGGATACTGGTGCCCCTAGCTGCACTGCTGAAGAAAGCTCGCTTGCCGCAGGTATCGCAGAATCCGCCGTACTCACAGTCACTGTCTGACCAGCTGCCGTTGAAGCTATTGGAGCCGCTTCACCCGCGGCAGTTCCCAACAGCGCCGTGAGATAACCGCTCAGCCACAACCGCTGTGAATCGTTCAGGCCCGGTAATAAGCGATTTAGTAGGTCAACCTGTTCTTCATTAAAAGGACTATTCGTAACTTGTAAGACCAATAACTTCACCCCATCCAACGTACATACTTTAGGAAGTTGTTCAAAAAGTCCGCTTTTGATAAGAAAACCGATCTTTTTGAACACACATTTTAAATACCAAGTATTTAGATATGAATTATATAAACTGAAATTAACATAGCATGGATACGAGGTCAATTAGAATGATCTTATGGTATTTATCAATAATATTGATAAAGCGAGTCGAAACCCTCTCTTATATAATCTCATACTCAGAAGATTGCGTTATAATAGAGATCGGGCCTTTAAATGGGCGAGGTATACAATTGCACTTAAGGCAAGCAAGTTTAAGGAGGAATAAGCAGTGGATAACTTCAATCAATTATTAGAAAAATACGCTGAACTGGTAGTAAGAGTAGGCGTTAATATTCAGCCGGGTCAGCTTCTGATCGTACAAGCCCCGATAGAGACGGTAGATTTGACGCGTCTAATCGTCGGCAAAGCCTATGAAGCCGGAGCTAAGCTAGTTCAGGTGGAATGGATCGACGAGATGATCTCGCGGATTAGATATGAGAAAGCGCCGGAGGATTCGTTCAGCTTCTATCCCAAGTGGGAAGCCGACAAGATGGAGCAATTTGCGGAAGCGGGCGGTGCGCTACTATACATTAAAGTTCCTGACCCTGAACTGCTTCGTGGCGTAGATAGCTTGCGGGTGTCTACCGCGGTGAAAGCAGCGGCCATTGCTCGTGAGAAATTCAACACCTACACTCACAACAATATCATCAGTTGGTCGCTGATCAAAGCTCCTACGCTCGCCTGGGCCAATAAAGTATTCGCTGATCTTCCGCAAGACAATCGCATCGATGCGATGTGGGAAGCAGTCTTCGCCATGAACCGGGTCGGCGGTGATGATCCTGTGCTGGCTTGGCAGGAGCATATCAAACAGCTCAAAGAGCGCCAGGAGTTCATGAACAACAAGCGCTACCGCAGCCTGCATTACCGTGCTCCGGGCACTGATCTACGTGTACAGCTGCCTGAAGGCTATCAATGGCTTGGCGGCGGTGACTTGAATGCTTCTGGTACGTATTTTGTCGCCAATATGCCAACCGAGGAGATCTATACGATGCCGCATCGTGCAGGCGTTGACGGTACAGTGCGTAGCACGCTTCCACTCAATTTGAACGGTCAACTGATCGAAGGGATCGAGCTTACATTTGAGAACGGAAAAGTGACCCGCTTCGATGCCAAATCCGGCCGTGAGCATCTGGCCAAACTGCTGGAGACCGACGAAGGTGCCACCCATCTTGGTGAAGTCGCGCTCGTTCCGCATGATTCTCCGATCTCGCGGATGAACCGGGTTTTCTATAACACCGGAGTCGATGAGAATGCGTCCTGCCACTTCGCGCTTGGCAGCGCCTATCCGGTCAATATTGAGGGAGGAACCAAGCTGAGCAAGGAACAGTTGCTAGAACGGGGGGCTAACGTAAGCCTGACTCATGTTGACTTCATGGTTGGTTGCGCAGAGCTGGACATTGATGGCGAGCTTCCTGACGGCACGATTGAACCGGTATTCCGCAAAGGGAACTGGGCGTAAGCATCTTTCGCTTCCATATAGAATTCGTTCTTACTAAAACAGTTCTCACCACAAAATTATGGTGAGAACTGTTTAATCAGAGATCGAATATAACCCTCCTGTGAAAGTCCCGATTTTTTCGCGCTCGCTTGGAGTCATGTGTTTCATCATTGTTCACCCATACCTGAATGCGAATCGCTCGTCTTCTCATCAAGTTCACTTCCCTCTTCAGAGGAAATAGCGAATGAAACGCTAAATAGTTACTGGCGTTTCTGAAAGATACCGATCTTTGTTGAAACCTATATTCTTGATAAAACAGCGTGTTGTTGAGGTAGGGGTATTAAGGGCTTGCCCCTAACAAATCGAATTTAAGAGACCAAATTCAGTGCTTGCTGCAACACGAGACATTCGTCTCGCGTCGCCCTGAAAGGCACCTGCCGGGAAAAAGAGGGGGGGCTACGGGCAAATAAAAAGACGCCGTGCGAACAGCGTCTTCGTGGAACCATCATTTGGTTATGTAGCCACAGCACCTATCTCAATTATCCTTTGACGACCATCGCGGCATGCATCCAGGCTCACCATCGCTAGACAGAATTAACGAACTACATATCAACACCCCTAACTCCTCACCACGGAATCTCACCATGTGCATTGAAAAACTTGCCCGTTGGACCATCATTCGAAAGGGTGGCAAGCTTCACTACAATATCTGCGGCTTCACTCGCTGTACGCTGGCCTCTCCCTTGATTCAAATCTGTTGAGGCAAACCCTGGGCATGCTGCATTTACCTTGACGTTCGTATTCTTAAACTCATGAGCCAAATGAACCGTGAGTTGATTTAATGCTGTTTTGGAGACGTTATACGCCAGTGGCTTATGCGCATAATGAAGAAAACGCGGATTGCTGTTCAACGTGAGCGACCCCATCGCACTGGATACATTGACAATGCGTCCTGCAGGGGATTCCAGCATTAAGGGCAATACAGCCTGGGTTACAGCCATTGCACCAAAGAAATTGGTGTCAAGCGTCTCTCTCATATCTGTCATATTCAATTCTAAGAACTGGTGTCGGTGCGGATCGGTCGAAGCGACAGCCGCATTGTTAATCAGTACATCCAGCTTTCCATACTGTTCCTTAATCCTTTTCCATACTTGATTGATCATGACAGATTGGGTCACATCCAATTGGATAAACAGAGCCCTCAATCCCTCTTGCTGCAAGCGATATTCTGCTTCTCTTCCACGTTCTTCGTCTCGTGCCCCCACCAATACCATATATCCCAATTGCCCTAATTGCCTGGCTGTTTGGAAACCAATTCCCTTATTCGCTCCTGTAATCAGCGCTACCTTCAGATTGATAGACATCCCATGTCCCTTCCTAACTATATTCACCCATATGATCTATCCGTGTTCCGTTTCGTTCATAGTATACTCCAATATGGATTTTGTCGTCATGTCCAATACAGTGGACGAGAGTGGATGTAAGGGACTGCAAACCTAGCGACTGATTCCCAAATCAATCTCACAGAAATCACTGGAGATGCTAAAATGAATCTACATATTATGTCTAACGTAAAGCAACACTTATGCCAATCCTATGATGATAAATCCAATCAATGCGAAGACCACTCTGTAAACTTCCCTTCGATTACGACGTTCTCACGCGAAGCAAGTATCCTCATTAAAGTAGAGCAATCTCAATCATCATCATCAACAAAGAAAATGTCAGGAAATAAAGAGAGAGACGAAAGTTATTTGAAGCCCATCTCGCTTCATTTTTTGTAATCAACCCATGTAAGCATGAGATCAACCATATCATTAACAGCGCACCAGAAACGATCAGATATCCTACACCAACGTAATGATGATCAAATAACAAATAATTAACGAAAAACAAGCTTACAACATAAGGTAGCATCTGTATTTTTGTGCGATATATACCTTTTATAACGGGAAGTAATGGATAACCTGCCGCCTGATAATCTTCTTTTTTTAAAATCCCAAGTGACCAAAAGTGTGGTGGTTGCCATAAAAAAAGAAACAAAAATAAAAGCCATGCGCCGAGTTCCAACTTATTTGAAAAACTGCAGTAGCCGATCATTGGCGGCATAGATCCAGAAATACCTCCGATTGAAGTACTCCAGGTTGATGTCGGTTTTAGCCAAGCCGTGTAGATCACTACGTAAACAAATAGGCCAATGAAACCCAAAACTGCGCTTAGTGGATTGACAAGGATATACAAAGCGGTCAGTCCAACGAACCCTGCTACAATCCCAACGATCAATACGTTCCGAGGCTTCAACCGCCCGCTCGGTAACGGACGAACACGAGTCCTTTCCATTTTTAAGTCTCGTGCACGATCCAAAAAGTTATTTAACATCGAAGCAGTTGCAACAACTAACGTTGTTCCAAACAGCATGAATATCAAAGTTAAGTCGCCAAATTTCCATCTTGAAGCAAGACAGTAACCAGCAAATGCACAAAATAAATTAGAAACCAAAATTCCTGGTTTTATAACAGAAATCCAATCTCTCCAAGGGTGTATATCTATTAACGACTGTCCTGAAGCTCCACTGTTGTTCTGCACTTTGTTCCACCTCATATCTTCCAGAAGAGAATGATTTTTGGAGGAGGTATCTGGATTCGAACCAGAAGTCAGGGTTTTGCAGACCCTTGCCTTACCTTTTGGCTATACCTCCATAGTAGAAGATAAAGTGATTATCTTTGATAATTAAATCTTAGTCGCTTCCTTTCATAGGATCAATTCTAATTATAGGATGATAACGATTAGTTTTTCCTATGATAATGAGTGTTTCTCAATCACAAATGATTGTGCAGACTGAAACTTCAGCAGTAGAAAAGGCTGAAATTTCAGTCTATATGTCTTTTTTCAAGTCTTGTTACGAATCATTCAAGGCCTACAATGCGGAGTTGGTCATCAGGTCGATTCAATCTGTATTTCGCGACAGTGTATTCTGTTTGCTTGACTCCCACATTGCTTTTGCAAAGTCGATTTGAGCCCCGTTCGCGCATATCTTACGGGCAGGATAGTTCCAAAGGTGTGGTATAATAATTGAATCAAAAAATGAAAGGAAACAACGTTTATGAAGAATTTTATTATCATTGGCGCGAGCAAAGGATTAGGTGATGCCTTTGTCAAAAGTTTGCCAGAAATTGGTGATAATGTATGGATAGTTTCTAGGAGTTGTCCTACTAGTTTGAACCTTAACGATGGAGTCAATAAATATTGGATAGAAGCTGATTTATCGAAATCTGATGCATACAATTTGATTGCGAATGCGATAAATGAACACATCATAGACGTATTAATATATAATGCAGGGATATGGGAGAGCAACGGATTTAGAGAAGACTATGATTTTGAAAAAGATGACCCAGATGAAATTTCAAGAATTATAAATGTGAATGTAATTTCCGCAATTACATGTATACAAAAGATTATACCGAATTTAAAAAAGTCGGCTAACGCAAAAATCGTTTTAATTGGTTCTACGGCAGGTCTTGAGAATAATGATTTTACACAAGTTTCATTTGTAGCGTCTAAGTTTGCTTTGCGCGGTATTGCCAATTCCATAAGGGAACATGTAAAAAAGTTTGGAATTGGTGTAACTTGTATAAACCCAGGTGAAATTGCTACCCAAATTCCTTTGGATGATGGAATCGAAAAAGTCCTGTCAGCCTACAATTATACACAAATCCCCCTTCAAGATATCGTTTCATTAGTTAAATGCGTCATAAGTCTTTCCAAAGCTTCTTGTGTAAAAGAAATAAATATTCCAACAATGTTTGATACAAGTGCATAGTTAACTATGTCTAATTAAGCTAACGGGTAACGTTAGTTCAACAAATTAGCTTTTACCACTACTGATCCAAAAAATGAAGCAGCGGCGGACCAAGACTTGATTAATAAAGTCTTAGACTGCCGCTGTTATCATTCAAAACGTGCCCGTTAGCACAATAAGAACTCACAAAGTTATTCACCGCTTACAACAGCCTCTGCTTCTATCTCCACTAAAAGTCTTGGGTCAATAAGTGCTCTAACTTCAACCATTGTGGCAACAGGTTGAATATCTTTGAAAAACTCTCCATGAGCTTTCCCAATCTCTTCCCATTTGGATATGTCAGTTACAAACATTCTTGTTCTCACAACATCTGTTAAATTCGCTCCAACTTGATGAAGTGCTTCTTCTATAGTTTTTAAAATGGTTTTCGTTTGTTCGTAGGCACTTCCTGCTCCAATAACTTCACCATCTTTCATAGCAGTTGTACCTGCTACTTCAACACGATGCCCTACACGAATGGCTCTGCAATATCCAACAACTGGCTCCCAGGGGGACCCAGTAAAAACTCTTGTTCTTTCGGTCATTTTAGAATCTCCTATGCTCATGCGGAATAACGATACTTTTATTCTTTTTCAATGTCGCTCAAGATGAATCATATTGCTAACTCCTATCCTCCGATTTGAGACATTCTGCGAGCCGTGGGTGTATGTGAAATGTCTTGTTCATCTTGCAGAAATTTGGACATTTCATGATTTTCAGGCTTTGTACCGAGCGCATCGAGGAAAAGCTGCCGGATCGCCGCATCATCGCCGATCACGCTTCGTACTTGGAACTGCTCTGTCCAAGCAAGGCAAGGCTTGATATAACCGTCTGCTGTGAGGCGCAGACGATTGCACGTCTGGCAGAAATGCTCGCTTACCGGATGAATCAAGCCAAAGCTGCCTACAGCACCGTGCAGACGATAATTTTCCGAAGGACCATTCCCCCGGATGGTCGTCTCAGCCTCGTACTGCCATTGCTGCTCCGCACACACTTCCTCGACACGATTGAGCGGCAGGTACAAGTTCTTCCACTGTGAATCACTGTGGCCGATTGGCATATATTCGATAAATCGGACATGAATATCGCGGTACTGTGTTAACGTGATAAAATCCGCGATTTCGTCGTCGTTAATTCCTTTCATCAGCACAACGTTCAATTTGATCGGGCTTAAGCCAGCCTTCACGCAGGCATCAATGCTATCGAGCACTTTCCGAACGTCACCGCCGCGCGTAATCGATTTGAACCGATCCGGCCGCAGGGAATCCATACTAATGTTCACGCGTGTAAGTCCAGCTTCCTTCAATCGGGCGGCGCGCGGCGCGAGAAAGATGCCATTCGTCGTTAGCGCAATATCTTCGATGCCTGGGATGCTGGATATCATCGCCACAAGCTTCTCCAACTCTTTGCGAACAAGCGGCTCTCCGCCGGTGAGGCGGATCTTGCGTATGCCCATCTCCGCGACGACGCGTACGACATCGACAATCTCTTCGTAGGTAAGGATATTGTCCGTCGGTTCAAATTCCATGCCTTCCTCAGGCATGCAGTAGATACAGCGCAAATTACAGCGATCCGTCACTGAAATGCGCAAATAATTATGTTGACGTCCGAATGGATCGACTAAGCGAGACATTGTCATCGTTACACACTCCTTACAGATGGAGGATCGGCTCTCCTCACACCTTAGTTATTTATCGCTGTTTACATCTTCTGACGGTATGTCGCTGAGCAGCGGTCGTCCGTCAGGATAGGTCTGTTGGTTCAACTGATCCCCAATCCATTCGGATCCGTCTTCGCCATATTCTTTCTTCCAGATCGGTACGATCTGTTTAATCCGTTCAATGACATATTCATTCGCTTCGTAGGCTGCTTTGCGATGCGGCGAGGAGACGGCGATGACAACAGCGATATCGGAGATTTCAATACGGCCTACACGATGGGTCACCGCAACGACGGTATCCGTCCAACGTTCGCGCGCCTCCTGTCCAATTCGCTCCAATTGCTTCGCTGCCATGGACGGGTAAGCTTCATATTCAAGATATAAGGTGCGTTTGCCATAGGTAATTTCACGGACCGTGCCTAGGAATAACGTAATCGCACCTGCTTCCCGACGCATTACTTTCTCCGACACGACTCCCGGCTTGATTGGTTGATCGGTTATAACATATAGTGAGCCGCTCATACGGGCCTTCCTTCCTCTCCTATTTTGATTACAAGTGCTGACGCTGATAATCGCCGCTCTTCCTACCTTTCTTTTTCCAAATAGGTCAGTCCCAGCACAAAATGCGTCAGTTTCTCAAGATTCATCGTGATCGCTCCCCTCTCTATCCACCGCTGACTGGAGGCAGAAGGACCACTGTATCATGAGGCTCAATCCTATGTGTCTCATCTACGAATTGTTCGTTCACCGCGATCATCACATGATCTAGACGCAAATTAGGATAACGCTGCTTGAATTCTTCTAAGAATGCATCGACAGTCATCGGACCGAGATCGAGCTCCAAACTGGATGCGCCTAACTGTTCACTCACATGGGCAAAACATAATATTTTCAAAAGATCACCTTCCTATATGACATAGCGATGATATAACTTCTTGGCTACCAGCGGTTCGGAAGTGCCATGAACCAGCGCGCGACCATCCTGGAAAATAACGAGGCGATATTCCCCGTCTTGAATTTGCAGCAGATGAGGATTTGCCTTTACGTCCGCATGCAACTGCTCCACATGCCAAGCGACCGCTTGCAGATCGAGCGGCTCTTGGCGCGGATACCGTACCCAAACGGAGGTTCGACCGCACAGCACTTCAGCTTGGATCGCCGACTCGTGCTTCAAATACGGATAGCTTGGATCGTTCCCACACGTAGGGCATGCATGGCGCTTTGCCGATCCATTGAGTCGTATCGCTTGATGCGTATTCGACCACAGATCGAAGACCGTAAACCGATTCGACATCTGATCTCGGTTCCTAGACAGCCACTTGAGCGCTTCGGCCGACTGCATCGATACAACCATCTGTACCGTTGGCGCAATAATGCCTTCCCGATCGCATGATGTGGAGCCAATCGGCATCCGTTCCATCAAGCAATGCAGGCAAGGCGTCGTACCTGGAATAAAGCTGCATACGGCGCCATAACTGCCAGAGCAGGCCCCATAAATCCAAGGAATCTGGTAGCGATAAGCAACATCGTTCAATATATACCGAATCGCAAAATGATCCGTCGCGTCAAGGATCAAATCCACTTTGTTACTCTTCAACATTACTCCACTCTACATAGTCGCGATCGATAATCGTGATCGTGCCAACACCCGAGCGAGCGAGCGTTTACGCATTACCGGAGCCGAGCGCGCCCGCACCTACGATCAACACATGCGCATCCCCCAAGGCCTGTTGGCCAGCAGCACCAATCGACCGGAAATTCTGCTGTCTGCTATACCGATCCTGAGACATCGCTGCTCCCCCCTTCTGTTCATTGATCAAAGCCGCACTGACAACCGCAAAACCGTCCATCCCAGAACGGCGAAAATACAATATTGGCTGTGGTGCGTGAAGTACCACTGCCAATGTTTTGCCGATACTATGCATGAGCGGTAATGAATCATTCAAGACCTACAATGCGGAGTAGATCATCAGGTCGATTCAATCTGTATTTCGCGACAGTGCGTTCTGGTTGCTTGGCTCCCCACATCGCTATGGCGAAACCGATTTGAGCCCCGTTCGCGCATTGCTGATCATATACGGTATCTCCGACATAAAGCGTTGTTGTCGGGTCGATTCTGGTTTGCTCTACATATTTGATTAACGGATCAGGCTCAGGCTTATGCTTGGACGTATCATCTGCACAAATAATGTGCGAGAAGTACTCACTAATACCGTGCGGCATAAAGTCGAATTTGAATTCCTCGCGTGTTTTAGACGTAACAACACCCGTATGGATGCCTTTTCCGGCCAACTTTTTAAGCATATCTTCAATCCCGGGATAGAGGGTCATCAGATGAGTATTCCTTTTTACATAAAGCGTCAGCTTTGCAGCAGCATGCTTTACATCCGGAACCCCCAAGGAGTTCATACTATTCTCACTAGTCATCCCCAATACAGGAATCAATTCTTCACTGGGGTACTCCATGTTCTTTTCTTCTCTTAAAACCTGCTGCAAGGCTAGAATGATCGCTTGGTCCGAATTAAGAAGAGTCCCATCCACGTCAAATATAACGGCATGAATCATATTAAAAACCTCCTTTTTTCTTTCACAATTCCCGCTAAAAACCCATTAGTAATTCAATATCATTTATCGTATAATAATAGGAAATTCCTATCATCATAAAGCAACACATAAGGAGGAAGTCCAGTGGAACTGAAGCAATTGGAATACTTCATGACGTTAAGTCAAGAACTGCATTTTACCCGTGCTGCCGAAAAACTAGGTATTACCCAGCCCTCGCTTAGCCAGCAGATTCGTTTGCTGGAGCATGAGGTCGGCATGCCTCTCTTTGATCGTGTCGGTAAAAAAACAATGCTTACCCAAGCAGGCAAAGAATTACAACATCACGGCTACAATGTGTTTCATGAACTCTCACAAGCGCGTGCAGTAATCAGTGAACTGCAAGGCTTAAAGCGAGGTACATTGAAAATTGGCGCGCTCTTGACCGTTGTCAATTACTTGCTGCCTCCTACGGTGATGGGATTCCATAACAGTTACCCCAATGTAGAGCTTTCTGTGCTTGGGCTGCGAACCGGTGATATCTATAACGGACTGCTGCAAAATGAGCTTGATCTGGGAATTGTTTTCTTGCCAATGGAGCATGAAGATCTTGAAACCATCCCGCTTTATAAGGAAAGTCTTGCCCTTGCGGTAGCTGTAGATCATCCCATCGCCCAAGCAGCGTTTGTGACGCTTGATATTTTAAAGGAAACGCCCTCTGTTCTATTGCCGAATACTTATTTCTTACGGCAAGTCATTAATGAACAGTGCCGATCACTGGCATTCACGCCCCAACCCGTGCTAGAAATGACAACAATGGAATCGATCATAACAATGGTTGGCAAAGGGGTCGGTGTTACTATCTTGCCAAAAGGTTATTTGGATTATATTGACAATCCACATATTTGCACGATTCCGCTTAAAAATCCGGTACTCACTACGCAAATTGGTGTCGTATATCGTAAAAATAAACATTTATGTGCAGCCAGTCGTGTATTTATGGAACAATTAGTTTCAACTGTTAAAAGCAGAAACTTTTAAGCAATTCTACTTCCTGTAACGTAACAGACGTTAAGTGTTTCGCGATGAAAGCCACGCCATCACATCCGAGGCATTCCGCTCTGGTTGAAACCCTGGATAAAACCGGGGAGCGCATCCCATCCTTCCAGAGCGCCGCCGATTGCGGGACTAGTACGCGGATACGCGTAGACAACGGTTAAGCCGCCTTCAGCAAGATCAACAGTAGAACCATCAGTTGCAGCCAGACCGATACTGGGGAGATACATAGCTTTTATAAACCAACTCATTCCCCTTATTAAGAGTCCGATAGTTCAGTTCCAATGTATCGAGCAAATGTGCCAAAATGGTATTTGAATGCGCTAGCAGAGACATCTGATCCATCATTTGATCTGGATGTTGGACATATCTACCTGGTTCGATTTCATCACTACAATATTCAATCAGCTTTTTGATGCTGTCATTGCTGCTCTCCAGATGAAATTGCAGCCCAATCACATGACCTCTATACTCGAATGCCTGATTAGCGCAACCAAGACTGATTGCAGCCGTCTTGACTTCATCAGGTAATTCAAACGTATCTCCATGCCAATGAAAAGGAACATACTCCTTCGGGAATTGTTTGAAAAATACAGAATTCTGAGACTCTTCAGTCATTTTTACAGGATGCCAGCCCATTTCCTTATAGTGATTTCTGTATACTTTTCCGCCAAGCGCTTCAGCAATCAGTTGCGCGCCCAAGCATATGCCGAGTACCATCTTCCGCTGCCGGATCGTTTCTTTAATAAACGCCTTTTCGCGGACAAGCCATGGAAACATCTCCTCATCGTACACCCCCATCGGGCCGCCCAAAATGACGAGCATATCGAACTCCGACTGAAGTGGAAAATGCGTGCTTTCGTACAATAAAGTGCCCGTTAACTTATAGCCTTTGTCCCTAGCCCAATCCGATATTCGTTCAGGCGATTCGAATGGAACATGCTGCAAGTAATGAATTCTCATCTTATTCCACTTCCCTAAAGTATTCTTTCGTTTTGTTCAGTGCAAAAAGAAATTGCTCTACATCCTCTTCCGTATTATATAAATAAAAGCTGGCACGAGCCGTAGCACTGGCTCTAAAATGTCTCATCAACGGTTGACAGCAATGATGCCCGGCACGAATCGCTACGCCGTACGAGTCCAAAACCGTAGCCAGATCATGCGGATGGATCTTGCCCAAATTAAACGTCACCAGTCCAAACCGACCTTCCTCCGGACCATACATCGTTAAATGTTCGATTTGCTTCATTCGTTCTACCGCATAGCTGGTCAATAGCTTGTCATGCGCTTCGATGACATCCAAACCGATTTGCTCAAGAAAATCGATGGCCGCGCCTAAGCCAATTGCGCCTGCGATGATCGGGGTACCCCCTTCGAACTTCCACGGCAGCTCTTTCCAAGATGCATCATGCAGGCCTACATAATCGATCATTTCTCCGCCGAATTCGATCGGCTCCATTTGCTCGAGATACGCCTTTTTTCCATACAACACGCCAATACCAGTCGGCCCGCACATTTTATGTCCCGAGAAGGCATAAAAGTCACAATCCAGCTCTTGCACATCCACCTTGATATGGGGAATGCTCTGCGCTCCGTCTACCATGACGACCGCCCCATGCTTATGGGCGATTGCCGCGATTTGCTTCACTGGATTGGCAACACCCAATACATTGGAAATATGTGAAACAGATACGAGTTTCGTGCGATCTGTGATCGTTTTCTCTGCTTCTTCGATCGAAAATGTCCCATCGGCTTGCAGCGGTATATATTTCAATACTGCCCCCGTCGCCTTTGCTGCTTGCTGCCAAGGAAGAAGATTGCTGTGGTGTTCCATAGCGGAGACAACAATCTCATCGCCCTCTTTACATATCGCTCGTGCATAGCTGCTGGCCACAAGGTTAATAGATGAAGTTGTCCCGCGCGTAAAAATAATTTCCTCAACCCGTTCTGCATGGATAAAACGGGCAACTTTCGCCCGCGCACCTTCATAAGCCTCCGTTGCGCGCGAGCCTAACGTATGAACACCCCGATGGACGTTCGCGTTATCTCGTTCATAAAATTGTTTCAAGGTCTCTATCACCTGAATCGGTTTTTGAGTCGATGCCGCGCTATCCAAATAGACGAGCGGATGACCATTAATTTTTTGACCCAATATAGGGAAAAGTTTTCTTAGGTTAGAAGTATCCAAAACCATCACCCCTATTGCTGATTTTAATCAATGCCTGATAATGAACGCTGATCGTCCTTTCGATATCCTCGTCGGAATGAGCAGCTGACACAAAATTCACTTCATAAGGCGTTGGAGCCGTTAAAATGCCAAGATCCAACATGGCTGCATAATACGCCTTAAATAACTGCATATTCGAACGTTTGGCTGAATCGTAGTCAAAAACCTCCTGCTCCGCAAAAAAAGCCGAGAACATAGAGCCGACCCTGTTTGTTTTTAGCGGTATGCCTGTCAGTTCGGCATTTTGTGTAAAACCTTCTGCCAATCTGGCCGCTTTTCTATCCAACTCCTCATAAAATCCTGGCTCTTCAAGCAATTGCAAGGTTCTATACCCGGCTGCCATGGCGAGCGGATTGCCTGATAATGTGCCCGCCTGATAGATGGATCCAACAGGAGCAACCTGTTCCATAATCTCACGTTTACCGCCGTAAGCGCCGACGGGCAACCCGCCTCCAATGATCTTGCCAAGACAGGTAAGATCCGGATCGATTCCATACAGCCCTTGCGCCCCATGAAAACTTACGCGATATCCTGTCATTACTTCATCAAAAATAAGCAAGCTGCCATACTGCTTCGTAACCTCGCGCAGCCCGTGGAGAAATCCGGGAGCTGGCGGGATGACCCCCATGTTGCCCGCAACAGGCTCGACGATAACAGCAGCAATTTGTTCTCCATATTGTTCAAATAGGAAGCGGACGCTGTCCATGCTATTATAGGGCGCTGTAAGCGTATGGGCAGCAACACTATCGGGTACTCCCGGACTATCCGGCAATCCCAGGGTAGCGACGCCCGAGCCTGACTTGATCAATAGCGCATCGGCATGTCCATGGTACCCGCCTTGAAATTTTACGATTTTTTGCCGCTTTGTATACCCTCTTGCCAATCGCAATGCGCTCATCGAAGCTTCCGTACCGGAATTCACCATACGCACCATTTCAATGGACGGTATACTTTTGCATATCCATTCAGCCATTTTGATTTCAATCTCCGTCGACAAGCCAAAGCTGGTTCCGCGAGACGCTGCTTCCTTGATCGCCTCTACCACTTCAGGATGAGCATGACCAAGGATCAAAGGCCCCCACGATCCTATATAATCTATAAATTCGTTGCCGTCGATATCGAATACGCGCGCCCCTTGACCTCTTGCTGCAAAAACAGGCGTTAAATCGACCGATGAAAATGCGCGAACAGGACTATTGACCCCACCAGGTATCACTTTTTTGGCTTGTTCGAATGCCGCTATGGAACAGGAATCCTTTCTTTTTGCGCTGAGATTCATAGAATAGATGCCCCCCTTTTAACTAAATCGCTCTGGCTTCGATAACTACCTTGATGTTTTTTACAGTTAAATCTTGTGGTCCTCTTACAGGCAAACCGACTTCCAGATGCTCACGAATGTATTGGATATGTTGTTCCGCGATGACTTCCCCAGGCAGTAAAATAGGAATACCCGGGGGATACACATAAACGGACTCTGCCATAATGCGCCCGGCAGATTGCTCAAAAGGAATAAGTTCGACCTCCCCATAAAAGGCATCTCTCGGCGTCAAAGCAAGCAGCGGAATTTCGGGTAATTTGACATCAATGGCTCCAGCTTCCGCTTTTGGGTTTTGATGAGCTTTGGCAAGTTCAGCTAAACCATCCAGCAAGCAAGCTACCGTTTCTGTCGAATCACCTGGTGTGATTAAGCAAAGAATGTTGTACAAATCGCTCAGTTCTACTTCAATATTGAAATGCTTACGCAGCCATTCTTCTGCTGCATATCCGGTAATGCCTAACTTTCGGACATGTACGGTAAGCTTCGTAGGATCGAAGTCAAAGGCCGCATCCGTCCACAGAATCTCCCTGCCAAACGAAGCCAGACCGGGAATTTGGTTGATTTGGCCTCTGGCGTATTCTGCCAGTTGAATCGCTTTTGCTGCCATTTCCGAGCCGTTCATAGCAAGATGTTTCCGTGCTGCGTCTAGGGAAGCCAAAAGAATATAGGAAGTGGATGTTGTTGTCAGCATGCTAAAGATGGTTTGTACTTTTTCACGCTGAATGAGCCCTTTTTTGATATGGAGCAACGAGCTTTGTGTCAACGATCCGCCAAGCTTATGCATGCTTGTTGCAGCCATATCTGCTCCAGCCTGCATGGCAGATAACGGAAGCATGTTATGAAAGTGAAGCAATGCCCCGTGCGCCTCGTCGACAAGTACTGGTATGCCGTAATCATGAGCTAAATCAACAATGGCTTTCAGATCGGTGCATACACCGAAATAGGTTGGATTGATTACCAGCACCGCTTTGGCGTCCGTATGCCTTTCAATCGCTTTCTTCACTGAACGAATAGAGATGCCATGGTCGATCCCCCATCGTTTGTCTCTTTCAGGAGTGACAAATACAGGCTTGGCTCCGGCAAAAATGATTGCAGATAAAATCGACTTATGCAGGTTGCGCGGCACAATAATTTTATCGCCCGGCCCACACACAGACATGATCATCGTTATAATCGCACTGCTCGTTCCTTGCACCGAAAATAATGTATAATCTGCGTCAAAGGCATGAGCAGCCATACGCTGTGCTTCGTCGATCACGCCAGTAGGCTGATGCAAATCATCCAATGGCGCAATATTAATCAAATCGATAGACAAGGCATTTTCACCCAGAAATGTTTTAAACCCGTATTCCATCCCTTCTCCTTTTTTATGGCCTGGTATATGAAAAGGAATCGGGTTTCGACTCGCATGTTCTATCAAAGCAGTAAACAACGGTGTACGACGATGATCCATCCTATTGTTCAATTCCTTTCGAAACGAGATATCAAAATCAATATCATTAATCATAAATTGAGCCGGATCATTGTTCAATCCAATTAATTATATAATAACGATAGGATTTACCTATGATAAAGAAGAAGGAAATCAAGCCAGATGCAAGGATGGCGTTCATCCACTGCCATTCTAGACTTTGAATGAGGAAGTATGTTCGGGGCATTCTTGGAGTGAGGCTTCGTGGGTAAGATACTTTTGGATCATCTTGCAATAATGAGGCGCTGCTATATCGCCGGTATTCGGGAGAAAATGAATGCAACCTAGACAGGGTTCCGATACAATGAGATGCCCCTCCTTTTGCAAGGTAGAAATAATAGAGCCAAGCCCTATCTCGAAATGCGCCAGCAACTCCTCCGGAATAGGCTGGAGCGCATCATCTAGCAGATGTCCCCAATTGTCAAGCTTGTTAACGATCTCCCTTCCCTTTGAAGTTAAAGAGAGCAAGGTCACTCGACGATCTTCGGCTTTTTGCGATTTATTGATCAGTTCTCTTCTCACTAATCCATTGAGTATTTTCACAGCCGTTACATGAGTCGTACCGATCGTATTGGCGAAGTTGCCTACCGTGGCCACATCGCTTCGTGTGTAAGCTGCGAACAGCAGTGCCTGGATTTGTACAGAGGATAATCCCAGGGTATCGCTTTCGGCCTGTGTCACTTTTTTGATCGCCTGGGACATTCGGAACAAGGCCATGCCGATGCGCGCTGAGCGATTATCCTTTCGATGCTGAGGGTCAAATATCATTGCTTGTCGTACCTTCCATATTCATTTTACTTACCTCCGACGGTGCCCCGTAACTGCGGGATAGTTGTCTCTTATATATTACATGCAAAATAAGTCGAATAAAAGCAGATTCAATGAAATGTGTTGACAAAAAAAGGCCCCGCTAGGGGCACCTTTTTTGTGATGTTTAACCTTTTACGTCCTCGAGACTTGCGCCGAAATTGATATGATAGACATTTCCGCCAATCACCAAGGCTGGAACGGATTTAACACCCGCCTTCTCCGCTTCTTCGATCCGGTTTCGCGCTGTACCGAGATGCACAATTTCCGTAGTAATCTTTGATTCGTCAAGATAATTAACCACCACTTGCGCCGCATCTACACAAACGGGACAACCTGCATGATAAAAAACTGCTTGTGCCATTGACATTCGCTCCTTTAACTTTTATGTAGCTTTGCTACTTATTATAAGTATAAAAAAGGATACGAGCATGATCAATCTCAAATTGCTTATCGTTATCATAGGTAAATGTAATGGTTATTCAGCCGTTCCTCTTTTGGAACTCAGTCAGAAAATCCGCCAGCGCTTTGCAATGCTCATAAGGTACCGCATTATAAATGGAAGCTCGGAAATGCCCCGCGTCTCGATGGCCTTTTAATCCCATGAACCCTTCTTGCTCCAGTTCAACCAGCAACTTATTCTCCATCTCTGGACTGGATGCACGAAAGGTAACGTTCATCATCGATCTGCTGTCCTTATAAGCCAATCCTTTATAAAATCCGCCGCTATTGTCGAGCACATGATAAAGCAGCTCCGCTTTCTGCTGGTTGCGGACAGCCATACCTTGTACGCCGCCCTGATTCACAATCCACCGGAGCATAAGGTTCACCATATACACAGAAAAAACGGGCGGTGTACTGTAGAGCGAATGATGGTTGACATGTGTACGATAACTTAATATACCGGGAATCGTTTCCGGAACGCGCTCCAGCAAAGAGCGGCGGACAATGACGATCGTAACGCCTGCAGGTCCCAAATTTTTCTGAGCGCCTGCATATATCAATGAAAATCGGGATGCTTCAATGGGTCGGGACAAAATATCGCTAGACATATCCACGATTAAGGGAACATGTCCGGTATCAGGGAAGCTGCGGCATTGGATGCCGTCAATCGTTTCGTTGGATGTGAGATGGACATACGCCATCTCCTTCGGAATATTCAAGTTGCTTAGATCAGGCATCTGTTTGTAGCTTTGTTTCTCTCCGCTTGCCAACACGAGGGTCTGCCCTATTTTCTGCGCTTCTTGCCACGCTTTTCCCGACCATGTCCCACAGTGTACATACCCCGCTATTTTTCCTTCTGTTAAAAAGTTGATCGGTACCATCGAAAATTGCAGGCTTGCCCCTCCGTAAAGAAATAAAACCTCATAATCTGAAGAGAGCCCCATCATCTCTTTAATCAACTGTTGCGCTTCATAGTGAATGCCTTCGTAAGCTTTGCTTCGATGGGAAATTTCCAGAATGGATGCGCCAATCCCTTGATAATTTCGCAATTCTTCTTGTGCTTCCTGCAATACTTCTGCCGGCAACGCTCCCGGACCGGCATTAAAATTATAGGTATTAGCCATAGCTCATCACTCCTGTAGACCTTCATATAAAGGGAATTGCAACGTGATTTCCTGCACAATTCTTCGTATTTGCTCCTTGATGTCAGAACGCTCTGGATTTTTAAGTGCAAGTCCAATAAGCCGAGCAATTTCTTTCATTTCTTGGGGTCCCAGTCCTCTTGTTGTCATAGCTGGAGTCCCGAAGCGAATGCCGCTCGTCACAAGCGGGCTTGCCGTATCATGAGGAATCGCGTTTTTATTCGCTGTAATCCCCACTTCATCGAGTATGCTTTCAGCTTCTTTCCCGGTTAATCCTATCGGGCGCAGGTCGAGCAAAATAATATGGTTGTCCGTCCCTTCCGATACAACAGTTAACCCTTCATTTAATAATGCCTCAGCCAATACTTTGGCGTTAATCAGCACTTTTTCGATATAAGATTTGAATTCGGGTTGCAACGCTTCGCCGAACGCAACCGCTTTTGCCGCAATGGCATGCATAAGAGGACCGCCTTGCACTGCAGGAAAGATCGCTTTATCAATCGCTTGTGCCCACGGCTTGCGGCACATGATGATGCCGCCTCTTGGACCTCGCAGCGTTTTATGCGTTGTCGTCGTAACAAAGTGCGCGTGCGGAATAGGACTAGGATGCAATCCTGCCGCGACAATTCCCGCAATATGCGCCATATCTACAAAGAAAAGCGCTCCTACTTCGGCTGCGATTTGAGCAAACGGCTCAAAATCGATCGTTCGCGGATAGGCGCTGGCGCCAGCAACGATCATACGCGGGCGGTGCTTATGCGCAAGTTTTCGCACCAACTCAAAGTCAATGCGAGCCGATTTTTCGTCCACGCCATAAGGCAGAAAATTGTAGAATCTTCCGGAAAAATTAACCTGGCTCCCATGTGTAAGATGGCCGCCATGAGATAGATCCATGCCTAAAATTGTAGCCCCAGGTTCAACTGAAGCAAAATAAACCGCCATATTTGCCTGAGCGCCGGAGTGAGGCTGCACATTGACATGATCGGCGTCGAAAAGTTTTTTTGCACGTTGAATAGCTATATCCTCGACCCTATCCACATATTCGCAACCGCCATAGTATCTTCTTCCCGGGTATCCTTCGGCATACTTATTGGTCAATACCGACCCCGTTGCTTCCATAATCGCTCGGCTTACAAAATTCTCCGAAGCAATCAGCTCTATTTTATTCTGTTGCCGAGTAGCCTCTTGCCAAATGGCGTTCGCAATTGTTTTGTCCTGTTGTTCCAATAATTTCATAGACATCTTCCTTTCCACCAACGCGTTGCAATAGCAACGATTTTCATGATAGTATATCAATCAATGGATTATAAATAACTATCCATAAACCATTCATCTGAACAATCCATAATTTCAAAATAAATGTTGGAGGTGAATCCGATGCTCAAAGTGAACCGAGATGACGAACGTCCCATTTGGCAGCAGTTGCTTGACCAAGCGATCCATAATATTACGACCGGAAAATGGCCGCCTGGTGAATTATTGCTCCCATCCCGCGAGCTTGCGCAACTGATTGGGGTTTCCCGTTCAACCATCCAAATTGTGTATGAGGAGCTATTCAGTCGCGGATACACCGTAACCTCTCGCCGCGGCGGAACAAGAGTTAGCGAATGGACATATAAGCCCCACTCTGTAGACGAAGTTCCAGCCCAAGGACCTGTTCTGCCAGAATTGCCGCTATTAAACAACGCCATCGGCCATTTGCATAGCTGGTTCGGAAATAAAGAACATGACAGAGATGAGATCGATTTCAGTCCCCATGAACCGTATTTAGATGAGCACTTTCTAAATAATTGGCGGCAATCCTTTTTACAGGCTTCCACAGAAACAGACCTGGACAGTTGGGCCTACGGCGACGCCTATGGATTCCTGCCGCTGCGAGAACAGATTCAAAGATATTTGTCGCTTGAACGAGGCGTTCATGTGGAGGTCGATCAAATTCTGCTGACCTCAGGCGCACAACATAGCCTTGATTTAATCGCCCAAGTCCTGTTGCATGAAGGAGCCATCGTTTCGGTCGAAGATCCCGGCTTCCCTGCTGCCTGGATGGCGATGAAGTACCGGCGAATGCAAGTTGTATCTGTCCCGGTCGACGAGCATGGGCTATGTGTAGACGGCATTCACCCTGAATCCAGACTTGTGTATGTTACGCCATCGCATCAATGTGCGGTTGGCGTGATTATGTCGGAACCTCGCAGGCAGCAATTGCTGCATTTGGCTGCGGAGCAGCAGTTTTGGATCGTTGAGGATGATTATGACAGCGAATTTCGCTATCGCGGCGACCCGCTTCCCACTTTGCTCAGTCAGCGGCCTCAGAACACGTTATATATGTTGAGTTTTTCCAAAATCATCGCTCCCGGTATTCGGATGTCGGCCCTCGTTGGTCCCAAAGAGGCCATTCGTCAGCTCGCTCGCGTCCATGAACTAACCTATCGTCATCTTCCGATTATGGAGCAATTAACGCTCGCCCATTTTATCGAACACGGTCACTTCATGCGCCATATGAGAAAAGTGCGGAATATATACCGGCGCAGACACGCAGCCATGACGAAAGCCCTCATTTCGACAGGTTTGAGCGAACACTTCACGCTAAGCGGCGCAGAAACAGGGCTGCATATGCTGCTTGAAGCTGAGCCATCGTTTGACGAGGCTGCCGTGACGAACCTGGCGCTGGAAAGAGGAATCCGTATCTATCCGCTCAGCCAGTATGGTTTGGAAAGCACGCGACAAGGCTGGGTGCTGGGTTTCGCTAAAGTTGATGAAGCGACCATTAAAGAAGGGATTGAACGCCTGGCAGAGATCCTTTTAAACAAGTAGCTCTGCCAGCGTTTGATTATAGGGCAGCTCCGTCTGCGCTGCCATCCCGTTCTTCCAACACATTGCTCAGAATGCCGATCGCTTGATCGATCTCATCGCAGGTTACGTATAAGCTCGGCATAAAACGGATGACGTGAGTTCCCCCCGGTAAAACAAGCAGTCCGTTCTGATGCAGTTTCTGAATGATCGGCGCAACAGGTTCTGTAAATTCAATGCCTATCAGCAGTCCTAGCCCTCGAACGGCACGAACGATAGAATAAGCTTCCAAATTTTTTTTTAGTTTGGATAGGGCATATATCCCCATATACTTTGCCCGTTCGCAAACTTCGTCCTCCACTAGCATTTGAATGGTCGCCAGCCCTGCTGCCATGGGAAGAGGTGAACCGCCAAACGTGGAAGCATGACTGCCGGCCGAAAAGGCCTCTCTTAGCTTCTCCTTCCCCATCATCGCCCCGATCGGCAAACCGCTGGCCAATCCCTTCGCTAGTGTAATGATATCCGGCTCGATGCCATACTGCTCATAAGCAAACAGGCTCCCCGTTCTCCCGATTCCGGTTTGCACTTCATCGACGATCAGGAGAATTCCTTCCTCTTCACATAGCTTAGCCAGCTCAAATACGAATTTGGGTTCGGCAAGATGAACGCCGCTCTCCCCCTGCACCAACTCCAGCATAATAGCCGCTGTTTTGGGCGTAATGCTATTTCTTACACTCTCAATATCATTAAAGCGTGCATGCACAAACCCTTCCGGCAACGGTAGGTAACCATCCTTGACCTTCTCTTGTCCGGTAGCTGTCAAAGTAGCCATTGTGCGGCCATGGAACGATTGTTCAAACGTAATAATCTCGTAGCGGTTATTTCCCAGCACACGCTGGTGATACCGGCGAGCGCATTTGATCGCCGCTTCGTTTGCTTCAGCGCCGCTATTGCAGAAAAACACAAGATCCGCACAGCTGATGGTCACAAGCTTCTCGGCAAGCTCTTCTTGAATCGGGATATGAAACAAATTGGACACATGCCATAATTGATCCATTTGCTCTTGAATCCGCGTTTTTACCCGCTCCGGGACGTGACCCAAATTACAAACCGCAAGTCCCGCCATAAAGTCCAAATACGATTTCCCTTCATCATCCCATAAGGTTGTCCGATGCCCTCTCACCAGTGTGAGCGGGAACTTATTATAGGTAGGAAATAAATAACTTTTTTTCAGGTTAACCACCGCTTTCTCATACACTGTTACTTACCGCGTTCCTGCATCCGTTCATGCTCCTGCAAACTGGATATTTCAATTCCTTTCATTGGCGTCCCCAAGTTTTTCGATACACTAGCGATCAACGTATAATCTTCATAGTGTGTCGTGGCTTCAACAATCGCGCGCGCAAACTTCTCAGGGCTATCCGACTTAAAAATACCTGATCCTACAAAGACGCCGTCAGCGCCCAGATGCATCATTAGCGCTGCATCGGCTGGTGTAGCCACCCCACCTGCGGCAAAGTTGACTACCGGCAGCTTGCCGGATTCGTGAACCTGCAGCAGCAAGTCATACGATACGCCGTGCAGTTTCGCTTCGTGGTACAATTCGTCTTTAGACAAACCCTGCACTTTGCGAATTTGACCGTTGATCAAGCGCATGTGACGTACCGCTTCCACTATGTTACCTGTCCCTGGTTCGCCCTTCGTGCGAAGCATGGCGGATCCTTCCTGAATGCGGCGCAGCGCTTCGCCAAGGTCTTTAGCACCACATACAAACGGAACGGTGAATTCATTCTTGCTAATATGGAAAACTTCGTCTGCAGGCGTCAGCACTTCACTCTCGTCGATATAGTCTACGCCTAACGATTCGAGCACTTTGGCTTCTACATAATGGCCGATGCGGGCTTTGGCCATCACCGGTATCGATACAACCTTCATTACCTCTTCCACAATGGTCGGATCAGCCATGCGGGCTACTCCGCCAGCTGCGCGAATATCGGAAGGCACGCGCTCCAGCGCCATAACGGCTGTCGCTCCGGCCGCTTCTGCAATCTTGGCTTGCTCGGCATTCATCACGTCCATGATGACGCCGCCTTTTTGCATTTCCGCCATCCCTCTTTTTACCCGCTCTGTACCTGTGTTCATGTTCGTATTCATGTTCACGCCTCCTGTTATTTTTGTTCGGCTCGTTGTACATCACTGAGCCGGTATTGCTTCTTACGAAACTTCCCATGAATCAATAAATGTGCAGCCAACCCCGCGACAAGTCCCCAAAATGCGCCGCCGACGCCAAGCAAGGTCACATTTGCAGCTGTTGCTAAAAACGTAATCAATGCGGTCTCACGTCCCTTTGGCTCCGTTAAAGCATTAGCGAGACTGCCGCCAATGGTACCCAGCAATGCCAATCCTGCTAATGTAGCGATGAAGGTTGCAGGAAGAATTAAAAACAGCGCAGCCAACGTCACGCCAAAAATACCGACAATCGTGTAGAAAATGCCGCAAGCAATGCCTGCAATATAACGCTTTGACGCATCCTCATGCGCGTCTTTTCCTGTGCAAATCGCTGCTGTAATGGCTGCCACATTAAAAGCATGCGAGCCAAACGGCGCTGTAAGGAGTGAGCCCAAACCCGTTACGGTCAAAATCGGATTCGCGCTTGTCTTGAACCCGTCATTGCGTAATACGAGCATACCGGGCATGTATTGTCCTGTTAAAGTAATCATAAACAGCGGCAAGGCAACACCCAATAAAGCCTGTAATGAAAACTCCGGAGCGACAAATACTGGTGATGCAATGGCCAATTGGATGTTGCTGAAATCTGCTTTTCCCGTCAGGATCAAATAAAGCAGTCCGATAACCAAAATACCCACAATAGCGTAACGGGAAGTAAACCGTTTTAGCACGACATAAGCAACAAACAGCACAACGACAAGCAGCGGATCCACTTTCGCTCCGCCAAAGGCTGAAATGCCAAACTGCAGTAAAATACCTGCCAATAGCCCAGAAGCGATGCCCGGCGGAATAAGCCGGACGAAACGTTCAAACATGCCTGATAAACCTAAAACAACAAAGCCTGCCGCAGAGATCATATAGGCGCCAACGGCTTCCGAATACGGGGTTACTGCTAAAGCCGATACGAGAAATGCCACGCCTGGCGTTGACCAGGCTGTAATGATCGGTTCCCGGTAGCGATAGCTTAGCCAGATCCCAGTTATACCCACGCCAATGGAGATCGACCAAATCCAGGAAGCGGTCATTTCGGGACTTAATCCCGCGACTTTTGCCGCCTGAAACACGAGAATAAATGTTCCGCCGTAGTTGACGATAACAGAGATTAAAGCTGCGATTGTCGGTGATATAAAGTCGCGGCCACGCCGCGCGGTTATTGATGTGTTCATATTATTTCTCACCCCCTTTTACTCGTCCTGACGTGCATTTTCGTCCCAGTAATAGCTGTCCGGCAAATAACGCTCTCCGAATACTTTTGTCCCTACGCGAATGATTGTCGCTCCTTCCTCAATGGCTACCTTGAAATCACCGGACATGCCCATCGAGAGTACGTCCATTTCTACACGGGGGAAGCTTTTTTCCTTAATTTGGGCTTGTATGGATTTCAAAAGCCGGAAGCAATCCCGGGTCTCCTCGTTTGTCGCATTCAGTTTGCCAATCGTCATCAGACCTTTTATATTTAAAGTTTCAAACTGGGACAGTTGTTCTACCAACTCTAGTGCTGTTTCAGGAGAAGCCCCGAATTTACTTTCCTCGTAGGACGTATTGATTTGCACCAAAATATCCATCGTCTTGTTCTCTTTGATGAGCTGCTGGTACAGGGCCTGCCCCAATTTCAAACGGTCCACAGAATGAATGAGCGTCACATATTTGACGACATCCTTTACTTTATTGGTCTGCAAATGCCCAATAAAATGCCACTCCACCCGATTATATTGCTGCATAAGCGGGAATTTGTCCCGAAGCTCCTGGGCTTTGTTTTCCCCAAACAGAACCTCCCCCGCCTGCATCGCCATTTGCAATTTTTCAAGCGTTACCGTTTTGGTCGCTAGCAATAATTTCACGTCCTCGGTTTTACGCCCCGATGCTTGGCAAGCTAATTCCATCTGCTGTCTTACGCTTTTGAGATTCTCTTCAACTAAATTGCTCATGGCTGCGCCCCTCCTTCTTCACCACGCTCGTCAAAAGAAATTTCCCGCACGCGCTTGATTTCCGGTATCGCGAGTAAGGACTCCATTACGTTCCTTGATGCTTTTTTATCGATTTTTAAAATCATGACTGCCGAACCGCCAATTTCGTTTCTCCCCACTTGCATCGTGGCAATATTTATGCCGCTATCTCCAAGTAATGTTCCCACCCGTCCAATGGTGCCGGGCATATCCTGCTGTGAAATCAATAAAACATATCCTTCAAATGGAAGCACAACCGGGTAGGGACCAATTCGGACAAGACGTCCGCCAACGCCGGGCAGTAATGTCCCTGTCACCCATCTCTCCTCGATGGTCGTCTTTAGTCGAAGGGTAATCTCGCAGGACGCGCTCTCGGTGAACAACGATTTTCGTACCGTAAGGTGAATGTCACGCAGCTTCGCCAAGTGAATGGCATTGACGATATTGACCTGTTCCGTACTGAGATGGTGAGATAGTATCCCTTTGAGCACATAAGGGATGAGCGGCGATGTGTCCAAATCCGCAAGTTCGCCTGCGCATTCTACCGTGACTTCTCGGATGGCGCCATCTGTCATCTGGACAAGCGATCTCCCCAATTGTTCACACAAGGTGAACCAGGGCTGTAATTGATTGAGCAGGTCGGATGGAACGGTCGGCATATTGACTGCATTTTTAAACGGTTCTTCTCGCAGGATATGAATCACTTGTTCAGAAACATCAACAGCGACATTCTCTTGCGCTTCCAAAGTGGACGCGCCCAAGTGCGGGGTAACGATGATTTTGGGATGCCTTAGGAATGGGTGATCCGGCGCCGGAGGCTCGTGTTCAAATACATCGAAGGCGGCGCCTGCCACAATCCCTTCATCGAGCGCTTCAACAAGCGCCGACTCGTCAATAATTCCCCCGCGCGCGCAGTTGATAATCCGCATTCCCCGTTTCATGACATCGAATTGCTGCCTCGCAATCATATGATGCGTTTCATCCGTCAGCGGCGTATGCACCGTTATAAAATCAGCTGTCCGTATGATGGTATCTACGGTCGCCAGCTTGATCCCCAGTTTTTCCGCCCTTTCCTCCGATAGAAAAGGATCGTAGCCAATAAGGGTCATGCCAAACGCCGCTGCGAGTTTAGCTACTTCGATCCCGATACGGCCCAGTCCAAGCACGCCAAGCGTCTTGTTTCGCAATTCAACGCCAAGGAATGATTTTCGATCCCACTGCCCAGCAACGGTTTTGGTATAGGCTTGCGGAATATGCCGGGCGAGTGACATCATCATCGCAAAGGTATGCTCGCACGTCGTGACCGTATTGCCGTCGGGTGCATTGACCACGACAATCCCTCGGCTTGTCGCAGCATCCAGATCAATGTTGTCCACCCCAACTCCTGCCCGACCTATGACTTGCAAGCGAACGCCTGCCTCTATGATGCGCTTAGTCACTTTCGTTTGAGAACGGACGAGCAGCGCATCATAGGAATGAATGACAGAAATGAGCTCCTCTTCGCTCAGCCCCGTTATTTTGGCGACCTCCACATCTTCAGCACGCGTCAACTGCTGCAATCCAAAATCACTTATTGGATCTGACACCAGAACTTTAAACATGATCTTCCCTCCCTCTCTATGCGAACACTGTACGATAGTGAATGCGGGCTTGTAGTCTGTATACCCACGTGTTTGAGTAACACAACGTCAGTTTATCAAAGTATGGTTTGTTTCTATATATCCAAAAACGATGTATTTGAGCAATCCATAAAACCCTGTGGATTCTCAAGTCCCATCATCCCAGTCTTGAAGGTAGAAAAAAAAACACAAGAATCACCAGGATTCCTGTGGTCTATTTTTATTATGAACGGGTTGCGTTCTCCTCCTGAATCGCTCCGGCAAACTTATCCAGCGCCTTCAGCAGCAAAGCGCGCGGACATGCCAGATTCACGCGCAAGTAACCGGCTCCTTGTTCGCCGAATACGGAGCCTTCGGTGAAGGCGACGCCCGCCTTGTCGAACATGAGCTGCTTCAGCTCCGCAGGCTTGTCCGAGATCGCCGTACAGTCCAGCCATACCGTATATGTTCCTTCCGGCGACATCGCCTTTATCTGCGGTAAATGCTCCTTCACGTAGGCGAGCAACGCATTGCGATTGCCCTCCAAATAGACGAGCAACTGGTCCAGCCATTCGTCGCCGTGCGCATAGCTTGCTTCGGTCGCAGTTAATCCAAAGTACGACTCTATATGGATGTACAGCGTTTTGAGCGCCGTATTGTATTTATCCCGGATATCCTTGCTCGGTATGACAACAGCCGCCGCTTGTAAGCCCGCCAAGTTGAACGTTTTGCTCGGCGCGATGCAGGTAATGGAGTGCTGCGCGCATACCTCGGACAAGGAGGCATATGGTACGTGCTTATGCCCGGAGAAGACGAGATCTTGATGAATTTCGTCCGCGACGACAAGCAATCCGTGCTTTGTGCAAATTTTCGCCACCCGCTCCAATTCCTCGCGCGTCCACACGCGTCCGCCCGGATTGTGCGGCGTACACAGCAGCAGCACTTTCGCCCCGGCTGCGGCCTGCTTTTCAAGCAGCTCGAAATTCATCTCGTATCGGCCGTCCCGAATGATTAGCGGATTGTTCACGACCTCCCGCCCATTCATTCGAATGACATTGTAGAACGGATAATAAACCGGCGATTGCAAAATAATGCCGTCTCCCGGCTGCGTGAACGTCTGCACCGCCAGACTCAGGGCAGGCATGACTCCTGGGCTGGATGAAAGCCAATCTTGCTCGATTCGCCACCCATGGCGTCGCGACAGCCATCCGACAATCGCATCGTAATAGCTTTGCGATCGCATCGTATACCCGTAAATGCCATGCTCCGCTCGATGTTTAATTGCCTCTACGACTTCCTTCGGGGGTTCGAAGTCCATGTCCGCCACCCACAAAGGCAAAATATCGGAGCGCCCGAACAGCTTCTCGGATTGATCCCACTTGTAAGAGGCTGTCCCCGTCCGGTCGATGCGTTTGTCGAAATCGTATTTCATGCGTTTTCCTCCAATCCGTTTTTCCTGCTGATTTCCTGTTCCGCAGCCTCGATCGCTTGCCGCAGATCCTCCAAAATATCGTCCGCATGCTCGAGTCCGACGGAAAACCGCAGCAGCCGGTCATCCACGCCGACCGCGCGGCGAATTTCTTCCGGAATGTCTGCGTGCGTCTGCACCGCCGGGTATGTCATAAGGGATTCTGTGCCTCCCATGCTTTCCGCAAAAGCGATCAGTTTAATGTGGCGCAGGATCGGCTCGATCGTACGGGCATCCTTCATTCTGAAGGAGAAAATGCCCGTATTGCCGGACGACTGGGCCTTCTGAATCTCATATCCGGGGTGATCTGGCAGCGCCGGATAATAAACCTCTTCCACGGAAGGATGATCCTTAAGCCATTTTGCGACCTTCGTTGCGTTCGCCTGATGACGCTCCATCCGCAGCGCCAGCGTCTTCATGCCGCGTATCAGCAGCCAAGAGTCCTGGGGAGCGAGCACTGCGCCGATCGATTTGTGCAGGAACGCCACATCAGCGGACAGCTTCTCGCCCTTCGTCACGATGAGACCCGCTAGTACGTCGTTATGGCCGCCCAAATATTTGGTTGCGCTGTGAACGACGATATCCGTTCCAAGCTCGATTGGCCGCTGGAAAAACGGTGTCAGCAGCGTATTGTCCACAATCGTGAGCAGACCGCTGCGCTTCGCCCATGCCGCAACCTTGGCAATATCCGTAATTACCATCAATGGGTTGGTGGGCGTCTCGAGCAGCACCGCCTTCGTATTCGGCTTGCGGTGCGATTCAAGCGCATCCAGATCTTTCATATAGACATAGGTCGCCGTCACGCCGAATCTGGACATCACCTGCTCCAGCAGACGGTAGGTTCCCCCGAACAAATCGAGCGACACGAGCAAATGATCTCCGGTACTGAACAAGGAGAAGACGATCTGCAGCGCGGCCATGCCCGAGCTTGTTGCGAAGCCCGCATCCCCGCTTTCCAGATCTGCCGCCGCCGCTTCCAGCACGGCGCGCGTCGGGCTTTTCGAGCGGGAGTAATCGAAGCCTGTGCTCTGCCCAAGGCGGGGATGCCGAAATGCGGTGGACGGATAGATCGGGAAGCTTACCGCTCCGGTCTGAGGATCGTTCTGCGATCCAATTTGAGCCAAGCGACTCTCAATTTTCATCATGACTCATGTGCCTCCTAACGATGAAATCCAATCCTCATCATGTCAAGCTTCCTTCCCCTGAATCGATTCCTTTCCAACTAATACCGATCCAAGCCTTAACCAGGTAGCCCCTTCTTCGATCGCAACTTCGAAATCATTGGACATTCCCATGGAAAGATGTTCCACAGGATAGAAAAAAATATCTCTTGCATTAAGTTCATCGCGTAATCGTTTCAATTCTCTAAAAACCGGTCTAGTCGCTTCAGCATCGAGCTCGTATGGAGCCATCGTCATCAGCCCCACGACTCGAATCTGTTTCATCCGCGCAACTTCCTGCGCAAATGAAAAGAAAGCTTCCGGAGAAAGTCCTTGTTTACTTTCCTCTCCCGAAACGTTAACCTGAATAAAACAATTTACGACGACATTCAAATCAGCAGCCTTCTTCTCTATTTCTTTCATCAAAGATAAGCGGTCTAATGAATGTATATACTCGAATTTACCGATAACATCTTTTACTTTATTGGTTTGCAAATGACCGATAAAATGCCACGTTCCTCGTGGATGAAAGGCCTCCCATTTAGATTGAGCTTCTTGCGTACGGCTTTCGCCGACATGGCCTATACCAGACAACAATACTTGCTCCACGGTTTCCATCGTCGTATATTTCGTCACAGCTATGATCTGGATCTCCTCTTCGCTTCTGCCGCATCGCCCGCAAGCTTCGCGGATGCGATGTTCGACCGTGAACAGACGATCTTGTAGATTCATTGGATCACTCCTCGTATCTTAAGTTCAGATTGCAAAGCCAAAAGCGGCGATCGTACTGTCGTCACTATTTTTTGCCCATTTCGCGAAAGGAGGCTTCGGCCGCCTCAAGCGTGTCGTCGATATCCTGTTCCGTATGGGCCGTCGTCAGAAACCAAGCTTCGTATTTCGACGGTGCCAGATTGACGTTGCGATCGAGCATATGCCGAAAAAAAGCGGCAAATGCTTCGCCGTCCGTATCCTGCGCCTCATCATAATTGGTGACTGGATGATCGCAAAAATGGGTGGACAGCGAGCCGCGAATGCGATTGATCGTCAACGGCACGTCATAGCGATATGCCGAAGCCTGCAATCCTTCCGCGAGCTTAGCCGAAAGGCGATCCATTTCCTCATAAACGCCTTCGCCCTGCAGAACCTCCAGGCAAGCTATGCCGGCTGCTATTGAAGCCGGGTTGCCGGCCATCGTACCCGCTTGGTAAGCGGGGCCGAGCGGTGCGACCTGCTCCATAATTTCCTTACTGCCGCCGTAAGCGCCGATCGGCAGCCCGCCGCCGATGATTTTACCGATCGCGATCAGGTCCGGTTTAATAGCCTCGTGATTGGCAATGTCGGCAAACGTTTGAGTGGAGCCGTAATGGAAGCGGAAAGCGGCGATGATTTCGTCGTAGATGACGAGCGAACCGTTATCATGCGCCATTCGGCAAAGCCCTTCGAGGAAGCCAGGTTTCGGCATAACCATACCGAAATTTCCGACGATCGGCTCGACTATAACGGCAGCGACATTTTCGCCACATGTATCCAGCGCTTTACGCAATCCGTCCAAATCGTTGAACGGAACGGTAATGACTTCCTGCGCGATGCTGAACGGCACACCTGCACTATCCGGCATCCCCAGTGTGGAAGGCCCAGATCCCGCCGCAACGAGCACAAGATCCGAATGGCCGTGGTAGCAGCCAGCAAATTTGATGATTTTACTCCTGCCCGTATAAGCGCGTGCGATGCGGATCGTCGTCATGACCGATTCGGTGCCGGAATTGACGAAACGGACCTTTTCCATGGAAGGGATGGCTTCTTTGAGCATACATGCCATTTTTATTTCGAGCTCGGTAGGTGTGCCGTATAGCAAGCCGTTCTCAGCGACGCGCGTGATCGCCGCTGTGATGTGAGGGTGGGCATGTCCAGTAATGATCGGGCCAAAGGCCGCCAAATAATCGATGTAGCGGTTGCCGTCTTCATCCCAGAAGTAAGCGCCTCTGGCCCTCTTCATAAATACGGGTGCTCCGCCGCCCACCGCCTTAAATGAACGAGACGGGCTGTTGACGCCGCCGACGATATGCTGAAGTGCTTCCCGGTAAAGCTGTTCAGAACGAATACGATTCATTATGGATTCAATTCCTTTCTTCATTGCAGAATACGCGCCATTAGCGACGTGAATAAACGAAGTTTCATGGATGGGTGTTTGGCCAGGGACAGACGACATTGCAGATTCATTGCCTTACGTGTTGCCTGTAAGTCTTTCTCGAGAATCCGTCTCGGTTCCCGCCAAACGTTTTAGAAACGTATTTCTCCAATTCAAGGACAATTCTTCCACTTCGAGGATTTGTCTGATGCCCTCGATATTATCCTTCTCTCGGTGCATAATCCGATTGGCAAATGAAACTGTAATTTCCTTAGGATGACGATGAAGAAGCGATAGTCCGTCGTCTTTAGAGACAACCCCCTCTGCCAGGACGCGGAAGTAAAATCCTGTGTAGCCCGTTTGTTGTACCTTCAAGAGCATATCCGGTACACCGTGCCTAATCGTCAACTTGTAACAAGGCTGTCTCGGCTGACTAACTTGAACGATTGCTTTACCAAGCTCAAAAACGTCCCCAATGCAGACATCGGTTTCCAACAAGCCTCTTATCGTTAAATTTTCCCCTAAGGCGCCATACTCTAACGGTATTTTCAGCTCATTTTCCCAAAATGGGTAGTGCTCGTAAGGATAGGCGCATACAGCCTTCTCCCTGCCTCCATGATGAACGAGATCCCCCTGCCCATCCCCTTCAAAGTTTAGATAAGATAAATACAAAGCTTCGGATATAGCCGTTTTGAATATCCCCGTAGAAACGTCTTTCTTCTGAAACTGGACCTGTGTGGGCATGCCCACATTTAATGAAAGAATTTCAATAGATGCCATTCGAATCACCCCGCTCTAAGATTTTGATCAACAAGTTTGTCAAAGCGACTATAAACCACGTTCCTCGGCTCTTTTGAACATCGACTTTCCTCTATGCGAAAACTGTACGGCATTGCATAGAAGAAGAATACTATGCTAGTATATCAATAAATGGATTGGTTATATCCATCCAAAACTTGCGTTTTTGAACAATCCAAAATCACTAAAGCACTTCAACATATAAGGGGGGATCAAATTGCTGAAAGTAAACCGAGACGATAAAAGACCACTGTGGCAGCAATTGCTCGATCAGGCCATCGATCATATTAACAATGGAGTCTGGAAGCCAGGGCAGCTCTTGACGCCCACTCGAGAGCTCGCTCAGCAGTTGGGAGTGTCCCGCTCCACCATCCAAATTGTGTATGATGAACTGCTAACCCGTGGTTATACGGTAACATCAGGACGCGGGGGGACACGCGTTAATGATTGGATTCAGATCAATGACAAATACGCTCCCTCGCTTGATCCGCCACAGCTTCCTGAACTGCCTTTGCTGGTCGAACAGTCGCAACACTGGTTTAGAAGTAAGGATAACCAGGGATCGGTCATCGATTTTAGTCCCTATCAACCTTTTGTAGATACGCAATTGTTAAAAGCGTGGCGCAAATCGTATTTGAATGCCTCTTCCCAATTCAATGTTTCTTCCTGGTTCTACGGGGATGCTTATGGCTTTGAGCCGTTACGCCGACAGATCCAACGTTATTTATCACTAGAACGTGGGATTCATGTTCAAACGAATCAAATCTTGCTAACATCCGGAGCTCAGCATAGTATTGATCTCATCGCACAAACACTTTTGACCAAGGGTGATACGATAACCGTCGAAGACCCTGGATATCCCGTTGCTTGGATGACGATGAAATACCGGCAAATGAAGGTTGCTCCAGTTCCTGTTGATGAGCACGGTCTTGTAGTAGAGAAGGTACCCTCTGAAGCAAAGCTCATCCTTGTGACCCCTGCTCATCAGTGTGCCGTAGGTGTAATGTTATCAGAACCACGCAGGCAACAGCTTTTGCATAGAGCCGCTCAGCAACGTGCATGGATTGTCGAGGATGATTACGACAGTGAATTCCGGTACCGCGGAGACCCGATGCTCACTTTATTTAGCCAACTTCCACAAAATTGTCTCTATTTAATGAGCTTCTCAAAATTGACTATGCCGGGCATTCGCATATCCGCTATTATCGGACCTGCCGAAGCCATTGCACAGCTGGCTCGCGTGCAAGCATTCACCTATCGCCATCTCCCGATCATGGAACAAGTGTCACTGGCACATTTCATCGAGCACGGGTATTTTATGCGCCATATGCGACGAGCCAGAAATATCTATCGACGCCGTCATGAAATCATGCAGAAGGCGATTATGGCCAGTGGTCTCGGAAACAAGTTCACGTTGCGAGGGATTGAAACCGGCTTGCATGTACTGCTGGAAGCGGATGAATCGTTTGACGAGGATACGATGACCCTCCGAGCGCTTCAGGGCGGAGTACGGGTACACCAACTTCATTCCTATTGCTTGGAGAGTAGACGCAAAGGGTGGGTATTAGGCTTTGCCAAGGTAGACGAAAGGCTTATCGTGGAAGGCATATATCGACTTGCTGAAACGGTCTTGTAGCATTTTCTGGGATACACACATCATTCTTTGATGTAACAGGTTTAGGTTCTTCTCGATGAAAGCCACGCCATTACATCCGAGGCATTTCGCTCCGGTGGAGACACTGGATAGAACACATGCTCAATCCTTCCATTATCGATAATCAAGGTTAGCCTTTTGATGAGTGTCATTCCTCTCACTTCGAAAAGTGGAAGTTCCAGAGCACGAGAAAGAGAGAGTGAACTGTCTGACAACAGAGGGAACGGCAGATGAAGCCGCTCGGCGGCTTCTTTTTGGTAGTCCGTGGATTGAGTCGAAAGACCGAACAGCCGCTCGACGCCCACACCCTTCAGCTCGGCAAAATGATCGCGAAATGCGCATGATTGCGAAGTGCAGCCGCGTGCGCCGGGGATTGCATCCCATCCTTCCAGAGCACCGCCGACTGCGGGGCTTGTACGCGGATACACGTAGACAACGGTTAATCCGCCTTCTGCAAGGTCAACAGTAGTGCCGTCAGTTGCAGCCAGACCGATGCTGGGGATCTGCAAGCCACGAAGATGCGCGACCTTCCCGTCATCTTCCGGCAGGGCAAGATGCCCCGGTCCAAATTCTTTTTCAGCCATCGCAGCTTCTCTTCCCTTCTCCATCTGTCCTTATTTCTTACGTTTAATCATAAAACCGTTCTCTATTTCCGTTTCCTTCCTGCTATGGACAAACTCTACTTTCAGTCATTCTCTATCGTTGAGCAACAATAGCCATTACTTCTCGCAGCGCTCTTAAAAACTTATCGTTCTGTTCAGCTCTTCCAACTGTTACTCTGATGTGGGTTGGAAAACCCAGCGCATGACCTCCCCGTATGATAACGCCTCTCTTAAGCAACTCATCAAACATGGTTTTGGACGGGCGTTGTACATCAACCAAGATAAAGTTGCCGTGCGGTTCGAAATAACGTAATCCCATATTGTCAAATTCTGAACAGAGTTGAATGATCCCTTCCCGATTGTGCATACGGCATCTCTCGACGAATGCCTGATCTTCCAGCGAAGCAAAGGCTGCTGCCTGTGCGAATCGACTCGTATTAAACGGTTCCCTGACCTGATTGATTGTACGGATCACATCAGGGTGTCCGATCCCGTATCCAATTCGCATGGAGGCTAGCCCATATATTTTCGAAAATGTCCGAAGAAGAACAAGATTAGGATAGTCCTTCAACAGACGAAGCCCGTCCGGATAATCTTTATGCGTGACATAATCGGAATAGGCTTCGTCCACCACGACGAGCACATGCGGCGGAATCAGGCGCAGAAAGCGCTCCAATTCAGAATGACTAACGATCGTTCCCGTCGGATTATTGGGATTGCAAATCCAGACAATTTTGGTTCCCTCACTCATTCTTGACAGTATGCCATAGAGATCATGTTTTCCTTCCTTATGCGGGACCTCAATGCAGACTGCGTTTTCTATCTCTGAATTATGTTTGTATTGAGGAAAAGTGTTCATCGACATGATCGTTTCATCCCCGGCAACCAAGTAGGCTCGAGCCAGCATCAGAATCACCTCATCCGACCCTGCGCCCATAATAATCTGATTGAGCTGAACATCGAGCATCTCAGCCAGCTTGAGCCGCAATGCACCAGCTTCGTCGTCCGGATAGTAATGGATGTTTTCTATTTCTGCACGGATTGCCTCAATCGCACTTGGCGAGCAACCAAATGGATTTTCATTAGAGGCTAGCTTGATCACCTCCGTCAAACCCAATTCACGCTTCACTTCTTCAATTGGTTTCCCCGGCTGGTATACAGGCAAATGTAGAACATTCGTTTTCGGTTTCATCCGTCTCTCACCCTTTCACGCTACTTCTTGATTCAAGAACCATTTGTAAAAAATAGGAGTGTAATGAAGTATCATCAGTCAACTCGGGGTGAAAGGAGGTCGCGAGTAAAAGCCCTTGTCTTGCTGCTACAATTCGGTCATGATAGGTTGCTAAAACCTCGATACCAATACCTACCTTTTGGATTAGAGGAGCTCGAATAAATACGGCCCGGACAGGTTGAGGGATACCTTTTATCGATAAAACAGTTTCGAAGCTTTCTTTCTGCCGTCCGAAGGCATTGCGGGATACTCTCATATTCATGAGAGAAAGATGAGCTTCCTCACCACTATCTATTTCATTGGCAAGTACAATCAGACCTGCGCAAGTTCCAAATATAGGTTTTCCAGACATAGCAAACGATCGGATCTCCTCGATTAACCCATATTTCCTCATCATTTTCCCTATTGTTGTGCTTTCACCTCCAGGAATAATGATGCCATCTATACCGGTTAATTGTTCTTTTCGTTTGATGGCAATGCCAACTGCACCAACTTCATGAATCATGTTCATATGCTCTTTCACTGCCCCTTGCAGTGCTAAAACGCCTATTTTCGTTTCCATAATTGCCCTCGTTCCTGCATGCTATTTATTTGCTTAAAATTTGGAAATTTCGACACAAGATCGTAAATTGAGTATAATATCGAATTTATGATAAGACTATTCCGTTAATATTATAAAAACAATAGGTTTTTCCTATGATTCAAGCAAGCCTATCCTTACGATAGGCATATCATAATTGATGCGGCTTGAAACCCTGATTCCTGTTATAAGCTGATTGAAGCATATAAACTGCGTTGATACATCTATTGTTATCTCAGCAGTTTTTACCGAAATAAGTGCATTCCTGCAACTGTTTCAGTCCGTGCAGGAACAACACGTGGTTAACAACCTCCTAGTAGGGTTCTAACCCTTAACCTTTTTCTTAACCTGATTAACGACCTCGTCAATGGAGACAAGCTCACTCTGCCCATTCTTACGAACGGTCAACTCGACTTCCCCCTGCTCAGCGTTCTTGCCTACTGTAATCCGCAGCGGAATGCCAATCAGCTCTGAATCCTTGAATTTAACGCCTGCACTCTCATTCCTGTCATCATACAATACCTCAATCCCTTGTTGTGCAAGCTCCGCATATAGTCTGTCTGCAGCTTGAGTCTGCTGTTCATTCTTGCTGGATATCAGAATCAGATGGACTTGAAATGGAGCCACCGACATGGGCCAGATCATTCCTCGGTCATCATGACGTTGTTCAGCGATAGCAGAGAGAAGTCGCGATACTCCAATACCGTAGCAGCCCATGATCATAGGTTCCTTTTTGCCGGCACTGTTCAAATAATGAGCCTGCAGCTTCTCACTGTATTTCGTGCCAAGCTTAAAAATATGACCCATCTCTATCCCGCGTGAGAACTTCAACCGCCCCTGCTGGCAATTCAGGCAATGATCTCCCTCTACAACGTTTCGGAAGTCGCCAACTTGCTCTAGCTTGAAATCCCGTCCAGGGCGCACATGAATTTCGTGAACATCGGCTTCATTGCCCCCTGCTATACCTTCACTCATACTAGCAACCTCTTGATCCACAAGCACAGGGATATGGATTCCGCAAGGGCCGATAGAACCGGCAGGCGCCAGCCCAAGCTCATGTAAGGCACCCGGATCGACAATCTCGAGACTCTCGGTGTTCAAATATTTCATCACTTTCAGTTCATTAACCTGGTGATCGCCTCTGACTAATACAGCGACAATTTGTTGATCCGCCTTATAAATAAGTGTCTTGATGATTTGCTGAGCTTCCACTTGCAAGCCGTCAATGAGTTCGTCAATGGTACGGATTCCTGGAGTTTGGATTTTCTCGCGCGGTAGCACTTCGGACGAAGGCACAACGGGTTCAGCTCCATCCCTACCAACGGCAGCTTCTATATTTGCTGCATAATCACAGCAAGTACAGGATGCAATCGTATCCTCGCCAATATCGGCCAAAGCCATAAATTCATGGGTCTCCCCTTCGCCGCCAATCGCTCCAGCATCTGCCTCCACCGCTCTGTAATTTAGCTCTATACGCTCAAAAATACGCTCATAAGCCCCGTACATTTTCCGATATGAACGATCTAATCCCTCCCAATCTGTGTCAAAGGAATAAGCATCCTTCATCACAAATTCCCGTCCGCGCAGCAATCCAAATCTCGGACGACGTTCATCTCTAAATTTCGTCTGAATCTGGTACAGCGTAACCGGAAGCTTCCGATATGAATTAATCTCATCCCGCACCAAAGCCGTAATAACTTCCTCATGCGTAGGTCCCAGAACGAACTCCCGTTCATTGCGGTCAGATAGACGCATCAACTCAGGACCATACACACTATGCCGTCCTGACTCCTTCCAGAGATCAGCAGGCTGGAGTGCTGGCATCAGTATTTCCTGGGCTCCGGTCAGTTCCATCTCCTCACGAATAATCTGCTCAATCTTGCGTAATACTCGCCGGCCTAGCGGCAGATATGTATAGATTCCAGCCGCCAATTGCCGGATAAAGCCACCTCTCAGCAACAATTCATGACTCGCCACTTCCGCTTCCGCAGGCGATTCTCGTAACGTGTTCAATAGTAAAGTGCTCTGTCGCATTGTAACAACCTCCTTGTTATAAAAAGCAAAAAGACACATTCGTTAGGGACGAATGTGTCGTGTTACCACCCTATTTCGACAATGACGCTTAGATGATAGTTCAAAAAGTCCGCTTTTGATCACGAAGTAATTCAAGAAGTAAATTCGGCATCGAATCTTGAATTCACCCGGGCCTTCCGGTGCTCACGTACCCACTATGTACGCTTCGCTCCTCAGTCCCTAGCTTCATCCAACCTTCTCGGTGCTGAAAACCGGATTTTTGAACTTATCGCTCATCTGTATCATTGTCCTCTTCTTCGGATAACGGCCGAACCCCGGTAACGGTTATCCCGTTACAGCTCGCAAGTCGGGAAGTACTCCTTCGACGGAAGAATCCTCTCAGCCTGTGGGATTCTCTCTCTGCACCGCGAACTTTGGAACACTTGTCTTGGTCATTGCTTTTTTGAAACTTTATCATGTACTGGTGGGATAGTCAATACTATAGCAGTTCAGCCACTCGAGCTGCGGTTGCTTCACCGTTGGCGATGCAATCCGGGATACCTACGCCGTAATAAGAGCAACCCGCCAGGAACATCCCGGGATACTGCTGCGCAACTTTACGCTCCAACGATTGGACGACCTCATGATGCCGTAAATGATAGTTGGGCATAGAATCCATCCACCGCGTAATTGCATAGGTTGTCGGCTGTGGCAGCTGACCGATGCTCTGCTGCAGATCGGACATCGCTTCCTGCAGCATCTCCTCCTCAGATAAGCCTTGCAGACGCTCATAGTGTGGGCCAGAGCTTTTATAGAATAAGCGAACCAGCAGCTGATGATTTGTCGATGTGTGGGTCCATTTGCGACTGGTCCATGTAGATGCCTGGCATTTCATGCCGCTGCTATCGGCAACGATGAAGCCCGTTCCATTCTCAGGAAGCAATTCATCGCTTACTTCAAAGCCCATATATACACTGATCAGGGAACTGCCGATCAATTCTGCGAAGTCTTCGTTCAGACTCTCGTTGGCAAGCATCAACTGAGCCGCTTGATGCGGCACACTCAGAACAACACTATCCGCCACCAAGCTGCGACCATCCTTCAAATCCAGCGTGTACTGCTCTCCGTCTCGTATTACACGGCTCACTTTGCAGCCTTTCATCCACTCGATATCTGGCAGCGCCTGCTCCATCCGCTCAATGATCGCTGAAGTGCCACCTGCAAAGGAAAGAAACTTCTTCTCCCCTTGCGATTTGAAGGTCTGGCGATTCTCAGCAAGTCCCTTCATAATACTGCCGTATTGATTCTTGTAATCCAACAGATAAGGCAGCGTGGAAGCAATCGTTAATTCATTCAGCTTGCCGGAATATACACCTGATAGTACCGGAGCGATCTGCTTCTCGACTAACTCCTTGCCAAGAAAAGCTTCCAGGAACAGGCCTATCGAATCGTTCTTCGTGAACGTCTCATTCGTCGTATAGAAGTCCTTGAGCGCCTCCACCTTGCCTTCTGCCGAGACCAGCTCGCTCTCCGCCAGAGCCTGGAGACTGAGCGGGATGCCAAATACCGCCTCCTCGGGTATTAACTTCAGCTTACCTTCAGTATGCAGATAGGATTTACCCGTAGCGTTATAGACAACTTCTTCTCGCAGTCCCAGTTCATCGATCAGCGGATCTACATTTCGTTTGCGGGCAACAAGCGAGTCGGCCCCGACCTCCATAATGAAGCCATCCCGCTTCACCGTATGGATCTTCCCACCCAATCGTTCATCCGCTTCAATCAGTACAATCTCCGCAGCAAGCTTTCGTTCTTGAATGATTTTGTGCAAATAATAAGCCGTGGACAATCCTGTAATTCCTCCACCAATTACCGCAACCTTCTTCAATCTATTCCACCTCGATCAAGGGTTATAATTCACTCTCCCCATCATAACCTACTTGTCTCGAAGCGGACAATATTCCTACTACAAAGTTCCATTAATATACACATGAATGGCGTCGCGCAGGAATTGGGCCAACCCAGTCTGATGCTTGTCATAATAGTCACGGAATCGTTCGTCATCGACATACATTTGCGCTATGCCGGCATGGGCTTCTTTATTGTAGGCGTCCCAGTAAAAGGTCAGCCACTCTTTGTGAAGTTCGGCAGCGTGCTGAGCCTTCTCCCCCGCCGGATCACCTGTCTTGTACGCCTCCAGCAAAGCCGCGATCACTTCATCGGCAAGTGCCGTCACTCGTTCATATTGCCCAGCAGTCATATTTTGCAGCTTCCCGTTCGCTTTATCGATCGTATCAGCGCCGTACTTCTCTCGTATCTCGTCCCCATATTGCCGCTCATTCTCAGCGATTAACTGTTCTTTGAATCCGGTGAATTTCTCTTGATCCGTCATCGTTATTCTCCCTTCCGCTTCGGATATCGTATGATCTACATTCGCAATCAGCAAGTCTAGCTGCCGCTTGCGGTCAAGGAGCTGTCTGCGATGCTGCTTCAGCGCTGCAATCCGGTCAAAGGACGGGTCTGTAATCACCTGTTTGATATGATCCAACGGTAATCCGAGCTCGCGAAAAAATAAAATTTGCTGCAACTGGTTAACCTCGGCTGCCCCATAGATCCGATATCCCGATGAGTTGATTCTTGCCGGCTTAAGAATGCCAATCTCATCATAATAGCGTAATGTCCTTGTACTGATTCCAGCTAGCTGACTCAGCTTTTGAATGGTGTATTCCATCTGTTTCCCTCCTGACAAGTTCACTCTACACCTTTACGTAACGTGAAGGTCAACATCTATTTTGTAATTCCTATTTTATAAAAAGTTCTGTAAGTGCTTGTACCAACAGTCAGACTCTCAGCATGGAGAGGGTTGTGATCAACGAAGGACCTATTTGAATGGTCTATAAGAGCATTTGCTTCCAGGGGAAGCGTATCTTAACCTCCTTGGACCGCTCTTCACAGCACTTCATAATATCCGCGCTAATGTTATCCGGAATATGATGGATATGCTTCTCGTACAGTATGAGACAGGCCAGTAGCTGGTGCTGATTCTTGAGGTATAAGTTCAGCTTAATACTGCGAAGCAATTGCGTCGCACCCTGTGTACACTCGCCTCCGTTCAGCCAATATACCGCACATTGATAATACATTCTACTATACCGATCGCGATCTCTAATCTGATTCTCACCGCTCAGCATAAATGCCGGGGAAGAATCCGCAAATCGGTATAGCATGTCCTTTAAGCAGGGATCGAAGGAGAATTCGTATTTATTAGCCGCAACTAACGAGGCTGTTAAGCCATCTACTCTCAGTACCGGATATTCATTCATCAAGTCGACAAGCTGCGGGAGCCGGTCCAATTGACCGTTCTTAAGCTCTAGCCCCAGTAGTCTCCCCTTAGCCAACAATGAGAAGCGCTCCGCCTCCAGTTTGTCATCTGGCAGAGCATCATGAATCTGCGGCAGAGCGAAGCAGCGTTCGAGACATTCCCTTGCTTCAGCGTATGCCTCTTCAGACTCGTACGCTTCAGACATCATCAGCAGACCTTGTCCATAGTAATTCGCTATGGAGCGTCTAAAAGGCAGCCTGCGCCGGAACCAGTTCCCGTTCTGCTTCTTGAACAATGATTCAGCCCGCGTTAGCATTTCAGCGACATATTGCCGAACCTCATCCCAGCGATCAAGCACAGCATAGTTTCGTGCAAGCAAGTAGAGCCCTTCCAAGCCATACTCATCGCGCAGACGATGACGAAAAGGAATGAACCGCAGCATTTCCCCCGTATTGCCGGGCTGAGTCTCGCAAGTCATGTAAAATATCCGGAAATAGCTCATGATGACCTCATCCGTCACCGCTCTATCGTCACTCATGCTTATTATTTTCTCATATAATTCGGTTGCAGGTTGCCACATGCCACAAGCGAACAACGACTCCGCCTTCTCAAATAGCTCTTTATGCGGCACAGATCGTTCCTGACCTGGCGAGACTCTGTGATTAGTCACCATGGGATGATCTCCTTCGAATAGCCAAACATAAATACAATAATTTGGGAGAATATAAATATATAAAGGTTAATTACCTATATATTACTATTGTTAACTTATAAGTTCAATTAAACTTCATATGCATGTTATAGATCAACTAAGGTTGCTACAATTCATGTAGGTGATGAACATGAGCTTCGATTATTCCCTGATCGGCAGACGCATTAAGCATGCCCGAGAAGAACAAGGAATTACGCAAGAAATGCTGGCTGAGAAACTGGACGTCTCCAACGCATATATAAGCAAGATTGAGCGTGGTAAGACCCCTATTAATCTGGACAGGCTATCTCAATTATGCGTAGTGCTTGAGGAATCGCCAGAGTATATTCTGAGCGGTACTAATAAGCTATCCAATGACTATCTGCGTAATGAAATTATAGAAATGCTGGAAGATTGTCCACCGGAGAAGATCAAATTAATCATGCAAGTCATTAAACCGATTGTTGAATTCAAATCGCCAAAAGGCTGACACCCGAACCGTGGTGCCGGCCTTGCTTTATTTTATAGGGGAACTTGTTTATCATTAATGTGATAGATAGTGTAAGAGGATGATGTAAAGCGATGCGACATTTATTAACTCAGACTGCGATACATATGTTCTGTGGCAAAGCGGCCTATGAGGCAGGACAGACTTATTATGAGGCTGGCAAGGTTACCTACACGCTTCAGAACACGGACCAACAAATTTATGAGGCCAATGTATCGGGAACGGATGAATATGAAGTGAATTTGGCGATCTATCCGGACGGTGCATTAACCGCTGATTGTACTTGCCCGGCTTTTGCCGCGAGCGGCAATTACTGCCCGCATATCGCAGCTGTGATGATAGGCGCCTATAAAATACAGAACCATACCGAACAATCGTCTGGCCGCCATGATCTGGCACCGAAACAGATGGGTACTAATTTAGCTGCTCCGTTGAAACGGGATATGCGGCAAGCACCACATCGCAGCACGGCCCAGGATACGCGGCTGATGCGCGATATTATGGGGCTGTTCGGCAAGAGCAAGACCCGCCTGACACGGACTGGATCGTATTTCGATGCCAGAGAGCGTCTGGAGGCTGAATTTATACTGAGGTTGGATTCGTACGGATATGAGAAGCAAATATTCTCGATAGAGATGAAGCTGGGGACGAAGCGTCTATATATTGTAAAAAATATTAAGCAACTCCTGGAGCAAATCAATCTTGGCGGTAAATATACATTTACGCCCAATTTCACCTATGATCCGCAGCTCCACAACTTCCCCGCTGAGGTGTCCGCGATTATACAGAAGCTGATAGACATTCAACGGAACGAGCATTTATTACATGAGATGGCTGATCATTATCATCTTCGTTCCGGATATCCCGAAGAGCGCGGCCTTGTCATACCGCCCTACGCTTGGAATGATCTGCTGGCGCTGCTTCGCTCCTGCCCTTCCGTCAAGCTGGAGGCGGGTGGCATATTGTACAAAGGATTCTTCGAATCAGACAGACCTTTGCCTATCCAATATGCGATCAGGCATTCTGATGAAGATGATTCCTATTCTTTTGAGGTCGAAGGTCTGGATGAGATTACAATTCTCGACTCTTATAATATGGCGCTAATCTATAACGAGCTGATAACACTTGATCCGCAGCAATGCCTACAACTCCATGAACTTAAGAAGTTGTTACGGGTCTACCGCAAAGCTAGGGTCGGCGTGAGTGCGGAGCAGATGTCTCTGTTCATCGAGAAAGCCCTGCCAGGGCTGATGAAGCTTGGTGAAGTGAAGATCGATGATTCCATCACAGATCGGATTGTACGGAAGCCTTTGCAGGCCAGATTGTATCTGGACCGTTTGAAGAACCGCCTGCTGGCGGGGTTGGAATTCCAATATGGAGATGTTGTCATTAACCCGCTTGAGGATCAGGATCTACAGCGGGGAACCGATCTCATCCTTATTCGTGACGAAGACCAGGAGCGGCGAATCCTTGAGCTGATGGATGAGAGTTCTTTTGTGCGAACGGAGAGTGGCTTCTTCCTGGATGATGAAAATGCGGAGTTTGATTTTCTCTACTATACTGTGCCGAGGTTGGAACAGTTCGTTGATATCTTTGCCACAACGGCCGTTAAGGTAAGGATTGAGCGTCCAACTATTCCGCCGAGAATCTCCGCTATTTGGGACGAGCGTACAGATTGGCTTGAATTCAAATTCGAATTGAATGGCATTTCCGATAATGAAATCCGCGAGCTAATCGAGGCGATCGAGGTCAGGCGTAAATACTACAAGCTGCCAAGTGGTTCCCTAATGCCGTTGTCGGACGAGAAATTCAAGCATATGATTCAGTTCGTCCAGGATTCGGGCAAGTTCCAGTTCAACGAAAATGGTGATGGATTCCGAGTGCCGTTGGCCAGTTCATTCCATCTCCTGGATGAGCAGCGTTATCGGGAGCTATTAAAACCAGAGAAGTCGCTGCGCCGTCTTCTGTCGAACCTGAAGAATCCCGACAATCTGGAGTTTGCGCTGCCGCCAAACCTTGCTCCTGTACTGCGTGATTACCAGGTCTTTGGGTATCAGTGGCTGAAGACGCTCGCTACGTATCGCTTCGGCGGTATTCTTGCCGATGATATGGGGCTGGGCAAGACGCTGCAGAGCATCGCCTTCCTCGTCTCGGTACTGCCGGAAATCCGTGAGCATAAGCTGCCAGCGATTATTGTGGCCCCTGCTTCTCTCGTCTACAACTGGCGGAATGAACTGCGAAAATTCGCTCCAGAGATACAGAGTATGATCATTGATGGCAGTAAGAACGAGCGGGTTCGTCAGCTGCAGGAGCAAGATGGATTCGATATTATTATTACCTCTTATCCACTGCTGCGCAGGGATATTGAACAGTATACCGAACAGGCTTATCATACCTTGATTCTGGATGAGGCGCAGAACTTCAAGAATCATACGACACAAACGGCTCATGCCGTCAAGGCGCTGCAAGCTAAGCATAAATTCGCACTAACCGGAACGCCCATCGAAAATTCGCTTGAGGAGCTCTGGTCTATCTTCGACGCGGTCTCCCCTGCCCTGTTCCGGGATCGACAGACCTTTAATGATCTGTCGCGGGAGAGCATCGCTAATCGAATTAAGCCATTCCTGCTGCGCCGACTGAAGACAGATGTCCTAAGTGAACTTCCAGCGAAGATTGAATCGGTGCAAGCTTCGGAACTGTTGCCTGATCAGAAGAAGCTGTATGCAGCTTATCTCGCTCAGCTTCAGCAAGAGACTCTGAAGCATCTTAACGAAGACAGCTTCCAGCAGAATAAGATCCGCATTCTGGCCGGGCTCACTCGGCTGCGTCAATTATGCTGTCATCCTTCCTTATTTATTGAGGATTATGAGGGCAGGTCGGCCAAGTTCGATCAGCTCTTTGAGATTATTGACGAATGCCTTAGCTCTGGGAAGCGAATGCTGATCTTCTCGCAATTTACACAGATGCTCGGTCTAATCGGACGTGAACTTGGATATAGCAGTATTCCTTATTTCTATCTGGACGGACAAACTCCTTCCTCCGAACGGATTGATCTATGTGACAGGTTCAATGAAGGAGAGAAAGACATCTTCTTGATCTCTCTGAAAGCTGGTGGTACTGGACTTAACCTAACGGGGGCAGATACTGTCATTCTGTATGACCTATGGTGGAATCCAGCTGTTGAGCAGCAAGCTGCAGACCGGGCCCATCGTATCGGGCAGACCAAGGTGGTACAAATTATTCGTCTCTTAACTGAAGGAACCGTTGAGGAGAAAATGTATGAATTGCAGCAGAAGAAGAAGGATCTGATCGACGAGATCATTCAGCCAGGACAACAATCAATATCCAGTATGTCTGAGCAAGAGATCCGCGAGATATTGATGATTTGAAGATGATTGTAGAAGAGCAGGTCTGGTTTGAATAGAAGCCAGGCCTGCTCTTTTTTGTGTAGAGTGTTGCTAATGGCAAAGGGATCAATAGTTTAGTTAACATAACTATTATTATGGTAACATAAATCGATCATATACGTCATCATTATGATTCATTTCGAGTGAAATCGACATTAATTTCATTATATTAATCATAACTTTTTTATTATTTAATAACATTAATGAAATATATTATGTATCCATATCTATCTTATATTTTGTGCTGTAAGGATCAGGGGAAGCCTGTCTTTGAGGCCTCCCCCTTTGTTGATAATTAACGATCACATACTGTGCTATAACTTTTAATTATTTTTAATTAATATGATTAATTAATGCGAATCCACTATTGTTTTATACCTAGTCGAATATAGTTTACATAACTAATAATATGTTAATCTATTGCTACACAAGCCTACGTTTCAGTTCGGTGGGTAGACTTCAAACTCATACAGTGAATAACCGTAAGGGGTTCCCCGCTCGGTACCAAACATTTTTACATATCTAGCCGACACATTGTTCAGAGGTATTTCCTGCACTCCCCCGCTGCCATTCGTCTCGGTATATGCGTCCGTCCAGTTCGAACCGTCGTTGGAGACTTGAATTTTAAATTTGACCGCATACGCCTCTTCCCAATGCAGTCTCACACTACCGAGCGCCTTAACAGTACCTAGATCAACGTAGATCCACTGCGGGTCGCTGCCTTCACTGCTGGCCCATCTGGATTGCAAGTTGCCGTCAATGGCCCGGTCCGCTTCAAAGCTGATACCCTCAATGGAGCTAGCTACTGCTGCTGCGTTCAGAGCCAGATTAGGCAGAGCTGGTTGATCGGCTGAGCCGGGCTTCCACCAGTTGCCGGAGATGTACAGCATATTAAGGAGATTATAGCTGTCGCTGAAGTAATCCTCCTTCTTATTCTTCATCCAGTCCCAGCCAGCGTTGACCCAGGCTTGGTTACCGCTATCGGCTGTCGCTGCAGAGATGAAAGGAGACACAAATACCGCCGTTGCATAATCCCCGACCTCTGTCCCATTCAGCTTGTAGCCATTTTTTATTTTCGAAGGAGTATTGTTTGTCTTGCCTTTTATCCAGCCTGTCAGCTTGTCCGAGATCGCCTTACTGCGCGGGTCCCCATACATCGCATAATCCATGACGATTCTGAGCGGAACGCGGCTGGCGTTATAATAATAAATATTTGTCTCTTTGAATTCATCGAGATACCATTCGGGTGCAGGTTTGGGCGGGTTGTTGACGACAAAGTCTGAGATCAAACCTGTTGTAGGAGAGTAGGCATTGCTGAAATCATTATATACAGAATAAAGGTTATCGATCAGTTGGATCCATACCGGATCCTGAGTCACATCATAGAAGGCCCTTAGATGACTGAGCATCCAGTCAGAAGGCCTTGTATTGAGCGCATTCTTCGCATCCCAGTCGCCCAGGTTCAGCCGGTTGTTCGACGTTACATTACTGGCCTTAATACCATTCGTAATCATTTGCTTCGCTTCTTGCAAGTAATTGATCGAACCGTCCGATCCCCATTGCTCATGAGCGAGAATCAAGGAATAAGCGATATCGAGATCTCCATCGGTCGCAGAGCTATAATGTCCTTGGGCATTCTTGTTATCGGCAACGACCCAGCCCATTAGGTTAGGGTTATTAGAGCTCTTATAAGCTCGGGCTGTCTTGAACAATCCATTATAGATTGTCTGCGCATTCGGATCATGTCCGGCCATAAGCACGGTAATGACCATTCCATACCCTTGTCCCTCTGAAGAACCCAAGGCTGCGAAGCCACCCGGATTCCCGGTAATTTCACCTTTGACATAATATCCGCCAGATAGTGAGCTAAGGTCATTCTTCAAGTACTTCCCTTTCCAATAATCATAATACTGGGTGACCGATTGATTCATCGCATTCTGGGTGACATGGTTCGGCTTGATAATGCCAGGGTAACTCACCTGCTGTGGAAAAGGCTTTTTCTCCCCCGCTGCATAGGTGCTCTGTGATGGCGCGATTGATCCTGCACCAGCCAATAAGACGGCAATGACCAGACTGACAAGTGCCTTGTACCTTTTACTCCGTTTTGGACTGGACCCTGTTGTTGAATCAGTTGTTGCTGAAAATTGTGCGTAAACATTGAGCTCTGTTCGGGTGTTAACCCTCGTCCTTGTCTGAAACATCGCAATTCCTCCTTTAAGTGTGTGTGATTCATGTGCCGCTTGTGCCGAATGAACTACAACATGGGAAGATGTGTTATGTCTAAATCAAGGATGTCTCATGCTTGTATAATATTACATTTATTGAAAATAATAAACTAGATTCGAATTCACAAATATCTATGCATGATGCATGTACAGGAGGAACCAGCCTATGACAAGCCACAATCAAGATCATTCCCAGGATGAAGCGAAGCTTCGGAATGAAATGGACCCTTCCGGCGACTCATTACAGGAGAAGCAGAAAATGAAGCAAGGCGTCGATATTGAGCCTGAAGCTGATGAATGGGTCGCAAAACCAGCTGCATTTACCGATACGGATAAGGAATAATCAACAGCTTGACATGAAATCCGCTGCAGCGAAGAAGCTGGGCGGATTTTATCGTTTCTGGTCGCCATCCATAGATCATTTATTGACGTTGTTGTTATACAGGTTGCCGCCGCCAATCCGCACATCATCATGGGCTGTCGTCCCCGTTGCCGCACTGGTGGCATACACGACATAACCAACTGAATCATCCAGATTGATCGTGTTATGTTCAAAAGAATTATTCATCCCGGTCGGATACGCCGTTCCATGAGTTCGAACCTGGAATGCATCTTTGATGTTGGAATTACCGTTGCGATAGCCCTGATTATAGCGAATGATCGTATTCACGCCTTTGACATCAATGAAGCTGTCCGCACTATTCTCTCCACTGATGCCCGTACCATTAAAGGTGCAATACTCAATAATCGTTCCACTTGCCCCTTCTTTGATGTCAATATGTTCCGCTGTGATCCCGCCATCAAACACCGTATGGCTGATCACGTTGTCGTACACCAGATGCTCATAATTGGAGCTGGAATCCGATCCGACATAAGCACCTTCCCCATACCCCGGCTGATATTTGCCCGTATCATAGATCGTGGAATACTCTAATCTGTTATACGAACTGCCATCGCGAAAATGAACACCCTCATCACCGATCTGATGTATCTTAAGGCTATGAAGCAGATTATAGTTGCCATGATCAATGACGATCCCCTTTTGTGCTGTATCGATTTCAATGTTGCGGATTTGCCAATAATCTCCGGTTAAATGGATGCCGTAAGACCCGTCATTCACGCTTACCCCTTTCAGCACAGCTGGCTTGTCCGGGTCACAGCTCGTTAGCAGGATCGGTGCAGCTTCAGTGCCATTTTGACCGGAATAGAACAATCCTTGTCCTCCGGGGTCTCCACTTGTCGCCTTTACTCCCGTATAAGTACCTGGAGCAATCGCAATAATATCGCCGGGGATTGCCGTCCGCATTGCATTCTGAATAGCGACGCTGCTGTTCAGCGCGTTACTACAGATCGGAGTCGAGCCGGAATCAGCCAGCGTTCTAACCATCACCGTGCTACTGGGTGCTGAACGGTTACCTGCACTGTCTCTAGCTATAATGTAGTAGCTGTACATCGTATCCGGACCCAACCCGTTATCCAGGAAAAAGACACCCGCTGTCTCCCCTGCCAGACTCCCATTGCGAAATACTTCATACCCCGCAACTCCGCCGTTAGCCTCGGCCGGACTCCAGCTTAATTGGATCTGCGTTCCTGAAGTCGCAATACCAGTGACATTAGTTGGTGCTGTAGGAGGCTGCTCATTACCACCAGGATGAGTGCTGTTGCCGCTAATGACAAGCTCCGGTCCATTCACGCCCTTTTCCCTGCTGTTCAGTGTTGTGTACTTGCCAGCGTTTTCTTGAAGCATGAAGGAGACAATGCCGTCTCCGGCCGCTTCTGCCGCTACATAGTTGGTCACATCTATTTCATAATAGGCTGCTGTCGTATTCATCGGAACACTGCCAGCTAAGCTTCCCTGGACCGGCTTATTGTTCCAGGTGATCGTCGATTCATTCCAGTTATCCGCAGTCTGATAGGCGGATAGAACCGTATTGTATGATGAGCTTCCGTAAATTCTGAGCTTCGCGCTCGTAACATTTGAAATTCCGGAGAGATTAAATTTTATGAAGGCTTGGCGAGAGCTCGCCGTATCATCCTTAACGTACAAAGATGTGGAGGTTCCATAATTGGAGGAGGAGTTGCCTTGATGCACATAAGAGTCACTGATCGGACTTAGTGTCACAGACGAGGCCATTACCATAGTCTCTGTAAAAGATAAGCCGAGAAGCAGTGCCAGAAGGCATAATCCCAACTTATAGAACAACAATTTTATATTGCGGATACTGCTAGACATACGAATCACTCCTTTTTATTTTCGGTTGATTCTTATGTTTGCGGGTCCACGCTCCGTCAGCTGAAGAACATCTATCCTCCCTTCTAATGAGCTACTGCTGCCAATTAGGCACCTGGTTGTCCCTTCAAGTATAAAACAATCAGAACGGAACATATATGAGCATTTTTACCTATTATTGGAATAAATGCGACTATCAAATCTTCTTGCATGCATTAAAAAAAGCAGCCAAACCGTAAGTTTAGCTGCTTAGTAGGAAGGTGCTCAAAATACTAACGAATTACCGAGCATGCAATCCGTGCTCCAGAATTACCGGACGGATCGGTAACGTAGTCATCAGCTTTTTCATGAATCATCAGTGAAGTGCCACCTGGCTTCAGCAGAGAATTCGGGGCACCCTTCTTGAGTGTCACCGTCTTGCTCTCCAGATCGGTATTTACCGTCCCGTCGGCTTTAACCGTAATGTTAAGCAGATCGCCCGCATGGAATCCTTTCGGATTTTTGAATCCATGCTGCTTACCTTGCGGGTTGAAATGAGCCCCAGCCGTCTTAAAGTCTGGAGGATCGCATTTTCCCGTCTCATGGAAATGGATGCCGTGTTCCCCCGGTGGGAGATTCTTAGCTTCAATATGGATATGGACTGCGTCTGCTTTTTGCGTCAACACGGCTGTGCCAATCTCAGCTCCCTTGGAATCGATGATCACCGTCTTGATTTGCAGTTCCTCTGATTTGGCCCAAGCTGGATTCATAGGTGCAGCTCCGAACATTAGAGAACCAAGGATGCTCAGGCAGATGACTTGTTTTTTCATTGTGCGGATTCTTCCTCCTGTAGATGTTTTCGCTTCTTCCACAGGATGTCCCATTTGGAAGAAAAAGATAACTCCTCGACAAGCACCTCGTTCCTTATTTGCCAACGACGATTAGAAATCCGGTATGTCGATCACGACTTCGCGTCCTGTCTGTGACGAGCGCAAAATTCCGTCCAGAATGGCCTGGTTGCGAACAATTTGTTCTCCCGGAATCGGAGCCGGCCCACCCTCGCGAAGTGCACGCACAAAATCTCTGATTTTCTCAGCGAAGACATCTATCTCATGTTCAATCAAAGGAATAACGCTCTCTGTGTGATGCCTCTGAATATCATGGAACAGTGATACCGCGCCAACATGGCCATCCCATACGCCTCCCCAAGGTCCCTGGCTCTTAGGCAGTACCTTAAGACCTGCGTCCGTGCCAAGGAACATCGTCGCTCCAAGCGAATCCATATGCATAGCCCAAGAGGTCTTGAAATTAAGCACGATATCATTCTCAAAGCGGATCATCGCCACCCCGAAATCCTCGACATCAAATCGATCTGCCTCTGGATGATATTTCGGATTGGTGCCAAAGTGATTCGACGTATAAGCCGACACCGTCAGTGGCTTAGGATATCCTAATGTGTTCAAGGCGAAATCGAGCGAATAGCAGCCGATATCGGCCATCGCGCCCGCACCCGAAATCTCCTGGCGAATGAAGGTTCCTCCCGGCATGCCACGGCGGCGCCCTCCACCGGTCTCTACGTAATATACTTTGCCAAGCTGTCCGCTCTGCACAAGCTCTTTGATGAGACCCATGTTCGGATCATATCGTGGTTGAAAACCGATATTGAGCATTTTGTCAGCTTCTTTCGAAGCTTGAACCATACCCACTGCTTCCTCCAGTGTCACCGACATCGGCTTCTCGACCATGACATGCTTACCAGCATGCAGCGCATCCAGTGTCGTCTTGTAATGTGCGGCATTAGGCGTACAGATACTTACCCCATCCAAGTCCAGCTCCAGCAGCTTACGATGGTCGTCGAATCCTACAGCCTGCTGCAGGCCCCAATTTTCAATAAAATGATCAGCCCGTCCCGGAAAAATATCAGCCACACCTACAATTTCGACATCCTCGATATCTTTGTAGGTACGTGCATGTACTCCCGCGATTCCTCCACTACCTATGATTCCAATTTTGATCGTTCTACCCATGTAGTATTCTCCTCCTACATTCTCTCTTTAAAATATTATATTTCACAATTTTAAGTAATAGTCGCAGCGTATAGCCTCTCGCCGTCCACTGAACCCAACGTTAATCCGTTGGGTCCAATCTAATCAGCGATGATACAGAATAGGATTATTTATAATATTTGTCGCAGATAGCGAAGACTAGCTTCTATTGATTCCAGTTGTGGAATCTCGTATTCCTCCTGTTCGACGGTGTACCATTCGATCCCGAAATGCTTGCCGGCCGCCGTGATTGTCTCGAAATCGAGAATACCCGTGCCGATCTCCGTATTGCGCTGATCCTGCTTGCTCTTCATGTCCTTGATATGGAGAATTCGGCAGCGGTCTGCGAAGGATTCTATCCAGTTCGCAGCGCGGAACCCGGCATATTCTGCCCAGTATGTATCCAGTTCGAAGAACATATGCTCAGGCGAGGTATGTTGGGCCAGCAGCTCCAGGCCTGTCAACCCGTCATGCCTCTGGAATTCAATGCCATGATTGTGATAGCCGAAGCGAATCCCTTGCTCTTTGCAGCGCTCCCCAATCCGATCAAACATCTCCGCGGCCCGCTTATAACTATCCGCATTCTCATGCAGCTCCTCAGGAAGACCAGGACAGATGATATAAGGGCTACCGATGGTTAACGAGTAATCCATCATCTCTTCTAGTCTCTCGGTAAGATCAGGTATACCGATATGACTTCCAGCCGCCCGTAGTCCGAATTCGTTCAGCGACTTCTTAAGCTGCTCCGCTGAAGTGCCGAAATATCCGGCAAACTCAACGCCGTCGTAGCCAATCTCCGCTACTTTTTTTAGGGTACCAAGAAAATCCTCGCTTGTTAGTTCTTTAATGGAATAGAGTTGCAACGCAATATTTTCCATATATAATGCCTCCTTCCAAATCATTGGGTAAAGTAAAGATACCAAAATCATAGAAGAAGTAATACAATGAAGCTACTTAAAAATATCAAATATTTGTTCTTGATGATTCAAAGGTCTGTTTTTGAATACGGAGCAACTCAGTTCGAGGTGATGAGATGATGAACGAGCCTTATTTTGAATCCAACCGAACCCAGGACGGGTCGATCCACTATCCCTATGAGAGTATGATCCACTATGGCAGAGAGCCGCGCTGCATTGTGCCGTCACACTGGCATCTGTATATTGAAATTTTATATTTGCTGTCCGGGACTGCCAAGGTTTATTCGGGAGGCGAAGCATATGTCCTAAGTGAGGGCGACCTAATCCTGATTCATTCCCATGAGACACATTCGATATATTCTCTGGATCAAGAGCTCTCCTATATCGTCGTCAAGTTTGATCCAGAGATCCTATACTCGACTTCCCGGACTTTTTTAGAATCTAAATATATTCTGCCGTTCACCTTGGCTGAGTCTAGCAGTCAGCGTGTTTTCACAGCTTCTGAGATTAGAGATACGCCGATCCCGGACATGATCTGGGAGATTTACAATGAATTCAGCGCCAAGAGCTTTGGCTTTGAGCTTGCCGTACGTACGCTGATTTGCCGCGTCTTCCTGTGGTTTCTACGACAGCCCCGTCAACAGCAGCATTGGAACTGGGAAGTGGTTCATTCCTTGAATGATAGCGACTACCAGATGCTACAGAAGGTGTTCGAATATATCGACTATAACTATAAGAATGATATAAATGCGCAAACCGCAGCCCGTCTGTGCAATATGAGCTACAGCTATTTCTCCCGAAGGTTCAAGGCGATCATGGGCAAGACTTTCACCAACTATCTGAGCTATATCCGCATTACTGAGGCAGAGAAGCTCCTGCTGACGACAGATCAGAGCATGACCGAGATCGCACTGGAGGTCGGCTTCTCAAGCTCAAGCTACTTCATACAGCAGTTCAGACAATACAAGGATATCTCTCCTTACCAATTCCGCAAAAAAGGAAAAGCCTGATACTAGGTAGTATCAGGCTTCATAATATTGATCACCACAAGCAAAGCAGAGTTGGTCGTAGAACCGCATCGTCGAGTCCTATTGAAACTGGGTATCGTTATTTAGCTATAATTGCGTTGCTTCACATTCTAACGAAACTAGGTATCGTTATTTGGTCCGAATTGCCATGTTCAGGCCTTATTTCGGTCAAATAGCGATCTGTAGTTTCGTTAGATTTTTTTACGCCTCAATTATGCTCGAATAGCGTGTCCCAGTTTCGTTAGCGCAGGTTACGTTTCATTTGACGGACGGCAGACACTAAATTTCTGACTTTAATCAGATTCGCCAAGTAGCGCAACGCTGTTAAAGTCTCATTGCAGCAGCGTATGTATCATCACTTTCAAGCCCTTTAGCATCGTCGCTTGCGACAAGGAAGGCATGCTTGGCTTGAGGGCGGCCATCTCTTCCGAAGCCGGAAAATGTACAAATCCGCCAACCATCGGCAACTGGTGAACACGGATGTAATCAAGCAGAGCGTACATCGTGTTGTTGCAAATAAACGTTCCTGCTGAATAAGAGATCGCAGCCGGAATGCCCTGCTCCCTCATGCTGTCCACCATCTTGCGCACGGGCAGCAGACTGAACAAACCGTCGGGGCCGTCCAGGCTGATCCTCTCATCATAGGGACGGCTCCCGTTATTGTCGGCTACGCTGGATTCCTTAGGTACTTCTTTCAAGTTAATGGCGATCTGTTCTGGCGTAATCGAGGTTCGCCCCGATGCCAGCCCACAACAGATGACCGCATCTGGCTGCAGCGCCCGCACTGCCTCAAGCAGCTTGACCGCACATTCATCAAAGACAACCGGAAGCAGCAAGGTGTGGATCTTAGCCCCAGTAATCTGCTCCTTCCCAATGTCTGCAAGCAGCCTCTCCGTCGGATTTATGGAATCATCGCCAAAAGCTTCAAATGCCGTGATCAATATGTTCATGTTCTAATTCCTCCTCCCCATAATTCGTAGCATTTCGTTGACCGTCGCCATACGACGGCCAACATGCTTGTGAGCACGATTCAACTCTAACTTTACTAGTATGAAATCACGCTCTCCTTATGTCACTTCGAACTTCAAAGCTTCTCTCTATTTTAGGCATATGCCACAGCAACTCGCAACAAGTCAGAATAATAGGGACAACTGTAAACCATACACTTATTTCTCCGAATTATTAGCCCCTTATAAGGGCATTTATACTCATAAAAAAACTCATTTCGGATTGCTCCCTCGCTTAAGAGTTATATAAGGTGAAATTGTGTGATAGCCCAACTCAGCGGTTTTTTTGTCGTTACAGTCTGCAGAGTATAAGTGCTTATATGCAACTATATTAGCTCTTCATGCCATGTATAGAGGAAATAGCTGCTTTTATGCATCTATTCGGATGAATTTCCTCTCGATAGCGACTTAAGCAAACAAATAATTGTATATACGCAGCTATTTACTACTTAAAAGAGCATTTTACGAGAATAGTTGTATTTCTACAGTTATTTGTGAAGTGCAGGTATGGAACTGTCTGAGCACTAGATTCAAAGTGTTTACAGCCTACCCCCGTTCCGCATGAGGTGCGAATTCTTCGACAACGGCTTCAGCATCTAGCTTGGACCTCCCCATAAGCAGGGATGCCGCACAAGCCAGAAGAACAGGGATCATTGCCCACACAAAGGTATGCGTAATGGAAGAGGACAAAGCCTCGGAGATAGAGCGAAGGGCCTCCGCTGGTATCCGTGATCTATTCTGTTCTGATAGAAGCATATGCAGATCATCCATTCGCAAAGATTTCGAAAGTGCGCCATCTCCACTGAAAATCTGATTCATCTGCTGCGAGAAGGTATGATTTTGAATCATCCCGAACATCGTAATGCCTAGGGTCATACCGAGCGAACGCAGGAAATTGAAGGTTGAACTGGCTGTTCCACGCTGCCGATAAGTTAGTCCATGAATACAAGCATTGCTGAGCACCGAGAACGAAGCTCCGATCCCAAGCCCCACCAAGATCATGTACAGCGTTAGCTCCAACCGAGTAGACTCCGGACTTAGCGTTGTTAGTAAAAATACGCCGCATAGCAACAGAAGTAGCGTGCTAAACATGATCGACCGATACGAAAAGCGGATCATTAATTGACCGCCCACTGTAGCCGTCAATACTGAACCAACCATCATCGGCAAGAGCACCATGCCGGAATTCGTCGCCGTGCCTCCCATGACGCCTTGGACATAAATCGGTATATACACCGATGCTGTGATAAAGGCAGCCCCACTAAAAAATCCGCACACTACACTAGATGTGTAGATCCGATTTTTAAATAAAGCAAACGTAATAATCGGCTCTTTCGCCTTCGTCTCACAATATAGAAATACAGTTGTAAGTAGTAAAAAGCCACCGAGCAGGCTTAATATCTCAATAGAATCCCAGGCCAACTGTTTTCCGCCCAATTCAAGTGCGAACATTAGACATACAACTGCCCCAAGCAGAGTAATAGCTCCTGTCCAGTCAATCGGCTGCTTGGAATGCTCATGCGATTCCTTGTAGAACATCATGACCATGAGCAACGCGGCCAGACCTAACGGCAAATTGATGTAGAAAATCCACTGCCAAGCAATATAGTCGGTAATGTAGGCGCCGAGCAGCGGACCAAAAATACTGGAAATCCCGAATACCGCTCCAAAGAGACCGCCCAGCTTGCCGCGCTTCTCCAACGGAACTGTATCAAACATGATCGTAAACGCAATCGGAATCAGCGCTCCTCCGCCGATACCTTGAATGGCCCGGTATATAGCCAACTGTGTAATGGATTGAGCCGTACCACACAGCGCTGAACCGATCATGAACAGGATGATCCCGAGCATAAAAAATCTTTTTCTCCCGTACATGTCCGACAGCTTGCCAAAAATCGGCATACCCGCCATTTCCGCGACCATGTAGGCGGAGGTCACCCAGACGAACTTGTCCATCCCCCCGATCTCGCCAACGATATTCCCCATCGCTGTCGCTACAATTGAATTGTCCATCGACGCCATCAGGATACCTAGCAGCAATGCTGCGATTACTAACGTCATCCGACCTTCTTGATGATGCTTCATTGAACTGACCACTCCATTTCTTATTTCTCTCACTCTCAGACCTTGGTTTGGTTCTCTGAGGTTCTACGCTGTTATCATAAAAAAAGAAGTATGACAACAGATTGTCATACTTCTCGATAGTTATCGATCATTTTTTGCAAGGTGGTCTGGACTGCGTCTCTTACTTCTAGCGGCTCCAACACAATGACTCCATCACCAAAGCTAAGCAAAATCGGCAATAGCCATTTCGTCAGATCTCTGTTCCTCTGCTCGAACAAAAGTTCCAGAGAACCGTCTTCATTGAAATGTTTATCCGCTCCCATAAAGAAATCAAGCGCCCGCGCCATGCATGCCGGCGTGAATCGGAGCCTGACATCAAGCGCATCTTGTTCTACACCTGCAAAGGGCGGATGGCTGCGTAGCCCGCGAGGATTCGCCGGTTTCGGCGCATGCTTGCGAGCTTGGAAATGCTCCCCGCTAACGACCAGTGACAAGATCCGCGGCAGCTTGAATTCTCGATATCCGTTCCGTATTCTACAGAAAGCATATAGATACCACGAATCATAGACATACCCCAGATGCAAAGGCTCAACCGTCCGCTTGATCCGCTCCCCCTTGGCGCTCACATACTCAAATTGAATGACCCGTTGTTCGTGAATGGCCTCCCTGATCTCGCGCAAAGTCTCGTTATAAGGTCTCCAGCTGCCAATATCCACCGACAGGCTAGGTTTGCCCGTCTGATAGACCGACTGCAGCTTGTGAATCGTCTCCTCAGCTTTATCATCCTCGAAAATAGCAGACATGCTACGCAGCAGCGTCACGATAGAATTCACGTCATGGGTACCAAGCAAACTGCGGTCCATCTTATACTCTTCCATAATGCCGTAACCGCCGTTAACGCCTTGATAGGATATCACCGGGATGCCCGCTGCACAGAGCGTCTCAATATCTCGATAAATGGTCCGCTGGGACACATTATACTTCTCTGCGAGTGCCGAAGCTGATACAATCTCATGATTCAGCAGCATATAGACCATGGAAATAAGCCTTTCCAGTTTCATATCCTATCTCCTTATTACGAATTTCACTTCTAGCCTTCCCGGTTGTGATGAAGCTTAAGTCCAGTCCTTAGCCCTTCAACATCCAGCCCATCAACAGCAAAAGCTTGACGCACCAACTCCGGTGCGATGAACTCGTCATATTTGCCCAAATAAGGCGCTTCATCAGGTCCAAGCAACATGGACGGATCTGTGCAAGAACCGCATTCGAGCATAATCTGATCCAATAGCGCCTGGCTGTCCGCTTTGCCAGCCACCACGAAATAATACGGCTCCATCGGCACGATGGAACGAAGCGACAGGCGCTGGGAGAGATTATTTTTGAGCAGCCGCTCCAGCGTGCGGAACTGTTTGCTACCAACCCACGGCAAAATGAACAACGAGTCGCCGCCAGCCGGAATGACCGCCGATCTCAGCAGTCCGCTCTCCTTCGCTAGACGACGAGCCCGTTCGAGCCGGTTGACGGCCTGCGGAGATAGATACGGATAAATCGTGCTATCCGCCAACACCTCACGCATTTTCCTTAGGACCAACGTATGAATGTCTCCGCCAGCCCCTAGCCACAACGTATCGACTTTGCCTAAAGCCTCTTTTACGTATACCGCCTTATGCTTGGTATCCACCTCGGTGACCTTCCACAGCTTGCCTGCCAATGAGAAGCAGTAACCAGGCGGCGGCACGGTCGTAATCGAACCAATTTCCTCTGTTCCGTTATATACGGCATGTTCTTCATCATCCTTGAACACGGCGTAGAAACGGAAGTTGTTCACGATCTTCTCACCCGTAAGGCCGATAATCAAAGTTTGCTGCTCGGTCCACTGAATGTGATCCGTCTGCAGCAAGTAATTCAGGAACACTTTGTACGTATCCGGGGAAATCCGACGAAAAGATGGCAGCGATAGCACATCGGATGCCAGCTCGGCAGGCGTCGCTTCGCCTCTACTCTTCAATATACTCATCGTCTGATGGTATAGAAGGCCGATCGGCATTTGCCGAATATCGAGCGGCTCCACCCAGCGGTCGCGGACGTACAGCTCGATGACAGCAATCGCCCGCAGCAGCATCCAGGGCATACGCGCCGGCAGCATCGCATCTTCGTCCTCTTCCTCTGGACAGACGAACAGCATCTCGGAGGCCGCATCTCCGCGCCTCCCAGATCGGCCTAGCCGCTGCACGAAGCTGGAGGCGCTATAAGGTGCGCCTAGTTGAACGACCCGTTCCAGCTCTCCCAAATCGATTCCCAGCTCCAGCGTCACGGTTGCAGCGGCAACAGCCGGGCCAGGCTTATCCTTCAGCGCGGCCTCCGCTTCTTCGCGCAGCATCGCAGAGATGCTGCCATGATGCACGTAGAACACATCCGGCTGATGGCGGTGCGCCGCAACTCTGCGAAGCTCCAGTGTCGTCAATTCCGCATCGGAACGGCTATTGGTGAATACTAACGCCTTCTTCAAATGTGTACTGTCATAGATGAAGTTGTAATAGGCCTTGCGGGCATTCTGCAAATGCTCGGCCTGCTCCTCGTCCCGCGCATCCGGGAACGAGAAATGCTCGACCCGCAGCCGCAGCTTGCGTCCACCAGGCACGGAGACAGCGTCAACCGGCTGCTTGCTTCCCGCACCAAGCCAGGCCTTCGCTGCTTCATAGTCACTTAGCGTTGCGGACAAGCCAACACGTCTTGGTGAGCAGCCCGCCATTCTCTCAATCCGTGTGATCTGGCTCAACACCTGGATGCCCCGATCCACGCCCATAAAGGCATGGACCTCGTCGATAATGATATATCTGAGATCATGGAACAAAGCGGGAATCGCATTGGGCCGATTCATCAGCAGCCCTTCCAGCGATTCCGGCGTGATCTGCAGTACACCCGAGGGGTTACGCATCAGCTTGCTCTTCTCTGTCTGCGAGACATCGCCATGCCAATGCCAGGCGGGAATATTGCCATCCCGAAGCAGCTCTTTGATCCGTTCGAACTGGTCATTGATTAGCGCCTTTAAAGGACCAATATACAAAATACCTACAGATGCGGATGGACGCTCATACAGCTCGGTCAAGGCCGGAAAAAAAGCCGCTTCCGTCTTCCCCGACGCCGTTCCCGCGGCAATCAGCATATGGTGTGACGTATCCATGCAAATTTTAAGCGCTTCAACCTGAGCCGGACGAAGCGTCTCCCATCTTTTTCGGTAAATAAATTCCTGAATAAATGGCGCCAAACGATAAAATAGCTGATTCTCCCCGCCGCTCATAATTCAAACTCCGCCAGAAAATCATCCAATTCGTCCTTCTGCTCCCCAGCACCCGCCGTATGTTCCGTCCTTCGCTCACCAAGCAGTTGGCTGAACGAAGCCTCTGGATTCTGATGCAAGGTATGCAGTAAATCCATGAAATCACGTACGACTTCACGCGGTGTTAGCAGCTCGTCCGCTCCCATTCTACCGACAGCCATCTTCATAAATTGAATTAAATCCGCATCTGTCAAGGTTGGAGTATAACCAAAATGCAAACCATGAATTTGCCGCAGCTTCTGCAGCAGAATCAAAATCTCTTCATGCGAGAGCATCTCCAACTTGAGAATTGGGCCAGTGTAGTTGCGGTAGCCAGCCCCCGCAAAGCGGCCTTCCACCAGACGGGAGCGCAGAGCCTCATAGCTGAATAGACCGCGCCGTTCATCCTCGACAAACTGAGGCGTACCGCCCAGAAAAATGCCAAGATGCTCTGCTTTGCCCTGCATCGTATCGTTAAACATGGTCAATAGCTTTTCATAGTTGCTCGAGCGAGCGATGCTGTTCGAAATTTTATATAAATTAACGCCCTCGTCGATAAATAGCAGCAGTCCTTGATATCCAATCGCCGCCACAAATTCCGACCACAGCTTGATATAGTCATACCAGTTGTCATCATCAATAATGGCACTCACATCCAGCTCTTTCCGCGCTTCGGTCTTGGTCGGGAACTCGCCGCGCAGCCAACGCAGCGCTGCCTGCTTCTGCCCGTCCTCCCCGAGCTTATGCCCGTTCCAATAGGCTGCCAATACGCGGGCGAAGTCAAAGCCGTGCACCAGGTTCTGCATTTGCGCCGTAACTGTGAAAATCCGCTGCTCCACGGCCTCGGTTAATGCCGAATCACCGGGGCGCAAGCCTTCGTCTTTCATGGCCTCCTGCTGAATCGTCGTAATCCACTTCTGCAGGACGGCCTCCAGCGCTCCACCGTCCGGTCGCGTACGCGTCGACAGATGCGTCATTAGTTCGCGGTAGGTGGCCAAGCCTTGCCCTTTCGTACCGACCAGACGGCGTTCGGGCGACAGATCGGCGTCAGCCGTCACGAAGTCGCGGTCGAGCGCATAATTGCGGATGGTTTGCAGTAGGAAGCTCTTACCGCTGCCATAACGCCCGGTGATCAATCTCATGGCTGCTCCGCCAGCGCCGATGTTGTCCATGTCGCGCAAAATAGCCTCGACCTCAGCCTTCCGCCCCACCGCGATATGCTCTAAGCCGATTCTCGGTACTACACCCGCAGTCAATGAATTAATCAGCGCGGTTGTCAGCCGCCTCGGTATTTTGATATCGGTCGTTTTTGATTCCGTCATTCCACTCCACCTCGTCCATTTCGCCCTAATAATGCAAAATAATCTATATAATCTTCGGCGATAGAATCACCCTCCACCACCAAATCTCCAATCGTCTCCATCGCTAGCTCGTTGATTTCATCGAGCAGCAGCGCTGGCATGGTTCCATATTTTTCGGCAATGTCGTTTAGCCGGCCGCTTGTTTCTTGTAACGCATATAAGGCTTCGAGATGGGCCTGTCTAAGCTGTCCCACAAACAGCAGCCAATCTTCATCCAAGCCGGAAGTATTCCAGACGATCTCCTGATCCGAGTCTGTATAGGATGGATCATCTTGCTCATCCACCTGTTCCTGCTCTAGCACTTCTTCCGCTTCTGACTCCATATCCTGCGCTACATCCTCCACTACCAGTTCATCCTCGACGGTCAGCATGCTTCGCACTTCTTCACTATCCTTCTGCAGCGTGGCTAGTCGTTCGGGATCAATAGAGATCACAGGACTGGTAGACTTGATTGCTTCTATATATTCCTTCTCCAGGAAACGCTCGATCAGCATCTGCGTCTCCTTCATGAGAGAAATACCTCGCAGACGCCCTTTGAAGTGCTGAAGCTCCCGCAGTTTATTTTCCGTACAACGGATCAATTGGGTGATGTAATAACGAAGCGGCGGGCATTTCCGCAATTGGAAAATACGAAGCGGCAGTGTGCGCCCATATAACTCTGCATCATAGACGGCATTGCGGAATAAATAACGCTCGATCGTCTTTCCATTACCTTTATAGAAGGTATCGATCAGATTTTTACCGGTTGTCTTCCGCATATAGGAATCAACCAGTGCGACCACCTTTGGCATATAATTCTCCATAAGTGCACGTCCTCCACTTATGTAAAACTTACTGCGCTGCAAGTCATAATCCGAGAAAGTTAATATGTGCTCCAACCGCAGCTTGGAAGGCTCATTCTCCAAAATTCTCTTTAATTCCAGATCGTACAGCTCCCCGGATTTCGCAATAGAGGATCGCATGACAATATCCATTAGTGGCAGGTTCAGCTTATGCAGCAGCACAAAATCACAGACCCATTCCGCTATATAGTTATTCAGCTTCGGATACATCGCTTGGTAAGCGCCCCATAATTCCATAAGCAGATTATAGCCTTGTTCCGGCTCCTTCCAGCCAACGCCCTGAATCAGTTCATATAGATAGACAAAAATATAGGAGAGGTCGGTAAATGGATACCGTCCCTGCCTTAACTCGCTGCGCCAGTAAAAATACCAGCTCTGCTGATCTTCATCCATCTGCTCGAAGGTAGGCCAATAGCTCATGAACGGAAGATAGAGCGACGGCTCTCCTTCCCGCTGCTCCCATTCCTTAGCTTGCTTCACGAATCTACGTTCTCTCGTAAGCTCTTGCACAGACAGAGAGGACCCTTGAACAGGTTGATCCTTCCGCTCAGGTATGATCATCTCCTGCAACGAGCCGCTCTGCTCTTGTGCTTCACTTATATCTATTTCTGCAAAGTTCAACGATTTGTTATATGAATTCATGGAACTCCCATCACCATTCATACCAATTTTGTCCTCGTCTCAAAACTCTCTGATATGATCATAACATTTTTATTGACGCTAGAACACACGTTCTATGAACTAGTATTAAAATTTTCTGGAAAATTAAAGCCCGCCAGAAGCTTATCAGCTTCCAAACGGGCTTACCACTTATTTATTCATCTACTGTTCTTCCATGCACCGTAATAACCTTATCCCAGCCGACATTATATCTCGAATGAATAGTTATGGCATCATCGACAAAATGAACCTCTAGTGTGACACAGAAAGGAGTCTCAATCGCCTGCAGCGTTAATACAAGCTCGTAATAAGATTTCCAAGTGAAGCTTCCAGCGATGCGAGTATCTTTACCCTCTATAGTTATCGTCGATTCAGTTAGCCAATGCTCCCGTCCCAATGTGAGGCTATCTTCACTTTCCAGCTTAAGATTCAGTCGTGCGGAATCTTTATCGAATTCGATACGCAGGTCCTTCAATGGGAACGGAGCTTGCTCCATCTGATCCTGTTCGATTTCGTATCTTTTTCCACTGACTTGAGCTTCCAGCATCGATTCGCTTCTGAGCTGTGGAACCTCAAGTTGCAACTTGGCAAGATATTCGCTCAGCGCGACCGAGCTCTCATCTGCCGCAACTGGATCAGGCAGGAAGCCTGGCAATAGATGATCCCAGACGCTGTTCAATATGACCTGCATGTCACCTGTCCCTGACGTGATAGCAATAACAGCATCCTGCTCTGGTATGACTATACAGAACTGTCCAAAGGCACCATCTCCGCGATAGATCCCATGACGGCAACGCCAGAATTGATACCCGTAGCCTTGCGCCCAGTCACTGTCACCGCCGTCGCCATTGGAGATTTGCTTACTGGTCGCCTCATTGATCCACTCCTCATCAATGATCCGTACACCGTTCCAGAGCCCCTTCTGCAAATATAATTGGCCGAACTTAGCGATATCTTCCGTCGTAACGTTCAGTCCATAACCACCCGTATTTATCCCGCGTGGGCAAATATCCCATGTCGGATCCTGAATCCCAAGCGGTTCGAACAACCGAGGGGTTAAGTAATCAATCAGACTTTGTCCCGATGCCTTCAGCAGAATTGCAGACAGCATATATGTAGCCCCGGTATTATACAGAAAATGAGTCCCCGGCTCATGCGGTACAGGCAGTTCAAGAAAAGCTCTGACCCAATTGCCATCCTCTGCTGCAATCAGAGCATCCATCGTATCTTGATCATGTCCTGTCCCCATCATTAGCAGATGGCGGATTTGCATCGCGGCGAGATGTTCAGAAACGTCCCCCGGCAGATCATCAGGGAAAAATGAAACAACCGCGTCATCCAATGTTATGATGCCTTCGTGAACAGCCATACCTATCGCCGTGGAGGTGAAGCTTTTACTTAATGAGAATAACATATGAGGCAGCTCTGGCGTATAGGGGCCCCACCAGCCTTCAGCGGCCACCTGGCCATGCCGCAGCAGCATGAAGCTGTGCAGTTCGCTCTTATGCAACCTCACATCATCCAGAAAAGCAATGATTTGCTGTGCCACTATTCCCACTTGTTCCGGCGTAGTCCTCGGTAATGATCTCTTCGTCATTTGCATCCGTTCGTCTCTCCTCTTGGGTGTGATTAGCCTAACCCATCAAATGTATGAACCTCATATAATACAGCCAATCATTACCATTATACCTTCTCTTCCTAATCTATCCTATTACAATTCACATCGTGTATTGGCTCCCGGTTCAGGAAAACTTCTATTGAACAGATGCTGCCTGTATAATAAACTGAGCTTAATATCATCGGCCCGAGATTTGATACTCGAAGACTGGGCATAGATATCAAACAGACCTCAAAAGGATAGGATAAAACTTATGAAATCTGCTTACACCGTGAAATCATTTAATTTTCTCTTCTTTGCTCTATTGTCCATGTTCATACCGTTCCTGCCTCTCTATTTCAGCGACCGAGGGCTGAGCGAGACGCAGATCGGCACCATTATCGGCATCGGCGGCTTCATCACCCTGATTGCCCAACCGCTATGGGGCATGATCAGCGACCGATTGCGCACCATCCGTAAAGTCCTGTTGCTGCTTGTAATCTGCTGTACGGTAACTGGCTATTCCCTATACAGTACAGATAACTACCCTCTGATCCTGTTATTCGTCATGCTGACCTATTTCTTTCTGATGCCGATCGATCCGCTGACGGAGAGCTTGAATTTCCGTGTAGCCGAATCCGAAGGAATAAGCTACGGTTCATTACGAACATATGGTGCATTAGGCTATGCGGTGATGTCGCTCGCTGCAGGATTCCTGATGACAGAATACGGTTCACGTAGTCTGGGCATCACCTTCGCAGCGCTTGGACTCATCAGCCTGGTTGTTGCCTTCTTGATGCCGGATGCTCCGGTGTCGGGCAAGCCGCTAACGATCAAAAGCCTGAAAAATTTTCTGAGCAACAAGGAGACGCTACTCTTCCTTATTCTCGTGTTTATAAGCTCCATCCCAGCTAGGATGAATGACACCTATCTGGGGCTGTACATTAAAGATCTAGGCGGAAAACCCGACCTGCTTGGACTGGCATGGTTCCTGGCGGCGGGAAGCGAAATTCTGGTATTCTCGTTAAGCTTCTGGTGGCTGCGCAAGAATAAGGAACTGGCCCTCATCGCTTTTGCCGGGGCGTTCTATTTCATTCGCTTCTTCATCTCCGCCTGGATCAAGGACCCGAACTGGCTCGCGTATATTCAGCTTCTGCAGATATTCACGTTCCCTATATTCTACACCGCCGCGATTCAATATCTATACAGAATCGTGCCTGTAGAGTGGAGGGCAACAGGCCAGACCGTACTGGCACTGCTCTTCTTTGGTGTATCCGGCATTATTGCCTCCTTCGCGGGTGGGGCGCTATACCAAGCTCTTGGCGGTCATACGATGTACCTGACGATTTCCGCGCTGTCGCTAATCGGAATGCTGTTCGGTCTCGTACTCTACCGCAAATACGGCCGAAATAAATCTGAAGAAGCATCTTCATAAACAATAAAGCTACAAAAAAGAGACTAAAAAGACGGGTACTCCCGGTGCATCCGGCAAGTACCCGTCTTTTTATGCTTTACAGTCCTTTCGATAACATCGCCTAATGGAACTCTACATCGACCTTTTTCCGATGATCGCCATCAATCTTGTGCATCCGCACTTCCAATACTCCGTTCTTGTAGGTGGCTTTGACATTCTCAGGGGCTACATTAGCCGGCAGTGTAACCAGACGGTGGAACCGTCCGGAATAACGTTCTCGCCGATGCATATGCTCCTCCTTGACTTCATTCGTCTTGTTCACAGACCCGCTAATGGATAGAACATTCCGATCCACTTCAATCATTACATCTTCTTTCTTCTCCAATCCGGGAATGTCGCAAGCGGCAATGACTTCATCGTCTTTCTCGTAGACATCCACATTCATCTGGCCAAAATGCTGTGGCATCCCCTTCATAGATGGGAAATCGTGGGTGAAGAATTGATCCATCTCGCGGCGTATGTTATCCAAATGGCGGAACGGTTCATATGGCACTAATGGCATCAGATATTTCCTCCTTGGTCTAATTCGGCATTTTCGCCATTATTGTTGCCGAAGTCCCGTAAAATATCCACAAATAGACACCAGTGATTTGAACTCCACTTGGCTGATAAAGGCTAGAGTTTGCGGTATTTTTTCAAAGCTATAATATTTAAAACAATAAACAGAGCCGCGAACAGCACCAGTACCGCTAAATCCACTGCAATGTCTGCGAACCCCAAACCTTTGTACATCACACTCTTCAGGGCGTCAGCTCCGTAATACAGTGGCATAATTCTAGCGAGCACCTGTACCCAGGCATCCATATGCTCCAACGGAAAAATACCAGCAAAGAAGATCTGCGGAATGATGACGAGCGGGATGAACTGTACCATTTGGAACTCCGAGGCAGCGAAGGTGGACAACAGAATTCCCAGCGACAATGCTACAAAGGCCAGCAGCAGGTTGGTCAACAGTACATACCAGATCGATCCGGCCATATTCATGCCAAGAACCATCGTTGAGTATAGAACGACAATCACCGTTTGGGCAAAAGCGAAGATCCCGTAACCTGCCAAATAGCCGGTAATTACTTCTCCCCTTCGTACTGGAGTAGACATTAATCGCTCCAAAGTTCCTGTCGTTCGTTCCCGCAGGAGGCCGATCCCAGAAATCAAGAACACGAAGAAGAAGACAAAAAATCCAATCAGAATGGGACTTAGTGTATCAAAAAAGGTCGTATCTGCGCTGCCGTATACATACTCTATGGTGAGTTCCGGCTTAGCTGCTGGAGCTCCTCCGCCTTGCTGAGCCGCTGCGGTAAGAGCTTCAGTCACCTGGCCGATCTTCATTTGTAACGCTTTAGATTGGGATGGATCGCTATTTCCGAGAATAAGATGAATCCGTCCATTTTGAATTTCAAGGATCGCATCCAGCTTATCTCGGACTAAGGTATCCCGATCCGCTGTATCATAGGTCGTTATCTCAAGTCCCTGCTGCTCCAGAACCGTAGTCCATTGTGAAGGAAGACCGACCGCGCCAATGCTTGCATCAGCGGCATTACCCGTGTGATTGAATAAATAATGCATTAGCGACAGGACGAGCAGTGGTGCCAAGAACAGCAAGGCCAACGTCCGCTTATCCCGCAGCATCTGTTCGCAAATTCTTCTGATCAGCGCCTTGATTCTCATACTGTACCGCCCCCTGCTCGCAAGAATACTTCCTCTAAGTTTGCCACATCATACTGCTGCTTGAGTTGCTCTGGCGTACCGTTAGCCAGTATGGTTCCTTCGCGGACCATCGCCAGCTGATCACACTTATCCGCTTCATCCATCACATGTGTCGTCACAATGATCGTCTTGTGTTCAGAAGTCTTCAGGCGGACAAGCTCCTTCCAGATCGACTGCCTCAGCTCCGGATCAATACCAACCGTTGGTTCATCCAGGATCAGCACGGAAGGATCATGCAGTAATGCAATCGCCAACGATAATCTGCGTTTCATTCCTCCGGAATAGACGGCCACTTTGCTCCCTAATTCATCCGTGAGACCCACCAGATCCGCTGCATAGGCGATTCGCTGCTTCTGTTCAGCCCGAGTCATTTTGAACATAGAGGCAAAGAACCTCAGATTCTCCTCCGCTGTAAGTTCACCATATAAAGCATCCGATTGTGCCATATAACCGATCTGCTGAAGCATTGAGAGACTAGGCATGCTCGTCTCCAGCACTCGAACTTCTCCTTCATCCGGTAGTTCCATACCGACCATCATTTTAACAAGCGTCGTCTTGCCTGCGCCTGAAGGGCCGATCAGCCCGTATATTTGCCCCTTTTCCATCTGAAGATCCACTTTGTTCAGCACGGTCTTTGAGCCGAAGCTCTTGCTGACCTGCTGTACTTTGACGGTAGCCTCCATCTTTTCCGCCTCCCAAATAAATGAACACTGCGTTGATTATCTTCTGCGATTTAATTATAATCAATGCATATTTCAACTACAATAAACAGAATTACCGGAAGTGATCATTATCCGGCAGCTTTAGAATAAATGTTGATTGGAACTGGAGGAATGAATCATGGAATCATCAAGAGACCGACGGGTTCTCCGTACAAAAGCCATCATTCGCTCAGCATTCACTGATCTAATCGAAGAAAAAGGCTTCGATGCGCTGACAGTTAAGGATATTACAACAAGGGCGGAGATTAATCGTGGGACCTTCTATCTGCATTACCGCGATAAATATGATCTTCTGGAGCAAAGCGAGCAAGAACTGATCCAGGGCCTGATCGGGATCCTAAGCACGATGAAGCCTGTCGTTCTGAATGATCTAGTAGATATCGAGCAAATTCTGCCGCAAATTGTGAGAGTATTTGAGTATTTGGGCGAACATGCCGACTTCCTGAAGACGATTCTCGGTCCCAAGGGAGACCCTTCCTTTCATGCACTGCTTAGAAAAATGATGTCCGAGCATTTATTTGAGAAAAATGTGGTTCCGTTCATCCGTAAAGAAAATGCGCTGGTACCGACGAATTATCTGGTCTCTTATATTGCCTCGGCACACTTCGGCATTATTCAGGAATGGTTGATGCAAGGGCGCCAGGAGTCGCCGCAGGAAATCGCATCAATTATGTTCAAGCTGTCCGCTCGCGGCCCTCTATATGCAGCAGGTGTGATCAAAGATTCCAAGCAAGTTACTGATCGGAGGTAAGTCGCGATGAATAAGCAGAAGCTGATCCGAAAATTTGATAAACAGTCGGCATTATATGAGGAAAATACGCGTAAACGGATGCTAAAAGAGTGGCGGCAGCATCTTATTGAGGGTATCTATGGAGACGTGCTGGAGATCGCCGTCGGTACAGGGGCTAACTTTCCGTATTATGATATGACTAGCGTTCGTCTAACCGCGGCGGACTTCAGCCCAATGATGCTTAAGCGTGCAGCCGGAATCGCAGATGAGCTGCAAATGCAGGTTAATTTTATCGAGAGCGATATAGAAAAATTGCAGCTTCCTGGGCAATCCTTCGATGGCATTGTATCTACCCTCTCCTTATGCGGCTATGACGATCCGGTACAGGTTCTCCGCAATATTAAGCGATGGTGCCGGCCTGGCGGGCAGATCCGCCTGATGGAACATGGGCTTGGAAGCAATATCTTGTTGCAATCGGCCCAGCACGTTGTCAATCCAATCGCCCGCAAAATATCCGGCTGCCACTGGAACCGTGACATCGTTCAGATGGTCAAAGATTCTAGCCTACAAATCGAACGAATGGAGCGGCATTGGGGCGGTATGATTCATCTGATTTGGGCGCGAACTTGATGAAGCTATTAATGAATGTAAGGGAGACGAGCTAACTTGGAAATCACAACAGAAAGATTAATAATTAGACCTTTTAAGAGTACTGATTTACAGGATGTATTTGCTATTTATAATAATGATGATACATGTAAGTTCCTATTACATAATAAGTGGACTCATGAAGATATGCATAAAAGATTTAATAAGAAGCTAGCAAACAATGTACTCACTAAAGAATCAATATTAAGCTTGGCAGTTATATACAAGACTAAAGTAGTGGGTGATCTATCCGTATGGTACACAGATATGAAAGACACTGTTGAGATTGGTTATAGTTTTTCAAATGGAGTAGCTGGGAGAGGTTTGGCTACAGAAGCAGTAAGTAGTTTGGTATTTAAATTATTTGATGAATTTAATGTACATCGTATACAAGCTAATCTTGATGCACGTAATACAGCTTCACAAAAATTGTGTGAACGAATAGGCATGAGAAAGGAAGCCCATTTTATACAAGATTTTTGGAATAAAAATGAATGGACAGATAGTATTGTATATGGTATGTTACCCTCCGATTTGTAGTAATGGACTTAGTGATTTTATTATGCTAACGGGTGCGTTAGTTGAATAACAAAGGGCATAACATATTAGGTATATCTAATATGTTATGCCCTTTAATTTACTAACCTTTTTTTAATTTAGGTATTGATAAGCTTACAGACCTGAGCCTTTTGATTATTTTACTTTACAAAACGCCCGATAAAGCGGGCCACTACCATCTCATATTGCTCCTGATTCACGCGGTATGCTTCGGCATGTCCCGCTCCCGGAACGATGTACAGCTCTTTCTCCACCGGACTGTTCTCATAAACGGTATGTACCATCTCGGTTGGAACAAACATGTCATTATCGCCATGAATGAACAGCGTTGGGGTCTGCGAATTCCTTACTTGCTTCAAGGCTGACGCCTCTCCGAAGAAGTATCCGGCCCGCAGCTTCGTTAACAGACTTGTGGCGTGCAGTATTGGAAATGCTGGCAGATGATACATCCGCTTCAATTGGAAAGATAGCTCGTCCTTCACCGACGTATAACCGCAATCCTCCACAACCGCCTTCACATTAGCGGGCAGCTTCTCCCCGCTCGTCATCATCACTGTAGCTCCGCCCATCGATACACCATGCAAGACGATCTGAGTATCCGCTCCATTTACGTCGATAGCACGCTGAATCCATTTCAGATAATCCTTGCGCTCCGGCCAGCCAAAGCCGATATAATGGCCTCCGCTCTGCCCATGCGCTCTGCCATCCGGAAGCAGGATATTATAACCTAGCCGCTCATAGTACAGCTTAGCGAAGCCGCTCATCTCCATAGCACTGCCAGAATAGCCATGCGCGATGATCGCCGTCTTGCCTGAATGCTCGCGGGCTGCCAAATAATAAGCATGTAGGTGAATCCCGTCGTTCGAATCCATTTCCCAGACCTCAAAGCTCTGATTCTTCCACCATTCCCGGTCCTCATTCAGGAACTCGTTGGCGGCTTCTGATAGAACACTCGGCTGCAAGTCCGGACTATCGTTCATGAATTCCTTCGTCGTCCGCGCAATTGCAACACGATAGAAATAGAAGCTTGTGATAGTAAATAGGATCAATAATAGTACAATTATGGCTATAATTACGATAGTCATCCTGTCTTTGAATCGCTCCCTAATTTAAGTAATACGACGAATATGGTCTTCATCGTGGCAACTTAAATATAACAAAGATTATGGGGAGCATTCAATGTTAGCCTCAGCCTTCTAAGTTCGCCGACCGCACGCGCTTCTTCGATCTTAGCCCAAACTGAACCATGCAGTACAACAATAGGAACAAGATCATAAATCCGGCTGAATAGCGGTACATTACGGAATAGTTGCTAAATGAAGCGATAAGACCCAGGATAATGGAGCCAATGGCGACCCCAAAATCCGTTGAATTATAGAACATACTGTTGGCCGTTCCATATTGCTCCGGTGTAGAGGTGCGGATCATCCAAGCCTGAAGCGTCGGTTGAATCGCGCCGAAGCCGAGTCCGTATAACAGCGCGGATACGATCAATAGCGGCAATGACCTTGTATAGGAGAGTACCGTCATACTAGCGACGACAAAAATCGCTGCCGGAATAAGAACTGCCGCATGTCCTCTACGGTCAAAGAGCCGACCTGATATCGGGCGAACAATGACGATGGTAATTACGTTGAACAAGAAGAACAAACCGACCTGTTCCAGATGAATAAACTGACCGAACAATGCGATGAATCCAAGCAGACCGCTATAGGTAATGCATAGAATTGCATTCAGTAGAGCGGGGAACCACATTTTATGATTGAACTTCGGTTTGACTTGCTTGCCACTGGACTGCTTGGCGGCCTTATTCTGACCGTGAACGTGAACAGACGGTTTTGATACTGCACGGGAGAACAGTAAAATGGGCAGGATCAAGACGACGGTAAGTGTAGCTACGATCGTTAACTTACTAAATCCGTATGTTCTCATAACGTTCAATCCTACTATCGGCCCGAATGACATAGCTAAACTGCTCGATAAGCCAAAATACCCGATGCCCTCTCCCATTCGACTGACCGGGATGATCTGCGATGCTAGGGTTGGTAATATCGTACTAGATATTCCGAAGCCCAGACCAAAGCCTACGCGCATCGTTAGCAAGCCACCAAAACTTTCAGCTAGCGAGTAAATGCCGGTCGTTATCGTTGCGATAATGAGCCCAACGTAGAGCAGCTTATCGCGCGGCACACTTTTGATGAGCCCAGCCGTCAGAAACCTCGCAATAATCGCTGATGCAGCAAATACGCTGGTCACCAGACTAACCTGAAAATCTCCAGCATGAAATTCATTTTTTACGTATGCCGGAAAAGTAGACAACAACATCTGCAAGTTCAAAAACATCAAAAAAGAACAAATCGTTAACGAAATAAAGGATTTCGTCCACAATCGTTCCTGATCTTCCAGTAACATGATCTCTCCCACTTTCTCTATTTAAAAATCCTTGTTAACTCCACTGAAGTGATGATCAATACGATCAAGAAGCCCCATCATTAGCTCATACTCCTGTTCAGTTACACATTCCAGAAGTTCACTTCTCATTTCCTGTTCATAGCCTTTACCCGCTTCAATGATTGGCTTAGCCTTCTCTGTGCTGAACACCAGATAGGAACGTCGATCTTGCTTGCCCTTTTGCTTGTAAACAAGCCCCTTGCTCTCCAGTTGATCCAGAATACGTGTCGTCGTAGGATGATCCTTGCTCGTCCGTTCAGCAATCTCCTTCTGTATCAGCCCTTCAGCACTATCAATCTCGAGCAATACCGACCACTGCTCTGGAGTGATATCGAATGGCTTCAAGCGATGCTGCAAGTACATCGATAATTTGCGATAAGTCACGCCCATCGTGAAACCTAAGGTAGGAATAATTTCCCGCTCGGCTTTTGTTGGCATTCCGTTCACCTCATATCAGTTCATATAATTGTCATAACAACTATATGATAAGCAACTATTCTTTGTCAATGGAAGTTATTTTCAGGAAAATAATTCAAAAAACCCGTCGCTTCACAAAAAGCGACGGGCTTAAACTCTCGATATCGGTCTCATTATTGTTCGTCACTCGAGTCCGATTCTACATAATATTTCAATTGGGACAGCTTGTTATCCCAGAAGCGGTCGAAGTACGATAGCCAACGCTTCAACTCGAATAATGGGTCTGTATTCAAGCGATAGCGAGTCTCTCGGCCGACCTTCCGTTCCTGAACCAGCCCCGCATCTGCTAAAACATGCAGATGCTTGGAGACTGCGGTACGGCTCATCGCAAAGTGCCTGGTCAGTTCTTTCAAGGGCAGCTCTTGATCCCCCAAGATGCTAAGTAATTCGCGGCGAGTCGGATCAGCGACGGCCTGAAAGACATCCTGCTTATTCCTGGCCGCTTCCATCATTAATCCTCAAGATGCGTCTTCAGCTTGATAACCAGACCGCTCCAGCCACCATCCATATTGCCACGAATCACGGTATGTGGCTGTCCAAATTCTGTCAACTGGTCCGCACTCCAGCCACTATGAATCACCGTCACTTCCGTCTGCTCTTCTCTGTCAGACAATTCAAAGGTCAGTGTCCAATCCTTGCCCCAATTGAAGGACAGACGATTCGGCTCCTCTACTAAAGTCACTTTGCAAGGAGAAAGTCCGAACGGTCCTGCGTTCAATTGGAACTCATGCCCTACGACCGCTTCAAGATCATTAGGCATGAACCAGGCAGACAGCCCGTCTGCTGTAGAAACGGCACTCCATACTTTGCTGATCGGGGCATTTACCAAAACGGAATGGCGAATATCCGGCAATTTCTGATCCATATTGTTGTCCATATAAAGTGTATAACTCCTTTCAAATTAGGAAACTGTTTGGTTTCTAATTAGCATTATACGAAACCAATAGGTTTCGTGTCAAATTCCAAAAAAAGGCCACATCCTTCATCAGTAGGATACGGCCTTATCAAACAATTTATTAATAAACTCCGCGGATATGCTCCGCTACTTCGTTCTCGTAATACTTACGCAGACGTTCCAGTTCCTCCGGGCTGAATGACGGTACATTCAAAGCGCCCAAATTATCTTCAACCTGCTTCACGTTCTTGAAGCCAGGAATCACGCAGCTGACTTCTTGGTGATCCAGAATCCAACGCATAGAAGCGCGGGCCATGTCCCCCCGTCCTTCAGCGATCCAGGACAAGCCATTCGCAAGCTCTACCCCTTTGGCGAACGGTAAGCCAGCGAAGGTCTCGCCAACGTTAAAAGCCTCGCCATTCGCGTTGAAATTGCGATGGTCATTCGAGCTGAATGTCGTGTCTACCTTGAATTTTCCAGTCAATAATCCGCTTGCGAGCGGAAGGCGTACAAGCAGTCCTACACCCGCTTTATAGGCTGCCGGGAACAATTCCTCTGCCGGTTTTTGACGGAACAGGTTAAAGATGACCTGCAACGCAGACACTCCGGGAACGTCTACACAGAACAGTCCTTCTTCAACCGTCTCCACACTAACACCGTAATGACGGATTTTGCCTTCAGCTTTAAGCTTATCCAATACTTCGAAGACTTGTCCATCTTTAAGAATCGCAAACGGAGGGCAGTGAATTTGATACAGATCAATCCGCTCCCGCTGCAGCCGCTTCAGACTATTCTCACAAAAGCTACGGATCGATACCTCTGAATAGGTGTTCAGGTCATGAATATCGCCAGCACGGCAAAATTTCGTCGCAATATGAATCTCATCTTCTTTGCCCTTCGTCGCTTTGGCAAGCAGTTCTTCGGCATGTCCACCCCCGTATACGTCTGCAGTATCGAAGAAGTTGACTCCTTGCTCCATCGCCGTCTCCAAACCGCGGAGAGCGTCCGAATCATCAGAACTACCCCAGTCTCCTCCGATTCCCCAGGTTCCGAAGCTTACTTCACTGACTTTCAAATCGGTATTGCCCAACTGCCGGTATTTCATCGGTAACCCCTCCCCTGATCTATCGATATCAGAGAGCTTGTCCGTGAACGCGCTCCCACACAGTAATCATATCCAGTGTATATCATAGGTATAGCCTTTGGCTATCGTTGTTGTTCATTTTTATTGAGTTCTTCCTATTAAATAGAAATATGAAATAAAAAATAATCATCTATGATCGCGCATAGCCGCCGAAAATGTGATTTTTTTGTTATGATCTAATCGTATCAAAATGCAGACATAATATCATCTATTCTAATCCACTGCCAACCCCTGGAGCAGTGGCAAGCTTAATCTCTCGCCGATAATTCTGGAAAGTTGTGATAAAACCACTGATCTCGATATCTTCGTATTCACCAAATAACTTTTACGTAACACACTTATGTCCATGAAACGATTCAGACAAAATTCTCTGGATCTGCTCCATTTCCATGATCATCGAGAATGGGGCGCATCTTCCTCTTTACCTCATTAGGAAGGATTTCCCTGCAACTTAACCACCTATTGGTGACTATATGTAGCCCAATTTATTTAGGTCAAGTGTCACTAATCATTCGTAGACATAATATGAATTAGCCAAAAGACGAAAGGAGAAAATCAATGAATCAAGAAAAGTACAGCATTCAAAGGGATACTGATCCCCAATTTTTTCCACATCACGGCCATGAACATATGATGCATCCCCATTTTCATACCTTTGGTCATCATCAACATGTTCAACACCACGTCCACCATCACCACCATTACCATTATCATCATATGATGAGAGATCAAGATACTCCTCAAAGATAGTATTAAAAAAGGATAACTAAAATTTAAGGCGAGAAGAGTTACGCCCGGTTTAACGCTGCATTCATGCAGCCGTGCGTATCATCCCGCCTTTTTCGTTACATCCTATCACTGGAAAACCACAATTCTCAATGCGTCTTACTCCTGCCTAATTGAAATAATACATAAGATGTAAAGGTTTTGTCTCCCTTATATTAATGCATGATTTCTTTCTTATTAACCTTCATGCCAGACAATGACCGATCAAACATGTCAAGAATAAATAAGAATCGTTCGGCTTCACGAAATACGTGATCTGCTAATAAAGGGTGAATGATGCTTTTGATTCGACACTCCTCAATTAAGTCTCGTGCAGTCTTTTTAAAATCGCGCAATGATTTGACTGAAACGCGGTTTTCATCAACAAATTGACTTAGTAATGGATGGGTTTGCGATTGTGGGCGCATGGAACTTAAGTCAATAGCTTGATACATCAGTGTATCAAAATCTTGGCTAAACTCCCTTGCTTGTTCCACTAATTTTCGCTCGGATGGATCAAGTAAATGACCTATAAATTTTGCATGGTCAGCCATGATTTTTAGAAAAAAAACATTTTCATCGATAATCGCATCAGGTAATGGTTCAAGTGTTCCGTTATTGAGTCCTCTAGCCGATTTTTAAAGTATCTTGCTTCTCGGCTAATATGATCTACTAGCAGAGGGAAATTTGTTCCCCCAGGAAGTTGACACCGTAGTATAAGCCCAAGTACCTTTCTCTTAAATGCCCAGATGTGTACAGCGGCATTGTGGACTTCTGAATTAAACTGTCTAATTGTTTGGGGATCAGTATCTGCTTGAAAAGAATATGATCTTCTTTCAATATCTTCAAAGATTGCATTAAATTGATTAGCTTCATTAATTAACTGTGTGTCTTCACACCTAAATCCTAGTCGAAGAAAAAAGGAATGTTCTTTCATAATGCGTGACCAAAAACGTATTTCGTCTAATGATCTGACCACAAAAGGATCCGACAAATCATATCCCACCTTTCAGCACACTAAATAAGACAACTATCAATAGTGGCTTGATATCAGAGTATATGGGGATAACATGTTTCAACATGCTATGTGGAAAATAAAATCAAGATATCTCAAATAAATTCCATCTGAGGTAGGAAAATCATCCCTCTAAAGCTTTGTAATAAACAGAAAAAACGAGAAGAGTTACGCCCCGGTCATTTACCGCATTCTTGCAGCCGTGCGTGTCATTCTCGCCTTTTTCTATGCTTACATACTATCACGGGAAAACCTTCATGTGGTGCTCAAGTTAGAGTCAATTTACGCTCAGGTTGTACTCAATTTACTAGATCGGATACAGGTTATTAGCATACGGGAAAGATAGTTAAAAAACAGGGTATCCGGAAAAATGATCTGATCAGTTTTTGAGGATTATGTTGAAGATTAATATAATTTTTTGTTCCTTGCCACATCATTTTCAAAGGATAAGAATTACCGTTTATGGAGGGTGAAACTAAAATAAGAGCTTTGACTAGATGAGGATAAGTGAGAGTAAAGTCTGTAGCAACGCTGCCACCCATGGAAGAACCCACTAAAGTAACGTTTTGAAGTTTCAAGGAATCAATCAACGCTTTTAAATCATTTACATTGGAGAAGGGAGAGTTTGGTGTGCTGGAAAGACCATATCCCCGTAGATCATATCGAATTAATTTATACTGCGCAGAAAATGAGTCAACTCCTCTATTAGCAGTCGAACATTCGTATTTTCTATACTTATTAGCTTCTTCATTTCATCACCCTACTTTATGATTCCACAGTAATATTTCATAGTCAATTTATGATACCTTAATCAAATGTCTAGATTAGGAATCAGCTCATTCGTTAGTAGCTAATAAATACAGTTAAACCGAGCAATTGAATTACGACATATAGGGCTTGGCGAAAGTTTGAATGATTAAACAAACGAGGAACTTTAGCAGAATAAAAACAACGCGGCAGCCTAACGGAGAACGTTATTTTAATAAAAGCTTTGTTAATCTTAATGTTGATATTTGTTAATTACGAACGAATGTTCTATGATAAAGCTAACAATTCGGTGCGGAGATGATTTGTCTATGGATTTAAAGGAGCTAAAAAAGCTTGCTGATACATTAGACGATAGTGATGAGCAGGAACTAATCTTCTTTTTGCAATCCCGAACCAAGGGTGTGTCGGCTCCCGTTCGAGCAATTGACGAAATCCAAGAGCAGAAGCACAAAGATGGGCTTGGTTCCGTTATATAGACAACAAGGAATATGAGAATACCTCATCGAATAAGAAAAATATGTTGGTCAAATTGTGCTTAGCAATCCATAAGAAACAACCCAAGCTGAGATGTCCTATAATATAGTTAATGTAGATATCCCTCATGAACAAAGGAGAACTTAAAATGAGAAAACTCGTTCTATTTTTACACGCTTCGCTTGACGGTTTTGTTGAAGGGCCAAACGGTGAAATGGACATTGGCTGGGTTTCCTACGATGCTGATTTGGAGAAACACGCGGAAGAAATTCTGAGTACTACCGACACTGTCATTTGGGGACGTGGGACTTATCAGATGATGCACAGTTACTGGCCATCTGTGCCTTCGAACCCATCAGCTTCGCAGCATGAACGGAATCATGCCGAGTGGATCGAAAAGACAGCCAAAATCGTTTTTTCCACGACGCTGGAGAAAGTCGAATGGAACAATTCCAGACTGGTGAAAGAAGATGTCGAGGAAGAGATCAAGAACCTCAAGCAGCAGCCAGGCAAGGATATGGTCATCCTCGGCAGTCCTAGGCTCGCACACCACCTTATGCAGCTTGATTTAATTGATGAGTATAAAATTACGGTTTCTCCCGTTCTGATCGGTAGGGGATTGCCGTTATTCCAAGGTCTCAAGGAGAAGATCAATCTTAAACTAATCGAAAACAAGACCTTTGATTCTGGAGCTATAGGTCTCGTTTACCAGACGGTAAGATGACCTTGTCACTTATAGGTGATTACGCTAACGGGAGACGATAGCTCAATTAACCGCCTTTTCACAAAGGCGGTTTTCTTATGGTCACAAATCAACATTAGAATTTAACATAGCCTTAATAAAAAAGCGGCAGTCTAAGACTATATTTACCATCTTAGTTTGCCGTTTTTTACTTAAAACTCCGCATCATTCTGCTTAAAGAACCCCATCAATTTTAACGTATTTGCCATGCTCTCGGTGCCATCAGCTATCTTCCGGCGAATAGTGCTGTCACTTAGACCATGCCGATAAAACAGCAGCGTTTCCTTGTAAGAGTAACGCTGCATGTACCTGTAATCGACAGCCTTCCTTTCATCATCGTCTTGAATCAAGCTGAATGCCCCTCCGGAGCTGCTGAGTGTAGAATTGGTACCGCTGATATACCCAGTGCTACTTTTCGATCATAATCGTTGCATTTGCCGTCTTATCCGCATGAAGGTCTTCCTGGTCGATGCGGCGTGCCACTTCTCCATCAATGGCCACCTGCTTCAATTCCCGTTCATATCCTTCAAAATCCTGCATAAGCATAGTCATTTCTTTATATTTGCCGAGCAGGAATTTAGTTCGCTGGATCTCCTGCTCAGATGCCTCGGAAAAAGCTCCCCCTGTTCCCATGCCACCGCCATTCCCCTCATTCCCCTTTATGCTATAATGTCAAGAGAAATGGTTGTTGATGAGCATTTCGGAGACCGTCTGAAAGTCGAATATGACATAGAATAGGCTAAGGAGTAAGATTGCTTATGAACATGGGTGTTTGGGTTGCTATCGCTGTTGCACTTGCTGTTGCTTTGGCTTTTTAAGAAGGAAGAAATGAAGGAAATCCAGAGCCAAAAAAGACCATCCGCACAGACCCCCGAGCCCGGCCAGGTTATAGGGGTCTTTCCGTTTCTATCTCTCCTATTTATATAAAAAAACGTTTTCATTCAAGCCAAATAATTATTCTTCTTGGCTGCCCTGTCTACCGGCATAATAAGGCTCTCCTGGATCAAGATCGATCACGACACGGCGAGGTTCTACCAGTGAGTATTGATGCTCACACCGCCAACGCATATCTTCGCTAATCCCAATCGTCTCTCCGTCCTTAATGATATCGCCCTGATTATATAGATAGTAAGCGATATTTCCCAGTTGCTCAGCAACCTCATTTGGTTCCAGATCAAAATAATGACATTGCACGTCGGGAATCCCCAGCGCTGCCAGCCCCACCGAATCCATGAGTCCCTCTGCTCTTCCGCTACCGGTTCCTTCCACATTATAGAACCGGATATTTAACGCGCCATATAGTAAATTGCCTTGCTCTACAGCAGACAGGTATTCGTTAGGCTCAAGCAGCTTATCGCTCTCACGGAAGTATATCGCGTCACAAGGGCAGGCCTCCAGAACCGCACGAAGCGCACCGCTAAACAGCTGCAGCCGTGATTGAGGCTCTAACCCTGCAGCCATCATGTCTACCAATAACAAAGTATGATTGCATTGCTCCAAGGTTTCAGCGGCTTCCTGCCAATGCCAGGACTGCTGCAGCGCTGTGTTGTAATCCTCGGCCGGGCGATGTTCGATATTCATCAAGCTGGTCTGAGCCGGCAGTTCTCCTTCCGTATATTGAACCATATAGTTCAGATGAAAAAAATGTAGCAGCGTTCCCTCATATTCCTCATTAGCCTCCCACACGGCAAGCTCCTCGGCCGCGGATTCTTCCGCTTCCGGCATGCTTGTCCTGCCTGTGTAAAGCTCCATTTTCTTATAAAGTAAATCCCGATCCAGCTTCGGCTCCTGCTTGAACTTTAGTTCAACAGCATAGACACGTGCAAAGCCAAGATCATTCTCTTCATTCAGCATTTCATTCATATCATTCATCCCCTTGTATCACTCATATTTTGAAATATTCTTCGTCCATGTTCGCAGCCTAGCTCCCCGTCACTCCCTCGTCAGATACAGTGCAATGAGCCAGCATGAGCCAGAAATTGTTGTCATCATAGCCTGTAACAGTTCCCTGTACCTGATAGCCTGGATACATCAGCTCCGACTTCGTATGGGTCCTTAACTCTGCGGTATCAGCAATCGCATAGGCTGTATCGCTTAGCTGTATAATCGCTCCTTGTGGATAGAACATCATAATAGAACCGCTAACAACTGTACCGCGTGCGTAATTCTGCTTGACCTGCTCCCAGTCCACCCTATAAGGTGCTACAGACTTGTCCCAAATTTCATTGAACTGCTCCTGAGAGATCTCCTCATCACCTTCGAAGGGTTCGATCTCCTTTTCCGCCAGGAAGAAATCCGGGGCAATTGAGACCCTGTATCGATCATTCATCACTGTAACCTGCCGATAGGCGATCATTTCAGCATCAATTTCAAAATAATAATATTCTTGTTCCTCAATACCTTGAGCTTTAATATACTTCAACCGCGAACCTCCTAACTTTTCCTCCTTCTGCCGAGCATATCAATAATCTCCCTATCAATACCTTTCCATTATATTCAATTTTCCCCTGCAAGTCAGCCGAAAAAAGACGATCCCCGCTGAATAAATCGGATAGATCGCCGTAGTAGTTCCCTATTCTAATCGTTGCTGCATCTCTATATAATCACGCTGAAGCAGACCCATATGGACTATATCATGCCATTTCCCTTCTCTGAATAATACCTCCTTGCTTAAGCCCTCCTGTTGAAAGCCTAAGCTCTTATACAGACGGATTGCCCTGTCGTTGAACGAGAACACTCTAAGTGACAAGCGGTGCATATTCATCTCATAGAAGCAATACCCCAGCAGCAGCTTCATCCCCTCGGAACCGTAGCCCTGGCCCCAATACTTCTTCTCCCCGATATCAATAATGCACTCTGAATTCTGGTTCTTGTAATCGATATTGACCAAGGCCAGAACTCCAATCGGAGTCTCACTTTCTTTCTCAAGTAAAATATAGCTTTTAGAGGACGTGGAGCCCAAAATGACATGCTCAACAAAAGCTTGGGTATCCTGGGGGGAGTATACATCTAAACTAGGGTTCGTCGATCGCATAATCTCCTGATCATTTCTCCAGGTATGGTACAACGCTGTATCGTCAGTGGTCATTTTCCGTAACTTAACACGTGCTGATTCGAATAGCATCATGTCTATCACTCCTCTTCTTTCATCAAAATTATGATCTTAATTCATGAATTGGACGTAGCATTTGCTCCATCGAGAACAAAAGAGCTACTAGCTGCTCCTTAACCTTGGTACTCTCAGGACCTAATTGATAGGTATCCAGCATTAAGCCGTTCATGAAGGAAATAAGAAATCTGGCTATCACATCAGGCTGTAGCTCCGGCCTAAATTCTCCACAATGCATCCCTGCTTCAATAACTCGCTCAATAGCTGCAGCAGTTTCACTATAGCGCTCGGTTATGTAGGGAAAAGAAGCTTTATTCTTCACATATTGGGATGAGAGGAAAAACTCCGACTTCGCCAGAATTAGCGTCTCATGAAGCGATTCAATATAAGCCTGCTGCTCCTCCACCCAGTGCTTGATGTGCATCCATACTGAACCTTCGACCGGAGGAGCAAAAAACTGTATGATCTGTTGATCATCAAATTTCAGAACCTCCATAAATACATGATCGATATTGTCAAAATAGGCGTAAAAGGTCCCTCGTGAAACTCCTGCTTCGTCCATAATATCCTGCATCGAAGTATGGACGAATCCTTTCTTGATAAAAACCCTTTTGGCTGCCTTCAGCAGCTCTCGCTTCCGTTCCTGCTTGTAATCCTCGCTCACTTTCGGAGCCATAAATAGACACCCCCAAAAAAAATATACAATCATGTCGGTTTTATATATTATAACCGACACTGCTGTATAGTTTCAAGTATTAGAAATGTCCTTCCATTACAAAAAAAACGCTCTCCGATCCACCACGGAACTCGGAGAGCATTTTGTCCATTCTGAAGCCTTCCTAATTAAGAAGCACCAGCGTTTGTTAAAGCAGTAATCATCTCACGGTATCCACGGTTCTTGGCATGCTCCAGAGGTGTCACTCCTTTGTTATCGGCCAGATTCACATCGGCTCCACCCGCGATCAGTAGATCCACGATCTGTTGATGATCCTTGCCGCCGTCGCCAAGAATGATCGCCTCCAATAGAGCGGTCCAACCAAGATTGTTGATGTGATTCACATCAACATCCGAATTTGCAAGCAGTTCACGAACGATCTCAACATGCCCGCGATCAGCAGCCGGAATGAGTGCCGTCCCTCCGAACCGATTCGTAATTGTCGTATCAGCTCCTGCAGCGATGGCCGCTTTTAGGAAATCCATCTTCCCTTCCGCTCCCGAATAGAGCAACGGATTGTCCAGCCGATCGTCCCGGATATTAATATTCGCTCCATGCTCAACGAGAAGTTCAAACATTTCAAGTTGATCGGTGTGCACTGCAATCATAGCCGACGTCCGGCCTCCCCGATCTGTAGCATCGATATCGGCCCCCTCGGCAAGCCGTTTTTTCACTGCTTCCTGGTCACCTTCTGTTACAGCTTGTAATAAATCACGGTTCAACTTGTTCATTTCTTGGTTCTCCCCTTGAGTTGCTTGTTGCTCCTCATTAGATAACAAGGAGTTCATATTCGCCTCGCAACCTGTCAGCATAAGCATCAGGATGACAAGGCTCATTCCATACAGAATCGCGGACTTCCCTCCTTGCCGCTTCATGAGTATCACTTGCAAGGACAACAATAATTTGATTCTGATCGACATCTATTCACCTCTTCCCAAATCACATGCCGTATCCATATGCTAACATGAAGATATTCATACGGATAATATTATTAAAATTAAATTTAGTTAGCTTTTTCATATAAGGAATCTTTGAGTCACATGAACTATAAATGTGAATGCTTGAAAGGAATTGCTGGAGGAGGTGGATATACGTTCTGCTTTTGGGCAAAGTAACAACGAATCGCGCATGATTTCCAGAATTGAGGTTTTTGATATGCCTGACAACAATTGCAATGCCTACCCACTCAAGGAGCATTTGGAGAAGCGTCTTGAAGAGATATCTTCATTAGCCCAACAAAATATAGAGCTACTGGAAGATGAAAATGTATGTCTCATCACGGAGTTTGAAAATATGAGAAGTGTCATGACGGATATTGTGACGACTGCGGCGTCCTTTTACTTAAACTGCTACCTATCCCCCTATACAGCGAAATATAGAGACTTAACGATATGTATGCGGAATTTATCCGAACGGAAGCATGGCGCGCTTATTGTCGTGGAACGGAAGGACTCGCTGGATCCGCTGATTTCGTCTAACATCCCGATTGGCGGAACGTTAACCCATGCTTTGCTCGAGTCCATCTTCTATCCTGGTAATCCTCTTCATGACGGCGCTGTACTGATTCGCTCCGATACCGTTGTTTCAGCGGCTAACGTTCTTCCCTTATCGAGCATTCATGTCACAGACAAGAAACTGGGAACAAGACATCGCGCAGCGATCGGCCTGACCGAACGCTGTGATGCCCTGGTCCTCGTCGTATCCGAAGAGACCGGACAGGCTTCATTTGCAATAAGCGGTGTGCTGCATCCGGTTAATGTATCGCCTTTCTAATCTTGAGCGTTCAATCCCCTCAGACGCTGTCGACTGGCAGCATTTGAGGGGATTTTAGAAAATACAATATGCATTTTATTATGAGGATTAAATAGCGCCAAATAACAAGATCCGTTGTTGATGCTCACTTTTTCTTACGGAATAAGGAGATCCCGCCAAAGCCGCTGATTACAGCTAAGTAGTACCCCAGGTCATACCACCATCCCGAATTATTGATTTCATAAATTCTGATGTCATGGTTAAACAGGCCGATAACTAGAGAGATCGGAGCGACCCAGCCATGCCAGATTCCCCAGAAGAAGCCCGCCTGATTTTGTGCGGTATACGTTCCATCGCCAGGTACGCATCCTGATAGAAGTACCATTAGAGCAAGCAATATGGCAACGAGTAAGAAGCACTTTTTTGATTTCATCTTCATCATCCTCCAGAACATTTTCTTTCAAGACAATTTCAAAGTCTATTTAGTACCATTTAACCTTTTCTCAAGCAGCTTCATTTCCTCATTCACTTCTCTAGTTATGACCTTCAATATGATCCCAAGAATTAATGAGATCATAGAGATCATAAAACATATTAACGTATAAATAGACCCTCTTAAATCATTGGTAAAATTGTATTTTATAATTTCCGAAAAGTGGCTGCTCATAAAAAGAATCACCATCAATATGAAAAATAAAACAAAACAGACGAGGCAGAAATTGGAAATTTTATTAGTCCGTTCAAAATACAGCATTCAAGTCAATCCTTCCATTATTTCTTATCTCATTTAATATGGACTCAGCCTGCTTAGAATGTTTAACCATAATCATTTTTTTATCCGTCGAATACTTCTTCAACTTATCCATCACTGCCGGCCTTTTATCTCTTCTGAAATTCCAGCTGTACTTGATGAATGGCCAGTCGATAGACTCGGGACAACCCTCATTTAAATCCGGCCTGGATTTTCCATGATATTGAATTCTCCTCTTGATCACCCGGTAGGTGGTAACCCATGGAGAGAGATCCATGAAGAAGATGACATCCGCTGCCTCCAAGCGAATATCCAGAGTTCTCCCATAATATCCGTCGATGATCCACTGATCTTCTTGAACCAAGTTGCTAATGAACTCGTTCCACTCTTCCGGCGGGGTTTCCTGCCATCCCGGCTTCCAGAAGTAATAATCCAAATGATGAACAGGGATGTTCAAGATTCCTCCAAGCTCACGTGCGAAGGTAGACTTTCCTGACCCGTTTGCTCCTATAATTATGATTTTCATATGAATTTCCTTTTTCTATAAGTATTTTACAATGCCTCAGTATTAGGCATCTCTAACATCATTGCCTGGCAACCTCTTCTATGGTAACATTTGGGGTAACTTTAATGAAAGTAGGCGATTTAAATGACAGTCAGCTCTTTCCAACTCACCACTAAATTAGAGGTACGGAAGGCTTAATATCGGTTAACCCCATATTACAAATCCTATCTTCCGTATCCATAAAACGGAGGAGAAAAGAAATGTTCAGTTATTACAGTAATCTTTGTACGGAAGTTTATGACCTTACCAAGCCTGTCGGGCAATCCATCAGTGGCGATATCGAGTACTATCTAGATAGACTCAAATCCTGTAAAGGACGAATTCTGGAAGCTGCCGTAGGATCCGGTCGTATGCTCATTCCGCTTTTACAAGCTGGACTACTGGTAGATGGAATCGATTATTCTCCTGAAATGCTAGCATCTTGCCGTAAACACTGTGAAGAGAGAGGCTTGAATCCGGTATTATATGAAGGAAAACTGCAAAGTTTCTCACTGCCTCATAAGTATGAAGCGATTATTATTCCTACAGGGTCCTTTTGTCTGGTTGAAGATCGCCAAGACTCGCTCAATGCTCTACAATGCTTCTACGATCATCTTGTACCTGGGGGACGAATTATCATCGACTTGATCCTACCAGATACGATTGAAGCAGGGAAGATGAGTACCTCCACCTATGCCCTTCCATCCGGTGATGCGATTACCCTGGAGAACAAGCTGGTTGAAGTTAATTTGCTCCACAATTTCACGGTCTCCTACCTGAAGTATGAGAAATGGCGCGAAGGGAAGCTTATCCAATCCGAGCTGCAACGTTTTGCGCTGCGCTGGTACGGAATCGAAGAATTCAAGCTTGTATTAGAAAAGACCGGCTTCACAGACATTGTATGCTCCACTGATTATATGTACAACCAAGAGCCGACGAATAGCAATCAGACATTTACGTTTGAAGCTGTTCGGAAATAAAGATTTAAGTCCTGGATGGATTGTCCAGGACTTTTTCTTACGCTTCCCACTCCGGATTCCATACGACTTCCCATAAATGCCCGTCTGGATCTTGAAAATAACCTGAATAACCTCCCCAGAAAGTATCGTGGGCCGAAACGGTTATCGTAGCCCCCGCTTTCTGAGCTTGCTCCATAACCAAATCCACTTCTTCTCTCGATCCTACATTATGACCGAGTGTAAATTCAGTAGGACTAGGCTTTGCTAGACTCAGCTTCGTATCGTATGCAATGTCTGTGCGTTTCCAAATAGCGAGCCTTAATCCAGCTTGCAAATCGAAGAACGCAACGGCACCATGCTCGAATTCAGTCCCTATGATGCCTTCCGTCGGCAAACCAAGTCCATCGCGATAAAACTGCAGTGCTCTTTCCAGATCATCAACACCTATGGTGATTACAGTAATCCTCGGCTTCATAGATAACCTCCTGATTTTGCAAGGAATTTGCCATAACTTAGAACACACTTATACACCTATATGTCACTTTTGCAGATCTTTAACTAGGTAAATTAATAGTTCATCATCTACGACGACAGACCGACCGGGTACAACAGGCACATTCTCATATGTTATACCATTGCCATCCGCAATATAACCACGGGACATGTACATTCTCTGCGCATTTCCGTAGTCCTTATATAACCCAACGCCTAACCCAATATACCTTGAGGTATCGCTGGCGATTTGCTCGAATTCGTCGAATAATCGACTGGCGATTTTCATTCTTCTATACTCTGGAAAGACATTCAGATCGTTGATCTCAGGAATTTGATGATCTCGAAAATAGGGATACTTCGATTCGTATAGCAAATGGCAGCACCCAGCCAAACACTCCTTATAATAAGCTATTAATGTGATCCGTTGGCCTTCCCGATTCTCTTCGAGACAATTGAAGAAATACTCTCCTTCAGTGTACCAAGGATAACGTTCAGCAAATGCTGCATTCAATATTTGAGCTTCTTCTGTAGTCGATAGTTTTGTAATCCGAATTGTGCCGTTCATTTTTTTCCCTCATTTATAATCTTGATATCTTTTGCTTCTGCCTGCGCAGGGTAAGACTCGTCGATCCCACCTCTAATTTGATACTGAACCTTCTGACCTGGCTTCAAGCCTTTCTTCTTCGTACTGAGCCAAATGGCGTCACCAGTATATTCATTCATATCCTTCCAACTCTTCCCGGGGAAATTCTTCTCAATTACTAAAATGCGTTGATCAGCTACTTCCAGAATATATCCTTCCCCCTCAAATTGAGAAGCACCTTGATTACAGCCGATCAGCACCATGAAGACCATGGCCAATATAACAATTTTCTTCATCGCCCTCCTCCTAGACCTCCTTATACATATATACCATCGTCAGGTCCTCATTCACCTCTTCCTCCTTATATATCCGATACCCTAATTTGTGATACAGGGCCAGATTTCTTGTACTTTTATGCCCAGTGAATAGCTCTATTCTCTTTAGATGACCATGAGCTTCCTCTATTGCTTTCATTAATCTTTGGCCGATTCCTTGATTCTGATACTGAGGCTTAACGATAAGCTTCCCTATCAAGCAGACTTCATCTTGGATTTTCGCACGTACAGAACCGACAATTTCCCCGTGAACAGCTGCCTTTAAAATAATCCCTTCCTTGAACTCTTCTTCTAACTCGCCTATAGTCTGCTTGAGCGGAGGAATCATCTCCCCATAAATCTCAGCCTCACTCTGATAGGCTTCATACTGGAGTTCCAGGATGTTGAGCAAATCAGAACTTTCTGCTTTTGCAATATCCAAATCAAGCCCTCCTTTCCGGATAATTCTTGCAGAGTACATACTACTCCCAGTAGGGTGTTCCAATAAAAAGAAAAGATTGACCTTGTAAATAATGGCCAACTCTCTGAATTAACTTGCTAACATGAGTACCCAGCCATTCCAGGGCATCAGGCAGGCCTAGCCAAAAACCCAATGTATCCAATTGGCCGATGATAAAGAAAGTCTCCAGTAGTTGTTCATGATTGGACGGTAGAGGAAATATAGCGGAGTACGAATTTAACAGGCTCTCCCTAAGGGCCGGATGAATATAAGAGAAGGTCCACCCAACATCGAATAAATAGAATCCGTAATCTCCCCTCTTGCATGTATTGCATCAGGGGCGATGCTGCCAAGCAACAAACTAGGTGACGCTTTACCAGAAGTCAGTTCTTCAGACACCCCAAAATGGACCATAGGCCAAGGCAATGAAAATCTCTCCTTTTGCAATTTTATTCGTCGGTCTCTAACGGAACTACTGATCGCTATTGCTGTCAAAATAAGAGTAAATAAAATCGTTAGAATTTTTATCAGCCTAATTTCACGCAAATAACGATACTACGTTTCGTTAGACGCCACGATCGTAAACTCCCAAGGGATGTTTTCATTCTCCCACCCACGGTGCTCTTCGAATCTCTGCAATTGGAAACCCGCAGACAGCACGGAATTGATAATTTCACTCAACGTATATAATCGGATGGAGACATCAGGGAACTCCGACTGCTCCTCTTCAGCAAAAAAGTCCTTGTAAGCTACACTACCGCTTCTTAGTTCCCTATCAAAATAGTCAACATCACCTTGGCTAATAATGCATTTTCTCAGAGGATGGAAGTCACTAAGGATCAAAGTCCCACCATGCTTCAATAATCCAAAGAGAATGGACATAAATCTATCGATATCACTAAAATAGTGCAATATCCCGCCTTCCAAATAAAGCAGGTCAAAATATCCCCCGTATTTCTGCAGGTCAATCTCATAAATATCCGTGACGATATATTCAATGGTCGTATTCGCACTTTCCGCCAATTCCAAAGCGTACCTTCTATTTTCCTCGGAGATGTCGAACACAGTCACTTCTGCCCCTAATAAAGCAATGGGTACAGCTTTTCTTCCATTAGACCCGCAAAGATTGGCTACTCTTTTCCCCGCAACATTTTCAAAATAAGGACTGTGCTTTTTTAAGCACGCTATGGGGTTTGCTACGATTTGGCTAGCTTTCTCTTGGGGGGTACCATCCCTTTTGTGCCAAAATTCATATGCCCGATGCTCCCAAGCCTTCTTATTCTGTAGACTCTGTTCCTGCATTTTACCTATCCCCTCTCCGCTCAGGATATGATACTTCTTCTTCATAATTCAACCCCACAAATCTATCATTCAAAGCAATTACTACCAGTTTAATCAACATGATTGCTGATAACAAGCAAAATGAAAGAGCAGCGCTGGAACCGATCTCCCTGCACTGCTCTCATAATGAGCAGTTGCACTCCGGTATTCTTGTAATGCCAATCTGTCCTGGAGTGAATCTCCAGAACCCTCTAACTTATTAACAAGAGTGTTCTGACTTCATGATCTTGCATCTTTACATCCTAAAAAGAATATGCTATTATAACCAAAAATATAGTCAACATTGACTATACAATGTTGAATTAGATTGGGGTGATAGCATGACTCGGCTCATGGTGTTAGGTTTATTAACTAAGAATCCGATGTCGGGATATGAGATGCAGCAGATTTTGCAGCAATCCAAGACCGACACATGGGCGGGCATTCTGCCGGGATCGATTTATCATGCGTTAAAAACTATGGAGAAAGAGGAGTTGGTTGAAATCGAGTCGGTGGAGCAGACCGGGCATCGTACCAAAGCGGTTTACCGTATTACGGGACAGGGACGCCAGGAATTTGTGAAACTGCTTGAGAAAGCTTTACGACAATCATCCGTCACCTTTCCTACAACAACCTATACCGCCATTACTTTTCTACACGCGCTGCCTATAGATACCGTATTGGACGCATTAGCCGAGCAGCGCAGAATGATCGAACAGCAATACGAAATGATGAAAGCTGGCGAACAACAAAAGGAATCCTACAAAGATTACACCGAGATCGTCCAGTTAACCTTTCAAAACATGTACGATCATTATGAAATTCAATTGAAATTTCTTGCTCAGCTGGAGGAATTGATCCGAAAACATCCTCATTTATTTTCAGAAGGGAGTAAAGTCCAATGAACGAAAGGCGAATTTTGCTTCAAGCGGAGCAGCTGTCGAAAAATTATGGCTCCCGCACCGTTGTTAATCAAATACGGCTTAAGGTTCACGAGGGAGAGCTATTGGCAGTTATCGGGCCTAATGGTGCCGGCAAATCCACCACAATCGAAATGCTGCTTGGCTTACGACGCCCTGATCAAGGGAGCATTACCTACTGGCGTCAGGACTATTTAGCTCAAATAGGGGTTCAATTACAAGCGACCCCATTCTTCCCTAGCTTAAGCTGTATCGAGAATCTACGACTATTTGCAGCCTTTTACAAAACAAAGCTCGATCCTGAAAAAGGAAGATCATTGCTTAGCTTATGCGGTTTGCAGGACGTCGTAGACACCGAAGCCTCCCGTTTATCCGGGGGACAGCAGAAGCGCCTCGCTATTGCTATTGCTACGGTTCACGATCCACAGCTTGTATTTCTTGACGAACCTACCTCCGCACTGGATCCCAGAAGCCGGCAGGAGATTCATACCGTCATCCGCAAGCTGGCCGAAGCAGGAACAGCCGTTGTATTCACCTCTCATGATATGGAAGAGGTTCAGAAGCTGGCTGATCGGGTTACGATGATAAGCAGCGGTTCAATCATAGCTGAAGGAGTCCCCGAAGAGCTCTGCGAACAGTATCAAGTCAGTCATATGAATGAATTGTATTTGAAGCTGACATCGAAGGAGGCTGCGGCTGCATGTTTATGATCATATTCCGCTCCATGATCGTCACATCGTTAAGGGACAGAATTTCTCTTTTCTATTCAATCCTGTTTCCAGCTGCCTTGTTATTCGGACTCGGTTTATATTTCGACTCGCCTGAATACCGGTTTAACCTGCTAACGGGTACTGTCTTATTAAGCACGCTCTTCTGGAGTGTCCAGGGTACCGCCTTTCAAGTACATCAGCAAAGAAACCGAGGAGTCTATAAGCTGCTTAAGGTGACTCCCTTGTCCAACCTATCGTTTGTTCTGAATGTGACTCTAGCCCGTACGGTCCTCGGGTTAATAATTAACGGCATCATTCTGGCTATCGGGATGATCGCTTATGCGATTTCATTCCCAATGGCTAATCTAGCCGTCTTAGGGTTCATTCTGGCTTTAGGAACCTTATGCTTTACAGCCATGGGGTTCTTTGTTTCGAATCTTGCCCAGAACGAAGCCCAAATCAACATGTTCTCGAATCTGATCTATATCCCGATGCTGTTCGGTTCCGAAACCTTTTACAGCCTGCAGCATGCGCCTCAATGGATAAAGACAGCCGGAAATTTGTTCCCGTTAACCTACCTTGTAGAGGGTGTACGAATTTCCTATACCGATATAGGAGAAGTTCTTCCTTATATAGGAATCGTCACCGCATTTACTGTCGCATTAATCTTCCTGGCTGCCCTGACTTTCCGCTTTGATGCCGATCAAACGCTCCTATTCAGAAAATATCCCAAAGTATAGCCAATTTTTTTGCCTATATAGTCAATGTTGTATATACATCATTTAGTAACAAAATAATAAAGTGCAGTACAGAGGTTTGAAACATCTCTGTACTGCTGTCAGGTCCTCACTTTCTATCAACCAGTAAGTTTTTTAGTCGATACTAAGGCTCTCCGAATATTCTCCCTTTAACTTACCCGGAACGTTCCTGTGCCGAAGGCGCACAGATCACCGTTATCCATTCTAGCGAAAGCATGCGCGGTGATCATTGTGCGACTGGAATGGACTAACTCGGCGGTAACAATCATCTTGCCGATGCTTGATTTGGCCACATAATTCATATTCAGATTCGTAGTCACGACATTACAATTCGGTCTGTTTACCATCGCTAGAAGCCCCATTGCAGAATCCAGCAGCGTAGCATGAACACCGCCATGGACAATCCCAATCATATTATGATGATGCGGCTTAATTTCCAGAGTAACAACGACCTGCCGCTCATTGACTGTCTCCACCTGGGAGCCGAGATAATCCCAGAAAGTTCCCTTCGCCAGACGCTCCCATTCCTGCATTTGGGCATCCTTATTACGATTTTCCGCTTCCACCCGGGCTTCTCCTTTCTCTAAACAGCACAAAATGCACACTATTTTTGATCGTTGTTCAATTTGGATTGTTCCTCTTCGATCAGCCTGCGGCGCAACACCTTGCCCGCCATTGTCTTTGGTAGACTATCCCGGAATTCATAGACCTTCGGGACCTTGTATGCAGCCAGCCTTTCTTTACAGAACTTCTTCAACTCCGCTTCATCCAGCCGGGCCCCACTCATCGGCACGATATAAGCCTTCACGGTCTCTCCGCGGTAAGGATCATAAATTCCGGCCACAATCGCTTCCTCTACACCAGGATATTCGAACAAGATCTCCTCAACCTCGCGGGGGTATATGTTATACCCGCCTGCGATAATAATGTCCTTGCGACGGTCCAGAATGTAGAAGAAACCGTCCTCATCCATTTTGCCGAGATCACCGGTAAGCAACCACCCATCACGCAGACACTTGTAAGTCTCTTCCGGCTTGTTCCAATACCCTTTCATCACTTGCGGCCCTTTGACCGCTAGCTCCCCAATCTCACCAAGTGGAACTTCCTCCAATGTATCCGGCTTTACGATCATTGCCTCTGTATCCGGAAAAGGGATACCGATGGAGCCCGTTTTACGCTTCTCCCAAATATTGTTCGCATGCGTCACCGGCGATGCCTCTGTCAAGCCGTATCCTTCAATCAGCTTTCCGCCAGACAACTGCTCAAATCGGGTCTGCACTTCCTGAGGCAGCGAGGCCGCACCGCTAATACAGACCTGGATCGAGGACAAATCGTAACTTCGAACATCAGGATGATTGATGATCGCCACATACATCGTTGGCGCACCTGGAAATACGGTAGGCCGCTTGCGGTCAATCGCCTTCAACACCTGCTCGATCTCGAACCGCGGCATCAGAGTCAAGGTACATCCGAGAGAGACAGCCTGGTTCAGCAGCACCGTCATCCCAAACACATGGAAGAAAGGAAGCGCTGCCAAATATGTCTCCTTTCCGGCCTGAGAGCGATAGAACCACAGCTGCGTCTGAATCGTATTGGCGACCAGATTGCGATGCGTCAACATAACACCTTTGGCAAAGCCGGTCGTCCCCCCGGTGTACTGAATTAGCGCCAGCTCATTCTCGACATCAATCGGAGCTAAATACGGAACAGGCTGCGAATTTTTAAGCAGTTCCTTAAATGATACAATCTGCTCGTTATAGTTGACCTTTACTGCGGTGCCATCTTTTCTGGCCTTTAGTGGATATAGCATGTTTTTGGGAAAAGAAAGCTCATCCTGCACTCTAGCAACGAGAATATAATCAAGCGGGTGCTGCTCCATCGCCTTGTTCACCCGATCCACGAGAATGTCCAGCGTAACGATAACCCTTGCTCCGGAGTCGTTAAGCTGATACTCCAGCTCACGCGGCATATACAGCGGATTGGTCATCACGACCACTCCGCCGATTAATAGCACGCCATAATATGCGATAACCGCCTGTGGACAGTTGGGCAGCATAATCGCCACACGATCTCCCTGCTGCACGCCAAGATTGCGCAGTGCGTTCGCGAAGCGATAGGTTTTATCCAGCAAAGCCCGATAGGTTGTCGTCGCTCCCATGAAATCAAGCGCAATCTGCTCGGGATATTGCTGCGCTGAATCCAGTAGAAATTGTGCCAAATGCTGCTGCGGATAATCATAGGTCGGTGGTACTTCGGCGGGATAATGTTGTAGCCAGGGTTTTGCATTCATCCCTTCCACCTCCGTTTCAAATGGTCATTATGAGACGTAGCCTTCCGACTGAATCACCTGGGCTGCTATTTCCCGCTTTAATGTCACCAGATTGAGAGGAGTTCGTTTGGACCATTTCTTCAAGACGGAGAGCTGTGTCCGCAGCATATCACCGGAAGCGATCGCACTCAGCACTTCTTTGGCCCAGTTCTCTATGCGCCCGAATTCATCCTGAATGTAAGCCGTTGTCAGTAAAATCGCCAGCTTCGATTTCTCTTCAGAGGTCTGGTTGATCCGTTTCTGCGTCCGCAGCAATGCACTCTCCATCGCAAATATCGAGATCATAATATCGGCAAGGTAGCTAAGTACCTCCTGCTCCTGCTCAAGCTTGGCTTGATAGGTCTGCACCGCACCTGCCCCTACGAGCAGAAATATCTTCTTAGCCATCTTCAGTAAATGGGCTTCCTGCTCGAGAACACCATCTCCCTCTGGAGGACTGACTCGCTCCATCATCTCGGCCTGCAGTTCCATCGCTTTCTGCAGCAGCGGCAATTCTCCCTTAAGCGCCCGCTTCATTAGAGTACCGGGGATCAGCAGCCGATTAATCTCATTCGTTCCCTCGAAAATACGGTTAATCCGCGAATCACGGTAAATCCGCTCAATCCGGTACTCCTTTGTATATCCGTAACCACCATGAATCTGCACACCTTCATCGGCCACAAAATCCAGCGTCTCCGAGCCAAACACCTTATTAATCGAGCATTCCAGCTGATACTCAGCGATCGCCTTGGCGGAACGGTAGCCGACATCTGCAGCGCTAAGATCTACTTCCGCTAGCCCCGTATCAAACAATCCGGCCGTCCGGTAGACCATACTCTCCAGCACATATGTGCGGATGTTCATGTCGGCTAGCTTCTGGCCGATCAGCGGGAAGGAGGAGATTTTCTGGCCGAATTGGGTCCGCTCGTTCGCATAATGAGCCGCAAGCTCAAGCGCGTCCTTAGCTGCTCCGACACAGCCTGCGGCCAATTTGAACCGACCGATGTTCAGTATATTAAAAGCGATCAGATGCCCTTTGCCAACTTCCCAAAGCAGGTTCTCTGCCGGAACTTTGACGTCCTCAAGGATAAGCGGACAGGTGGACGATGCCTTGATGCCCATCTTCTTCTCCTCTGGTCCGATGCTGACGCCCTCCATCGTGCGCTCCACGATAAAGGTGCTGAACTGTGTGCCATCTACCTTGGCATAAACGATGAATATGTCCGCAAATCCTGCATTCGTAATAAATTGCTTCGTACCATTGAGCACATAATGGCTTCCATCCTCGGATAATTGGGCCGTCGCCTTGGCGCCCAGCGCATCCGATCCAGACGAAGGCTCTGTCAAGCAATATGCGGCGATCTTCTCCCCGCTGGCCAGACCCGGCAAGTACTTCTGCTTCTGTTCCTCCGTTCCGAAGTAGACGATCGGCAGCGTCCCGATCCCAACATGCGCTCCGAACGACAAAGCGAAGGAGGAAGCTTTGGTCAGCTTCTCATTGATCAGCGTAGTGCTGACCTTATCCAGTCCCATTCCGCCGTATGCCTCCGGCACATCCGCGCCTAACAAACCTAATTCGCCGGCTTCTCGGAGTAATTTTACCGTCAGATCATAATCCAGATTCTCCAGTTGCTCATCATGCGGGGCAATTTCCCCTTGCACAAATTGCTTCGTCATGTCGGCGATCATCCGCTGCTCTTCCGTGAAATCCTCAGGCGTAACCATATTCTGAAAATCCCCGTCTTCGATCACAAAGCTTCCGCCGCGCACTTTCTTCATCGCTTGCTGATTCATCCGATCCTCTCCTTTTGAAATGATCCTTTTGAACTCGTTGCTCTAACGAAACTACAGATCCCTATTACCGCCAAAACAGTTCGTTTTCAGATCTAACGAAACTACATATCGTTATTTGAGCTAAATTCAAGCTTAAAGCTTCCATTTGGGCTAAATAGCGATACCACGTTTCGTTAGAATTTCTAGAGGCTCGTTTTTGGCCAAATAGCGATACCCTGTTTCGTTAGAATTTCCGGCTGCCACCTTTGTTCCGATAGCTACTGATTCCGTTGTAGGCGGCTTCTAATGCGTGCCGGAACTAACTTGCTTGAATAGCTGCACCTGTCCATTAGCTCCTGTGCCACGATTTGTGCTACCCACGTTACGTAAAAATGTTGTTTCAGGGTTCCAGGGAGCAGCCCCCCAAAGTCCCAATGTCTCGTTGTCCTGCCCCGGCAACTCTACCCGTGCACCTCAAACACTCCGGCTGCGCCCATCCCGCCACCGATACACATCGAGACGACGCCATAACCGCCGCCGCGCCTGCGCAGCTCGGAGATCAGCGAGGCACTTAGCTTCGCTCCCGTACAGCCGAGCGGATGGCCGAGCGCAATCGCGCCCCCGTTCACATTCACTTTCTCCTTATCCAGCTCAAGCTCGCGAATAATATGAAGGCATTGCGAAGCAAAGGCTTCATTGATTTCATACAAGGCTACATCCTCGGCCGTAATTCCGGCCATCGCCAGCGCCTTGGGAATCGCTTTGATCGGTCCGACTCCCATCAGCTCCGGTTCAACGCCGGACAGCGCGAAGGATCGGAACGTCGCCAGAGGTTTTAGCTGCAGCTGCTCAGCCTTTTCTCTGCTCATGACGACCAGCGCGGCAGCTCCGTCGCTCATTTGAGATGAATTGCCTGCCGTTACCGTACCGCCGACCTTGAAACTCGGTGACAGCTTGGAGAGAGCACCCAGCGTCGTATCCTCCCGCACGCCTTCATCCGTATCAAAGACCTTAACCCTCGATCTTACTTTTCCTGAATCTTCGACATCCCTGAACTCGGTCTGGATTGGAACGATTTCCTCCGCATACTTTCCAGCGGCAATCGCTGCCGCAGCCCGCTGATGCGAGCGCAGGGCAAAGGCATCCTGATCCTCGCGGCTAATCCCGAACTTCTCCGCCACTCGCTCCGCTGTATGCCCCATTCCGATGTATACCTCTGGGTACTGCTCCACGATCCGCGGGTTCGGCGACACTTTAAAGCCGGTCATCGGCACATGGCTCATGCTTTCTACGCCTCCGGCGATAATAACGTCCGCATGCCCCAGCATGATTCGTTCCGCAGCAAAAGCGATCGACTGCAGCCCCGAAGAGCAAAAACGATTCACTGTAAGCGCCGGAACCGTCACTGGGAATCCAGCATACAGCGCCATAATACGGGCAAAATTCAGTCCTTGTTCCCCTTCCGGCATCGCACAGCCGATGATAATATCTTCAACATCTTCTTTTTGCAGGCCCTTGGCCCGCTCTACAGCCGCTTCAAGCACGGCCTTGCCTAACTCGTCGGCACGGGTTTGAACGAGGCCGCCTTTTTTCGCCTTGCCGACCGCTGTCCGCGCCAACGATACAATGACTGCTTCTCTCATTTTCTCTTCCCTCCCCAGCTAATTCCGCAGCGGCTTGCCTGTCGTCAGCATATGCTTCATGCGCTGCCTCGTCTTTACCTCACCGCACAGGCTCAGGAATGCCTCCCGCTCCAGGTCGAGCATATACCGCTCGCTGACCAAGGTGCCCGCGGGGACATCTCCACCAGAGAGCACATGTGCCAGCTTCTTCGCGATCAAGAGATCATGATCGCTGATATACCCGCTCTCCCTCATACCGATGGCTCCAAGCTGCAGTACGGCTTTGCCTTCGGCGCCAACAACGCGCAGCTTGCTCTCCTGAATCGGCTCATAACCGGAGCCGGCCAGGCGCAGCACCGCCTGCTTCGCTTCATAAATCGCATAGTCCGGGTTGATCACGACCCGGTCGCTCGCTTTCAGATAGCCGAGACGCTTCGCCTCATGTCCGCTGGTAGACACCTTCGCCATGCCGATCGTCTCGAACAGTCGATTGATATACGGCTGCAGATCCGCCTCTGGCAAATGAGCCTGCATACTCGCCCGCAGCGCCAGCTCCTTACAGCCGCCTCCGGCCGGAATCAGGCCAACGCCTGCCTCGACCAGGCCATAGTATGTCTCCGCCGCGGCGATCACCTGGTCTGCGGGCAGGCATACCTCAACTCCTCCGCCAAGGGTCATCCGGTGCGGCGCGGCGACGACTGGCTTCTCAAAATATTTCAATTGATACATCGTGTTCTGGAACAACGCTATAATGTCATCGACCTCATCCCATTCCTCATCCTCCGCTTCCATCATCAGAAGCATCAGATTGGCGCCGACGCAGAAGTTGCGCCCTTGATTGGCAATGACCAGTCCGGCATAACCACGCTTCCTGATCTCTTCCTGGCTCTGCGTGATCATGCTGAGAATATCTTCACCGATCGCATTGTTCGGGGAATGGAACTCCAGACAGGCCACACCGTCGCCCAGATCAAGCAAGCTTGCGCCAGTGTTGCTTCGAAGCACCCGCTTCTGCTCCTTCAAATCGCGCAGCGAGATGATCTCCGGCGGCTGCTCTACCGCTTTGAATTTTCCGCTCAGCACATGGAACAACTGGCCTTCCTCTCTTTTATAGAACGATGTGTTGCCTGCTGCGATCCATTCGCTGACCCACCCTGGAATCTGAAGACCCTCGGCTTCCATTCTTCTCACGGACGGAATCAAGCCAATGGCGTCCCATGTCTCGAACGGCCCCATTTCCCAATTGAAGCCCCATTTCATCGCTTCGTCGATCTCACGGATGTTGTCCGCGATCTCACCGAGCTTGGCTGCGGAATAGAGCAGCACAGGCTTCAACACATTCCAGGCTAGATCGGAATAACGATCTCCTCCGCTGAGCAGCGCTTTTAACTTCGCTTTGGCACCTTTGGCGGCCTTTGCTGCTTGCAGCGATCCGGAGGAGGGTTTCGCTTGCGGCTCATATGTGAAGCTCTTCAGGTTCAGAGCGAGTATCTGGCTCTTGCCCTGTTCTTTGAGCTTGCGATAGAAGCCCTGGCCCGATTTCTCGCCGAGCCAGCCCTGCCCCACCATCTCCTGAAGCGGCTCTGGCACGGTGAACACTTCGATCTCGGCTTCATCCTGCACATTCTCCCGCACATTGTCCGCCACATGGAGGAAGGTATCGAGGCCGACCAGATCGAGTGTACGGAAGGTCGCACTCTTCGGCCGTCCCATGGCCGGACCCGTTACAGCATCGACCTCCTCAACGGTGTATCCTCGCTGCAGCATCTCCCGCAGTGTAACAAGCAATCCGTACGTACCAATACGATTGGCAATAAAATTAGGCGTATCTTTAGCAATCACCACCGTCTTGCCCAGAGCACGCTCCGCAACTTCGCGCAGGCGGTCAACATGTGCAGGCTCTGTATGCTGTCCGGGAATAATCTCCAGCAGCTTCATATAACGCGGAGGGTTAAAAAAATGTGTTCCCATGAAATGCTGACGGAACTCCAAGGATCTGCTCTCGCTCATTGCCTCAATCGAAATCCCTGATGTATTGGTGCTAACCAGAATACCTGGCTTCCAATGCTGCTCAATCTTGGCCAGAAGCTCTTGCTTTACCGCCAGATTTTCTACTACTACCTCGATGACCCAATCCGCATCCTGAATCCAATGCAGGTGGTCTTCCAGATTGCCCGGACGGATGCGGGCCGCGAATGCTTCATCATATAGCGGTGCTGGCTTTCTTTTGACCATACCGGCTATAGCTGCTGCAGCGAAGCGGTTCCTCACCACCGAGTCCGTGAGTGAATATCCCTTGGCCTGCTCCGCTTCCGTCATTTCCGCAGGAACGATATCGAGCAGCGAACAGGCAATCCCTGCATTGGCAAGCTGCGCCGCAATCCCGGAACCCATAATGCCCGAACCGATAACTACTGCTTTGGAAATTGATCTATTCATCTACACCTACCTCCAACCCATGAAATTCACTTTTAGTGCGTTTCAACTATCTTTTAGATCCGCTAGCGCAAGGTAAGCCTGATCAGTTAGGCCAAGGCCTCGCCAAATACCGACAGCTCCACAATCTCCGCAATATCCTTTGTCCTCACGTCAAGCTCCTTCATTTTGACCCCGTCCTCCAGCATCGTTAGACAATACGGGCATCCGCTGCCGATCATCGTTGGAGATACCTCAAGGGCCTGCTCCGTCCGAGCCAAATTAATTCGCTTGCCACCCGTCTCCTCCATCCACATTAGACCGCCGCCGGCTCCGCAGCACATCGCATTCTCACGCGAGCGCTTCATCTCCATCAGCTCCATTCCGGGAACCCGGCGAAGGATTTCCCTCGGCGCATCATAAATGCCGTTATAACGTCCCAGGTAACAGGAATCGTGGTAAGTCATTCTTTCCCGCACCTCATGGCTAAGGGTCAGCTTCCCTTCTTTAATGAGCCGTTCCAGCAATTGGGTATGGTGAATGACCTCAACGTCCTCAAGTCCAAATTCGGGATATTCATTTTTAAAAGTGTTAAAAGCATGCGGATCGGCAGTCACGATCTTCCGTACCCCATACTGCTGGAACAGCGTGATGTTCTCTTGGCAGAGCTGCTGGAACAGGAACTCATTGCCCATCCGCCTTGGTGTATCGCCGGAATTTTTCTCTTCATTGCCGAGAACGGCAAAGTTGATTCCTGCCTCCAGCATGAGTCTAGCGAAGGAACGGGAAATTTTACGGCTGCGCAGATCGTAAGATCCCATTGAGCCGACAAAGAACAAATATTCAAATTGCGGATTATCATGTACCGTTGGTACAGACAACCCCTCCAGGTCAGCGGTCCAATTGAACCGCTCATTTCGGCTGATCCCCCACGGGTTGCCCTGACGCTCGATATTTTGCAGCGCCCGCCTACCTTCCTGTGGAATACTGCCCTGCATCAGTACAAGATGACGGCGCAGATCGATAATCTTGTCGACATGCTCATTGCCGACCGGACATTGATCCTCACAATTCCGGCAGGTTGTGCAGGACCAAATTTCCTCCTCTGTCATCACATCCCCGATCAGCTCCAGTTCTGCGGCACGAGCATCACCCAAATCGCTCTGATCCTGAACTCCCCAGGCGGCAGACTGCCAATCCAGTGTTGGGCGAATGTCCGTAATGTGTGGCAGACTTGAATCCATCCAGGCTACGGCTGAATTTTTCAGCCCTCTTAACTGATGTGTAGCAGTCTGTGAGGATGCGAAGGCATAGGACGGCTGCCATGGCGATTTTCCGGTCTGCTCGGTACCGACATCAGTCAGATGATCACGCAGCTTCGTTATCAGGTGCATAGGTGACAGCGGTTTGCCCGTATTAGAGGCAGGGCATACATTCGTGCAGCGCCCACATTCTACACAGGCGTAGAAGTCGAGCATCTGCTTGCGCGTAAAGTCCGTGATCGCTCCGGCCCCGAAGCTCTCCGCTTCTTCGTCCTCCAGATCGATGCTGGTCAGGCGACCAGGCGGTTCCGTACGGCGCAGCCAAATATTAATCGGTGCTGTAATCAAATGAAAATGCTTCGATTGTGGAATATACACTAGAAAAATTAACAAGATGAGAAGATGCAGCCACCAAAAGAGATAGAAGAGCACTTCAGCAGCAGAGGTGGATAAAGATTGGAGTGCTAGAGATATTAGTGAGGATACTGGTGCATAGAGAGATGGGTCTAATTGGAACCAAATACGCTCCAGGCTTAATGAGAGTAGAACCGTCAACATAATGGACGATATCAAGATGAGAACAAGGCTTGGTTTCCAGCCTTTCTTCAAACGTGGCAATTGTTCACCATATCTGCGGTAGGCCGCATAACCGATTGCGATCAGAATAAGCAGAACCGTCACTTCCTGGCTAAGCCCGAATAGATGGTAACCAGGTAATAGCAGATGCCCCCCTCGAGTCAATCCTTTGACAATCAAGTCGATGGCACCAAACTGCAAAATAATGAATCCGTAAAAAATCACAATATGCATGACCCCGCTGCGCCAGTCCTTCAGTAGTTTCCGCTGTCCGAATACCTGGCTCAGAAATTCGCCCCAGTTGTTCCAGGAGAGCCTGCTTCTTGCTCGAAACTCTACGGGACGCCCAAGGCTCATGTACAGATAACGATGATATACCGCCTTATAAAATAAATAAATGGCATAGCCCGTTACCAGCAGGAACATAATCCATTGCAGCATTTGCCACACGTTTACTTCACCTGCCCCTCCTTTTAGAGGTCTGAAAATCGACCTTTTTGAACACACCTTAAAATCAAAGATTCATCTTGACAACAAAAGCGCTTTCACCTAAGATGAATAAAAAATGAATGAGTGTTCATTCATTCGATTCAAATTTTAACATTGAGGTGTCAGGATGACAAGTAGAAAACAGGAAAAATATGAAATGATTTTGGATGCCGCCGAGAAGGTGATTGCTGAGAATGGATTCCACGGATCACAGGTAGCCAGAATTGCCAAAGAAGCTGGAGTAGCAGACGGTACGATATATCTATATTTCAAAAACAAGGAAGATATCCTCATTTCCCTGTTCCAGAATCGTTTGGGTAGCCTTGTGGAGTCGTTCAAAAACAACATTTCCGAGGAAGACAGCGCCGAGGAAGCTTTGTACAAAATATGCGATATCCACTTCTCCCTTCTTGAGGAGAATATTCATCTGGCCTTTGTGACTCAAATCGAACTGCGCCAGAGCTCCCTTGAGCTACGCAAAGCGATTGGTCAGGCTGTGAAGCCCTATATTCAATTAATCGAGCATATTCTGATAAAGGGCGTCGCAGACGGGAGCTTCCGCAAGAATCTGGACACGAGATTAACGCGTCAGTTAATCTTCGGGGCTATGGATGAGGTCGTCACCTCATGGCTGATCTCGGGACAGAAATACTCCCTGACATCACAAGTAGCAAACACCGTGGATTTCTTCATCCGAGGTTTAAAGTAGTTCTGAAAATCTGAACTACGGATATTCCCTATTTGTGTTCAAAAAGGCCAGTTTTCAGCACCTTTGAACTACCTCTAAAAAAAGATTTGAAAGGAGTATGATTGATGAACATCTTCGTAATCCTGAAACAAACCTTTGACACCGAGGAGAAAATCAGTATTCAAAACGGCAAAATTGCCGAAGATGGCGTCAAGTTTATTATCAATCCTTATGATGAGTATGCTGTTGAAGAGGCGTTACGTCAGAAGGAACAGCTTGGCGGTTCAGTTACCGTAGTATCTGTTGGTCCAGCTAGGGTCGCCGAAGCACTAAGGACAGCGCTGGCCATGGGTGCGGATGAAGCTGTTCTGATCCAGAATGACGATAGCGAGAGTGATGAATTCACTATCTCTTCTCTTCTGGCCGCTTACTTCCGGGATCAAGCCTTCGATCTTATTCTCGGCGGCTATTTCTCGGTTGACAACGGCGCCGGCCAGACGGCGGTTCGATTAGCCAGATTGCTTGATATTCCCCATGCCTCCGCGATTACCCATCTACAAATTACATCCAATCATGCGACAGTTAACCGCGATGCGGAAGGAGATACCGAGACTATTGAAATTCGTCTGCCTGCCCTTTTCACCGCCCAGCAGGGCCTTAATGAACCGCGTTACCCTTCTCTGCCTGGGATTATGAAGGCTAAGAAGAAACCTTTTCTTACCTTGGAGCAGCAGCAGCTTAATGGGATAGAAGCAGAAATCGCCCCGAAAACAGTACGTACCGCCCTCTCCCTGCCCGCTGAACGTAAGAGCGGCCGCATATTACAAGGAACCATTCAAGAACAGACCGTAGAGTTAGTTCACCTGCTTAGGAACGAGGACAAAGTCATTTAATTGAATGAAGGAGGAATTTCCTATGGGGAACACCTATGTCATCGTAGCCGAGACCAAGGGCGGCCGACTTCGCCAGGTCAGTCTTGAGGCGATTCATGCCGCTGCCCTAGCTAGTCATGAGGAGGATAAACGGATCGCTCTGCTGCTTGGTCATCAACTCAAAGAAGCTGCTGACGAGCTGGCACGTTACACAGAAGTCATTCTGATCGATCATCCCGACTTGGCCTCATATCAGGCAGAGATTTATTTCGCTGCACTAACCCAAGCGTTGGACCCGATACAGCCTTACGCTGTAATCTTTGGCCATACTGCCATTGGACGGGATCTTGCACCACAGATTGCTGCTCACCTAAACGCCGGACAAATCTCTGATGTCACTGCTATTTCCGGATCCGGCGATGCTATTGCCTATACTCGTCCCCTCTATGCCGGGAAAGCGTTCGAGAATAGACAATTCAGCAGTTCACCACAAGTCATCACGATTCGCCCCAACAATATTGCACCCGCTCAGCCTGCTAGCACGTCTTCTTCGATCACCGAATTATCCTATACTCCATCAACTTCACTTCGCAGCGTAATTAAAGAAGTTGTTAGCAAATCCGCTGGCAGAATCGATCTCACGGAAGCCAAAGTCGTCGTCTCTGGTGGCCGCGGAGTCAAGAGCAAAGCTGGCTTTCAACCTCTTGAGGAGCTGGCGGAAGTATTGCAGGGTGCTGTCGGTGCTTCACGTGGCGCTTGTGATGCCGGCTACTGTGACTACTCGCTGCAGATTGGCCAGACAGGTAAAGTAGTAACCCCTGAAATATATATCGCCTGTGGCATTAGCGGAGCGATCCAGCATTTGGCTGGCATGAGTCAATCTCGCATCATTATCGCGATTAACAAAGACCCGGAGGCCCCGATCTTCAAAGTGGCGGATTACGGCATCGTCGGCGATCTGTTCGAGGTCGTGCCGATATTAGCAGAGGAATTTAGAAAACTACTATGCGCCCCGAATTAATGATTGTGATAACTAATAACCCCTAATAATTAGGAATAAATATGTAAATAACCCCAGTACCGTTAAGGTGCTGGGATTATATTTATAATCACTTAATCGTCACTATACTTCCTTCACCACTTGACAGTATGCCAGTTTTATTTAGCTTCACTTCTGCTCCTTCCGGTAGGTTGGAGAACACGATTGGAGAAATAATCGAAGGCGCATGCTCCTTCACATAAGACAAATCCACTTCCATGATTGGTTGTCCGGCAGCTACCAAATCACCTTCCTTAACAAGAATGTTGAAGCCCTGACCCTTCAGCTTCACGGTATTTACCCCGATGTGTACAAGCACTTCCTTGCCGCCGTCTGACATGATGCCGATAGCATGCTTACTCGGGAATACGTTAAATACTTTTCCGTAAACAGGGGAAGCGATTAAACCTTCATGCGGTAAAACCGCAAAACCGTCACCTGTCATTCTTTCTGCGAATACCGGGTCAGGAACGCTGGAAATATCCATCAGTTCACCATTTACCGGCATCACGATATCTTCGTTAATGATCGCGTCTCCATCACGAGCCGCCTGCTGTTCGACTTCGGCCGGCTTTACGACTTCAGTCTTCTCAGCCGCTTGCGGAGCTTTGCCGCTCATGATATCAGCGATTTGCGTTTTTATCGTATCGGAACGTGTCCCAAAGATCGCCTGAATATTGTTCCCGACTTCAAGCACGCCGGAAGCTCCCAGCTTCTTGAGTCGGTCCTTGCTCACATTGCCCTTGTCCTTCACTTCTACCCGCAAACGGGTAATACAGGCATCGAGGTGAGTGATGTTTTCCCCGCCACCAAGCGCGGACAAAATATTGTGCGGCAGATCATCCTGCTGAACGGCTCTGCCTTCTTCCGCCCCCTCTTCTATGTTGTCTGGATCTTCCCGGCCTGGTGTTTTAAGATTGAATTTGCGGATAACAAAGCGGAATCCGAAGTAGTAAATGACCGCAAGAATCAAACCAACGATGATAACGTACCACCATGGGGTCCGGTTTGGGATTACCCCAAAGATGAGGTAGTCGATCAAGCCTCCCGAAAAGGTCATCCCGATTTTGACACCAAGCAGATGCATCGTCATAAAGGATAACCCTGCGAAAATCGTATGCACAGCGAACAGAATGGGAGCGACGAACAGGAAGGAGAATTCGAGCGGTTCCGTAATCCCTGTCAGGAACGATGTTAACGCGGCTGAACCCATAATCCCGGCCACGTATTTTTTGTTCTCAGGTCGGGCTTCGTGGTAGATCGCCAGCGCCGCGGCGGGTAACCCAAACATCATGAACGGGAATTTACCGGTCATAAAGGTACCTGCCGTAAACGGCACCCCATCTCTGAGCTGCGCCATGAAAATTTGCTGGTCCCCACGAACCAACTGTCCGGCTTTATTGACGTATTCTCCAAATTCAAACCAGAATGGCGAATAGAAAATATGATGCAAACCAAATGGAATCAGCGCACGTTCCACGATACCAAAAATCAATGCGGACAAGGTTCGGTTTTGTTCCAGCATGAAGTAGGAAGCAGAGTTTAATCCACTCTGAATTGGCGGCCAAATGACAACCATCAACAAACCGAGCAGCACTGAGGTTGCTGCCGTCATGATGGGAACGAATCGTTTTCCAGCAAAAAAGCCGAGGTAGGACGGAAGCTCGATTTTAAAGAAGCGGCTGTACATCGTAGAGGCCAATATACCAACAATAATCCCACCAAACACGCCGGTAGCCAGTGTTGGAATGCCCAGCACATTGGCGTAAGCCGGATCTGTACCGACCATCGCCGTCGTTACGCCGATGACCGTGCCCATGGTTACATTCATAACGAGATAACCAATGATCGCAGCCAGCCCAGCTACGCCCTCCCCTCCGGACAAACCGACAGCAACACCAACGGCGAACAGCAAGGCTAGGTTCGTAAACACAATCTGCCCGGCATTCATCATAACCGTGGCCACCGCATGGACGACGCTGTTATCTAGAGCTGGAACGAGACTTAGAAACTCTGGACTAATCAGCATGTTGCCGATACCGAGCAGCAACCCTGCGGCAGGAAGCAGCGCGACCGGCAGCATCAGCGCTTTACCGACTCTTTGCAATATACCGAACAAACGCTTGAACATTTACATCCTCCTGAATACAAAATTGTTTAATCACAACAAAAAAAGCATAAGCCAATAAAAGTCCTTATCATGCATGTCATCGTATAGGGATAGATTACCCCGTAAATGGACAATACAATCAAAACCTTTTATAACTCATGCTTTTTCGAACAATTTTCTCTTAAGCCTTAAACTTATTTAGATACTTTCACACGATCTTCAGCTGGAGCGAATTGCTTCTCACCCGGTTGTACAGTTGGTTTACCAAATGGCATTTGACCGATCAATTTCCAGGAAGCCGGAATATTCCATTCGGCCTTCACGGCATCGTCAATCAACGGATTGTAGTGTTGAAGCGTTGCACCAATACCTTCATTCGCAAGCGCAGTCCAGACAACCAATTGCAGCATACCATTGGATTGGTTAGACCATACTGGGAAATTGTCCTTGTAAAGCTCAAATTGTTGTTGCAAGCCTTCAACTACAGCTTGATCCTCGAAGAACAGCACTGTACCATAACCAGCGCGGAAAGCGCCCATCTTCTCAGCGGTAGGCCCGAAGCTTTCAGCAGGAACAACCTTCTTCAAAGTATCCTCTGTAATATTCCACAGCTTATCATGCTGCTCATTCAGCACGACCAACACACGGGAAGATTGCGAGTTGAAAGATGAAGGAGTATGAAGAACCGCTTCTTTTACGATTTCTTCAATCTTCTCATCAGAGATGACAGTCTCCTTGCTAATTCCATACACACTACGTCTGTTCTTCAACAAATCGATAAATTGACTCATTATTATTCAATCTCCTATCCATTTTCATATTATTTTGGCCTAAAAACTGTGAACCATTCAGCAATTTTTGGCCTATTCTCTAAAACAAAAGTTTGATACTAACTATTACTTAGCAACTTATATAAATATATTACACAAGTGATTAGCCTATTGCAAGTATTTTTTTATAAAAAGTTATCTACATTCAAAAAGTAAGCGAATTTATTCGTAGTTATCATCCACTCGCAATCTAAAGACATGAATTAAGTGTCTAAATGGCAAATAAGCATGACCAACGTTATATATCCATCCATGCCTACATGGGTTATACTGGAAAAAACGATTATAGGAGTGTTACATACCTTGGCAAGAACGAAAATCTTCATAAGTTCTGTGAACGAGGATGGGCTGAAGCCGCTCCGCAAAAGCGTGTATCAGGAACTTCACGCCCTTGGCCATGAGCCGGTGATGTGGGAGGAGAATATCGGACCGTGGCTAGCCAGCGCTGATCCCGTTACACTCTGTCTGCAAGCTGTCGAGCAATGCGATATTTATCTGTTGTTCATCGGCAGCAAGGCCGGCACCTATGATAAGGCGGCGGAAAGAACAATCACTCACCTGGAATTCATCAAAGCGCAGGAACAGGAAATTACAATCCTGGTGTTTGCTGATGTCGAGGTTAAGCGGATCTTCTTCAGTACAGTCAAACCGCTGCTCGACCAATATATCGATCAATATATTAGTAAAGAGGAACGTTTCCCTTCCCCGCTTCATATGATGGATGCACTTCGAAAGCATAAGCAAGTTCCAGGGTATATCGATCCCTATGTATGGTATTTCCTCTACGATATGATTTTGCGCAACGTGTATGTAGATGATTTATCATTGGGGGTACCCATCGACTGGAGAAGCTATTTCAGTGATCTACTGCGCAGAGGCTCCCTCCTGCTTCCGCTTGAGGAATCCATCCAGCTTAGCGGTAACCGACTGGAGCAGTTGGACGAAGCTTTTGATCTGATTACCGGTTTAATACCACAAATGCAGATCAGCGGTTTTCGTGATGCGGAGAAATTTCTGAGTCTGATTAAGGACCGAGCTTGCGGCGGTATGATTGAACACGGCTATGGGAAATATATGACGGAGAGTGTCGGAAGCTATGGAGATTGCTCTGCGATAACCCTGTATGTGAGCCAGGAAGATCAACTCCATCTAGTCGCCAAGTGTGGAAAGGCACAAGGTCCCCCATACTATAAGCTGGACAATAAGAGCTCCTACGCCGTTCTGACTTACCAAATGGGTGATCAGCGTGAACAGGTCTTCTTCACCGCAGCCAAGAATATGTTCTACTATTGTATCCGTTCCGGGCCTTATGTCATCACTTTACATTATCCAGCTGAACCAGATTGGGATTATAGGAAGTTTATCCGCTATAAAGAAAGTGTAAACCATGCTATAATAAGTAAAAATCCTGTTATTATTGAATTCATCAAACTAAGTCTAGGAGGGATGCAGCGTGGGTAGCGGTGTATTCGTATCCAAGAATGGACGGGTAAGCAAAGCAATTGGAATTCAACCCAAGGAAGCATTATTATTTGCCCCTCCTAAGAAGAATTCGTCGCAAATATTAGAAGAACAGCGAATCGCTGTGAAACGTAATAGTAAACAAATCAAGGATCGGTTCGCCCAAGCAACCAAACGGGCATGAATTAATTGCATCCTGATTTAAGTTAATGAGTAAGGCCTGAGGCTGGTTTTTATACCGGCACAGGCCTTTTCTATTTTTACTATAGCAAAATCTGTAATCCTGAGAACCATATGGTTACGTATTCTCGGGCAGCTTGAACGATCTGGTCTTCATCGCTATAGAGGCGAATGATCTCAAAATATCCTTCCAGGAACGCAATCGCTAGCGGCCGCGCCGCATCTGAGTTAAGCTGCTTCATTGCTGCCGTCTTTTGATTATAATCTGCAAAATGCATCTTGACATGACCTACAAAGCGATCAAAGAATTCATTTCTAATATTCTCTTGCCGTGTTCCCTTACTCTCGTACAATAAAATCAGCAAACTCTGCCGATATTCGCGCAGAAACTCCGCTAGCAGGCTCTCCAACTGATCCAAGATGATCGGCATACGGTTCGCAGAAATGTCCTCACTATTCTCCATAAGCTCAAGCAGTCGTTCATACGCCGGCATCGTGACAGCCTCCAACAAGGCTTCTTTATTAGGAAAATAACGATACAAGTTGCCGACAGACACCCCCACTTTAGCTGCGATATCCTTCATGGATGTCTTCTCATAACCGGGATCCAGGAACATATTTTGGGCAACCTTCAGCATAGCATGCCGCAACTCATCTTTTAAAACCTGCATAAGCGTGAACCTCCATTCGCTTTTAAATATAGGCATGACCGAACTGAGTTGTCAACGAGCTTCTATAGGGGATGAAATTATCTTGACTTTATAAATGGATCAGCGTATTTTAAAAGTGAATTATAATTCATTATTGAAAACGAGTAATAACGCGCGAACGGATCTGGACGATACTACACAATCTTATAGAAAGGAGCTGCAGGGATTTATGATCGAAGTACATGATTTGAAATATAGGTATCCCGGAAGCAAGGAGCAGGTTCTTCATGGTCTTCATTTTTCTATTCCGAAGGGTGAAATATTTGGCTTTCTGGGTCCCTCAGGTGCCGGCAAAAGCACGGCTCAGAAAATCCTCATCGGCATCCTGAAGCAATACGAAGGGCAAGTCACCGTTTTGGGGAGAAATGTCTGTGATGCTAAGCCTGATTATTACGAGAGAATTGGTGTAGCCTTTGAGTTTCCTAATTTTTATGGTCGTTTTACCGCATTGGAGAATCTCCGTCTGTTTCGTTCCCTCTATAAAGGATCAACGAGCAAACCTGAGGAGCTGCTGGAAAAGGTTGGGCTGGCGAAATACGGCCATACAAAGGTTGAGAACTTCTCCAAAGGAATGAAAATGAGGCTTAACCTGTGCCGTGCGTTGCTAAATCAACCTGATATTTTATTTCTGGATGAGCCTACCTCTGGACTGGACCCGGTTAATGCCCGGTTAGTCAAGGAGATCATTCTACAAATGAAGGCCAATGGGAAAACGGTACTGATTACAACGCACAATATGCATACGGCAGAAGAGATTTGCGATCGGATCGCTTTTATAGTCGACGGACGAATCGTTCTCATTGACACCCCACGTGAATTAAAAGTACAGCACGGTAAAAGGCGCGTCCGGGTGGAGTATAGGAAAGATAAGCAAGTAAAACAAGAACATTTCGCATTAAGTGGAATCGGGACTAATCCAGAGTTCACGGGACTGCTGCTTCGGGAAGAGATTGAAACGATTCATACAGAGGAAGCAACTCTAGAGGACATTTTTATTAAGGTGACGGGGAGGAATCTGGAATGAGAATGGCGGGCGCCATCGCATACGATATAAAACTACAGCATAGACACGGATTTTATTACGCTTACCTGGTGATCAGCCTATTCTATATCATGTTATTGCGCCTTTTGCCTGCTTCCTCCCGTGAAATGGCCGATGTTTTGCTGACGTTTACCGATCCAAGCATGCTTGGCTTTTTCTTTATCGGTGGCCTGGTGCTACTGGAGAAAGGTCATGATATTCATAACACATTATTTGTGACGCCTTATAAACCTGAGGAGTACATGATGTCAAAGACGCTATCCCTTACTTTGTTATCTATGATCAGCAGTTATTTGATTCATGTCAGCCAATTCGGATTCAGTACGAATCCGTTACTGTTTATGACCGGAGTGTTCCTGACGTCTGTATTCTTCACTTTGGCGGGCATGGGGGTAGCCTTTCGTTGCCGCTCATTAAATGGTTTCTTTTTTCTATCTACCCTAGTGACGTTTGTATTTATGCTACCGATTATGGATTTTCTTCATATTTGGTCTACGCCCATTTATTATATATTGCCGACTCAGGGTTCGTTCTTGCTGCTCCGTTCGGCCTTCGAGCCCGTTCCTTGGTTGCAAATCTTATATGCGGTTCTGCTGCTTGCAGGCTGGATCGGTCTTGCTTTCCTCTGGGTACGGTATTCATTCCGGAAGTTTATTATGCTGAGGTTGGGAGGGGATGGATCATGATTCCTGCACTGCGTCTGCTCCGTAGCGATATGAAGCTCGTTGGCCGGGATTCCATGTTATTCTTCTATCTCCTTGCCCCACTACTTCTTATGTCAGCTTTAAAATTTGGGGTGCCGGCTGCTAACGAAGTACTTGCGATTTACTTCCATTTCAACTTATCTGAATATTACGGTCTTATTACCGCTGTAGCTCTTCTCCTGGTTAGCCTGATTCTCGGCTGTATGTGCGGATTTATGATGCTGGATGAGCGGGATGATCATTTGATTCAATATTATGCGGTGACGCCACTATCTCGCAGCGGCTATCTGATTTGCCGCCTTATCACGGCGGTTGTTCTGTCAATTATTTATGATGCGATCCTGCTCTTGCTTGCGGCCCCAGAGTCAGTGACAACATCTCAGGTATTGTACCTGCTACCGATGGCTGCGCTTGAAGCGCCTATTATCGCATTGTTTTTGGTTGCTTTTGCCGCTAATAAAGTGGAGGGTCTTGCTCTATCCAAAGGAGCGAGTCTGATCGTGGCCATTCTAGCGGCAGCCTGGTTCATACACTCTCCTTTAAAATATGGATTGGGCATCTTTCCCCCATTCTGGATTTACGAGGTACTACACAGCGGGTATGAAGGAAGGCCGTGGAAGACTCTCCTGCTCACATTGATTGGCGTAGGCGTTCATCTGCTGGCCGTGTATGTGATGCTTCGTAAATTTCTGCAAAGACAGGATTAACCTGATCGGATGCATGCGCATTATCTTCTAAATACGCCCCCCAATGTCAAAGATACTGACGTTAGGGGGCGTTACTTATTTTTACTTAGTCGCTTAAGCGATCAGCTTCAACCCGACAGCTGCGGACAGAACCATAGCGATGAACAGTATCCTTCTCCATTCTCTGGATTCCCCGTAGAGGATCATTCCGACAAGCGCGCTGCCCACCGTACCAATTCCGGTCCAGATCGCGTAAGCAGTCCCCATGGAGATCGACTCCATCGCAATAGACAGGAGCACAAAACTAAGAATAAAACCGCCGAACAAAAGGGAGAAGGATACGATGTCCTTACGCTGATTCAGCTTATTGATGCCAGCTACTCCCAACACTTCTCCGAACCCGGCCAATATAAGCAAGATCCAGGCCATGCTTATCCCTCCTCCTTCATTTCATGCTCTTTCGTAATCGTCTTCAAACCAACTACGCCGGCTAACAGCAGCAGAATCAATAAAATTTTCGCCAGCTTGACCGGTTCATTGAAGATGAGCATCTCCGTCAATACGGTACCCGCAGTTCCGATACCTGTAAATACAGCATACGCCGTTCCTACCGGCAGCTTCCTTGTCGACAGAATTAACAGATACATACTAAACACGATCGAGAACGCAGTTCCAATCCATTCCAGAGCAGTTCCTGCATGCTTCAGTCCGATGACCCAGCTAATCTCGAGCAATCCAGCAATAAATACCAATGACCAGTTACGGCTCATTTCCTCACTCCTCTCTCTAGCGATGTCCAGATGGATACGGTCTTGAAGGATTCAATCCCACTGCCTCTCTCTTCTCCGAACCTCGTAAAGACAAAAAAAAGCCGGAGAAGATATCCTCTCTGATATCCTCCCGGGCTTTTATCCCTCCGTGTCCACAGACTCTTGAGCCTGTGCGTTCTCTCTCGGACCAGTCCAGCGTCAAGCCGCGCTGCGGAACCCTAGAGAACAAAATGTAACCCTATCATAAGGGAAACGAAAGCTCGGGTCAACTATGTTAATCCAATCATGGGGATCGATGTCACCGGAAATATGCCCCCGCTTGTAACCTGCTTCCCAATGTTTTAACATAATAATTGCGGAATATTGTTATTATTTACAATCAAATAGATATATAAAAAGGAGTGTAGATGAATATGGACAGAAAGCTGTTCTCCACTTTTACGATCAAGAATACGACATTTAGAAATCGGGTCGTGATGTCCCCCATGTGCATGTACTCTTCACCGAATAAGGACGGTAAGGTCGCTGATTGGCATCTCGTCCACTACCCGACCCGTGCGGTTGGCGGCGTTGGTCTGATTATTGTCGAAGCTACCGCTGTATCGCCAGAAGGCCGCATCTCTTATAGAGACCTCGGCATCTGGGATGACGAGCATATCGAAGGGCTGCAAAGACTTGTATCCCTGATTCAGCAGAACGGGGCCAAAGCCGGAATCCAGCTTGCCCATGCAGGCCGTAAGGCTGATCTTGAGGAGACTATTCTTGCTCCATCAGCAATTCCGTTCGCTACAATGAAGACGCCAAAGGCCGCTGATCTCGAAGAGATTCAGGGGATCGTGCATAAATTCCGGGAGGCGGCTCGCCGTGCTAAAGAGGCTGGGTTCGATGTCATCGAAATTCACGCAGCTCATGGGTATTTGCTGAATGAATTCCTATCGCCTCTCTCCAATCACCGCGAGGACGAATACGGGGGTAATGCTGACAACCGTTATCGTCTACTCGGGGAAGTTATCGAAGCCATAAAACAGGAATGGAATGGCCCTCTATTCGTGCGCATCTCCGCCGAGGAATATGCTGAAGGCGGCAATCACCTTGAGGACTACGTCAGTTATGTCCGTAAAATGAAGGAACAAGGCGTTGATCTGATCGATTGCAGCTCAGGTGCCCTTGTACCAGCTCATATAGATATTTTCCCTGGCTATCAGGTGCATCTGTCGGAACAAATTCGTCATCAAGCCGATATCTCAACCGGCGCGGTAGGACTTATTACATGCCCGCAGCACGCAGAGGAGATTATCGGCAACGGCAGAGCCGATCTGGTCTTGCTTGGACGCGAACTGCTGAAGGACCCATATTGGACCTTACATGCAGCCAAAGAGCTAGGCGTTGAGATTCAGCCTCCGAAGCAGTATGATCGGGCGTTCTAATGATGAACGATATGGATAGAACTCAAACCGTGCTCAACTACAGGCACATCTTAATTATGACCGCAGTAGAGGCCGAGCGTGAGGCCGTACTGCGTGGCATTGCCAAGGCTGCGAGTGAGCAAAGTCCTTCAGGACAAGTAAAGTTTGATGTGCAGTTATGCGGGGTCGGCCCCATATCAGCGGCAGCAGAGACCGCCGCCTATTTGGCCGCCAATCCGAATTATGATCTCGTTCTTAGCGCCGGCATCGGCGGTGGCTTCACAGAACGCGCCGAGATCGGTTCGATCGCCATCGCCGATAGTATCATTGCTGCCGATCTGGGAGCCGAGACGGGGGATGGCTTCTCCAGTGTGGACAAGCTTGGCTTCGGTTCGTCAAGCATTCCGGTGGCTTCTGATCTCACTGAAGAGTTGACCAAGTCGATCCAGAATGCCGGGTGGGCGGTCTGCAGCGGGCCTATTCTAACCCTTTCCACTGTGACCGGAACTCAGGAAACTACCGATGATCTGAAGCGAAGAATTCCCGGAGCTGTGGCAGAAGCCATGGAAGGCTATGGTGCGGCATTTGCTGCTCACCGCCTGAACATCCCCGTCATGGAGATCCGGACGATATCCAATGCTGTAGGCCCGCGTAATCGTGAGCTATGGCGAATTGGCGACGCCCTGCAGGCACTTGAACAGGCCTGCTATATTTTATCGGAGGTATTGCAACGATGAGAATTGCATTTTCACCCTGTCCTAATGATACTTTTATATTCCATGCCCTAGTACATGGCTTGATCCTGGGAACACCTGAATTTGAAGTAACCTATGCCGATATCGATCGAACGAACGGATGGGCGGCTGACGGGAATGGCGGAGATATTATGAAGATATCGTTCGCCGCTCTGCCCTGGGTACTCGACAAATACGCCCTGCTTCCATGTGGAGGGGCGCTTGGACGCGGCTGTGGACCGCTTGTATTGACCAAGGGGGATTCCGAGCAGCTTGGCGATCCCGCATCCCTCTCTGGCCGACGCGTTGCAGTACCTAGCGAACGCTCTACAGCATATCTGCTGTTCCGGCTTTGGGCTGCACAACATGTACCGGGAGGCGTTGGGGAGATTATCGTCATGCCATTTGATAAGATCATGCCTGCGGTCCAGAATGGCTCCATCGATGCCGGACTGGTCATTCATGAAGCACGTTTTACTTATAAAAACTACGGTTTACAGCTGATGGCCGATCTTGGCAATTGGTGGGAAGAAGATACGGGCTTGCCGATTCCGTTAGGTGCGATCATTGCTGATCGTTCGCTCGATCTTGCTTCTATCAGCAACTGGATCAAGCAATCTGTAGAATATGCCTGGGCTCATCCAGAAGCATCAGAAGAATATGTGCTCAGTCATGCCCAAGAGATGTCCCCTGAGGTTACGCAAGCACATATTAATCTCTATGTGAACAAATACTCAGCGGATCTGGGCGATGACGGCTATGCTGCGATATCAGCCCTACTGAACCGTGCCGCCGATGAAGGCCTGGTTCCGGCCATCGATCCTTCGGCATTGCGAGTATAAGAACTCCATACCGTTTATAGACACTCTTTCGTCTTAAACAAAGGCTAATTGAAGTTCTTTCAGAGTTAATTGAATTTCATCAAGGATGATGACTTCCCTGACGCTAGCTGTCAGGGAAGTTGTTTTATAATAAGCTCAATTAATGATGACAGGAGTGTTATTGATGCCAGCAAACAATGCTTATCTTTATGTATTTGATACAATGTCAGATTGGGAATATGGGTATTTAGTTGCCGAACTAAACTCAGGAAGATTCTTCAGAAGCGAATTAGCCCCTTTAAAAGTAGTTACAGTAGGTGCTACTAAAGATATCATTACTACAATGGGAGGACTGAAAATAAAACCGGATATCCCCCTGGTTGATTGTACTCTAGAGAGTAAAGATCTTATCATTTTACCTGGTGGGAATACTTGGGGAGAAAAAATCCATCAACCTATCTTAAAAAAAATTGGCAAGGCTATTGATAACGGTACTGTTGTCGCTGCAATTTGTGGGGCAACTGAGGGGCTCGCGAATAGCGGATACCTGAACTCAAGAAAGCATACAAGCAATAACCTAGAGTATCTGAAAATGGTCTGTCCAACTTATAAAGGGGAAGATTTTTATGAACTGGGGCCCGCGGTATCTGATAATAATTTGGTTACTTCATCAGGAGTAGCTCCTCTGGAATTTGCTATGGAGGTTCTAAAAGTTTTAGATGTATTTGCACCAGAGACACTCCATGCATGGTATAACCTTAATAAAACTCATCAAGCAGAGTATTTTTTTCAGTTAATGGACTCGATTAATAATGAGCCTAACGAAAAGAAATGAATAATAAAAAGCTGTAGCTAGACGTTAATAACGGCTTTAGCTACAGCTTCTTACTTTATTTATCACAGTCTTACTGCCAGCGCTTCAACGTAGGAAGCAGGCCCTGTAGCATAGAACGTGCCGTCTCCTCACTCATTCCTCCCGGCTCATCCGACACCATATGGGGAACACATATCTCGATCATTTCATCCATTGTCACATCCGCCGTGAAGTTTCCTTCCTTATAGCAATAATGACAATAGTCCTCGCTCTTAGAGCCATCTGCTTCCGTCCCGTACTCAGCTTCAGGCTGGTTCATCGGCATAGCGCAGCTCTGGCATAGCTTCATATCATTCATCTCAAATTCCTCCATTCAAATTTTCATCTTGACTCAATCCAATGATTTGATAAAGCTCTGTATTTGCTTCTTATGTTTCTTATCATGCGGAATAAATCCACGTAAATAACCGTTAATGCTGAATTTCTTACCGTCTCCATCCATATAACTTCGCAAATACTCCTCTTCCTGTAAACCGGAAATAGTACGGATAATCTTCGAGCGATATTCTATGAATTGATCATAGATTTCCAGCTTCGTCCTGGATTTCGCGTACTGGATCGCATGGGCATTGAACTGGTTGAAGTCCTGATGCTTAACAGTCAGGGGTTCTCCCAGCTTGATCTTCTCAATAGCGTCCTCGTAGAAATACTTATCCCAGAGCATGATATGACACAGCATGTCCTTCACCGTCCATTTCCCTTCTGCAATCGGAGTATCCCAATACCTATCCTCCAACTCACAGATTGAAGCAATGAACGGAATAAACCCATTGTACTCCTCCACCATTTGCGTACTTGTCTTTGCCACTCGTCCCCTCCTCCCTACTAATCATTAACTGTCATTTCGTTGGATCTATTTTCATTATATAGGCGTTTAACTGACAGCTTTGTGTCATATTAAGTATACCTTCCGATCATATTTTTCAATTTACTTTTAATAATTTCACGGATATGTGTGGGTTCAAGCACCTCAGCCATATCGCCAAAAGATAGGATATAGCCATACACCCAGTCATCCTCCGGATAAGATGCTGTCACAATGAAACTTCCATCCTCACAGCGAGCAATTTGCTCCTCTTCGAACTCATCATAAATCCGGTATAATAACGTATCCTTTATTTTTAGCTTAAATGTAACCATCGTCTGGGCTGCCCAGCCCGTCTGTTCTTGCTCTTCATGGATGGCATCCAGATTACTCCGGCTACAGTTCTCTTCAAGGACAATCAGATCTTTCATCCTTGACAGCTTGAACACACGCATCGCCTGTCTGTCCAGGCAATACGCCCTCAAATACCAGGTTCTCCCTTTAAACCAGAGCTGCAGTGGTTCCACCACCCGTGTTGTTTTCTCATATGAGCTTGTACCATAATAGTCGAAAGAAAGCCGGTGTCGTTCCAGTATAGCGGTCTTAATGAGCTGGAAACGCTCCTGCTTCTCATCGCCCCAATGAGTAAAATCAACCTCAATCCAGTTTGCCTGCTGGAACCCAAACATACCACTCATTTTCGTGAGAATCTGATTCACTTCAGGATAATGAGTTGCTTTCATGCCCTGTAGGACGGAGAGGATGTCCCTCTGCTCCTGCTCAGATAGCAGTGATTTGTTCAGAACATAGCTCTCGAGCAGACTGATTCCGCCGCCCTTTCCTTTGTTCGTGTAGATCGGTATGTTAGCCTCGCTAAGGATATCGAGATCTCGATAGATCGTTCGCGGTGACACCTCAAAATGATCTGCAAGCTCCTTTGCGGTGACCATCCGCTTATCCAGTAAAATATAAACAATTTCAAACAAACGCGAAATTTTTGACATGTGTCCTCCTGCATCGCTTCTAGCGATACATTCTCTTAACTCCCCTTATTTCCCGAATCTACGGCGATACCCGCACTTGCGGCATAGCTCCTCGACGGCTTCCCTGCGCGAGAATCCTTCGTATAAGCGATTCGCTCTCTCTCCCTCAATAATCTCAGAGAATGGCCTATCGTACACATTGCCTAAGTTAATAACTCCCTCTCCATCTAGGCAACAAGGGATCACTGTACCATCGACTAGAATTCCCGCCTGATTGCGCAGCGCATGGCAGAATCCACGTCCATCGTCCTCTTCCGCTTTCAGATCAGGCCAATCGAACTCCACATCCTGATTCAAATAAATCCGTTCGGCAATTTTAACACCGCTGCCAGGAACTACCTTCTCCTCAATCCGATAATCAAGTCCAAACTCCTCTTCGATCAAGCCAAGGGTAGCTCTATTGCGGCTGCGTATGTGGTTCTCGACATTATCTCTCGTTAGATTCCAGAGTCGGAAGGACACAATCAAATCCGATAGTGCCGTCGCTTCGCGCACGAAGGTGAAGATCTCTCGCAAATAGCCTTCGCGATTCTCCGAGCCGGCATGTCCATCGAAGCTGTGTAGGGAGAAATTCATTTGCCTTAGCGCAGGCTTGCCGAGCAGCTTGGAAGCTGCCTTATGAATCAACGTTCCATTTGTTGTAATATTCACTTTGAAGCCTTTTTCATAGCTCAGATCAAGCAATTGATCAATTTTGGGGTGAAGCAGCGGTTCGCCTTTAACATGAAAATATATATAATCCGTATGCGGCTTAATATCATCCAGGATTTTGCTGAAATCCTCCACTTTAATAAAACGGGCTTGTCTCTCCGTTGGTGGGCAGAAACTACAGGCCAAATTGCAAATGCTCGTCGTCTCAATATAAAATTTCTTGAATTTCTTCATATACGTTCTCTCTTCTCCAATCCTCAAGCACTTGCTAGAGATGATCTATCAGACCCATCCTCATAATTTTGTCCAATCTACTTCCTATTCTAACTGATATGTCCTAAAAGTCACGGTAATTCCACAGTAATATCTGACTGTTCATCCACGGACCGCCGCGCCATGCCGGATTCTCCATACATAAGCTTAAGCTTCTTCCGACCTAACGTTGCGGTCCGTCCTCATTATCCGCTGCTTCGTAAGCTGATTTTTACTTGTTCTAGGATAATCGGCGTACCGGCAAACACGGTATCATCCCCCAGTTCAAGTATCAAAGAATCGGTGGTGACCTCATATATTTGTCCTTCCTGCAAAAGACCGTTAATATACAAATTCGTGTAATTCCTAGGGTCCGGACCAAGAAACTGAGTTGCATTGTTTCCATCATCATCATGGAATTGCTCTACGGGTATGGCAACAGAAGATTGCAGATCTGAGTCAGGAAAATAGAAATAGCGGAAGGGCAATACGATGACGCTTAGATTACTATCACCCGATGGTCCAGGAGGTCCTTGTGGTCCCACAGGTCCAGGAGGTCCCGACTGACCTTGATTCCCTTGAGAACCGGTGAATCCCCGCAATCCTTGGATTCCTGCTGGTCCGGGTGGACCCTGTTCCCCCGGTGGACCTTGAATCCCTTTTGGCCCCATAGGTCCGGGCATCCCTGGCGAACCTTGCGGTCCTTGAGGGCCTTGAAGTCCTTCTAGTCCTTGTAGTCCCTGTTTACCTTCTGGACCTCGTGAACCTGGCATACTTACGCCAGGGGGATCGTTCAATCTTATGTGGCTATCCGGGGGCAGATGCGGCGGTTTATTAGGTGGTGGAGCACAATGTGGAAGTTGGACTACTCCCCCATGAGGTGTCGTCCAACGTCGTCTATTCCTCTTGAAGTGATGCATTTTATTGAAATGTCTCTTTCTTTTGCGCCATTTAGCTAATTTCACATGATGCCTCATCTTCCCCAGTCTGAATGCATATGAATGTCTGCTCTGCTTTGCTCTTCGTCTGTTAAGACTGCGTAAAAGCATCAATCCACCTCCTCAATCCATGATTCTTGACTATGTTATCTTATGTTGAAACCGTGGCGAAGAAATGGACAGATTACCTAAATTCGGGCAGAAGTTTGAAAATAATCCATTTGTAGAAACGCCGTCGCCATTCTATAAAAAAATCATTATATATTATGAATCGAGAATCTCTCGATCTAGTCATATATTTATAAGGAGTGAGAATCTATGGCCGTTATTAAACCGGTATTTACAGCTACTGCAAGTGCACCCGTTGCCAGCGGCGGTGCAGTAACAACGACGTTGAACCCTGATACAACCCGATACTTTGCCACACTGACCGCAGGCATGCTAGGAGCTACAAATACTACAATTCCAGCTGGAAGCTTCGTAGACGACTCGGATACTGCTATCACTGCACTGCCAGCACTAACCGCTAATGACTATTTCAACGTCTATATTAACGGAGTTCTTCAGCAGCAATCACTATCCACACTGGCAACGGATAGTCTTGTATTGGGCGCGACGACTCCGGATCTTTCCGCCGGTACACCAATCCAACTGGAGATCGTCAGCTTCGCCAACGTATCATCGACCCTGTCAACACCACCCAATATTTCCGCACCAGTCATTACGATTACTTCCTGAACCAATCGCATGTACCAAATTGGAGGCTACTCATATATTGAGTAGCCTCCAATACTGCCTTACGTATTAAATGTTATTTATTGCTCGATTGTGTTGCTTTTTTCTTCGTCTTCTTCCAATCCTCAAGCGAGGAGCCAGTATCCACCTGCAGTAATCCGCTTTTGGACATGCCGATTTGCTGGGAAGAATATATTCCCGTGTGCCCCGAGAACACATAGCTTACGATACACGCAATGAACATATAGATCGCCCCTTCGGAACCGAAAAATTTCAATCCCCATAATGAAGCAGGCTATGGGTGTACTCGTTGCACCAGAGAAGACAGCGATAAAACCAAGCGCAGCCAGGAATGGGCCGTATATATGCAGTAGACCTGCCAGGGAATGCCCAAGGGTCGAACCAATAACGAATAAAGGCGTAACCTCTCCTCCCTGAAATCCGGAGCCAAGCGTAATTGAAGTGAATAGAAGCTTCCATAAGAAAGCGAATGGAGAAACTCCTTCCGTCAACGAAGAGGTGATCAGAGGTATACCCAACCCCAAATAATCACGGCTGCCGACGATATACACAAGCGCAATGATTATTACACCACCAATGGCGGATTTCAATATTGGATTCTTAAACAGCCTAGAGAAAGTTTTCTTAAGAAAATGAGTAAGTTCGCTGAAGCAGAGACTCGCCAAACCGAAAATGACTGAAGCCAGCAGTACTTTCAACAATACCACAACAGACAATGCTGGAATTAAATCAACGGAATAGCTTGTATGATGTACGCCCCATACATGTGTCGCTACTATATCTCCAATGAAGCTGGCTGCAAAGCACGGAATAAGCGCGCGATAACTCATCAAGCCAATCGCAACAACTTCAAGGCCAAAGACCGTTCCAGCAAGCGGTGTTCCGAACACCGAACCGAAGCCGCCGCTAATACCGCACATGAGTAAAATCCGACGATCCATCGCATCGATTTTAATCATTTTACCGAACCACTCTGCCAGACTTCCTCCCATCTGCACTGCTGTTCCCTCACGTCCGGCCGAGCCGCCAAATAAATGCGTAATCAGCGTTCCCAGCAGGACTAGCGGGGCCATTCTCAGTGGAATAGTCTCTCCTCCATTCTGAATACCTTCCAGAATCAAGTTATTCCCTCTTGAACTACTCCCGCCGAACTTCATATACATATAGCTGACCAGCACTCCGCCAACAGGTAGCAGGAATAACAGCCAAGGATGGGATAGACGCTGCTGCGTCACGTAATCCAGACTATCCAAGAATAAGGCCGAGGCACTCCCGGCGAGAATTCCAACAATTCCACCGAGAACAAGCCATTTCAAAAAAGAGCCCAAATAAGCAATATGCGGGAAACCATACAATAGCCGTTCCCGCTTCTCCCCATTTTGTTCGTTCATCACATAATTCCTCTTCTCTAACCTATTGTTACTACTGCCGCGTGAAAGGCTATATGATCTGTTTCTCCAATCATTGAAAAAAAACAGACTCCTACCAGGATATCCATACCTGGTAGGAGTCATTAGCCTTCACGGCGGTTATGGCGAACTCCATCGCCTATATTATTCAAATCACTATGTGAAATTATATTACATTAGCAGAGCTGCGTCAATTCAATTTCGATCCAGGATGCCAATGCAATGCCAAGCCACTTAAGCTTGGGCAGGCAGATGCCATGCCCCCTGCATAGAATGGAACAAAAAGCGCAGAGAAAGGTGAATGCCAATTGACCAGTTTTCGTAAAGCGTACTTATTGAAACAGCGCATCGCTAGAACCATGCTTAAGAAGCGGGGAATCCACGGGATTGGCGTCGGCTTGAAGGAACCGGGCAAGCCGGGCAAGGGTGCAGCCGTCATCGTCTATGCTACTCCCGCAGCGGCAACCGCTAGCCCCCGTAAGCGAAAAACCTCGCACTCCCGGCAGCCTTCGACGAATATTGCCAAGAAGATATCCGGCGTCCCTGTACGGGTCGTTCGTTCCAAAGGCTTCAAAAGGAATGCAGACAGCGGTAAGTTTATGAAGCGCATACGTCCGGTGATCGCCGGATACAGTATCGGCAGGGCTGATGAATCAGGCACCGCCGGACTGATTGTAAGTACTGATCCTCAGGGCTCAAATCGATATATCCTTAGTAATAACCATGTCCTCGTTGACAACAATTCGAGTCGTACTTCAGCGACGATTCAGCCCGGCGGCGCCGATGGCGGAACGCTCAAGAAGGATCTTGTCGGTTACATGAGCAAATATGTCAAGCTGCACAAGAAGAAAAATAATTATATAGATGCTGCGATCTCTCGCCCGCTCCGGAGAAGTCTAGTGAAGCCGAAATACGCCGTATATGGGAACGTTCCCGGATATATCACAAGCTACAAAGTAGGCGATAAGTTCAAGAAGGTGGGTAGAACAAGCGGGGTTGTTACAGGTACAGTGGAATCTATCCATACGGATATCCAGGTGAATTACGGCGATTATGGGAATCTGGGTACGATCAATTTCAAGAATCAGAGTATCATACGTGGGAAGGGCCCGGTCTCTTTACCTGGAGACTCTGGCTCCGTCTGGCTGACGAAGAAAGGCAACAAAGCCGCAGCGGTCAATTTCGCTGGCTCTGATAACGGCCTACTCTCCATCTCTTACCCGATCGACTGGTTCATGAAGGTGTTCGGTGCAAGGGTAGCAAGAAGCGGTAAACATGCTCTTTCCTTACCGAACCGTGGCAAACAGAAACGCTATGTATATACACATCCATTATCCGTCAAGACTTTAAAGTCTATCTCCTGCCGTACATGCAAGTCACATCACAAGTCGAAATGACCTCATGGATAAACAAACGTTGACCAGAGATTGAGAACTTCAGATAAACAGTGAACAGGACCTAACTATCCGTCAGGTCCTGTTCAGAGATATAATAAGATGATGTGGTTATTCCATGAAATCCTTCAGGCGTTTGCTGCGGCTTGGATGTCTTAGCTTGCGCAGTGCCTTGGCTTCAATCTGACGAATCCGTTCCCGTGTAACACCGAATTCCTTGCCCACTTCCTCCAGCGTACGGGAGCGACCATCGTCCATCCCGAAGCGCAGTCGAAGCACATTCTCCTCACGCTCTGTAAGTGTATCCAGCACTTCTTCGAGCTGCTCACGCAGAAGTTCGAAGGCGGCTGCATCCGCTGGTGCCAGCGCTTCATGATCCTCAATGAAATCGCCCAGATTGGAGTCATTCTCCTCACCGATTGGCGTCTCGAGAGAGACCGGCTCTTGGGCAATCTTCATAATCTCGCGGACCTTCTCCGGTGAAATCTCCATCTCAGCAGCAATCTCTTCCGGCGTTGGTTCGCGGCCAATTTCCTGAAGCAATTGTCTCGATACGCGGATCAGCTTATTAATCGTCTCAACCATATGCACCGGGATACGGATCGTCCGGGCTTGGTCTGCAATCGCTCTCGTGATAGCCTGACGTATCCACCATGTTGCATACGTACTGAATTTAAATCCTTTGGAATAATCAAATTTCTCTACCGCCTTGATCAGGCCCATGTTGCCTTCCTGGATCAAATCGAGAAATACCATACCCCGGCCGACATAGCGTCGTGCGATACTTACAACAAGACGCAGATTCGCTTCCGCCAAACGGCGTTTCGCTTCTTCATCACCTTGTTCTACCCTTTGTGCCAGCTCAATTTCTTCTTCAGCCGACAACAGAGGAACGCGTCCAATTTCTTTAAGATACATTCTGACCGGATCATCGATTTTAACCCCAGGAGGTAACGATAGGTCATCTGTCAAGTATGATTCAGTATGTTTTAAATCCTCTGCCATCAGTCAGACCCCCACCCTAAAAATAAAAAACAAATAACTCCCGCTTTCAATATTTCTACCAGCAGTGTGCCTATTTGACAATTTAGTGCGTTTATGCTAATATAAATTTAAATATTGCATTGAAACGCCTGTGTTTTGGCTATCCGTCATTTTAACATAGTTTTTTAATAATTACAAGTCTAATTCACAAACAGATACGCAGATCCTTACGGATCTGCGTTTTTATGTTTCTCGGGCTAATATTCTTCTCTTGAGACTATGAGCACATCCCGCATTGCAGAACTGCGAAGCAGATGCATAAATAGTGCTTCACTAGTTAGCAAGTGGAGCTTCTTCGGCTTCGCTTGCCCGATAATAATCTGTGATGCGCCCAATTCCTCCGCCCTAGCCAGCAACGCCGCTGTTGTCTCCTTATGCCGCCTCATCTGTAGCAACTCAAACTGGCCGCCTAATTGCTGAGTTAAGTTTCTGATCTTCACCAGCTCTGGAGAATCATTTCTTATATTATTATTCCCCACATAGACCACATGCCATTCTGCTTTAAGTCGATAAGCCAGCCGGAAGCCGCGACGGATGATTCGTTCAGCTCCTGCGCTATGAGTAATACATACAAAGATGAACTCTTTCTTACGCCACGGTCCCCGCATAGATGTTCTTCTCTCCCATGACTCCAAGCGTTCATCCACGTCGTCGGCCAGTTCACGAAGTGCCAATTCTCTTAGTGCAATCAAATTCCCCATCTTGAAGAAGGAGTTTAGCGATTGCTCCACCTTCGCCGGGGCGTAAATCTTCCCTTCACGCAGCCGCTGCTGTAGCATCTGCGGAGTTACATCAATCAGCTCAACCTCATCCGCCATTTGTAGAAGCGCATCGGGAACCCGCTCCCGAACCCGGATTCCGGTCAGACGTTCCACTGCATCATTTAAACTCTCAAGATGCTGCACATTGACCGTCGTAATAACGGAAATACCTGCTTCGAGAATTAGCTGTATATCCTCATATCGCTTCTTGAACCTGCTTCCTGGAACATTGGAGTGTGCCAATTCATCGATCAGAACAACCTCTGGATTACGATGCAAGATCGCTTCTGTATCCATCTCTTCCAATTCAGTCTGCCGATACTGCCATTTTCTCCGCGGAATCAACTCCAGCGTTCCGACCTGCTCCTGTGTTTCCTGTCTGCCGTGAGTCTCAAGCATTCCAAGGATAATGTCAATTCCTTTTGCCTTAAGATGATTACCTTCCCGCAGCATGGTATAGGTTTTACCCACGCCTGGAGCGGCCCCGATATATACCTTCAGCGAACCCTTATGAAGATTCTTTGTCTGCTGGTTGGCTTCCTCCCAGCTTGCCCGGCGAAACGAAGCGCCCATATCATGATTGAGCTTGGCAGGACGCATGGCCATGATCCGCTCGCCCTCGCTCTCGGCGCGATCAGCCATCAGGAATAAATCCGTACTTCGCAGCTTGCGCAGCAAGCCTTTAATAACCGAGCCTTTTCTTAATTCCTGCCATATGCTCATTTTGGAGTGGCCCATTACGATCCGTGTTATTTTACGCTCCAACGACAGTTCGGCAAGCTGGCCTGCCAGTCTCCTTCGTCCTTGTAAAGGTAGCTCGATGAACTCGGCATCGATCTTATCGCATAGTTGCTGAATCGAGCTCTTGAAGGCCCTCTGCTCTGGCGTCAGCTTCACGCCCGGCTTCATATATACGACGACAATAAGCTCCCCATTCAACCGCTTGGCGATCTGCTGCCCACGTCTGATATAGATTGAGCCGTTCCAATGATATTGGACGGACACTAGAATTCGCTCCGCGGTTCCCGAAGGACCGACAAGCCCTTCTGACATGCGATGCTTATCCAGCATATCGTTTACCCCATTGGCCATCAACCTAAGAGACAGCTCTCGAAGTACAGCTACATTGTCCCTACGGCAAATAGCTGGATGAACCTTATGACCGAGTAATCCGTCTTCAACCCGCTTCAGCAAAGTCTCAGGTGATACATCGATTAATCTGACCTCATCGGCCATATCCAAGGTTTCCGGCGGTACGGTATTCTCTGCGCGAATTCCTGTATAATGCCTGGCAATGATGTCTGCGCCGGACAATTCGTATACATTGATTGTCGTAATAACACTGATCCCTTGTTCCAGCAGAAATGAGATATCCTCGAGACGAGTTGCGAAGCGCGCCCCTTCCCGATTGCGGTGAGCCAGATTGTCAACGAGCACTACTTCCGGATTGCGCAGCAAGATTTGATCCAGAGGAAGATCCTTCTTCTCTACTCCCTCCTTCATCCAGTGAATACTCGGCATTCGTTCGATTCCGTGCAGCTGCTCCACCGTCTCTTGGCGCTGGGAAGTTGTGACCGCACAAGCAATCACATCGATTCCCTGCGATTTCAGAAGCTGTCCCTCGCGCAGCATATGATAAGTTTTGCCCGCGCCGCTAGTTGCGCCAATCAGAACCTTAAGTTTGCCACGCCGCATCCGTTCCATATATTGCAATATTTCTTCAGGCGTCTTCCTTCGATAGGTCATTGACATTTTCACCCCCCGCCCATTATTCCGCCAGAACAAGTTAACCAGATTGGATCAAACTAAGAGTTACCTCTTGCGATTTGCTCCTGCAGCTCCATATTAAGCCGCAGCACATTTATTCTTGGTTGACCGAAGAGACCCAGATCCCGTCCGCTCGTTGCATCCTGTACCAACAATTCCAATATATCCACCGAAATACCTGTCAGCTTGCTGATTCGCGGAATCTGTGATTCCGCCGCTTGCGGCGTAATATGAGGGTCAAGTCCAGAGCCCGAATTCGTAATTAAATCGATGGGAAGCTTGCTTAACGGCATATCTAGATTGTCCTTCTTCCATGCTTCTAGCGACGACTCCATCCGCTGCATTAGCTTCGGGTTGGAAGACGCGTAATTGCTAGAGCCTGAGCCTGCTCCATTGTAATCGATACTGGATATTCGTCCATGGAACAGCTTCGGATCCGTGAAGGACTGACCGATCAACTCGGAACCAATGACATCCCCCTGGCTATCCTTAACTAAACTTCCGTTCGCCTGCCATGGGAATAGTATCTGTGCCAGACCTGTACTTGCCAAAGGATAAATAATACCGCAGAGAACGATAAAAATGATACTGAAGCGGAGAGCAGCCCATAACGCCGAGCCTGAAGCAGACAACCACGATTGCTTACCTGATTTAATAACAGCCATCTTTGATTACTTCCTTTCTGAGCGCCTGATTTAGACCCATAAATGTACGAACAAATCAATCAGTTTAATTCCGATGAACGGGGCAACAACACCACCCAAACCAAAGATTAGCAAATTTCTGCTTAGCAGACGCTGCGAGCTCATTGGCCGATACTTGACTCCACGCATAGCAATTGGGATCAAGAGCGGAATAATCACCGCATTGAAGATTAAGGCGGACAGGATGGCCGAGAGCGGCGAACCAAGCTTCATAATGTTAAGTGCACCCATCTCCGGGATTGCCAGCATGAACATCGCTGGTATAATTGCAAAATATTTGGCGATATCATTAGCAATACTAAACGTAGTTAACGCTCCGCGAGTCATCAAGAGCTGCTTGCCAATCCCTACGACCTCGATCAGCTTGGAGGGATCTGAATCGAGATCCACCATATTCGCCGCTTCCTTGGCGGATACCGTCCCGCTGTTCATCGCCAGGCCTACATCCGCTTGGGCTAATGCGGGAGCATCATTCGTCCCGTCACCCGTCATCGCAACTAGCTTCCCTTGTGCCTGCTCACGACGAATGACATCGATCTTATCCTCTGGCTTGCACTCAGCGATGTAATCATCCACTCCAGCTTCTCTTGCAATCGTAGCAGCAGTCAGTGGATTATCACCCGTGCACATAATCGTTCGAATCCCCATTTTCCGTAACTGCTCGAATCGTTCTTTCATGCCTGGTTTAACCGTGTCCTTGAGATGAATAATGCCATAGATCATTTCATCAACCGCAACCGCCAACGGCGTTCCACCCGCAGTAGCCACTTGATTAGTAATTGCCTCCAGGTCAGCCGGAATATGTCCGCCTTGGCTGCTGACCCATTTTATAATCGCATCAACAGCCCCCTTGCGTACTCTTCTGCCATCCTGCAGGTCGACGCCGCTCATACGCGTCTCGGCTTTGAACTCAATGCTCTCCCCGGCAGCGGCCAGGGATTCGTCATATTCGAGCCCTTGTCTGCGAAGCAATTCAAGCACCGAGCGACCTTCTGGCGTCTCGTCAAATCTTGAAGATACCGCAGCCCAACGGGCAAGTTCGTCTTCAGCCCTACCATCAACGGGGAGAAATTCAGCTGCCATTCGGTTCCCAAATGTAATCGTACCCGTCTTATCGAGGATCATTGTATTCACATCTCCGGCAGCTTCTACGGCCTTACCGGACATCGCCAGAACATTGTATTGAGTTACCCGGTCCATTCCGGCAATTCCGATCGCGGACAGCAGCCCCCCGATCGTCGTCGGAATTAGGCAGACAAGCAGCGATACTAGCACGGTGATCTCCAGATGAATATTCAAATAATCGGCAATCGGCTTTAAGGTAATGACCACAATCAGGAAAATAACCGTTAATACGGTAAGCAAAGTTCCTAAAGCAATCTCATTCGGTGTCTTCTGACGTTCGGCACCTTCAACTAATGAAATCATTCGGTCGATAAATGACTGTCCAGGATCACTCGTAATACGAACAACAATCCTATCACTAACCACCAGAGTTCCGCCTGTAACTGAACTGAAGTCGCCACCAGCTTCTTTTATAACTGGAGCCGATTCACCCGTAATCGCAGATTCATCAACCGAAGCCAGCCCCTCGATAATTTCACCGTCTGCCGGGATCATCTCCCCTTGCGATACAACAACAACATCGCCTTTGCACAGCTCAGAGGAAGGTACGCTTCTCGTACTACCGCCTATTAGTTTGTTAGCCATAACTTGCTGCTTCGTCTTCTTCAAGCTGTCCGCCTGGGCCTTCCCTCTTCCTTCCGCAAGAGCTTCAGCAAAATTCGCGAACCATATCGTAATTAACAGGATCAAGAAGATGGCCACGTTGACTCCCGTATTGTGATCTTTACCAAGCAATCCAGGGAACAAAATTTGTAGGAGTACGAGGAAAGCTCCGACTTCTACGACGAACATGACCGGATTCTTGATCATCCATATCGGATTCAGCTTCTTGAAGCTGTCCAGTACGGCTCCTTGCATCATTTTTCCGGATAACATCGATTTATGCCTAGTGCTCATGTTTAGCACACCTCTTTGATTTATTTTAGCGTCAAATATTCAGCAACAGGACCTGCGGCAAGAACCGGCAGAAAAGTAAGAGCTCCGATAAGCAATACCGTCCCTACGAGAATTCCAGCGAATAATTTATTGTCTGTCCGCAGCGTGCCGATGGTCTCCATGACGGGTTCTTTCTGCATTAAGGATCCTGCAGCAGCTAACAAGGCAATCATAGAAACATAACGGCCCAGGAGCATGACCAATCCGGTCATGATATTCCAGAACGCTGTATTATCCGCGAGACCCTCGAAGCCGGAGCCGTTATTTGCTGCAGAGGATGCATATTCATACAGTATTTGCGACAGTCCATGATACCCTGGATTCGTAACTGCGCCATACCCTAAGCCAGTCATAGCACTGATTGCCGTCGGTGCAAGCACAATTAAGGGATGAACAAGAATCGCAATAGCGATCAGCTTCATCTCCCTAGCTTCAATCTTCTTGCTGAGGAATTCAGGCGTTCTGCCGACCATTAATCCACAAATAAATACACCGAGTATGGCGTACATCACCATGTTCATAAGTCCGACGCCCTTCCCACCGAAGACAACGTTCAACATCATCTGGGATAGAGCTGCCAAGCCGCCGAGCGGAGTAAGCGAATCATGCATATTGTTGACGCTCCCCGTAGTCGCGGCGGTGGTAATCGCCGTAAAAAGTGCCGAGCCCGTAACCCCGAAACGAACCTCTTTGCCCTCCATATTTCCTTGCGTGACGTCTATCCCAAGCGTATGAAAGAGCGGGTTCCCGGCCTTCTCGCTGAAATAGACCAAAGACAGAAATGCAAGGAACAAGACCATCATCGCTGAGAAAATAACCCAACCCTGCTTCTTATTGCGCGCGAATAAACCGAATGTATAAGGTAATGACGCGCTGATCACCCACATTGACCACATCTCAATTGCATTCGTCAACCCGCTTGGGTTCTCGAACGGATGGGATGAATTGGCTCCAAAGAATCCACCACCGTTCGTGCCCAAATGCTTAATGGATTCCAGCGAGGCCACCGGTCCAAGCGAGATTCGCTGTACAGTCCCTTCCAGCGTGTTCACTGCCGTGGTAGGCTGCAAGGTCTGCGGAACCTGGAGCGCGACCAGTAGCAGCGTCACGATCAGAGAAGCAGGCAGAAGAATACGGACAATCGCCTTCACAAAATCCTCAAAGAAATTCCCCAGCAGTTGGCCTCTTCCTGTAATTCCGCGGATAAAAGCGATAGCGGCGCATAACCCCGTAGCGGCTGATGTGAACATCATCATTGTGATTACAGCCATTTGCGAGAAATAGCTAAGCCCTGTCTCCCCGCTATAATGCTGCAGATTCGTGTTGGTCATGAAGCTGATTACCGTATTGAATGCCAGTGTCGGCTCCATGCTGCCGCTTCCTTCGGGATTCCATGGGAACCACTGCTGCAGACTGAGAAGTAGAAAACTGATTGTCATCAATACCACATTCGTTGCCAGCAGACTGATCACATATTTCTTCCAATCCATCCCTTCGCGCCGCCTATAGCCGGCTATGTTGAAAATAAACCGCTCCATTGCTCCGAAGATGCGATCACTTCGATTCGGTACATTTGAGAAAACATGATATATATAAGTTCCAACCGGCTTCACCAGCAACAATATGACGCCAATCACAATGAACATTTGTAAATAATCCATAACACACTCACCCCATCTGGAATCCTACTTAATGATTTTTTAGCTCTAGCTTATTGCTCAAGCTTTGCTGCAAGCAGAAATCCAACCTCTCCGCTTACGGAATGAATGACATAAGAAGCTCCTAACCCTTTGTAAATCATGCGCGGATTTCTATTCGGAGTGATAATGAAAATCTGATCACGCGTCCATCTCCGACAGATTTGCAAATAGCGACAGGTTAATGTCATGCTCATTTCAAAAATATAACAGCGTCCGATCGGAAACGGCGGGACGATCCAGCTCTGCTCGTCATCCGTCTTGATGCGCAGTACATGTCTTACGCCCAGTTTATGAAGGACTTCTTCCTCCTTCTTGTTGTTCACCAGGACCGCAAAATTACGCTTCGCCGCGATCAGCAGCAAAATAAACTTCAGTCCAACCGGATTCGGTGCTGCTACTAGAACAAACTCTTCCTCCACTTGAGAACACCCTCCTCGAATTTGCAGAGGACAACACAAAAGAAGCCGCAGGAAAGATAGTAACCTTCCCCGCGGCTTAATGAGTGGTCTTAGACCCACTACCCGACCTTTGGTGGTTGCCTCTTCCTAGACGCTTACGAGGTTAGCTGACGGATTCGGGCGCGGAAGTCGCCCTACCTTGGAGAATACGTTTATCCTCCAAGCGATTCACCCCATGGAACTAAGGTTTAGAAGCCCGCAGATCGGGCATCACTCAGTACCGTTGGTTCCCCCGCTGCTGTCATATTCACGACAGCATTCAGCGAATTTTAATTGATGTTGCATTGTATTTTAGTTCATTTTTCAAATTAGAGCGCAAAAAACCACAGAGGCAAACGGTCCTCTGTGGCCGAATTCGTTGCGGCTCGCAGTCACCTTTCCTCTCTCATACCCACGCTGACGAAGTTAGCTGACGGATTCGGGCGGTGAGAGTCGCCCTACCTGAGAAGAGTCCATGGTCTCTTCCTCAGGATTCACCCCTGTCCGAATGGCCTGTGTTGGCTCTCACACCAGCCCTGGCCATTCAGACGATGAGCAAGCTGCGTTGATCATCACACAGCAAGCTCTTGTTGGTTCCCCCGTTCTCTGGAACATCCCAGAGATTAAGCGATCGGAATTGCTTAATATTGATTATGGATTGAATCATACCGCTGCAAGGTTTGACTGTAAAGCCAACTTCCCGGCAAAAAAGGCGATTAATTTAAAGGAATACGAAAATATACCGCTTACATTGATGCAACACTCTCTAATTTTCGCTATAGCTCATTTCTACTCTTGATTTTAAATTCTTTTATAAGGCTCCCACAGATTATAGTAACCGACCTCTTGACTCTCCCCTTTACTGGAACGTTATACTCGGTAAGCAAGTGCAAGCCTATTTAAATTACCTGCAGGGATGTGTAGCCATGTTCAAAATCAGTGAATTCTCAAAAATCAGCCAAGTATCCGTCAAGACGCTTCGTTACTACGATCAGTTGAATCTACTCAAGCCGGACTTCACGGACAAACATACGGGTTATCGGTATTATTCAGCGGATCAAATGCTCCAATTGAATCGGATTTTGGCATATAAAGAGCTTGGCTTCTCATTGGATCAAATCCGTCAAATGCTAGACGAGCAAATTCCGATCGAACAAATCAGAGGCATGTTCCGGGTGAAGCAGAATGAGATTCTGTCTATTCTGGACAGAGAACAAGCCCGGCTTGCTCGGATCAAAGATCGGCTCAGCTTCATTGAGAATGAAGGCACAAACTTGACCAGACACGATGTTATTTTAAAAGAAGTCGAGCCTCAGCTCGTGATGTCTTACCGTCAGAGAGCTTCGCTAAGCCAGATTCCCGAACTGTTCAGGCAGCTTGATTCCCAGCTTTCCAGTTCCGCTCCGTCTTCTTTAACGCAGATGGTACTCTGGCACGGCTGTGATGAATGTGATGACGATATTGATATTGAAGTCGCACGCGTGCTCCCGCAGGAACTGACGAGTCGTCCTCCATTTATCGTAAAGCAGCTTCCCCAAGTTCTGCTAATGGCTACGCTTGTACATCATTGCCGCACAACAGCACCTTGCACAGCCAGTACGGAATTGGCTCTATGGATCGAACGTAATGGATACCGGATGATAGAAAATGAGCCTCGGCGAGAGATCTGTCTTCCTCATGACAAATCAATCGACCCGGAAGCCTATATAGCTGAAGTTCAAATTGCCGTCGTTAAAGCTTGAAATCGAAAGAAGCTTATCAGAAAGGGGTTCATATGACAAAGTATCATAAACGTTTGGTTTTGAATTTATTTGTACTTACCTTCGTATTGGGAACGAGTGAATTTGTTATTGTCGGACTGTTGAGCGAAGTAGCTGCGGGGCTCCATATCGGGATTTCAACCGCAGGAAGCTTAGTATCGGTCTTTGCGATCACTTTTGCGATCGGTACGCCAATCCTGACGGCCGTGTTCAGCAGGTTTGCTAAATACCCGCTTATGTTATCCTTGATTACCATCTTTATTGCCGGAAATATAATGACAGCACTTGCCGACTCTTACGAGCTTCTCCTAGTGTCCAGAATGATCACTGCGCTTGTAACCGGGGTGCTGATCGCCCTTGCCATGTCAGTGGCCAGCGAGAGCGTACCGTTGGAGAAGAGAGGATCCGCTGTCGCTATCATTTTTGCCGGATTTACCATCGCAAGCGTCGTTGGGGTGCCCCTTGGCACTTTAATCGGACAACAATACGGCTGGCATATGGTCTTTTGGTTCACCGCTTTATTAGGCGTCATATCATTGATCGCAAGCTCTGCAACGATTCCCAAAGCACTCCAAGGAAATCGTAGTTCATTGCAAAAACAACTCGGTCTATTTGCTAATTCTCGCATTATCATTGCGTTTTTTATTCCGGCTTGCAGCATCGCAGCTACTTATACTGTATACACCTACCTGACCCCGATTTTACAGGATGTAATGGCTGTTCCTACACCATATATTAGTCTGGTATTTTTGCTCTACGGCGTGGTATCCATTTTCAGCACGTTCATCGGCGGTAAGTTGGCGGCAAACAATGGCATCAGTAAGCTGCGGTTCGTATTTCTGGCACAGGCCATCATTCTTGCTTCACTCTATCTGTCTTCCCGTTCGCTCGTGGCAGGTTTAATCAGCATTTCTTTGATAGCTTTGCTGGTATACACGATGAATTCCACCATGCAGCTGTATTTCATCGATCTGGCCGATAGGCACTCACCAACTGCCAGAGATTTGGCTTCGTCGTTAACGCCTGTGTCCGTCAATGTAGGCATCGCCCTCGGTTCGACCCTCGGCGGCTTCGTTACCACAAGCAGTCGATTGATCGATGTGTCTTGGACCGGCGGACTAGTGGCGATTGCCGCAGCCGTTTTGGCCGGGATTAGCTACCGCCTGGATCATAATAGCTCACAGTTATGCAATGATCCAGCAGGTGCAAAATGTTAAAACTACAGCTGATAACCTAAAAAATTTTACTCATGTCTCTCCTTCGTTATAATAGAGTTAGTTCATTATTCTGCCAAAGGAGCGATATTCGTGAAACTAACGTATCTCGGACATTCATGCGTATATTTAGATACTGGCGATTACCGTCTGATCATTGACCCATTCTTGACCGGAAATCCTAAAGCAGCTGCTGTGGCTGAAGATATCGATGTCGATTATATCCTGCTTACCCATGGGCACTCGGACCATATTGGGGATGCTGAGGCGATAGCCAGAAGAACTGGAGCCACCATCGTAGCTATCGTTGAACTGGCTGACTTCTTTGAGCAGAGAGGGCTTAAGGCGACAGGAATGAATCTGGGAGGTTCGTACAACTTCCCGTTTGGCAAGCTGACCTTCACTCCGGCTCTCCACAGTTCTTCCGTTGAAGTGAACGGAACGAATGTCTACCTGGGGGTTGCCGCAGGCATTGTACTTAACATCAACGGTTTCACCGTATATCATTGCGGCGATACCGCATTGTTCAGCGATATGAAGCTAATCGGAAGCAAGCATAAGATCGATCTCGCTTTCATCCCAATCGGCGATTTCTTCACAATGGGACCGGAAGATGCCCTGCTCGCTGCCGAATGGATCGGTGCCAAGCATGTGGTCCCCGTTCACTACGATACATTTGGCATCATCAAGCAGGACGGAACACAATTCGCCCACCAATTGCAAAAGCTTGGCATATCCGGCCATGCCCTGCTGCCAGGCGAAAGCCTCGATAAAACGCAGTTGGAGCGTTAATTGGCCTATCTCGTCTCACTAACCGACCGCTCAAAGCGGGCAAAATAAAAAAGCTGCCTATAAGCAGCTTTTTTATTTCTAACGAAACTACAGACCGTTATTTTCTCGAAAAAAAACCGGTAAATTATATCTAACGAAACAGCATATCGTTATTTGGGCGAAATGCTGCCTAAAAGGGTTGATTTGGGTTCAATAGCGATACCCCGTTTCGTTAAAAATCTCAGCGACCTAAATTGAAGCAAATAACGATACCACGTTTCGTTAGGATTCCCAAAATAGCGGAATCACGCGTTTCGTTAGCGCTCCCTTGGACAGACACAGGTACTTGCTAGTCCAAAAGTTCCTTTCCTTTCGTCTCGGTACCAAGCCATAGAACGGCAATCGCGCCGATCAGAACGGTGACAAAGAACAGCCAGAAGATCGAGCTGATCGGTACTTCTCGGGCTACGAGCCAGCCAACCAGGAACGGAGCGATCACCCCGCCAACTCGGCCGAAGGAAGCAGCGAAGCCAACACCTGTCGACCGAACCTTCGTCGGATACAGCTCCGGCGTATAGGCATACATACCTCCCCACGCCCCCAAGTTAAAGAAGGATAAGCAAATTCCCGAGGCAATCAGCATCCCTTCCGTCGTAGCGCTACCGAACCAGGCTGCGCTTGCAGCAGTAAGTACCAGATACAAGACTAATACAAACTTCCTACCGAACTTCTCTATGAAGTAAGCAGCTGTGAAATAACCCGGCAATTGAGCCAGTGTCATAATTAACACATATTCAAAGCTCTTGACGAGACTGAAGCCCTTCAGAACCATGACCGAAGGCAGCCACAGGAACATCCCATAATATGAGAAGACTACAGTAAACCATAGGATCCAGAGCATGATCGTCGAGCGTCGATGAGGAGCTGACCATACAGATTGCAGCTTCTCTCTTACTGAAAATCTCTGTCTCATTGTATTAGATTGCGCGACAAACCGCGGCGGGTCCTCAATGGACCGACGTAAATATAGGGCGTACAAGACCGGTACACCACTAATGACAAAAGCCGTCCGCCATCCGTAATCCGGGATAACATAATAAGCGATCAGCGCTGACAGAATCCAGCCGATGGCCCAGAAGCTCTCAAGCAGAACTACTGCCCGCCCCCGATCCTTGGCTGGAACAGATTCCGATACCAAAGTTGATGCTACAGGCAACTCACCGCCAAGTCCAAAGCCTGCGATAAAGCGAAGCACGCACAGCATGGCAAATCCAGTGGCAGCGGCGGACAAACCGCTCGCCACAGCAAAGATGACCAGCGTCCAGAGCAGAACTGCTTTACGGCCGAATTTGTCGGCCATCAGGCCAGCCAGAGCGGCACCGAACACCATTCCGATCGAGTTAATACTTGTAAACAAGCCTGTTTGCTGCGGGGTCAGTCCCCAGTCCACCGCCAAAGCAGCGGCGATAAATGATATAATCCCGACATCCATCGCGTCGAACATCCAACTGAAGCCGGCGCTAAATAACAGCTTCCTCGTCTTCGGCTTCGCCGCCATATTCGTTACACTCATTGTGCCACCCCATTCTCCACTCATATCTCTATTTTATTTTTATATTTCTACATGCGGTTATGCCGTCATGCTGCGGTCGTGCTTGATCATATTCCGGTTTCTGAACCAGAAGATGACGGTAAGGGCAACCAGAAAAATAATATAACTGAATATTAACTTACGAAGATCTGTGTCCGGAAATACGACCGATGCGCTTAATATTCCATACAGCCATATCCCGGACAGATTACCGACCATATTTGACCATGTATACGATGATAGCTTCATATTAGATATAGCCGACATGAACGAGATCAAATTGTTAGGCATAATCGGCAGGGTACGCAGAAATATTACTGCCCATACACCATACCGTTCCAGGCCTCTTTGCCATTTCTCATATTTTTGTAGCTTATGCAGCCATTTGCGGTTGAACCAGTCAGCGAATAAATAGCCGCATAGTAAATATACGATCATCCCAGCTGCCGTTCCGGCGATCCAGCTGGCGATAAGTCCATCTGCGATCCCCAATACGGAGATATGCAGCATGACAATAGTCGCAAACGGGAATATGCCAATCGTTCCTTGTAGAAGCGCCAGCGGAATCGTAATGATCAGTATAGAAAAACCGCCCAGCTGTGTGGCATCAATCAGCCAACTCGTCCATTGTTCTATCCATTCACTCAAGCGATTTCTTCTCCATTCTCACTCCTCGGGCCAAGAAGCGTAATAATATCACTCTACGGTGAGAATTCTCTTATAGCCCTAGTGTTCAATTCTTCTTCCTAAAATAACAAGATCGCGCTCAATCCCATCCAGATTAGCAACACGCGGCAGGCAAGCCCACTGCTCGAACCCAAACTTCCCTAACAGGGAGAGACTCGGCGTGTTATGAGCAAATACAAAACCAAGCAGCGTATTAACCGCAATTTGCGGACAGAAATCGATCGCCCGCTTAAGCAGCAAACTGCCTAGGCCCTTACCACGACATTCTGCTGAAATATAGATACTGATCTCCGCTGTCGCCAGATAAGCTGGTCGACCATAGAAAGATTGGAGGCTAAGCCATGCGACGATTCTTCTCCCATCCTTGAGCACCCATAGCGGTCTAAAGTCTGGGCCATGCTCTTCAAACCATGATAGACGGCTAGCTACAGTGATCGGCTCCAAATCAGCCGTGACCATCCGTCCAGCAATCGTCTCATTATATATTTCTACAATACGGTCCAGATCTTCAAGGACTGCATCTTCAATTACATATTGTTCATGCATCTGAGTACCTCTCCTAGTTCTGCAAGTCTGGCTGTAATCAACCTTGTACCGTCTTCTTGAACTGTTTAATGATGCCGAAGTGCATCCCTTCATGGTACAGACTGAAGCTTAGCAAGGATCCGATGCGATCCATCGTGAAGCCTGAGCTAGTCGTGAAAGGCTGTATCGTAGGTTCATTTAAGCGCCCAGTCAATAATCTTCTGATCTCTAACGGCTGCTCGCCTGCGATTCGACACACCTCCGCGAAATCAGGTCCTTGACCCGTCCATTCCAGCGGCGATGTACCGTTAGCGAACCATTTCGGATATTGTTCCGGAAGTCCCGAGGGAAGTCCTGCCAGGAGAAAGGCAAAGCGGTCCTGTACGAAGGCAATATGCCCCAGATTCCACAGAATATGATTGCGGAACCCTTCAGGGATCGTCCGCACTTCTTCCTCTGTTAACCCCTGTACCATTTTTAGAGTTTGGCTTCTTATAAATTCAATCTGATCAAAAATGACTTCATTCGAACTCATGCTCATTACCTCCATCGATGTCTTCACATCTCTAATTTAATCTGAACGTAGTGCTCAACCAATGGAAAGGGGTCATAGTAATGGTGCAGTAATTCCTTCCACTCTTCGTATTGAGGAGATTGTCTGAACCCAACCTCATGATCGGTAATCGAACGCCACTTAACGAGTAAAATGTACTTATTTTCGGTCTCTACGCATTTATGTAGCTCATGTCCCAAATATCCACGCATTTGAGAAATGATCTTCGATGCCTGCCGGAAGCTGCTCTCAAAGTCATTAATCGTGCCCGGTTTCACCTGCAGATGGGCTACTTCAAGTATCATTGTTACCATCCCCTCCGTTTTCCTGATTATAGCATGGCATCCTGGCATAATGAATCGGATTTTTCCAATTGCCCTATTATAAGAAAACCTCTAACCCGTTCAATCAAGAACAGCTACTTCACTTATTAATTCCTATATCTAGAAAGGGAAAAGGACCCGCAGACCCGCTTCAATAGCGGAACTGAAGGTCCTTATAACATATATACTTTTCCCTTGCACAGGTCTACGGATTGCCCTATCCTCTAGGAGCTGAGTACGACCCGATCATCGCTCAGCTTATGACCGCTAATCTGTTCGAACTCTCCAAGCAGGCCCTCGATCGTCAGTTGCTGCTTCTCCTGCTCGTGAATATCGAGGATGATGCGGCCCCCATCCATCATAATTAGCCGATTGCCAAGGCGAATCGCCTGTTCCATGTTGTGCGTGACCATCAGGGTGGTGAGCTTCAGCTCGCTGACGATATTCTGCGTGAGCTGGGTTACCAGCTCTGCCCGTGCTGGGTCCAATGCCGCGGTATGCTCGTCAAGCAGCAGGATCTGCGGCTCAGTAAATGTAGCCATGAGCAGACTGAGCGCCTGACGTTCACCACCGGACAGCGTTCCTACCTTGGCGCGCAGTCGATTCTCTAGACCGATGCCAAGCTTACGAAGCTGCTCTTTGAACAGTTCTCTTCGCCCGGAGTTAATCCCAATCGATAGCCCACGACGCTTGCCGCGCGAGTATGCCATCGCCAGATTCTCCTCGATTGTCATATGCGGAGCAGTCCCGGCCATCGGGTCCTGGAAGACGCGGCCGACCCAACGGCTGCGCTTATGTTCGGACAAATCCGTAATGTCATTGCCGTCAATATGAACCGTACCGGAATCCGGCTTTAGCGTACCCGAGATCATGTTCATCAACGTTGATTTGCCGGCGCCGTTACTGCCGATCACGGTCACGAAATCCCCTGGCTTCAGCTGCAGATTCACGTTAATTAGCGCGATCTTCTCATCGACGGAACCTGGATGGAATAGTTTGGATAATTGTGTAATCTGCAGCATTATAGTCCACCTCCCAAACTTCTCTGCTCAGCGTCGGAGACAAGTTCCAACGAGCGCTTACGCGCGAGTGCCTTCTGCTTCCATGATCTGCGTACCGTCGGTAGAACCAAGGCGATGATGACGATCAATGCCGTGATCACCTTCAGATCGGTCTGCTCCAGCCACTCGATCCGCAGCGCTAGAGCGACAACCAGACGATAGACAATGGAGCCAAGCACGACGGCCAGCGTGGCAAAGAACACACTACGAGCTCCGAATATCGCTTCTCCGATAATTACGGAGGCCAGCCCGATAACAATCATTCCGATTCCGGCGGAGATATCAGCAAATTGCGACTGCTGGGCAATTAACGCACCAGACAATGCAACAAGTCCATTCGATAAGCTAAGTCCCAAAATAATCGTATTGTCGGTATTCGCGCCAAAGCTTCTAATCATCCTCTGATTATCTCCTGTCGCCCGTAGCGCGAGCCCAAGTTCAGTACGGAAGAACAGATCGAGCAGAAGCTTAATAGCGATGACTACAAAAGGCATCAGCAATAGCGGTGATATAGAGCTGAATATCGTCTTCTCACCGAGTAGTCCGACATTCGGCTTCCCCATAATTCGCATGTTAATGGAATATAATGCGATCATCATCAGAATTCCGGATAAGAGGCCATTTATACGACCTTTGGTATGAATAAGCCCTGTAATCATACCGGCTAACAGTCCGCCGCCCAAGGCGCAGATTGTGGACACCCAGGGGGATACACCATTCGTAATCATTATGGCTGCTATGGCTCCGCCGGTTGTAAAGCTTCCGTCCACCGTTAAGTCTGGAAAGTCCAGGATACGAAAGGTGATGTAAACGCCAAGCGCCATCAATGCATATAGCAATCCGGATTCTAGGGCTCCGAGTAATGAGTTCATCATGGTGATACTACCTCCTAATTATGGAACACCTATTCGAGAATATTGGTCTCCTTATCCTTAACCTGCTCCTTCATTGCATCCGTAACGGTGATCCCTTGTTCTGCCGCAGCTTTCAGATTAAGAATGAGATCGAGCTTCTCTGGCACTGTAACCTTCAAATCACCGATCTTCTTGCCCTCCTTGAGAACTTGCAGCGCCATTTGACCTGCTTGATAGCCATGATCATAGTATTTGAAGCCTACCGTAGCAAATGCACCTTTCTCAACGGAATCACGGTCGCTAGAAAAGAATGGGATATCATTGTCATTAGCCACTTGAATAACCGTGCTAACTGCCTCCACCACTGTGTTATCGAGCGTAATATAGATTGCGTCGGCTCGACCTACTAAGGATTCCGCAGCCTGCTTCACTTCCGAGGTGTTCGTAACTGAAGCTTTTACGATCTTAATTCCGTGCTTCTCCAGTGCCTTTTCTGCCAAATTAGTCATGACTACAGCATTTGGCTCGCCTTGGTTGAGCACGACGCCCACGGTCTTCACATCAGGGAAATTACCGGCGATAAAGTCCATCAACTGAGAAATAGCCTCGGGGTTCGTATCAGAAGCGCCTGATACATTGCCGCCCGGCTTCTCCAGATTGTCTATCAATTTAGCATCGAGCGGATCCGTAACCGCTGCGAACATGACTGGCGAATTCTTCACCTGACTAGCCAGCGCCTGTGCTGGAAGTGTAGCGATGCCTAGAACCAGGTCATATTTCTCACCAGCTATTTTCTGAGCAATCGTCATATTGTTATTTGGGTCACCTTGCGCATTATTGTAATCCAGCTTCAGGTTATCTCCTTCTACAATCCCCGCGTCCTTCAGAGCTGCCAGAAAGCCTTCACGAGTCGCATCCAGCGACGGATGCTCCACGATTTGTGAGATGGCAATCTTGTACTGCTTCCCAGAGCCCGAGCTTCCACAGCCAACTACAGTTACCAGCATGATCGAGATGACTAATAATAGACCTAATTTCTTCCTCATTTTCAAAAGACCCCCTCAATTAATTTACCACATTAATGATTCACTTGGTCGATGCGAAATCCGGTTAACGCTTCTATCCATAAAAGTGTCAAAGCGCAAAAATGTGATCTTTCCCACGTTTCCGGAAGATTATATTATTCTCATATTAAATGGCGGTCAATTTCTAGTCAATCCAAAATCTACTATTTGGTTAAATTTGGATCATTGGGGCATAGAAAATAAGAGACTGGCCAGAATTCTGACCTGCCTCTTGTCTACTCCTTCTTATTAGCTCCTCTCTATTTTCTGATATTTCTTACATTTATCGCTTCCGCTCCAAATAAATATGCTTCGCCTTTATCATCTCACCTGAAATTTGCAGCAAGCCGAAAGAATACTTTGGTTCACGCCGTTTGTCTGTAGGGGAACCGGGATTAAACAGAAGCAGCCCATTCTCCCTCTTTAATAAGGGCTTATGAGAATGGCCGAACAAAATGGCCTTAACCTCCTGCCCCTGGAAGATCTTCATCGCCTTCTCCCGTGCATTTCCGCGGCCTTCAGGCAGAAATCCGTGGGTAAGTCCAACCTTATGTGAACCAAGCTGGATGATCTTGTGATAACCAAACCGCTGGATAATCTCTTCAGGATCATTATTGCCGGCCACCCCTTCAACCGGAGCAAGTGCAGACAACTGCCTGTAGACCTCCATATTGGTCCAGTCCCCTAAATGGATAATCAGATCAACATTGCGGAATTGAGAGACCAGCGCAGGCGGCAGTACTGAGGCTCTTTTCGGCATATGAGTATCCGATACAACTCCGATCTTCATCATTAGCGCAGAGGAGAAGCCGCCATACGAATATACGTATGCCTGCGGCCTCGTATTGCGATGGACAGAGCCATAATATTGTCCGGAATCGCAATTCCGGTGTATCCTGCATCACCGATATGAAACACATCGGCTCCCGCCCTTTTGGCACTTAATGCAATCGCCTTGACTGTCTCTGTATCGGCACCCTCCTGACTCGTACCGATCGCGGCCAGAGCTAGTGCTCCCTTCTCCTTCACCTCAGTGATGATCGCAGCAAGTTCCTCCTCGCGCAGTCCAGGGACTGTGCCCGGGGCAGGCAGAAGAATAATATCTGCTCCTGCCTCCGTAAAGGCAAGTGCCGCTTCCCGATCAATCACTTTGCCACGTGTTCCTGCACCATGCATTTTCCCAGCGATAATCAGTCCGCCAAAATGCTCATTCGCAAGGCGGATCGCCTGTGCAATCTGCTCATTGGTAACCCCTGTCTTCGGATTGCCTGTCAGGCATACGAAGTCGGCCCCTAATTCCTTGGCTTTTACTAGACTTGAGGCTGTCGCTCTGCGTCCCTCAGGCAATGGATTCAGTTGTTCGAGCGCTTCCGCAGAATCATCCACAGGCTCCAGATTAATCCCGATCGGCAGCCCTGTTAACCGCTTCGCTTCGGCGATCGGATTCTGGATCTGCTGCTCCTCACCGGTAGGGTGGAACACATCAAGCGGGGCCAGTCCGCGGACTACAGGGTTAAATACATCGAACACATTGAGCAGAATCATATCTGCGCCGAACGCTTTGGCCAGCTCAGCATTACTGATCTCTGGCAGCATTGGTTGAGAGACGGACACCGTCTCCGCGATGACCGTTCTCCCCTCGGCAGCGAGTATCGCGCCCTTCAATTGTTCTCGCCCCATACTTTGGAAGTCAGATGCGCGGCAATCTAAAATTCTCTTCATCGGCTCACCTCATTTTGAGTTATGACCAACATCCAAGCCTATTGCTTCAGTTCGTTCTACCTACGCTATATAACACTATAAACCATCCTACCATGAAGTATAACACCTCCAGTTAATTAATTCCCGACGTTCAGAAAAACTACTCCCTAGTCATCAACCCTGTAGTATAATGTTAAAATGCTGAAAAAATTAGGTTTCCGGTCCAGTAACGGTGCCTATGAAATGGAAAGGAAGAAATCATTATGAGTCTTACAGCAGATGGACCATCTGTCTCTACACAACAACCTCAAACTCGATCGCGCCGTCTGCAAGCGGTGTTGATTCTAGGCTGTTTATCAGCCTTCGGCCCATTTTCCTTAGATATGTATTTGCCAGCATTACCATCCCTGGCGAAAGATCTAAATACGACCGCTTCGATGGCACAGCTCAGCCTTACCTCTTGCCTGCTTGGTCTGGCGATTGGGCAGCTCATCGTTGGTCCATTGAGCGATATGCGCGGCAGAAGGATGCCGCTAATCATCTCGCTGACGATGTACGCAATCAGCTCTTTGCTATGCGTATTCGCTCCAACAGCAGGCTTGCTGAATGTACTTCGCTTCATTCAAGGTCTGTCTGGTTCAGCTGGCATCGTGCTATCCCGTGCCGTCGTGCGTGATATGTACTCCGGTACTGAACTGACCAAGTTCTTCTCGATGCTCATGCTAGTGAACGGGGCAGCTCCAATCCTGGCGCCGATCTTCGGCGGTCAGCTGTTGGCCTACGTCTCCTGGCGCGGCGTATTCGTCGTATTGTCCCTCATCGGCGTTGTTATGATGCTGTCGGTTCTACTTGGCCTGCCAGAAACACTGCCGAAGGAGAAACGTCAATCTGGCGGATTAGGGGTTACACTTCGCACCTTCCGCAAGCTGCTCGCGGATCGCTTATTTATCGGATATTGCTTGTCTCAAGGATTAATTACTGCTGCTATGTTCGCTTATATATCTGGCTCTTCTTTCGTTTTGCAAAATATTTACAGCGTATCAGAACAGACCTACAGTTTAATCTTTGCTATGAACGGAGCCGGCATCATTATCGCGAGCCAACTTACCGGACGCCTGGTGAATCGATTTAAAGAGACTAGACTGCTTCGCTTCGGGCTAGCCCTGGCTGCGATATCATCCGTTGCCCTGCTAATCGCAATTATTCTTCATGGAAACTTGCTTTCGATCCTGATTCCACTGTTCTTCGTCGTCTCCTGTGTCGGGATCGTCGGAACCGCCAGCTTCACCCTGGCAATGCAGGATCAAGGCGAATCAGCAGGCAGTGCATCCGCCTTGCTCGGTCTGCTACCTTATATTCTTGGTGCCGCTGTAGCACCGCTAGTCGGTCTTGGCGGAGACATGAACGCCCTGCCGATGGGGATCGTCATCGCCGTTGCGGATATCGGTGCTGTCATCTGTTATCTTCTCATCGTACAGAGAAAAAACTATAATCTGAAGTAACAAATAAATCAGTCAATGCTTATTATGAAAATGCTTGTAATGAGGAGGTTTCTGCCAAGATGGCTAAGCTGCTATACAGCGTCGGCGGCGTTCTCATCCTTGCCGGATTATTATCGGGTTTCCTCTATTACGGATGGGGAGAGCATGCCTGGGGCGCTGCATTTACTATCATCGGATCAGGATTTCTGTCTGGAATTATCTTTATAGCGCTGGGTGCGATCATCGAACGTCTCGATATGAACGCCTATTATTTAGAAGAGCTTCTGGACAGGACACCACCGCCGCCAGAGAGCAATAAGCCTCGCCCGGTTAAGCATTCATACCTTAAGGGCAATCATTCGAAAACCCCGCTTGAGGCTCTGAAGGGCTACAAAATGAACGCTAAAGACTAGATAGGTATCATACCATCTTATGACCTTGCTTCATGTACAGTAAAAGACAGCATCTCCCACAGACGATCCAGATCGATCTTCTGCATTGGAGATGCTGTCTTTTTTTATATTACTTCAATCCCTTAACCTCGAATCCGTAGATTCGTGCTGCTGTATCTCCACCCTGTGTCGGCTTCTCAACGATCAGCTTGGCATAGCGGGCCGAAGTCAGCGCAATCGCATGCTTGCTGACTCCTTTCGTATTGTCATTGACATCTACGGCATCCGTCCAGTTCTCCCCATCCAGGCTAAGCTGAATTTTGAAGACTCTCGTATTGAAGGCTGCTGGCTCGCCACCTGCTTCGGCATGCTTAATGACAAATTCGCTGACCTTATGCTCGCCGCCGAGATCAACGGTCAGCGTATGCGGCGCATCGCCAACTGCACACCATTTCGTACGGTCATCGCCATCCACGGCAAACTTTGGTGCTTCCTTCTCATTAACGAAGCTGGATGCAGTCGCCTTCTGGTTCAGGGCAAGATCTGCAACACCGCCAGCCGCTTCCTTCGTTACCGTAATCATCTGACGACTGACCACATCTTCGCCTTCACTATTCTTGGCTGTGAGCGTAACCTCATAGGTTCCTTCTTCTTTATAAGTAACTACCGGATTTTGCTCCGTACTGGTGGAAGGTTCTCCACCCGGGAAGCTCCAATTCCAGCTCTCCGTAACTTCAGATGATTTGTCCGTAAATTTCACGCTATCTCCAGGAGCGATTAGAGTCTGATCCGCTTCAAATGCGGCCACCGGTTTCGGATAGGCCGGCCACTCAAAAGCTGCTCCAGCTGGCTTGCCTGCTTCATAGTGACGATTCATCGGAACGACAACCAGTTTCGTCTCCGCTTCCTTCTCAAGCCGTCTCATTTCCGGTATATAGTATACCGTATTTCCAGTCAACCCCATCAGTTCATATTTGCCATCCGGCTTCACACGATAAACTTGGTAGTACAGCACATCCTCCTGGTTCTTAGGAGCACTCCATGACAATCTAGCGTCACCGTATATGCCATCGCGGAAGTCATTCTCCGTTACTTTGAGATCTGTAACCGCCTTTGGCGTCTTGGCCTTATCATTCACATTTGTTACAGCCAACTGGCCGATATTCGCTTGATAATCCTTAATCGCGTTATTGCTCTCAAATTCTAGTGATAAGCCAACGATCGTCCGTCCCTTATATTGATTCAGGCGCACCTGACCTTGCAGCCAGTCCTGACTGTCTCCAGCCTGCGTCCATTTCTTAGGTTCGAAGAAAGTATACTTATCCGGAGCATCTGAGAAAGCAACGCCGATCTTCACCTTGCCAGCCTCTGAATTCGATTGATAGATCACCGATAATTCTGTTGTTGCTTCAACTGGCATATTCGCCTTATACAGCTTCAGATGCGTCGGATTTGCAGGTGACAGATCACCTTCCAGCTTCAAAGAACTGCCTCCATTATAAGCTGTGCTGAAGTCAAAGCTCGGAGCGAGCGGAGTAGCGCCATCCTTCGTCTCGGCGATCCAGCGCCAAGTCGGTAGAATATCCTGTAGACTGCGGTTGCTCCAATCCTTCTCACGCATCACCTTGCCGTTAAGCGCATAGAAATGTCCGTTGCCGGTATTGAAATGAGTGATAAATTCTGTGCCATCAATGACACTCTTGTCGACAATATCATGCGCAATGCCTCTCCAGGAGTACGGATTGTCCGCCTCGGCTGATCCGGTATCTTGCGGATTTTTATTGTGGCCAACCCAGAAGATCTCTTCCTTCTCCATGTATTCCTCTTGCGTTTTCGAGCTGTTAAATGTCCAGTCCGGACGATAGATGCCAAGTGAGGTGGTGGCCTCTTTGCCATCCGGGAAGAGAATTGGCCAATTATACTCCCCATTGTATCCGTTCGCTTCCACATCGATGCCAGCGAACAGATCATACGGGCTGCGGCCGAGCTCTGCCGCTTTTTGAGGCGAATTCAGATAAGGTGTCACATAGTCGTACTTGCCGTTCACTTCGTCCTTGTACTGCCAGCGGAAATCCAGGAACATCTGGTCGGAGACACGAGTCTTGTCATCCTGGAAGAATATCTTGTTCTTATCGGTCAGAGCACCCTGCCATTTAATCTGCCCTTCGTCGATCATGGAATCATACCAGACGACCTCCATCTTAGGTCCCTTGATCTGCTGCATGTACTTAAGGAACTGCTGCATCTTCGCTGCATCTTCCTTGTTGGCTCCTTGAGTCTCTTGGTTAATAAACCAACCGTCAAAGCCATAATAGTTAGCTACTTCAATCAGCTTATCAGCTACCGGGAAGGTTCCATCCTGGCGCTGCTGTAGCATATCCTTCATCCAATCGATCTTCCCGCCATGTTCAGTCTGCGGCAGGAACACCGTACCGAGCACTGGTACACCATTCTTATGAGCGGCATCGATCACATCAGCACTCGGTGGCACGATTAGGCCTTCACCGGCTGATCCGCCCCACATGACTAGCTTATCGATATACTGCCAGAAGCTGAACGTGTATGAATGGAAGTTCTCCGAACCTTGAGATGGAGCACCACTTGTACTTGGATACATTGAGGAAAGCGCTATCACTTTGGGCTGAACTTTAGAGGTAGCATTGGTCTTCAAACCCTGGAAGCGTCCCTCCTTCAACTCCACTGTACCCCGATTAAATGGCGCATCTTTATCCTTCGCCGCGGACCATTCCAAGAGTGTATTCGGATACCAATAGGAGGAATGAGGCTGCGCAGCTTTGGCCTGGCCGCTGAAGCCGAACAAGGTCATGGCAAGCACTGCACTCCCTGCCATCATGGCAATCTGATGCTTCCTCTTCGATCTCATCAAGTAATTATCTTTGGCTCGTTTCATTAAATTGCCTCCTTTGTCTGATTAAAATCTATTGAAGTAGAACTATTTAGAAAGAGAGAAACGGTTAAACACTCAACCGTTTCTCTAATTACTACCTTATGAATCGATTATTTTTGCTCCGCTTTCCAAGCGTCGAATTGCTTTTGAGCTTCAGCAATTACTTTGTCAATCCCCGCATCTTTAAACTTCTGGATTGCCTTTGGCAAATATTCGTCTGGATCAACGGAACCCGTGTACAGCGAAGGAATGAATTCCTTAGCTACGTTCGTTACCGAAGCCACTTCTGTCTTAACAGGAGCCGTATCGAAGTTGAAGCCAAAGGTTGGTGCTACGATCGCCGAGGAGTTGAATTTCTCAAATGCATCCCATTTATCCTTCGGTTCACCATCATGCAGATAAGTCAGGAACATATTACCGAGCGCAAAGCCTGGCATAGCGTAGCTATCTTGCATGGCAGGAAGGTCTTCAATATACGGATCTTCCAATTTCTTATAGTGCACATCTTCAATACCGTATTGAATCAAATTACGCAGATAAGTGTCCGTGTTAAGAAGGTTCAGGAACATCATCGAACGCTCAGGATTTTTCGAGTAAGAGGAAATCGCGAGCATGGAACCAGCAGCAGAGCTAGTGTAGATTACTGGAGTATGCATTGGTCTGGAGATGATGTCATAACCAGCGCTTCTCGACCAGCCAAGTTCTGCGTATGGTTGGATAATCTCACGGTCTACCAGCCATTTGCCTGTCTTCATATTATCGATGCCGTCCAGAGTAGCTACATCTTCGCGTACATAGCCGGCTTTGTAGTAGTTGCGCATCGTATTCAAATTAGCTTTCAATTCAGGTGTTTCTAGCAGGTTTGTGAATTTGAAATCCTTCGAATCCAGATACATACCGATCGGAATTTCGTCGCCAAGTAGGAAATCTACCGGCAAGTATGGCTTAAAGCCCTTAGGTACTGCCAACGGAGTAATATCAGCAGGCTCGTTCTCTTTGATGGTCTTCAGCAATGGCTCAAGATCCTCAAGAGTCGTCACGTTGGAAATATCGAGATTGTACTTATCAACATATTTCTTGTTGAAGCGCCATACCCATTGTTGAGCCAATTCCTTGTTGGCAGGGATACCGTAGTTAACGCCATTTACTTTCGTACCTTCTAGGAAGCGAGGATCAAGTACTTCCTTGATTCCTTTGCCATATTGATCAAGAAGATCATTCAATGGCATGAATGCGCCTTTTGCCGCGTTTGGCAGGTAGTCGAATGCCCAGGAGCTTGTAAATGCGATATCGTAATCTTCACCGGAGCTGGTGATAACCTGCATGCGCTGGCTGTAGTCGCCCCAGTCAATCATCGTAATATCTACTTTAGCGTTGATCTTCTCAGTTACATATTTATTGATCTCTTCCTGTACCTTAGGCAGATCCTTCTGGTTAGGTCCGATCAAATACAGCTTCAAGGCTACTGGGTCCAGCTTGGAAGCATCTATCGTGCCGTCATTTTGTACGGCATTCTGCTCCTTGCCGGATGATGCGTTGTTCTCTTTCTTGTCTCCGCATCCGGCAAGCACTACGGACAGCAGCATAACCAGTGCTAGTGACAACAATGATAACTTCTTCTTGGTCATTTTCTTTCCCCCTGACTAAATTTTGTGTTGCATTTATTGAAACCGCTTAACAATTCGCCCGGATAACCGGCCGAACAAATGTCCGGCCAATTTCTGATTCTAAATAGTTAATGCGGTGACAACCATGGGTTAGGTGTTTATCCCTTAACGGAGCCCACCGTTAGGCCCTGTACAAAATAACGCTGGAAGAACGGATAAGCTAGCACGATCGGAGTGGTTGCGAGAACAACCATCGCCATCCTTACAGTCTCTTGTGGCATAGTCGCGGCAAAATCAACCGCAGAACCGATATTTTGTGCATTCTGAATCAAGAAGTCCATATTCTTCTCAATTTTCATCAACAAGAACTGCATCGGAGGTGTAACCTTCGGGCTATTGAAATACAAGAGCGCGTTGAACCAATCGTTCCAATAACCGAGCGAGCTGAACAACCCGATCGTTGCGATCCCTGGTAGCGATACCGGTAATACGATTCTGGCGAAGGTCAGAAACTCCCCTGCTCCATCGATTTTCGCAGATTCAATAATTTCCTCTGGAATCGTAGTCTGGAAGAACGTCCGCATGACGATGATGAAGAATGCGTTCATCGACAATGGGAAGATCAAGGCCCAGATCGTGTTCTGCAAGTGCAAGAACTGTGTCATCACGATGTAACCCGGAACCATACCGCCTGAGAATAACATCGTGAAAAACGCTAGAAAGCTGAAAAATCCACGGAATTCAAAGCTTCTTCTGGATAGCGCATAAGCGTAGGTCGTAACTAGCGTTAAGCTAAGCAAGGTACCCAACACCGTGACGAGTAGCGTTACCCCGAATGATCCAAGCAGCTCGCTGCCTGATTTGAAAATATATTCGTAAGCCTGTGTGCTTAATTTGCTTGGAAACAAGCTAAATCCATTAAGCGCCAGTGTCTGTTCGTCCGTAAACGATATGACAATGACATAGATGAACGGAAAGATGCAAGAGAATGTAAACAATCCGATGATGACATTAAATAATGCGTTCCAGAAAGGCGATATAGCGTTATAATCGCGCTTCTTCTTTCTTCTTCCCGCTTCTAACTGTCCGGCGGGCTGAGTCGTAGCTTGTGGCATAATAGCACCTCCGTTAAATTAGAAGATCGCATGATCTCTTTCGATTTTTCTGACGATGTAGTTAGCGAGCAAGATCAGCACCAAACCAACGAGTGATTGATACAGACCGGCTGCCGTACTCATCCCGATATCGCCCATATTGATCAAGCCGCGATATACGAAGGTATCGATAACGTTGGTCACTGGATACAGTGCGCCCGAATCCTTAGGCAATTGATAGAATAGACCAAAGTCTGAACGGAAAATTCCGCCGATTGCCAGAATCGTCAAAATAATCATTAATGGTTTAAGCAGAGGTATCGTTATGTAACGAATTTGCTTCCACTTCGTCGCCCCATCAATTACCGCTGCTTCATAGTAGGATTTATCAATCCCTGTAAGAGAAGCGAGATAGACAACGCTGTTATAGCCGACCCCTTTCCAGATCCCGACAAGTACAAGGATGAACGGCCAATACTTCGGTTCGGAATACCAGCTTATTTTGTCTCCACCGAAGAGTGTAATAATGTGGTTCAGCGTTCCCTTATCCATGCTCAGGAAGGTAAAGGCGAAATAACTGATAATAACCCAGGATAGAAAGTGCGGCAGGAACATCCCTGTCTGATACACCTTCGCCATCTTCTTGTTCACCAATTCATTCAGCATAATCGCAAAGGCCACTGCGATGATAAGCCCCAAGAATATGAAGAATAGATTATACAAGATCGTATTTCTGGTAATGATGTAAGCGTCATTTGTTGAAAATAAATACTCGAAATTTTTGAACCCAACCCACTCACTGTTAATCACGCTGGCAAAGAAGCCATCGCGGCTAATTCGGAAATCCTTAAATGCAAGAACCGTACCGAACATAGGCAAGTAAGCAAAAATTAAAAACCAAATTGTTCCCGGCAAAATCATGATCAGCAACGCCCTGTTTCTAATCACTTTCTTTAAAAATGCTGCCATGATTCTCTCCCCCCTTTACTGCTGTCATCCTCTGGTGCCTGAAAAGCCCTCTTGGATGGAATATGGAAACTAGCATCTTCTAACTGCTTCTATTTTCCCAAGAAAGCGCTACCCGCAACAAGTTGAAAAATGCTCGAATCATATGTACAAATTAAAGATATATGTACAAAATTAAAGAACCGCCCGCATATACGGACGATCCTCAGCGCATTGCAAAGATATTTACTTCGTGTACATATGCCTTAGTTCTGTCGGAGAAACACCCGCATATTTCTTGAATTGCCGATAGAAATAAGACGTATCGGTATAGCCCACACTGACTGCAATCTCCGCTGTCTTCTGATCCGTATGAATTAACAATTGCGTCGCTTTCTCAATCCGATATTGGTTCACATAATCGGAGAAGCTGAGGCCAACCTCCTGCTGGAACAACTGGCCTAAATAGTTTGGATGCATATCCAGCTTCTGACTCAACGTTTTGAGCGATAATTCCTCAGCATAGTGCTCCTTCACCTGCTCGAGCAGCATGGCCACATGTCCACTATACTCTTGCTGAACCGTATCTCTGTTGCCCAAGCTTCGCTGTACAACCGAAATGACATGCCGAATCAATCCCTGAATCGTGTTCATTCTGGCAAGTGCTGCGAATACCTCGCTATAATCGGGGCGATCCTCCATATCCTTTGCGCTCAGCATAAGCTGAATCGCCATATTCATACACTCGCTTCTTGGGATGATATCATTCTCGAACTGTCCGAGGAGCATCGACTCGATGAATTCGATAATGGGCTCTTGCTTCCCATCGATCAGTAGTCTTACATACTGTTCCTGATCCCATATTACTGAATGAGACTCTTCCACTTTGGTTAGCGGTCCATTCATATATACTGTTCTGTCCTGACACGAGATGAGACATTGCTGGAACACCTGCTTGGCCTGCTTGTAGCTATCTTGAACACCATAGAAATCGCTGCTGACAGCGCTACTTACCGCCCATACCGGCAGTCCGGTCATCTCAGAGATTCTCCTCGCCGTGGCTGGAGCGTTCTCCAATATGGACTGATGATGCTCGGGATCATCAGAGACATAGAGCATCACCAGGTCTTCGTCCGCATCCGGGAAGCAGATCACCTCATCCTCACTATCGATAGTTTCCCGCGCAATAACACCGCACTCCTCACTCAATCCGTGCAGCCGATACAACCGGGAGATGGGCTTCTCTTCCGAGATAACGCGGAACACCAAAGCCTGAACATATTTATAATTCAGCGGAATTCCTAGCAATTCAGCACGATGCTTGAACTCCTGACCTTCGATCTCGCCCAGAACCCAGCGCTGCAGAATATTGCTGCGCAGCACTCTCCAATCTTCCTCATAACGGAACAGATTAAGCTCTTCCCGCTCCCAATCTCCGCGAATATGTCTGATTGTTGATTCCAATTCATCAATGTTAATTGGCTTCAATATGTAATTCTCAATTCCGAGCGTAATTCCCACTTTTACGTACTCGAATTCCTCATAGCCACTCAAGACTATAAAGCGCGTGCGTGGATGAATCTGCTTCACCCTGCGGATCAATTCCAGTCCGTTCATACGGGGCATCATAATGTCCGTAATCAATAAATCGACCGGTTCTTCCTTAATTTGTTGCAAGGCGGTCTCTCCATCATTTGCAGATCCGGCTATTTCAATGCCGTACTGCAGCCAATCCGTAATCGAGCTCAGACCTTGAGCGATCAAGGGTTCATCATCTACAAAAAATACCTTTTTCATTAAAGTATCCCTTCTTTCAGCATAGGTATTTCCATCCGAACCTCCGTACCTTTTCCAGGCTCACTGGACACGCTCAGACCGTATTCCTCTCCATAGTTCATCCGGATTCTATCATGCACATTGATCAGTCCGATCGAAGGATTGCTCTTCTCCATGAGATTGGAGGACAGCTGATAAGATCCTGACAACATCTTGTCGATCTCCTGCATGCGCTCAGCCGGAATCCCGTTCCCGTTGTCCTGTACTGTAATGATGATCCGTTCCCCTTCCCGTAACGCGCTAATCCTCACCCGATTATCTTCATCTAGGGAGCGAAAGCCGTGCACCATATAGTTCTCAACAATCGGCTGCACAAGCAATTTAATGATACTACAACCATTTACAGCGGGTTCTACCTCGATAGCCACTTCTATCCGGCCCTCATAGCGAATTTGTAGCAGATCAAGATAGATTGAACACATCTCAATCTCTTCCTTGATTGTAATAACCGTGTCCTTCTTCACCATACCTTTGAACATGACGGAGAGACTGTACACCATCTTGCCGACATCGCGGGCTCCCTCTGAGTAGGCCTTCATTCGAATCGACTCAAGCGTATTGTAGAGAAAATGAGGGTTAATCTGAGATTGCAGAGCCACTAGCTCAGCATGCTTCTGTTTAATCTCGGAGGTGTACATTTTATCAATATATTGCTCCAACCTCTCACACATATCATTGAATCTTTGCGAAATTTGTTGCAGTTCATCTTCGCCCGGCATTTGGATTCGCGTTGATAAGTCCCCTTCACCGATGCGACTCATGGACACGATGATTCTGCGGATCTTCTTGGAATATTTCCTCATCACGGTAGAAGTCAGCACGAAGCTGGCAACAAAGAACAATAATGTAATGAGTATCAATGTATTGCGAAGGCTGCCGGTGCTAGCCTCAATCGTCGATTTGGACACGACACCTATGACGGTCAGCCCGGCATTCCCGGTATCAAGCACATTTATCTTGGAGGGTTCATCCAAGTCGATCCATTTACCTGCCGTGTTCAATTCATAGCGATAAGGATAGTCCTGCCCAACATATTCCCCCGTTGAATCGTATAGAACCTTGCCTTGTGAAGTCATGACTAGCATCTGTCCATGCGTAGCAGGTACCCGGCTGCTTAACCAACTCGCAAGCTGCTTGCTGTCAAAATCAACGACCAGCATGCCAATTCTGTCTAGCGTCCATGGATCTTGGAGCTCACGTCTATACGAGTACATCGGGATAGAAGACGATTTTTCCGTTGTATCGGCTTCCGGACTATTGCCCACCGTATCCCAAGTATAGGCTCGGCGCGTCATCAGCCAGTTGTTCCATGATCCATCGGAATCGCTTTCATATTGGAGCTGTTGTTTCTCTTTCTCTCTTTCGAAACTCATGCCGAATTTTCGCGGGTAGCTGTAAATGGACACCCTCTTTGCCCCAGGCTCCTGCTCCATATAATTTTTAACTAAGGTGCTGTAGGATCGCAGCCTTTGCTCATTCGTCTTCGTAAATTGATTCAGACGGTAACCCAGGTAGTTCTCATAGGGATTATTGAGGAAATAGACCAGATCATCGCTAAGTGTTGCATCCCCATATATCTGCTGAATCGTGTTCTGAATATTCTCATACTGCCTGTTAAGATAAATGCTGAGAACCTGTGCCGTCTTCATATTGGCATCCGTCTCCTCGCGGATAATCCGCTGCAGTTGATATTGATAGACTAGAACCGCCGCCGTTACGAACAGCACCATCATGACCGCCGAATACAACAGAATAATCTTGTTGAACATTTTCCGCTTCAGATGATTGAGATAAAATCTGCGAATCTTTGACACGAAGGAACACTCCTGTTCATTGATATACTGTCCGCGTTACAGTGTAACATTGGTTCTTCAAATCGGGCAAACTGATTTTCTGTGAAGGTTACTTCTGTAAGAAGTTATCCATTTAATAAAAAGAGACCGCAGACGTATTTACTTCATACGTTCGCAGTCTCTATTCCACCATGGGCTACTAATGATAAGTCTCAACCATCTGTACATATTGCCTGTGCAATACTTCAAATTGTTGTTCGGCTTGACGCTTTGATCTAGACAAGTGATCCATGAGTTCATCCACTTGGGATGCCTTGGTGATAACCTGATTCAATATCTCATTGATCCTTCCCTGAACAAACCAGTCCGTGATCAAATTGTCAAAGAAGTAGTCGGTGAAGGTGAGAAATCCGTCGATCTTCATATCTACAGATAAGGTATCGCCTACATCGCGCAATTCCTTACCAAATCGCTGCAAATTGTTCTCCGCCCTATACACATGCTCCATCGCCCCATCAATACGGCTGTGCTTGATATGAGTCGAGATCATACCCCCACCCAGCATATCATAAGTGCCCCAATTCCTGGCCGAATTCAGACTCTCTTCCGCCAGTCTTAAATCTTCCTGTACACTTATTCCCGCATCCAAAGCTTCTTGCAGCTCTTTATTCTGTACCATAAGTTCAGCGAGACGATCCGCAAGCTCCCTTAGCTCTTGGTTACTGTCAAGAATACGTCGTTCCTTCTCTTGAAATAAAAGCTCATAGTCCGCTTCCGAATTGCGAACCTCCCGAATCCGCTGCTGTACTTGATCAATCTGCTGCTGCACATCCTGAACCGCTCGTTCGGCATGCTCATACTTAATCTTTGCCTCCAGCGCTTCACGCTGCTCCTGGTCAAGCTTCTCTAGCTTCTTGCCGAGTATAAAGTAGATGAAGGCGGATAGCGACGCACCGCTTAAGCGTTCAACATCCTTCTCTTCAGCAGCCAGTCTTCTGCGTGATTGATTCCTTGTACGCTCCAGCTCGACAAGCTCTTCCTGCAACTGATGAAGTCTTGCCTCCCACTTCTCCATCCCGCGTGCCTTTTCCTTCACAGCAGCAAGCCGTTCGTTCAAATCCTCAAACATCCGCATCCCTGCTTTCAGAATATTTATCCCTAGTCCATATTAACGATCAAACTTCCAGCCCCAGAGGTTTGGATAGCTCTCGTCCGATCGAACGGAACGAAAGAATAAGCATAATTATGCTGATAAGAGCTGCGACCAAACCCACCAATAAAGCGCTAAAAATATCTATGTTCAAAGCAAATGGATAGACAATCAGTAAGTACACCGAACAGATGAAATAGAATACCCAGCGCGCCGTAAGTGAACTGGCCAAATCATGGAGTCCTCTCATAATCAATAGATGATAGGTCCCTTTGCAGATCGAGGTCAGTATGAACAGCTGTAGCAAACCATGAACCAGTACAACGGCAAGCTCTCCGTTCGTGGTCATGCCTAGATCCACCTCGTTAAGACGGAGTCCGATCGGATGAAGTATTTGCGGCAGAGATAGCAGGCTTAATACTCCCGCTGCCCACATCCCGTTACGGAAGCCGGGTGCTTGCTGGCGCAGACTCCATAAGGCCGACATGATGATCAGATATCCGATGAAATTAGGAAGTAGATCTAAATTAGAAAGAAACCGAATATCGAATATGACGAAAAGGAGACCATAACCAATCCGGTAAAATAAAGATCTCATTCTCCGTCCCCCCTGGCAGCTGCTACTATCCTCTTTACATCACGCTCGGACAAGTCCCAATTTTGAGAAATCATAAATGAATAGACGGCACTCTTCCCATTTTCCGGCTCAAAAGTAAGTTGAATCAACAACTGATATATATCTGCGGAACCAGAGGACGCATCTATTAATGGTTGGTTTAAATGATATTTAAGAGATACTTCATCGCCTTCATGGATGGAAATCGGATATTCAGCAGCATTCAACGGAGTCTCGGCGACGGATTGATAAGAGGGCATGCCGCTCCCTGTTGGCAGCTTGCGTCCGATATCTATGAGTAATGAAAAGGAATCTCCGAGCTCATTTAGGTAGGCCGTTGAAATTCCGGTAATCTGTAATTTTTTCAAAACTAGAAAATTGTAAAGTCCCGTCCCATCCGAGGAGGCACTTGACCAATTGCTCGCAATTGTATTCTCGTGATTATCCGCAGGTAGTGTATATAACCGGATTTCGCCGATGTCCATATTATCCATGGAACCATCTGAGAAATATCCTTGTACCGTGCGAATGATCAGCGGTTCCGTGCCACCAGTCTGTTCTTCCGATGTATCCAGATCCGTTATCTGAACCATCATGGAGCCCATCGTTTGATGAGTATAGCGATTCCGTTCAGGCATTGGAGTAATCATGGCATTCGGCAGTTCAGGAATGATAATCCGGTTCAGCTTCCGCTTCTCGTGCTTATTTTCCAGATAAAATAATTCGAAGCTATACCCTGGAGCCCGAACCTCTTCAATATGATGCTTCAAAAAAATCGCCTTCGGCAATTGTGAATGATGATAATAGACGAGATTGCCTACCCAGCTTGCAGCGATTAACACTATTGCAGCAACAGCAGCAATATAGATTAGACGCTTCATCCGATGATCCTTCCAGAACATATTTTGATTCTTGATTGTTATAACGTATAGAATCCAAATTGGTTTCATGCATCAAGTATCTTAGTTGGATTCCCAGATTAAAGCCCTAGCCTTTCTACCTCCTGTACTGCCAACTCACAAATTCGATGACTCTCCAGCGCATCGCTGATCGAAATTTGAGGCTGCTTCCCCTCGCGAACACAACTTAGGAAGTGGTCTGTCATATCAACAAATCCTCTCCGGTATAAAACTGGATCCCAATCCTTGAATTTTAGAAGCTTCTCCTCACCATTAGCAAAATGAACGGTAGTATTCAAGCCATCAATTACCCATTTATTACCGGGATTCATCACCTCAAGTATTTCTTCATTTGTCCCAGAGTCGCGGTTCATCACTCCGATACATGTAAATCCATCACCTTCTAGCTGTAGCGTAATGTGATAGAGTTGTCCTTCAAGAATATAAGGTGAGACCTTCACCTGCTTCACTTCACCTGGAGCCAAATAACGCAGCGTATCAACCACATGGATAAAGTCGTCAAAAATAAACCGCCGTGCCACGTCAGGCAAGGCAATTCGATTCTTCTGCAGCACGATCATTCGCGGAGCCGCCTCACTTTTCAATGAAGCGACCATCGGTGCAAAACGCCGGTTGAAGCCTACCATGAGTAGCACTTGCTTCTCCTCCGCCAGCTTGGCAATTCTCTCGCATTCCGCATATTGATAAGAAATAGGCTTATCCACAAACACATGAATTCCGTGAGTGATCAATTGTTCAGCGATCTGGGCATGCGATTCTGTCGCTGTATGTATGAAAGCCGCCTGAATTCCGGCCGTGATTAACTGCTCCACACTTCCCGCCGTCTCGGCGATCCGATATTTAGCCTGTAGATGCTCCAAAGTCTGGGCATTTCTCGTACACAACACTAGTTCGATATCTTCTCGATCCGTCAATACCGGCAAATATGCCTTTCTGGCGATATCGCCAAGTCCAATAATGCCAATCCGCATTTTTATTTCCTCCCTCATAGGTTCTCCTATTCTATGTCTCCACTATATTCTAGGTTTTTATAGAAATCAAAGCTTGAGTCTCCTTCGTAGAAACCAGCAAGTTTTACGGCAGGCCTTTTTCATTTTGAAATATACGGGTACAATAGTATAGATTAAAGTAATTTTAAACTATAAGATTTGAAATGAAAGGAAAGACACAATTTCATGATTATTAAACCTAGGACTCGCGGATTCATCTGTACGACCGCTCATCCCGTTGGATGTGCCAAGCAGGTACAGCATCAAATTGATTATGTCTCCAAGCAACCCACCATAGATGGACCGAAAAATGTACTTGTGATCGGAGCTTCTACCGGTTATGGTTTAGCTTCGCGTGTGGTAGCAGCTTTTGGAGCCGGGGCAAACACCATAGGCGTGTATCGCCCAAGTGCGGCAACGGCTACGCGGACCGCTTCCGCAGGCTGGTACAATTCCGCGGCTTTTGAACAGGCAGCTGAAGCAGCTGGCCTGAAATCCTTCAGCGTGACAGGCGATGCCTTCACAGATGAGATCAAAGCTAAGACGGCCAAAGTCATTGCCGAGAAGCTGGGCAAAGTTGACATGGTCATTTACAGTGTTGCAACGGCACGTCGCACAGATCCACGGACTGGCGAAACCTTCAACTCCACGTTGAAGCCCATCGGTCAACCGTATACGAACAAGACGGTTAACTTCCACACAGGCGAAATCAGCTCGGTGACGTTGGAACCTGCGACAGAGCAAGAAATCGCTGATACGGTTGCTGTCATGGGCGGTGATGATTGGAAGCTGTGGATCGACACACTGGCAGAAGCTGGAGTCCTCGCTGACAATGCGGTTACGATCGCCTTCTCTTATATTGGATCCGATATCACTCAGCCCATCTACCGTGATGGTACGATTGGGCAAGCGAAGGATGATTTAGAACGTACAGCCCATGAATTGGATCAGCGCTTGAACAACATCGGAGGACATGCTTATGTCATCGTCAGCAAGGCGCTTGTGACTCAATCAAGTTCTGCAATTCCGGTTGTTCCACTCTACATGTCCACCTTATATAAAGTGATGAAGGAGAAAGGAATACACGAAGGAACGATCGAACAGATGTATCGTTTGTTCTCCGAACGGCTGTACGGCCCGGATATCGTCCCTGTTGATGAAGTAGGGCGAATCCGTATTGATGATTGGGAAATGCGCGATGATGTACAAGAAGAGGTTACGAAGCTATGGGATCTGATGAGTACTGACAACGTCTTCGATCTATCCGATCTCTCCGGCTACCGCAAGGAATTCTTCCAGCTATTCGGCTTCGAGGTAGATGGTATCAACTATGAAGCAGATGTTGATCCAGCCGTTTCTGTTCCTCATATGGAGTAGACGCATAATATAATCAGACGATGTACACAAATAGAACTAGGGTATGGATGCTTGATTTATTATTTCCGTCCTTTAGTTCTATTATTTTTATTAGGGCGGTTCCATACATTTCCGTTATAATTAGACTCAGCGGATTTGCCGCACAATATTCAATGCAGCTCCCCTGCTGCTCTTGTATCACACGCCGCTCATGTTACAATAGCTAAAGGTATTAGACGCAATTTATAATAAGGAGCTTAACAAATTACATGACGAAATCATTCCAGAAGCTGGGCATTCGTGCCGAGCTGGTACAGCAATTGCAAGAACTGGGGATCACAACACCAACTCCAATCCAGGCGGAAGCGATCCCTTATATACAAGCCGGACATGATATTATTGGCGAGGCACAGACCGGCACCGGCAAGACGCTGGCATTCATTCTGCCGATGCTTGAGTGTATCAATGTGAATAGTCCAGAGGTTCAGGGGCTGATTCTAACCCCTACCCGGGAGCTTGCCATTCAAATTACTAGTGAGCTGAAGAAGCTTGCATCTGTGGTTGGGGCACGTGTTCTTGCCGCTTATGGCGGCCAAGATGTGGAACGGCAGCTGCGTAAGCTTGAGGGCGCAATCCATATCGTTGTCGCTACACCTGGCCGATTGCTGGATCATCTGCGGCGCGGCTCGATCCATTTCGGCAAATTGAAAATGCTCGTCCTTGACGAAGCGGATCAAATGCTGCACATGGGCTTCCTTCCCGAAGTCCAGAATATTGTGGAGCAAACCCCTGTACGCCGTCAGACTCTGCTCTTCTCTGCGACGATGCCACACCAGGTTCGACAGCTAGCACAGGCTTACATGCAGAAGCCAGAGGAAGTGAAAATTCCGACCCAACAGATAACGCTCACGGAAATTTCGCAGATCGCTGTCCAAGTCACAGACCGCTCTAAATTCAAGGATCTCTGTACCCTCATCGAACAACAGCATCCTTATCTTGCAGTCGTCTTCTGCCGTACCAAACGGCGGGCCAGCAAATTGAATCAGGAGCTACAGGAGCAAGGCTACGCTTCAGACGAACTGCATGGTGATTTGTCGCAAGCGAAGCGTGAACAGGTCATGAAGAAATTCCGGGAAGCGAAGCTGCAAATACTGGTCGCTACCGATATGGCTGCACGTGGGCTTGATATTGAAGGCGTGACACATGTATTCAACTATGACATACCTGCTGATGCCGAATATTACATTCACCGCATCGGACGGACAGGCCGTGCCGGAAACACCGGGGTGGCGATCACATTTGTAACGGCCCATGATCGCGGGTCCCTGGAAGCGATCGAACGTGGCATTAAGATGACTATACCGAAGCGGCAGCTTGCCGAATCAGGACTGAGACGTATTGAAGGGTCCGCGACTACGACAGCTAGAGATTCTCGCAAGAGAAACAACGGTGCCGATAGCGCACGTTCCGGCAGAAATGCCAGTACGGGTGAATATGGTGCTGGACGCAGTGCAAAACGCGGACAATCGAGAGATGAGCGTGGCTCCAACGCCGGACGCTCAGGACGATCAAGCGAACGCGACTATTCGCGCAGCAGCCGTAGTTCTAGTCCTGGAGGCCGGGAGCCAGGACGCGCTAGCCGTGGCGAACGTCAGGATTCGGGACGCCAAGGACGCCGTGGTACTGACGGACGCAATAGCGGACAAGGCAACAGGCAAGGTAGCGGCCGCCAGAATCCGTCAGGCGGCAATCGCGGCGGCAGAGGCAGACGATAGAAGCCAAGCCCTGAACAACAACTGATGTTCTAATAATAAAAAACCGTTCCATTTGTAGATGGTCAAGCAATCTCCCATCAACGAGTGGAACGGTTTTTTTAAAATATAAAAAGGGGCTAGCCCGCTATTATCAAACAGCTAGGTTAGCCCCTTCGAAGGGTTCAGCCCAATCAACTATTATTTAGCTACTTCTTGTCCAGCGATACGTCCGAATGTAATGGCATCAGCAATCGCATTGCCGCCTAGACGGTTCGTACCATGAATGACACCTGTAACCTCACCAGCTGCGAACAAACCTGGAATCGGCTCACCTTTCTCATTCATGACTTGAGTTGTCTTGTTGATGACAAGCCCGCCCATCGTATGGTGAACGGAAGGTACAGCTTTTTCAATGTAGTAAGGACCTTTGCTCATATCATGCAAGCCTTGACGATGGTGGAAGTCTTCATCATTGCCTGCTTTAGCAAATTTATTGACGCGATCGATCGTTTCCTGCAGCGCCTTCGGATCGATTTTGAAGAATTCGGCTGCTTCTTTCAGGGTATCTGCTTTGTACAGAACGCCTTCCTTAACGAGCGCATCATATTCGTCTTTATGCACATCTACCGTCTTACTGATGTCTCCGATTTCTTGATTCCACAATTGATAAGCATAGCCGCCTTCTTGAGCCAAAATCGCTCTAGAAATAACGTCGCGACGTTCCAGCTCTTCAACAAAGCGTTTGCCGCTCTGGTTAACGAGAATCGCTCCATCAAAACGGCTGTCTGCTACGAGTGAAATAACACCTGTCACAGGGTCACAAACCGGATAAGTCTGGATGCTCTCCATATTGGTCAAGGCTGCGCCAATGTCTTGCGCCATTACGATCCCATCACCAGTCGAACCCGGTGCATCTGTAGTCATATATTTCTCATCGAACTCTGGATTGTATTGCTTTCTCATCTCAACGTTGGATCCAAAACCACCGGATGCGATGACAACGCCTTTGTTCGCATGGAATGTAATCTTATTGCCATTTGCACCTGTAGCTTCAACACCGACCACTTTGCCGCTATCATCTGTGAGTAATTTATCAGCCTTCGTGTTTGTTTTTAGATCAATTTTCATTTCGTCCAGCTTCGTTTTCAGCTTGGTAATCAGTTCTGCACCAGTATGTCCTTCTGGAATAAGCGCACGCTTCACAGAGTGACCACCAAATTGGAACAAGTTATCTTCAAGGAAATTAACCTTGATATCATTCTTCAACCATTCTGCGGCAGCCGTTGCGTTCTCTGCGAGTACGCGAACCATTTCCGGATCGCCGACATTGTCTCCGCCTTTCAGCGTATCTTCAGCGAACAGATCAACACTATCCTTGATTCCTAATTTTTCCTGAACCCATGTGTTGGCAGCGTTCATCTCACCACCAGAGATCAATGTGTTGCCGCCCACGCTTGGCATCTTCTCCAGCAGAACTACGGAAGCTCCAGCTTGCTTGGCCTCCAGCGCCGCACTGAATCCAGCGCCACCAGCCCCGATAATAACTACATCGTAAGTTTGCTCCGCTGGCTCGTCTGTCTCACTCTTCCCAGCTGCTTGCTTCGCAACCAGTGTCAGTCCGGACTTCGCGATCGCATCTTTAACTGCGTCGATATAACCCGTGCTCGTTACTGTTGAACCGCTGATAGCGTCTACCTCTGCACTGTTGGAGGCGATGATCGTATCACCGAGTTCTTTAAATACAGGTTCAGCCAGAACTTCATTTTCCTTCTGCTCGAGAACCTTAATATTCTTAATTTCATTGTTCTCAAAGGTAACCTCTACCTTAATCGTGCCATGTTTACCATCGCCTTCACCGATAGAAGTGACGATGCCATTTTGGCCAGCTCCGTTATCGGCCTCCTTGCCCTTGTTGTTCCCGCTTCCGCATGCTGCCAGCATCACGACTAAGCTAAGGATAAGAATAAGGCTCCCAATCCTCTTCATCTTCATCATTTTCTGCATTTTCCCCTTGTCTTCGCATGTTGTTAGTTGTTGGTTATTCACTTGCAGCGTTACAGTACTGTGCACTACAAAAACAAAGGATAGCACAATATTCCACATCAGTTTGTGAATGTTATCACTTTCACATACTTTGTTCACAAATTGAAGACCATGTATCTATTTCAACCTATCGCAACCAACTTCACGGTTTGGCGTATTAAATGTATAAAACTGAAAGGAAGAGGTTGATCGATATGGCGGCGAAGCTCAACAAAATCATGTCCCCCACCTTTATTTTCTTTACGTGTGTTATAGTCCTGTCCGTTGTCGTCGCTGTACTGTCAAGACCTTACTTCACAGAGCCTATCTTCTACATCAACGAGAACAAGTACAAGTTCGCGAGCGAGCAAGGCAACCAGGTCTCTTATCACAGTAAAACGGCTGCTCCCATTCAGGTCAGCATTGACGGTCATGAGCGTACGGTAATTATCAATCACAAGGAATATTACATAACGAAATACAATTCTAACTACAATACAACGTATAACGTAATGTATCCGAACGGTCGTAATTACGAAGTAAGAGATCAATCCGGTTATTTATTGAGTTTCGATGAAAATGGCGATTTCGTCGTCGAGGCCTTCGCTTATGTGAACAACCAAAGAGTCATTCGAGAAGGCGAGGAGGAATTTACCCCAGCGATGCTTGTAACGGCCTCTTACCCAGAATATCATGATACTCCTGGGGCATCTGGATTTCTTTTTCTAGCATTAGCTATACTCATTTATGGATGGTGCGCCTATCGATATGAGAAATTTCAGGACATTATGTTTAACCTCTCACCTCAAAGACTTTGGGTGAACAACCCTGAACCTAGTGACTTTTATTATTTCATGTGCAAAGTTGGCGGAATTTTCTGCATGGCCTTTGCCGTCTGGGTTGCCCTCCAAGCATTCTGATCTGAGACTTATGAACGTTCTAATAAATCTATGATTTGCATTAAACTAGATACCGTATATGTGCTTTTAGGTAAATCTGGTTCAGGTATGCTTCCCTTAGGATTAAACCACACGCTATCGATTCCGACGTTATTGGCTCCCTGAATATCCGATGTTAATCGATCACCTATCATTAGGAATTCTTCCGTCCGGCTTGTCTGCAAAGCATCGAAAATATGGTTAAAGAAATAAGGGCTCGGTTTTTCATAACCAATCTCTTCGGAAATAAATAGTTGTTCAAAATATCCGTGCAGCTTGGCATCTTCTAATCTTTTTCTTTGGGTCTTTCCTACACCGTTTGTTCCAACATATAACTTACAATCTAGCTTACTGAGGCTATTGAGCAATTCCTCTGCTTGAGCAATGGTCTTATGTCCTTCATTTAAATGCTCACGGTACATTGCTTCAACCTTTGCGCCATTTTCATCTATAGAGAACTCCTGCAAAAAAAGTGAAAAACGCGTTGTCAGCACCTCATCCCGAGAGATCAGGCCTTCCTCTAATTGATGCCACAATCCATCATTAATGCGCTTGTAACATGCAATGGTTTGTTCGTTATAAGGTAATTTGAATTGCGTAATAATTTGTTTTAATGCCTTTTCCTCTGAATCTTGAAAATCAAGAATCGTATCATCTAAGTCAAAAATTATATGTTTGTATTTGTTCATGATCTATACACCCCTTGGTAGTAATATATCCAAATTAAGAGAGAATCGCCCATCCATAACTTACCTGCCCTATTCTCCTTCCAGACATGTTAGAATGAAATTGCGAAAAGTTACAACATTGTAACCGGGATGTCATTTTTGAATTCCGTCGCGAACTCAATACGATAACTTGGAGGGAATCAAGAATATGACCCATAAGAATCTGAAAACTCTATTCACAGGAAGTATGGCAGTAGCTGTTATTGCTGCTGGAGTAATTTTACCACAAGGAGGAAAAGCGGAAGCAGCCTCTGCTTCTAATATAGATTGCAATCAACCAACACAGCAGGTTCAAAAGGTTCAGCAAAAATGGGTGCAATTGAACTGGAATGGTAACTTGGACGATTTGAAATCTCTACTATCTCAGCTTCCTAATCTTGATCTGTCTAACCTGCCGGAGATTCAAAAACCAACAACTCCGAGCGAGAAACCAAGTAACCCAGAACAAAAGCCATCGACAGGATCGGACTCATCTAATAACAATAATAACGAAACGCCAACAAAACCGACTACACCTACAACACCAACAAAGCCGACAACGCCAACAACACCTACAAAACCAACAGCACCAAGCGATAATAACAATGGCACATCCGGTCAAACGGACAATGCTTCCTTCGCACAGCAAGTGGTGAATCTGGTCAATCAGGAGCGCAGCAAAGCCGGTCTTAAGCCGCTTACAGTTCAAGATAATCTGACTAAAGTAGCTGCAGCGAAAGCAGCGGATATGCGCCAGAACAATTATTTTGACCACCAATCGCCAACCTACGGTTCTCCATTCGATATGATGAAGCAGTTTGGAGTAAGCTATAGCTACGCAGGTGAGAATATCGCGAAAGGTCAACGTACCCCTGCTGAAGTCATGAACGCTTGGATGAACAGTGAAGGCCACCGTCAAAATATTATGAGTCCAAACTTCACCAAGATTGGTGTGGCTTATGATAACGGCTACTGGGTTCAAGAATTTATCGGCTAGTAAAGGTAATTCAAAAAGTCCGCTTTTGATCACGAAGTGAATCAAGAAGTGGCATCGGCATCGAATCTTGAATTCAGCCGGGTCTAAGCAGATGCTTACGAAGTTATGTTTCCTACGGAAACATCTCAGGTGCTCACGTACAAACTACGTACGCTCTGCTCCTCAGACCCTAGCTTCATCCAACTGAAGCGTTTCGAAGAAACGCACATCGGAAGCATAAGCTTCGGTTCTGAAAACCGGAGTTTTGAATCTACTAATGATAAAAAGCTACACGCATAAATTCAGAAATACTACAAATCCTAGGTACCAAGAAGGTGCCTAGGATTTGTATTTATCTACTCCTCTTGTTGTTCTGAGCTTGTATACATCGACCTCTTCATCTCAATACAGAATCGGTAATCTCCTTGCTGATGATCCAGCCAAATCCGGCCACCATGCAGTTCGACAATATTTCTCGCGATCGATAAGCCTAGTCCATAGCCGGGTGGCATATACATATCATTCTGCTTAGGCTCCATCCTGTAGAACCGTTGAAATAGCAGTTCTTCCTGCTCTTTAGTAATCGGTTGACCTTGATTCTCTACCGATAGCTGTACATACTTCTCACCTGTAACCAGGCTGATCTTCACTTCGCCAGGCACCAGTGAGAACTTCGTGGCATTCATTAGCAGATTATCTATGGCTCGGACCATTTGCTCGACATCCATACTCATTATGACTGGATCGGGGCTTAGCTCCTGAATCAAAGTAATTCCTTGTTCTCTCGCAACCGGTTCAAATTCCGAGACCATTTGCTCAATTAGACTATGAAAGTCTACCTCCTGGAGATTCAACTGAACATCGCCATGGGATAGACGTGTATATTCAAACAGATCATCAATCAACTTCTTGAGCTGCTGGGTTTTGTTGAACGCATTGTTAATATAGCGCGCCTCTTCCTGCTCATCCTGAAACGCCTGCTTCTTGAGCAAATCCAGATATCCAATAATACTAGTCAACGGAGTTCTCAAATCATGCGATACACTTGTAATTAAATCCATCCGTGAGATCTCCAGCTGCCGTTCACGTTCTACTTGCTCTTGTAATTGCTGAGCCATATGATTTACGTTCTGGGAGACGATTCCCAATTCATCCTGCCTCGATACGGGAAGCCTGTAATTCAAATCCCCGCTTGCTATGACCATCAATCCATTCGCGACTTGCCAGATGGATCTAACGATAGAACGAGTGAGGATAGTAAAGCAAACGATAAATATAACTATAAATAATATAAGACTTGTTAAGGTATTCGGGAATAGGGATATCACAAATGTTGTGACAATGAAGCTCAGAAAAATCGCCCAAATCAATTGGGTACGAATACTTTTCTTACCGCTGACAACCACCCAAATTTTATTTATCAATACGATACCCCACTCCCCATACCGTTTTAATATATTGAGGATTTCTTGGGTTGGCTTCAATCTTCTCGCGAAGGTTGCGGATATGGACCATAACTGTATTTTGGGAGTAATACGCGTGTTGCTCTTTCCACACCTTCTGATAAATCTTATCGATGTTAAACACTTGCCCGCGATGGCTAGCGAGCAGTTCCAGGATCGCGAACTCAATCGGCGTTAGGGATATCTCTCTGCCTTTGACCGTAACGCGATAATAATCCTTGTTGATCACGAGGTCATCAATACAAATCTCGCCCTCATCAACTGCCTGGTTAGACACAGCGATATAATTTTGCCGCCTTAACTGCACTTTGATTCTAGCTATTAACTCCAAAGGATTGAATGGCTTGGTCATGTAATCATCCCCGCCCATGGAGAGGCCGGTGATTTTGTCAAGGTCCTCTCCTTTTGCGGATAGCATAATAATAGGAACTCCCGAGCTCTCCCTAATTTTCAAGCAAGCCGAAATGCCATCCAAATTTGGCATCATAATATCCAGAATAATCAAATGAATCTGCTCTTGCTGCAAGAGCTCCAATGCCTTCTTCCCATCTTCAGCCTGAACTACATGGTAACCTTCATTGCGGAGATAAATATGCAAAATATCGCGAATCTCCGGATCATCGTCAACAACTAAAATATTTACACTCATCATAGACCCCCCAAGGGTTACTTCAAGCCGTTGCATCATAGATGACAACGTCAGTTTATTATTCTATCCAGAATTCAGCAAGCACCGATTTTATGGATTAGTCTGCTTGTTTATGACTTTTCCCGATTTCAAGCTAACCTCCAAGCATTTTCCTGTAATGAAATAGAGTACTTCCGCAATGAAAATTGCCGCTGCAATATCTAATACATAGTGCTGTTTAACAAACAAGGTTGAAAGTACGATAGCCACAAACATGAAACTGGTAAAGAGGCGCATGAGTTTAGATAAGCCATTGCAATCCAGTGCTCCCCTCCAAATCAAGTAAGTCGTCAACACATGGATACTGGGAAAGCAATTAAAAGGATTATCTGTGAGATAAGTAAATCGCACCAGTGAATATAAAATCCCCTGCTCCGTAATCGGCGGACGAGGCACTGTCGTCTGGTAAAAGTAATATATGATATAGCAGACTATAAGTCCAAGACATAAGGCAATTAAAGTCCGATAATATGTCTTCCTGTTGTTCACTAAGATAACAATTAACATGATAATGATAAATGGGTACCAGGACAGATAAGGAATAATAAACGCAGGAACAAACGGAATCTGTGCATCAAGATCGGTCATCAGATTATTTACACGCGTACCGTCATGGTTTAAGACCATATAAAAGATGTTCAATATGGGAATTAACAGAATCCATAATAGAGGACGATACTTTATAAATTTGGAGGAAAAGGCTGGTGACATCATTGTCCCCCCCTTTTTCTGCATACATAGACAAAAGCCGGCGGAACATTAAGAGGGACAAACTTGATCTCTTCAATATCGAATCGCCCAGCCAGCTGCTTCTTCATTTGGCGAGAATATTGAAAAGCGATGAACAGTCCCCCATCCTTGAGAGAAGCTATAATCTCATCAAGCAGATGGTCCCGCGTGGTCTGTGGAAAGTTAAAAAAGGGCAGCCCGCTGATGACGCAATCAAGCTGTTCTATCTTCTCCTGATTCATGACGTATTGTAACCGACAGGCGTCCCTGTAACATCCGTATTGTGCATATTGAAATCTTAGTTCTCTGTATAGAACGGGGTCCTTCTCAAATAGCAGCACACGTGTGTCCGCTTTCACCACCGTTCGAATATACTTCGTTATAGCACCTGTTCCAGCTCCAAGTTCAGCCACACTGTTAACTTCATCCCAGGAAACCGGCTCAACCATGGCTCTAGCCAGAAATTTTGAGCTAGGCGTCACACTGCCAATCTGTCCAGGTGATCGTAGAAATTTATAGAAAAACAACGCTTTTTCTTGAATTAATTCACCAACACTTGAAATCATTTATCGTCTCCCCTTCACCATTTTTCATCATCATAACGAAAACTTCTTCAGATCAAGCTAGGAAAAATCTGAATTAATTCTGAAGATGTGGAAGGTAAGGCGGTGGCCTGCCTGCTAAGTGTACGGAACGTGAACAGAAACAGAAACAGAAAGAACCCGAAGATCGGAATCTCGGGTTCTGTTCATATAAGCTATTACTATCTTGTATAGATACGATGGATCATAACTGCAACCTCTGCTCTAGTTGCCGACTCTAGCGGATGAATCGCTCGGCCGTCACCTAGAATAATACCTGCCTTGGCCAGTGAGGCCACACTCTCTACTGCATACTCAGTGAGCTTGGAGCTATCCCTGAATTTACTCAGATCAGCAGCGCTGCCTGCTTCGTTCATTTTACCGACCAGTTTGAGCGCTCTTGCCGTCAGCACCATCATATCCTGTCTCGATATTACCGCCTTCGGTTCGAACTTATTCCCGCCAATTCCCGTAGCAATTCCGAGCTGCTTGGCGATTCCGAGCGCCTCGTAATAATATGCGCCTGAAGCAACATCCGTGAAGTTAGCGTCGAAGTCGGCCTCCAGTCCAAGAGCTCGAACTAACAGTACTATAAAGTCTGCTCGCGAAATGTACTTACCCGGCTCAAAGGTGAACTCCGTCGTTCCCTTAATGATACCAGCACCAGCAAGTTCTTCAATCGCGTCCTTCGCCCACGAATATTTCTTCCCTACATCGCTGAAGCTCTTCTTCGCCGGTGCCGGGGTCTCAGGTTTCTTATCCGGTTCTGGCGTTACATCCGTGCCCGACCCTGGGGCTGTTGTCTTCGGCGGAGAGATCGTACCGCCGTCGTTGTTTCCTCCCGTGCTGCCACTAGGGCCTCCGCCCGACGATTGCAGCGTCATAACATATCTGATATTGCTCATCTTCGACAAATTGCCTGCGGCATCAAAAGCAACGACAAAGTATTTATAGGTTGTGCCCGCAGATAGGCCCGTGTCTCTATATTCCGTCTTTGTTGTCGTGCTTATGACTTGATCATTACGGTATACTTTGTAGCCTGTTACTCCTAAGTTATCGCTGGATGGTGTCCATTTCAAATCCACCACCGTACTGGACACCGCCTCCGCTCTTTCGATCGTCGGCTCCGTAGGTGCTTCGGTATCTACAATGGTCGGTGTCCACCAATTGCCGGATACTACTATCATGCTAAGCAAGCGCAGATTGTTGCCGAAATAGACGTCATCTTCGGTCCGCACCGCCGCATTATGATCCCACAGCTTATTTAGCCATTCCTGGTTGGAGGAATCGATCATCGCACTAACCATAAGCGGAGCAGAGAATGTGATATCTCCATATTCCTCAAGTGCCTGGGAACCATCCAGTTTGTAACCGGCCAGGATCTGATCAGGATCGCCGTTTGTCACTCCACGAATCCAACGGTTAAGTGTGTTAAGCTGGTCCTTTGCCCGCGCATCTCCTGTTACAAGATAATCGGTGCCAATCCGCCACGGCGTACGTGAAGAATTATAGCTATAATCTCCATCGTATTCCGATTCGAGGAAGTTCGGCTCTGCAGGAACGAACTTACCGTCGGATTTCAATACAAAATCAGGAAGCAAGCCAGCATCTGGACTATAGCCAGAATACAATTCATTAATCATTCCATATGTCGTATCTACGACACGATCCCATTTGCTATCGCCCGTTACATTACGGTAATCCTTCATATGCTGCAGCATGAAATCGGAAGGACGTGTGGCGGCAGCCCACTTCCCACTCGTAGCCCAATCTGCAATTCTGAGCATCCAGTCGGTCTGGTTCACTTCGTAGTCCATAATGGCGTTGATCACTTTTTTGGCCTCGACCAAGTAATTGATCTCTCCTGAACTGCCCCATTGGCTATCAGCCAGCAATAACGCATAGGCAATATCCATATCGCCATCCGTTGCCGAATCAACACCATCGACATCAACGATCGCTGTCCCCGTATCGCCTTGTTTCCAAGCCATCAGATTCGGGTTTATTTCGCTCGGATGCGCTTTGAAGTAGCGGAACAAGCCGTCGAAGTACTTCTTCGCATCCGGATCATGCCCGCCCATCAGAGCGGTGATCAGCATTCCGTAGCCATGCGCTTCCGATACCGTGGTAGCCATATAGTTCACGCCGAGCTCCTCGTCGTACTCCTCCTCAAACCAATCCCCGTCGGCATACCATACATAATATTGAGCAGGATCAGATTTTTGGAGATAAGGATGCTTTTTCAAATATTTGGCCTTCCATTCGTCATACAAGCGCTCTACCGTCTGATCCATCTGCCCTTGTGTCACATGATTCGGCTTGATCGAGCCTTGCACATAACTCGTATGCTGCGGGAAGGCTTTGTGAGGTCCCTCCCCTTCTGAAGCTTGCTTCGTCTTTACAACGATCTCATTGCTGGCCAGCGATTCAATGCCTTCGGCGTTAAAGGCCTTAACGATATAACGATAAGACGTGTCCGCCTTAAGGCCTATATCGTTATAGGATGTCGCTTCCGTCGTTCCCGCGAGCGATCCATCGCGATAGATATGGTAGCCCAACGGACTAACTGTGCCTGGAGAAGCATTCCACGTCAGATTAATCTGGAACGCCGATGCTCCTGTGCCTTCCAAACTGCTTGGCGCGGAAGGCGGCTCCTGCTCGACTGGCCCTCCTAGCGTGCTGACCTCGACTGGAGCAGAATTATCCCTTCTGCCTACGGATTTGATGATAAAATCATAATTTTTCCCCGGATTAATGCCTTCTACTGTGTAACTGTAGTCCGTCTGTCCCTCTTTAATCGTTATATACTTGCTCCAATACGTCTTGATTTTATCGTTCTTCTCGTAGATTCTGAATCCTCTAACGGGTTCCTTGCTGTTCTTAGGAGCTGTCCAGGTAAGCACTGCGTTGTTCCCCTTCAATGTAACCTTGGCTGCTTCCACCTGGTTCGGTTTGCTATCTGTCCTCTTGATCCCGTAGTGGTCGTAATCGATTAATCCGTTTCCGACGGCTTCAGCTTTCCCTTCATCTTCCACCGCTGCCGTATATGCTGTAAATTTCATCACCTGATCGGAAATCGAGACATCGGTGAACATTTTCTTCTCCGGCTGTTCGTCGACCGCGGCAAAATAATCATCATACCAGATCGGATCCCCGTTCTCATCATAGATTAACTGCGGTTCCCAATTCTCATCTAACTCGTACTGATAATTTTTATAATAGAATTTATTCCCGAAGGCATTCGACATGAGATAGACCGTGCCCTGCGGGTTGATGACATTGCCTTCCCCGTCCTTATCGAGGCTGGTCGGATCAATAATCTGATCGCCGTACATTTGGAAGGACCGCATGTACATATGATCATGTGCTTCGAACACCATATCGATGCCCAGTTCATCAAAGACCGGGATCAAATTTTTCTTGTAAAATTCAATGCGCTCGCCTTCCCATTGGGCTGAATTATCGCCTGCCGCATAAGGGGATTTATGGAAAGTAACGAACTTCCACTTCTTATCCGACTTCGCGACCGTATTTCTCATCCAGTCTACTTGGTTCCAGAACTGCTCATGCTGGTCGTCGTCCCAATTCACTGATCCATCATCATTAAGCTTGCCATCAAATTGCGAATTATAGACCATATAGAGCGCATCCCCATATTCGAAGGCATAGACAGAACCGTCATGCGTCGCTGCGACCACTTTCCGCGGCAGATTGAAATGATTGTAGAAGTTATTGTTAGGTGTCGTCTCATCCCCATCATAGTCCTGAATCTCATGACCACCGAGAACCGGTACGAACGGCACATTCAGCAGTTCATCCTGAGCTACGCCGAGCATCCACTGCCACTGTTCCTCGAGGTCGCCGTTATCGACCAAATCCCCCGCATTAATCAGAAATTTCGGATCCCCGATTAAGTCACGGGCCTTTTTGAACGTATCCGCCCATGGCTCGAAATCTTCCTTACTGGAAGCCTGCGAATCCGACCCAACGATGAAGCGGTAAGGCTGATGCTGTTCCGTATCGGTCGTGAAGGACCCAATTCCACTCCATTCCTGCCCGTTACCGACACGGAAGCGATACTTGGTACCCGGCTTCAAGTGATTAGCGGCTGCTTTGTGGCTGATGAACTTCGCTTTATGTCCTGTCGAGCGGTCGGCCTTGGACATAAATGTCTCGATCTCTTCCCCGGTACCTGTGAACTCCATCGCCTCTTGTTCTGGAAATACTCCCCCCGTCATCCTGGAAGCTTCAACGACCTGTACTTTCGTATCCGTCATGATATCTGTGTACCATGCAAAAGCGATTCCCGTCCTCGGATCAGTATTAAAGGTCATATTGATCAACTTCGGAATAAGTGGAGAATCCTGTGTCGTGAAGCTCCAGGATATATCTCTAACGAGAGGGACTCCATCTTCGGCAATGATCACTTGTCTCGGAATGGACACGGTATATGTAGCCCCATAGGTGAATTCCGGATGGTTAATGTGCAGCGTATTACCGCCGACTGCAGCTGTCGCTTCAATTCTAATGCCATTCCCGTCGATAATACTTACGGACGACTCGCTGCGGATTGAAATATTCTTATTAAACTTGACGGTTAATGGCGCATCCGCTGCAACGCTCTCTTCACCATGCTTAGGGAGGTGTGAGAGATCAATCGTAGGAATGACCGGAGTCTTCCCTGCGATCGGATCGCCAGTTACGTAAATATTTCGGATTCTACTAGAGCCTCCACCACCGATGCCTGAAGGATTATCCACCGTATTCGTTGGCAGGTTAGAATTGACAATCCAGCGGATGTATAGCAATTCTTTATCGTCCGCGCCAGCAAGCGGGAGATCCTTCAACTTGCAGGTATCATTCGGACAGTTGTAGCTGGAGCTTGTATTCATCTGGATGATGCCGTTCTCCACATCTGTCCATGTTGCTTGATCCGTACTCATCTGCAGCTTGAAATCATTAGGTCCAGAACCAGATGAGTTCTGCTCAGATGATACAGCGATATTTTCAAATCCAGCAGTAGACAACGTCAGTAGCCAATACTTCTTGCCATTGCCCTGATCCCAACCCTGGTAGCTGATCTCCTGCTTACTGCCACTATAGTTCTCGAATACACCGCCAACATGGGTCAGAATGGAGGCCGACTGATACTTCCCGCCTGTAGCAACAAACGTGCCGTTATCCCCTTCATTCTGAAAGACCCACTGCGCAATAACCTCCTGGCCGAGAGACTGGGCAACATATACAGCATCAGTCGCATTCGGTACGGAATCCAGTATTGGGACTGCGGTGACTTCACCTATTAACTCCCCAGTGTTGTCCACGATATATCCCGGTGCGACTCCCTGTGCATGGTCTACTGGCGGCCCGTCAGCAGATACGATCCCTGCCATCTGGAACAGCAGCATAAAGATTAGTAATAGAGATAGGGACCGTCGCCATTTTGGCTTGACTAGGTTCTTCATTAGCAACTCATTACCTCACTCTCCTAAAAATTAAAGCGCTTTAACTTTTGGGGCAGAAAGTATTCTTCTGATTGTGCGACTACGAGAAAACCTGCCCTTCTATTGCCCTGCCTCCCCCCTTCATCAGACATTCGCAAGTCGGCCATCGCTTATTCGCCGGATCTTGAGTTTACTATAGCGTAAGCGCTCACAAACATTCTCTACGTATTTTCTCAAAAACTTCGGTTTTCAACGTTTTCTGCTAAAATCATGAACCGCTTGCGATCTCTTATTATCCATCATGAATGTAAGCTCAAGATCATTGGCAAGTAAAATTGTGTAAAGGTTATTCAAACCAGACTCTGGCATGCTATGATCAATGTAAGCGCATTCCGTCTTTAGACATATGGAGGGATTGGAAATGGAAATAAACTTTTACGAATCAGAACTATTCTACATTAGCCGTGAAAAAAAGATCCATTCCAGCATTCCTTCCCATCATTATCATGATGCTTATGAAATTTTGTATATCATTTCTGGTGAGCTGTATTATTTCATCGGGGACCGTACCTATCAGGTTGTTAGTGGGGTCCTTCTATTGATCAATATGAATGAGGTGCATCGATTAATCAATTCCAACGGGGCCGAGTATGAGAGGGTCACCTTATTGTTCAAGAAAGAAGCTCTTCAGTCTCTGTTGCCGGAAGCGGAAGACCTTGATCTGTTTAACTACTTCCGCTCTGACTCGAATGCAGTGAAGCTACGGGGTCATGAGCAAAATTTTGTTGAAGATCTATTTGATAAAATAATCCGCGAAGATACGAGTAACTCCACGAATAAGTCTGCTTCATCAGAGCTCTATGTGAGACTAATGCTGATGGAACTGCTGATCTTCATTCAACGGAAATTCGTTAACGGGCATAACGACTATTTTATCGAATCCAACCGCACCTATCGGCAAATCTCGCAAATTATTCATCATATTCATGAAAACTATAATCAGCGCCTGACATTAGAGGATATTTCAAAAAAGTTCTACCTAAGCCTGTCCCATTTAAGTCGTACCTTCAAGGAATCAACCGGTTTCACCTTTATTGAATACGTCAACAATGTCCGGGTGAAGGAAGCCTGCACCCTGCTGAAAAGTAGCAAACTCACTGTCTCAGAAATCGCCGAGCTTGTCGGCTTCGAAAGCCAAACTCACTTCGGTCGCATCTTCAAGTCCATCGTAGGTGTTCCACCGTTAAAGTATCGGAAGATGAACTATAGTTAATAAATCTTAAAGAAGTAGACCGCCCCTATTAAGGTGTGCGATCTACTTCATTATTTGCCAGCTTGCGGCTGAACAATTCTTATTTATTCCCACGCATATATTGCGGCGGATGAACATCATCGATCAAGAGCAGACCGTCATATTGATCTCTAGCGACAAGACTCTCTGGAATCCGACCCCAGCTGTAGGTGTACCTTGGTTCGAACATCCATGAATTGCCGCGCTCATTATTGCGATACTTAAGATCAATAAATGTATAAGGTGATTGGCTGGCTTTGGACACGATCGATTCGATAGAGCCCTCTTCCAATGGAAGAACATCGTGGATCGCACCTGTATTATCTGCCGTCCGTCCGCTCACGGGATACAAGCCCAGAACATAGCTGTATTTCTTCCACTCTTCAGGCAGAAGTTCCCCCATCTGTTTCACTGGATAATAGGTTCCCATCACTTCACTATGTGCCTTCTGAATATGATCGTTATGCCCCCATACGATAAATTTCTCGTTCGGATACACTTCGGTCGCAAGCCAGATCAAGTTATCCAACATCGCTTGATCCCGCCATTCCATCGACTTCAGCAGATGTTCGGCGTAACCAGCATAATCTCCTTCTTCTAAGCTGCGATTCGATTTAATAGATATTTCTATATATTCATCGGCTACTCGAATGCGGTCCTGAAGGCTCCGCTCCAGCTGCTTCATGAGCATGGGATTAGACGGATAGAAAGCTTTGATGTGCTCCTCAGTACCTTTCGCCTTAAGTATACGAAGAGCTCCATTGTAGACGCCCATCAAGTGGTTTTTATCTTTCTGATACGCTTCCAGATCAGTTCCTCCCGCATAGGCAGCAAGCTTCTCTTCCGTCTGCTTCAATCGTTCAGCCTGTTTCGCATCTGTAAGCCACTTACCATCCATGAGCGGAAATTGTGTCTGAATATCAAAGCCTGTCAGCATAAGCGGATTCTCGCTCGTCTGCGTATCTTTTAAATAGTCAAACAATGGGAGAATCTCCTTGCTCCACCACACGCCGAAGATTGAATCCTTCATCGTCCGTTCTGCGCTCTGACTACCTGCGTTCCCGTAAGCAATAGAAGCATTGTTCAATCCACTCTCGAAGGCTAGCACATTATAACCCATTTCTTCATGAAGATACTGAATCAGTCTTGTCTTGGCCTGATTAAACTCTGCTACGCCATGCGAGCTCTCGCCGAGGAATACAATCCGCTTATCGTGAAGAAGCGGCTTAAGCATCTCAAGATCCTTGAAGCTTCCTGGCTCGATCTTTCCTTCCACCGGCTTGATTGTCTCCAAGCGATAAACATGGTCCTTGGTCCAAGCTTCCCAATCAGCCAGCGTCTCCTGGTTAGTCCGTGCTACCTGCTGCGACACGGCCTCACCCACAGGGTTCGTCTCTTGTGCATACACCGGAACTGCGCTTGCCCATAATTGTGTGCTTAATACAGTCGCTGCAATAACCCCTGCTACCTTACGTTTATTCATCTGTATCATATGAATCATCCCCTTGCGTTTATGTAATGTCCTCTGTACTTCTGTTTCTCCATTACCGTAGATCCTCTTTGCTCTTAGAAAGCACTATTTTCCATACTCGTTAGTTACATAGCCAGTTAGTCACTCCATTCTCGCCAGTCACCTAATCACTCTAGTTGCAACAGTTACGCCAGAAAATATCCTAGAAGCATTGCTCTTAACTCAGCAAACTACCCTTCCCAAAAAAGATCGTCCAGTGTACGCCCTAGTGCTTTGCATATAGAAACACAAAGGCTTAGAGATGGATTATATTTGCCAAGCTCTATCAGCCCTATCGTCTGTCTCGACACACCCACAATCTGCGCTAGTTCATCTTGGGACAGATCCTTCTCGACTCGCGCCATTTTCATTTTTAAATTTTTCATGGTGTCTGTCCTTCACGCCCCTATTCAATAAGATCGCTATCATCAAGATCGTTGGCTGAACGGCGCTTACTCAGCTTATTCATCACAAGATGGCTAACCGCTGTCAGCATGACAAAGAAAGGAATATACATGATCAGACTGGCGGCAAAGACACTAAGGAAGTATTTCACTTGGAGCGCGCCATCTCCATCCGCAAAAAGATATGCACTGCGGAATCCAAAGAACAAAGCTAGAAATAAGCCTGAAGCAAGGCCGGTCACGAGCTGCTTCTTGGTCACGGAGAAACGATGCGTCTGATCATGTACCTCTACCTCATCAGAGTATACCCCTGAGCTGACACTCCGTATCATAGAGTAGAGCCCCGTTACGATAAGAATGGCAAGTTCCACCCATACCGACTGTTTCTCCATGAAGAAGAACGTCTTCACAATCACCGATATACTGCAGATAATCAACGTCAGTATCCATGCTTCCTTCGCAATCTGATTTTTCAGATTCACAATCCGCTCATCCTGCACGGACTTCCGCTTAAACCAACTCATATCCCATACCACCCTCATAATAATTTCCTCTTTCTGATTTTGATTATAACGATATATCGGACATTTTGCAATATATATATGTCATTTGGTTTTATATATTATTCTTAATGACATATTATATGTGCGTTGAGCTATTGCGTAGGGAAATATGATGAGGGCGAAATAGATGATGGAAAACTATGGAAACATATCATTCAAACATGGCGATCGACCGATCAACGACCACCGCTACATTTCGAAATCCCAGCCGCGTGGCTTCGTCTAGTTCCGCTTTCCTCGCCATGATAGAACACAAGTGAATCAAAGAGAGTCCTCCTTATCTTTAAAAAAAAGATAAAGAAAGACTCTTTTCGGGTTTGTCATATTCGCGATGGTTAAGCTTTGTTCATACATGACCCCTGACAGCGTCGCTAACAATTCTAACGAAACGTGGTATCGCTATTTGCACCAAAAAAGCCTACTAAAAACTCTAACGAAACAGGGTATCGTTATTTGGCCAAATTGGCGACTTTAAGCCCGCATTTAACCCGAATAGCGATATGTAGTTTCGTTAGAATTTATTTACCTCAAAATGTAGGGCAATAGCGTTATGTAGTTTCGTTAGAGCTAAGCTATAAAGCTTGCATCAGCGGTTTTCTGCACTGCGGACGAAAAGATGCTTTTTTGTACCTTCTTATAACAGTAGGATGTTATTGAATTACAATCCCCCCCAGAATTCCCGTCAGAACCATGAGAAGAACCGGGTTCATCTTCCATTTTCTTAATACATACAAAGATACCGCAAAAAAAGCTACGGCAATCCAATCCACTTTGGCAGCCATGCTTATTTCTGAAATCCCAAGTAACGTTAATAGCAATATTGTTGTAGCAGCAGAAATAATAAGCCCCAGCGAGACTGCTCTCAAGACATTTAAGGTTTCAAATACATAGACAGATTTATTGTATCTTTGGATAAAGCGATACAGCAAAATAGAAATACCGACACCTGAAATCACGCAACCGAAAGTTGCAATCATTGCGCCAGGTATCCCTGCTATCCGTAGCCCTACAAACGTAGAAGTGTTTACAGCTAATGGACCAGGTGTCATCTGCGAAATGGTAATGATATCGGTGAAAACTTGCTGCGATATCCAGGCATATTTTTCAACCGCCAGTTCCTGAATGAAAGGAATGATTACGTAGCCACCCCCGATGCTGAACAAACCGATCTGTAAAAAGGCCAGTAACAGCTGCCATAATTCCCCCATTATTTCTGCCGCCTTTCGTTAAGCCACACTCGTACAAAGCATAAGAAGCAGCTCGCTATAAGAATAATAGCCACATTGATCTCAAAGATGAAATTTGCCAAAAATGCAGTCGGGATCAACAAAGTAAGGAATAAAGAACGTTCCTTGATCAACAACATGCTCATATCAACAACGAAATCAACGATAAGGGCGGCTACACCTGCCTGCATTCCTCTCAATACTGAAATGACTAATGGATTCGCCGAAAAATCAGCATAGAACATAGAGATGAATATCAATATGACGAAGGATGGTAGGACAGCAGCAATACAACTGATTACAGCTCCAGCCATTCCCGCTAACCGAAATCCTACGAGAGTTGACAAGTTGATTGCGATAGCCCCTGGTGAAGACTGTGCAATTGCAGCCATATCGACAAGCTCAGCTTCGCTGAACAGTTTTTTTCTAGATACAAAATACTTCCTTATCATTGGAACAACAACATACCCGCCTCCAAATGTAAATGTGCTGATAAACAAATTGATGCCTAGAAGCCAGATATATAGTTTGGTTCTTTGGCTTATCATCTGACCACCTCCTGTCATCCTGCTATTATGGAGGTTGTTAATCGATTAGTAAAATGATAATATTTTGCGATAACGATTAGTTTAACTCATGAGAGGAGAAGCAGCTATGATGACGCTTCGACATTTTGAAATCTTGCGGACAGTAGCGGAAACGGGAAACTTTACAAGGGCTGCGGAAAAGCTATATATCACGCAATCAGCGGTTTCCCATGCCATACGAGAGTTGGAAGATAAGACAGGTACAGCCTTATTTGACCGACTATCTAAAAGCGTGCAGCTTACAAGAAGCGGCGGACTTTTGCTGGAGGAAATCATTCCGATCCTATCTTCGTGCGAGGCTCTAGAATCACGTATCAACGGTCTGGAACATCGAGCACCCCTTCACATTGTTTCCAGTATTACAATTGCAGCATTCTGGTTACCCAAAATATTGACAGCCTTTCAAAAAGATTGGCCTGATATACCAATCCATGTTGATGTGGTTAGTGCGGCAAATGCGATTGAAATCTTGCGGAACGGCAAAGCTGACATTGCTTTGGTTGAAGGTACGGCTCCCCAAGGGCCTTTTAAATGTACACCTCTTGCTTCCTATCCATTAAATATTGTGTGCGCTCCTGACTATCCCAGCACGAACAAGGAGTTGACTCTGCAAGAATTTTGCTCTGAAAAACTATTACTGCGTGAAAAAGGTAGTGCGATCCGCGATACTTTAGACAGCGTTCTCTATTTGTCCGGGCATACTGTACAACCCGTCTGGACAAGCGTAAATTCCCTAGCATTAATAGAAGCTGCCAAGGCCGGATTAGGCATAACGATTTTGCCGGATGTTCTTGTAAGTGAGTCTCTATCACAGGGGAAATTGATTTCAATTTCTGTTCAAGAGCTTGTGTTGAATAATGAATTGATTGCAGTTCACCATCGAGATAAATATCTGACATCTCCGTTGAGGACCCTTCTTTCGTATATAGAATCAACAATGTCTTTAGGGGCTCAAAACGCATGAGATACTAATTTGGAATTACCCGTTTTAATTACACCAGATCACGATTTCGCAATGCTATCAACTTTCATAAGATGCCTCTAGTGTAACTGCCTCGTGCCCAGCCAAAAAACAGAAAAACCCACGTCACATAGACGTGAGTTTCTCTCTGTTATTTACTCCCCAAGAAAGCTCTTGATGAAGAAGTCCAGTTGGTACTCCATGCTGAGCGGGTCGTTGAAGTAGAACGCTTTGGCGTCGGCTTCATAGACGTGGTTGTTCTTGACTGCTGGGAGGTTCTTATAGGTTTCTGTGTTTTGGAATGAGTTGTCCTCATCCGAGTTTTTGCTGAAAATAACGTAGTCGCCAAGATAGTCCTTGAGCACTTCCGTCGAGAGGGCCAAGTAACCATCCTTCTCTGTAGCTTCCTTGACCTTCTCTGTCATAGAGAGACCAAACGCTTGATAGAGGATCTCTGTACCGCGGCCAAAGTTATCGCCATAGACATAGAGCTGCTTATTGAATGTCTCTATGACTGACACAGTTGCATTCTCGCCGATCTTGGCTTTGATCTCTTCGCCGGCCTTCTTCGTCCGAGCTTGGAAATCATCGACCCATGCTTGGGCTTCCTTCTCCTTGTTCAACAGCTTACCCATTTCAAGCTCCTGGGCAAGATAATCCAGCTTGCCGTAAGTATAAGTCACCGTTGGTGCGATTTGCTTCAATTTATCAATATTCTGAATATTAGACTCCCCGATGATCAGATCCGGATTCAGTTCAATAATTTTCTCCAGGCTCTCATCGCTAACCGTCTCTACATCCTTCAACTTATCTTTAAAATTCGGGTTCTCTTTGGACATTTCATCCACACCAACCAGAGGTACGCCGAGCAACATCACATTGCCTGTTAGAAGTCTTGTGATCACGACGACCCGCTGCGGATTCTTCGGAACCTCGACAGGGCCATTTTCAGATTGGTAAGTAAATGTGCCGGATTCTCCGCTCGCTTCATTCGCACCATTCGTTGCATTCGTAGCTGGTGTCTCCGCTTGATTTCCTTTATTGCCGGTATCGTTCGCCTGCTTCCCGCCACAAGCGCTAAGTGCAAGGACCAGCACAAGGGCAATCGGAATAAACAGCTTCTTCATATGATGACTCTCCCCTTTAATGAATACTATGTGATGAATGATTCAATCTATGATTATGAAAATCATTCTCAATTACATAGGTTTATTATATGGAGACGTCCACCGTCGAACCATGCCTTTTTGTTGGAAAAGTAGCTTGCACTATTGATAGCTTGTCAATAAATCGACCGCACGTTGAAGTTGAAGACGCACCGATACCGGGTTGTATGGTACCCAATCATCCACATTGAGTACGTCCACTCTCTTCTGCTTAACGGCAGGCAGGCTGCTCCAGTAGGAAGACTCAAAGATCCGCTCAGAATGGACGGTGTTCCCCTTCTCATCAGGATACACAATGACCAGAATACGCGAACCCGAACCCGCATATAGTTCCAATTCAGATAGTTCAACGGGAATGGAGTGAAATTGATCTCCATGCTTGCGAATCTCCGCTTCAATAAGCGCCGGTGGCCGTAAGTCTAATGATCGATAGAAGACGTAACCGACATTACGCGCACCATAGACGAACACTCCTTCAGGTTTAATAACAAAGATCGAAATGATCTCTTCACCAGCTGAGCCGTTCTTGATTTGCTCCCTCGCTAACTGCTCCTCCTGCTCGAACTCGGCAAGCCACTGCTCTGCCCGTTCGCTTCGCTGAACCGCCCTGGCAATCAATCGGAAATGCTCCTTCCATCCCATCTCCATCCAGGCTATCTCAACAACTGGGGCAACCACACGCAATTGCTCAGCGTTAAGCCCATACTCCCGAAGATGCTCCGTTGCTGCAATGATCAGCTCAACATGGTGGCTTATTAACACCGTCTTCATCTGCTCGGCAGAACTACGAATATCAATGAAGTTCATCATCTGTGGATGTAATTCAACAGTATGGACATATTCACTAGTCTCCGTAATCGTCACGGTCGGCGCAAGTCCCAGCAGCAACAAATGGCTGGCATATGGAGCGAGCAGCACAGCAACCTGTTGAACTCCGCCCTTAGTAAAATCGGAAGGCGAAATGCCCGTATGCTGCTTAAAGCGACGGCTAAGGTAGAATTCATCTTTATAGCCTACCTTAAGTGCGATTTCCCGGAGTGTACTAGATCCGTTGATTAACAACTCCTTCGCCCGGTGCACACGCAGTCGCGACAAATACTCACTCGGTGAGAAGCCTGTGTGCTGCTTGAACAGAACCGAAAAATGAGAGGTGCTAACACCCGCCGCCTTGGCCAGTTGTTCTCGCTTTATTTTCTCCGTAAAGTGGTGTTCGAGATAAACAATGCTCCGCTCCATCGATGGTTGCTCGTCGTTCTCCAGCCCAGCATTCTGACGCTCTAATAACCGATGAATTAATTGATGGAAAATAATCTGATTCTGCACATGACGTATCTCACTTACGGGCAGACGATGCGTGTACAGTTCTTCTAAGTCAGCAACGATGCCCGGTTCATCCTCATAGATATGTACAGCCGTATTGGAAGCAATCTCGCTGTTTCGCATCATTGCTACTGCAGCCGAACCCGAATTCTGCTTGATTCCTCGAATCGCCAGCTTGTATGCATGGAGCGGGTGCGGCAGCTCTGCAACGAGAACAGCATCAGAGTGCGCTGGCAGGAGAATAATACTTCCTTCCTCCAGCTTATACGCCTGATCATCGATGCACAGCGTCCCCTTCCCTGCCGCAATAGCAACCAGCACGGTCAGCTCATCAACGATCTTATGCTCCGACAGATTTGAAGTGCAATATAGCGAATGAATACTGCTGACAGCATATAATGGGAAGCGGGACTCTACCCACTCTGGAACTACTTTATCCACTCCAAGGCCTCCATTATGATAAAAATACAACGACATCAGATTAGATTCATCCATCAGGTCCAGCGAGCTGCCCATAACTTCATCTCATGGCAAATCACATGAAGATCTTGTCCCTTCGGAGTCAACGAATATTCTACAGTCACGGGAACCGTCGGATAGACTTTCCGTTCCAGGACTCCCTGCTCCTCCAAATGCCGCAATGTACTGGTCAATGCCCGCGGGCTGACACTTGGAATCTTACGCTGTAGCTCGCCGAATCGAAGAGTACCACAGAACAGCTCACGAATAACAAGGAAGGCCCATTTCCCCCCTAACACATCCAATGTTTTTTCGATATTGCACTCGATATGCTCCGGTGTCTTTGGAATATAGCTGCTTGCTTTTTTGGCCGTGCTTTTTGTTGTGGTCACCGTCTCACCTTCCTAATATATTAACTATACATTTTATAGTATCTATAGCTGATATAATTAAGTGAAAAACATTTCACTTCTTCAAATTGTATATGAAATTCTATAGAATGAGAAGTGTTGGAATATTTACTAAAAATGAGTGTTTAAAAAAGGAGGCCTTTGCAATGAAATACAGAAGATTAGGTGGAACTGGTCTGAAAGTCAGTGAGATCAGCTTGGGAAGTTGGCTTACATATGGCGGTTATGTTGAACGCGAAAATGCGGTGAACTCTATTAAAACAGCATACGATCTCGGCATAAACTTCTTTGATACGGCCAATGTATACGAGAGAGGCGCTGCCGAAGAACTCGTTGGGAAAGCGCTTAAAGAGTATCCTCGCGAATCTTATGTTCTGGCTACCAAGGCTTTCTGGCCTATGGGCGACGGACCAAATGACCGAGGCTTGTCCCGCAAGCATGTGATCGAGCAGGCAAATGCCAGCTTGAAACGGCTCGGCCATGATTATGTCGATATTTTCTATTGCCATCGTCATGATCCGGAAACACCACTGTATGAGACTCTTCGTGCCATCGACGATCTTGTCCGTCAGGGCAAAGTGCTGTATGTCGGCGTAAGTGAATGGCAGGCTTCGCAAATTGCTGAGGCGCTTGGCGTAGCAGACCAACACTTGCTAGATCGCATCGTTGTAAACCAACCGATCTACAATATGTTCGAGCGCTATATAGAGAAAGAGATTATCCCGCTCAGTGAACGTCATGGTATCGGTCAGGTCGTATTCTCGCCGCTGGCACAAGGCCTGCTGACTGGTAAATATACATCGGCTTCCGACATTCCTGAAGACAGCCGTGCAGCTAAGCTCGATTGGGTTCGCAAGGGCATCACCGAAGAGAAGATCGCCAAGGTGAAGCAGCTTGAAGGCATCGCTGCAGAGCTAGGCATCTCCGTAGGCAACCTTGCGCTGGCTTGGATTCTGCGTCAGAGCAATGTAGCAAGCGCGCTTGTCGGTGCAAGCCGTCCTGAGCAAGTAACCGAGAATGCCAAAGCATCCGGTATCGAGCTGAGTGAAGACGTTCTGAACCGCATTGAAGAGATCTTGAAGTAATCCTCTTACAAGGAGAATTCATATATGAAAAAGGTAGTCGTTACAGGCGGAAGCGGCATGCTCGGACGCTGGGTTGTACGTCATTTCGTGGAGCAAGGATATGAGGTATTGAACGTCGACACACGTCCTCCGGAGGAAGCACTGTGCCCGACGCTCACCGCCGATCTGGAGAATCTCGGCGAGATCTATAGTGTGCTGAACGGCGCCGATGCGGTCGTTCATCTGGCCGCGACCCGGCAATGAATATTCGTACGCCAGATGTTACATTCCGCAACAACGTCATGTCGACTTATAACGTGCTGGAGGCTGCTGCTGAACGACTTATCGAGTCATAATCAAAGCCGCCCCCGAAGCAAGCTAATTGCTTAAGGGGGCGGCTTTTCTCTGTATATGAAAGGGACCCTCTAGCGTTACTAGATAAAATCCATTCTGATTAATTCCTCTATACTCGAAGGATGGTACAGGGCCATGCCCGTCTTCATTCTTCGGAAGCCCTGCTGTTCGTACCATGATACCGTATTCGGATGCGTGTAGAGCACGACATTGCAGCTAGAGGTTTCCTCCAAAATCAGCGAGATAATCTTCTTGCCCAGCCCTTGATGATGATAGGATTCCTCCACAGCAATATTGTATATCGCTGCCTGGGAGATACCGTCAGACAACGCTCTGCCGCAGCCGACCACCTTGCTTCCGTCCAGGATGAATACGTTCACCGCACTGTTCTCGAACGCGGTTCGAGTCTGTTCTGGTGTGAAATCCGTCAGACCGAAGCCGTTCAAAATATTCGTTACTTGTACCCAGTCTATATTTTCTCGGTTCTTCTGAAAAGTATATGCCATAGGAACCCTCTCTTTTATATCGCAAATTCTGGCTCTTGATCCCGGTAATAGTTCGCCAGGAATTGCTTTGTCCTCTCCGATTTCGGGTGGGAGAATACCTCCTGCGGCGTACCGTCCTCTACGATCAAGCCTTGATCGAGGAACAGCACCCGTGTAGCGACCTTGCGCACAAAGTTCATCTCGTGAGATACGATCAGCATCGTGTTCCCTTCTTCCGCCGCCTGCTTGATCGTATCAAGAACTTCTCCGACCAGCTCAGGATCAAGCGCCGAGGTCGGTTCATCGAACAGTAGAATCTTCGGCTGCATCGCCAGAGCCCTGGCGATAGCTACACGCTGCTGCTGGCCGCCGGAGAGCTGTTTAGGATAATGATGAACTCTCTCGGTCAAGCCAACCTTAGCCAACTGAGACTCCGCTTTTTTTCGCGCTTCCTCCTTCGCTATCTTCTTGACGACAATAAGGCCTTCCATCACATTCTCCAGAGCCGTCTTCTGACGGAACAGATTGAACTGCTGGAACACCATCGCCGTGCTCTTCCGTAGTTCCAGTACTTCCTTCTTCGTCTTCCTAGCTGTATCTACGCGAAGTTCATCAATCTTGATCGTCCCCGCGTCGGGCGTCTCAAGCAGATTAATCGATCTCAGCAGGGTGGATTTCCCCGCGCCAGAAGAACCTATGACCGCAACGACATCGCCTCTCTGAATCGTCAGATCGATCTGATCTAGGACGGTATTTCCATGAAAAGACTTCGTTAATCCACGGATCTCAATCAAGGATGACCTCTCCCTTCCGCTTCCTCAAACTCTTGAAATCGATATCCAGCCGTCTCTCCAGAAGCGCGATCGCCCGTTCGATCAGAATCGTCATGCCCCAATAGATTAAGGCCAGGGCACAGTAGGATTCGAAGAATCTCAAGTTATTCCCGGCTAGAATTCTGGACTGCGCGGTGATCTCCACAACGGAGCAGACAAATGCCAGAGAAGTACCCTTCATCAGGCCAATCAACGCGTTACCGAGTGTCGGAAGCGCCACGATAAAGGCTTCAGGTAGAATGATCCGCCTCAATACCTGGCCATAGGTCATCCCTAAGGAGTGGGCCGCTTCGATCTGCCCTTTGTCTACCGATAGCAGCGCAGCACGGATAATTTCTGAATTATATGCAGCTTCATTTAAGGATAAGGCCAGCAGCACATAGAAGATCGAAGGAATCGAATTCACGTTATAGCTCGTGTCATGATAGAAATTATAATATTTCAGCAGCAGCGGAATCCCCGCATACGACAAGTATAATTGCACCAGAATCGGCGTCCCGCGGATAAAAGAGATAAATACGACGCTTATCTGGTACAGTACCGGAATCTTCTTGATTCGGATAATGGCCAGCAGGAGTCCAAGCAGGAGTCCTGCTAGCATTGCTATCGCGGTCAACTCGATCGTAACCGGCAAATACTTCAGCAGCTTGGGGATGAGCGTAAATACTAGCTCAACGTCAAATATGTTCGGCATAAGGCAAGCATCCCCTATTGTACATCTGGTGCAAAGTCACCGTTCAGGTATTTTTCACTAATTTTCGAAATCGTTCCATCTTGAATCAAGGCCTTGATCCGCTCGTTGACATCCTTCGTTAATTGCTCGCTGTTCTTCCCTTTGCTTAGAATCAGGTAACTGTATGGCACACCGATTCGGTCTGAGTCCTCCTGCGAGAGCGGAATAGCCTTCAGCTTCAAGCCATATTCCTTAATATAGAGCTGCAGCATGGCGGCATCTATCAAGTTGAAATCATCCGCCCCGCTCTCCGCGTTCTGCAAGACAGTGACCAGCTCAGCTTCAGAATAATTCAGGATCACCGGTGTTTTTGCATGATCCTTGTTATAATTTTCTAGGGCGACGGTGTAATTCACGCTTGGGCTTACCGTCGTCTTCTTACCCTCCAGATCCGCGAAGGTCTTAATATCATCACGGTTCTCCGCAACAGCGATCACGAATTGATTTTTGAAGATCGGATCGGAATAAATGTATTTCTCTTTCCTTTCTGCATTGCTGGCGAAGTTATTGGCGCCAATTTGATAGCGGTCCGAGTCCAGTCCCGCGAAGATCGACGGGAACTCCGTCTTCTCAATGTTAATTTTGTACTGCGGCAAGCCTTCGAAGATCGCTTTGACAATCTGAATATCGTACCCATCAATCTCATTGTTGTCATTTACATAAGAGAACGGTCTTGGTGAACCGCCTGTCGCAATATTTACAGTAATTTGATCTTTACCGGCAGCATTGCTCCCCCCATCATTGGAGGATGAGTTCCCTTTGCCGCAAGCTACGAGCCCCAAGAGTAGAACTATCGCCGCCAAACTTAATCCCCATTTTCTCCATGTCGCCATCTACGTTTCCCCCTATTTGCCCTAAACAATTTTGAATTTGTTCTCCGGATCGGAGCTTTTTTCTTTGCGGTTATGCGGCTGTGACCAGAGCCCTTCATAGTCAATCTGATTCCAGAACCGCGTATTATAATCGATAAAGATCGTATCTTTATTGCCATTTGATTTGGCTAAATCCCGTAGATAAGTATTATTCTTGAAAGCAGGAATCTCGTATAAATCACGTGCATACCCCCAAATATTGTTGAAATCTACGATTCGATTACGAATTGGGCCAAGATTCTTGAAATAATAGGTATCGAAGCGAGCCAGAGTTACAAAGAGCCGCACATCGGAATCCGTCACATAATCTCCGAACAGGAAGCGATTCGTCTCCAGCCGTTCCTCAATAGAATCAAGGGCTGCGTAGAGATGCTCGAATGCGTCATTATAGGCTTCTATCGATTGACCAAACATCGCTTTGTACACACCGTTGTTGACGTTATCGAACAAGAAGTCATTGTACTTGTCGATCTCCGCCCTAAGCAGAGCGGGATACAAATCAGGAGCGCCTTCTTTGTGAAAAGGAGCGAATTCATTCTCCAAATAATTCGTCAGCCAGACGTAATCATTATTCACGACTTGCTTGGTGGTAATATCGATGACTGCAGGTACAGTTGGACGGCCTTGGTAATTCGGGTCGCTGTTCGCATACAATTCGCTCAGAAACTGCACACCTAGCACGGGGTCTGTATTGTTCTCGTCATAGATAAATTCCCAGCCCAGATTCTGCTCATGCTGCCCGCGGCCAACCAGATTAATGCTAATGGCTTCCTCCAGTCCTAACAGCTCCCTAACGATCGAGGCCCGGTTGGACCAATGGCAGCCCTTCGCCCAGATCAGCCGATAACGCCCGGCTTCAACAGGCAGCCTCCCTTCCCCGTCTCCAAACGGCGTCGTAAATCGATTCTTCTGCCGTACAAAATAACCCTTTTCATCGATTTCATGTTCGGTCTCTTTAGGTCTGACTCGTACATCTGCTCCTTGGCTCATTTGTTCTCCCTCCAAATCTATTATTTGCTCGTCTTATTTGAACTTCTCTGCTCTGTCATGAGCCTTGTTCCAGACCGATAAATCCGGGCCTTTGGCCAGAATCTGATAAGGATTGTCTGCATGATTGCCAAGCTGGTAGCCTCTCTTGATCGCATCAAAATCCGTTGTGTCCCCGAAGCCCGGCGTTTGGTATAAATCCTTGGCATAGTTCCATATGTTCGGAAAATCGATAATCCGATTGCGATTGGTTCTGAATACGGAATAATAGGCGGCATCAAATCGAACTAGAGTGACATAAAAACGGACATCGGAATCCGTAATCCGATCACCAAATAAATATCTGCTCCTCGACAATCTGTCCTCCAATTGGTCTAATCTAGCGAATAACGCATCATAGGCTTGCTCATAAGCCGCCTGCGACTGTGCAAATCCTGCTTTGTAGACCCCGTTGTTCACGTCGTGAAATAATATGTCGTTAAATTCGTCGATCTCTGCTCTTAATTCGGCTGGATATAGATCCAGAGCACCTTCTTTATGGAACGGCTTAAATGCTGTCTCAAAATAGTTCGTCAGCCGGAAATAATCATTGTTGACTACCTTTCTCGTCGTCACATCCACGACTGTCGGAACGGTTGCTCTTCCCGTATATTCCGGATCAGTCTCGGCATAGATCTCAGGCAAATAGCGAATTCCCAGTACCGGATCAACTCCACCTTCGTCCAGAGAGAATTCCCAACCGTTCTTAGTCCGAACCGGACTTGTTGTACCAAGGCTAATTACATCCTGCAAGCCTAGCAATTCTCGTACAATGACGGCACGGTGCGCCCAGGGGCAAATTCTTGCCCACAGCAGACGATAGCGTCCCACTTCCACTGGCAGTTCCCCCGGCTGACTGCCAAAAGTTGTAGTGAAGCGGTTATTTTGGCGATTGAAAGCACCCTCCTTAGTAATTTCGTTGGCGATTTCATGATTGGCAATGCGTGTGTCTAGTGCTGTAGTCTTCTCTGACATATGGATCTCCTCTTTTCAATCAAATTGTTTGTCGGTGTAGACGATCGGGATCGTAGACTCCAACTTAATTTCAGGTCTAGCAATATAGCCCAAGCTTTCATAGAACCCCACCGCTTGTTGCTGACTTGTAATCACGATTTTGCTAAATCCAAGCTCTCTGATCCAATTCTCAGCCGCTTCAATCACGAGCCTTCCATAACCTTTATTCTGAAATTCCGGGATGACGGCGACTCTTTCGATCTTGGCGTAGTCAGCGTGATTCGTATTAATGCGGGCCGTAGCAACAGCTGTGTGGTCCTGCTCAAGCAAAATATAACAGTACGCCTGACCATACGTTTCATCGAATTCGAGTTCTTTAGGTATTCCTTGCCCGTTCACGAAAGTCTTCGTTCGTACTTCATAGACTCCGGCGAGCTGCCACACTGTATCCACTCTGTAGATCTCTGCCATCTTTTACCCCCTTTCTTTGCCGCCAATTCTTCAGTCATTTACATCCAGTATTTTTATATAATTTATATTTCTTATCCGATTACTCGGATATGTATTTTCATCATATTATCTGCATTGTAATTTGTTGTCAACAATATTTTTTGAAGTCTAGACGCAAAAAAACGACCGTCCCACAGCTCTATAAGCTTGCAGACGGTCGATTATGTTTTATTTCTAAATATTTTCAGGTATATCATGAATGTCAGAGCTGCTTCCCTTCATTGTCTTGCTCTTCCTATGCTTCGGCCGCGGCTATGTCACTGGCTTTCTATATCCGGAAAAGCGATTCGATTAAACCTATCTTCGATTCTCCCGTGTAGTTATTTGTCATGTACAGGCAATGAAAGCGGGGAATGACAAGGTCTTCCGTAACTAAGCTCAGTCTGGTATAGTAATAAGAACATACATTCGAATAGTGAGGTATGCCGCAATGCCAATTTCTTGGAATACAACAACGATATTAACCGCTGCGATCCTCGCTTTGCTCTTTATTCTGATCGTCATTCGTCTGGTCAGTAACAGGCGACGTCGTATCCGCCGTGAAGCCAATCCGCGTAAAATTACGCTTAAGGACATTGATCTTATGGCCGACGGATCGGAATTTGAGCTATACCTATTCCATTTGTTCCACGAGCTTGGCTATGATGAAGTTTATCAGACGACAGGCAGCCGTGATTTCGGAGCTGACCTAGTATTCAGAGGACTTGACGGAAGAAGGAACGTACTGCAAGCCAAGCGTTATGGGCAGAGTAATCCGGTTGGACTGGGTGCCGTTCAAGAGATCTATGCTTCTATGCGGTATTACGAGGCGGATCGAGCCCTAGTGCTGACATCAGGTCGCTATACCGAGGGTTCCCGTACTCTTGCCGCAGTGAACGGTGTCAAGCTGCTGGACAGAGAGGACCTTGAGGATATCATTCATTTATTCAAAAGCCGCCGGTTTGATGAGGCGATCGCAATCATTGAGGAGCCTGCCGAACTACAGGAGTCTCCTTGGAAGCCAAAAGTGAAGAAAGCTACATAAACACCGGGGCGATCGGCTGTAACGGACAACGTTCATAGCAACGGACATAAATGACCACTAACGTAATAAAATCCTCTGTTGACGATCGTTGTCAGCCTCTAAGAGATAGTGTCCATTAAAAGGGGGAACATCGTGTTTTCTGCTCTAAAGGTCAATAACGTGAAACAACTCAAAACACCTTCAAGAGAATCAAACCATGTCGTAAGATATGGAGATAACCTTGGAGGTGTTTTTGCGTTGGCAACTAGAGTGAGTTATCCAATAGAAATAAAGATGAAAGCCATAGAAATGAGACTGGCAGTAGTTCCGGTCAGAGAAGTTATGGAACATCTGGGAATATGGAATATGACACAGCTAAAGACATGGATGAGATGGTATCGGAAGGGCGAAGTACACCGTTTGGAGCAGCCCGTGGGTAAACAATACAGCTATGGAAAAGGTCCAGAATACTCTTCGGAGCTCTAAAGGTAAAAGCAGAAAACCGATTTCTGAGACAGCAATTGGAATTGCTAAAAAAGTACAAGGAATTGGGAAAGAGGTGGAGCCAAAGGTCGTCATTGCCTAGATCGAGTCCAATCGAGAAGAAGTAACGGTATCTAAGGCTTGTGCGTGGCTTGGGATCGCAAGAGCTACCTATTATCGCTGGAAAGCAGTCGTGAAGGAAGAATATACAGATATAACCGTGGAGAAAATCCGAGAGCTTTGCGTCCGTCATAAATTCCGTTATGGTTACCGAAAAATTACTGCACTCCTTCGGGCAGAGGAGAACTTGAATCACAAACGAGTTCAGCGGATTATGCAACGTGAAGGGCTGCAATGCCGCGTGAGGACGAAAAAACGAAAGAGCATCGGACAACCTGCACATTCAGCAGACAACTTGCTTCAGCGGCAATTCCATACAGAGGCGCCCTTGCAAAAGCTAATCACGGACATCACTTATTTACCGTTTGGAGGCAAAATGTTATATCTCTCAAGTATTCTGGATCTGTATAATGGTGAAATTGTAGCTTACAGTATAGCGGACAAGCAAGATACGTCTTTAGTTTTGAATACACTGAATCAACTTCCAGATCAGGCAAATATGTTGCTTCACAGCGACCAAGGGAGCGTATACACGTCTCAGGCTTATCAGGCTGCAATAAAAGGAAAAGGCATTACCATGAGCATGTCCCGTAAAGGAACGCCCGGTGATAATGCCCCCATTGAATCGTTTCATTCCACGCTAAAGTCTGAAACGTTTTATCTCGAAGGTCCCTGGGTGTTGAGAAATTCCTCCAGCGCCTGGCGAACGGCTTGAGGTGTATCGAGGCACAAAATGCGCTTTGCCAGCTCACGGCATTCCTGACGATCCAGGCTAGCGAGTCTTTCCTTCATCCCGCCGAGACGGCTTGCCTCCAAACTCCACTCGTCAAGCCCCAGACCGAGCAAGAGCGGTGCAGCCAAGGGGTCACCTGCCATACTGCCGCACATGCCAGTCCATTTGCCGACTGCGTGGGAAGCCTCAATAACCCTATGGATCAAGTGCAGCACGGCCGGATGGAAATAATCGTACAGATGCGCGACGTGCTCATTCATTCGGTCTGCTGCAACCGTGTACTGAACGAGATCGTTGGTGCCGATGCTGAAGAAATCGACCTCGCTCGCAAACATTTCTGCCAACACAGCGGTGGATGGAATCTCCACCATGATGCCAACCTCCATATTCTTGTCATACGACACGCCATCCTGGCTCAGCTCAGCCTGCACTTCCGTAAGGATGGCTTTAGCCTGCCTCCATTCTTGCAGGCCAGAGATCATCGGGAACATCACCTTCACCGTTCCGAAGGCGCTGGCCCGCAGTACCGCCCTCAGTTGGGTACGCAGGAGCTCCTGGCGATCAAGCCCTATCCGTATCGCTCGATAACCCAGAAAGGGGTTCATTTCCTTTGGCAGCTGCAGATACGGAAGCTCCTTGTCACCGCCGATGTCCATCGTGCGGATGATCACAGAGCGGCCCCCCATGCTCCGGGCCGCCTCCCGGTACGCACGGAACTGTTCCTCCTCGCCCGGCATCGCCTGGGCGTTCATGAACAGGAACTCCGTGCGGAACAACCCCACGCCGTCCGCGCCCTGCCGGACGGCGTTCTCGGCCTCCGCGGCGCTGCCGATGTTCGCCGCGAGCTCCACACGCGTGCCGTCAGCCGTCACGGCTGGGCGTGCCGCGTACTCCTCGAGCGAGCGATTGCGCTCGAGTTCCTGCCGCATGCGGAGCCGGTAACGCTCCGCTTCCGGTTCTTCCGGCCGGACGATGCAGAGTCCGGCTGCCCCGTCGAGGACGAGTGTATCACCGTCCTCAATCCCGCCTACGCCGTCACCGGCACCGACGACAGCGGCAATACCGAGTGAACGCGCAAGAATGGCGGTATGCGAGGTAGCTCCTCCGGTACGGGTGATAAAGCCGATAACAAGGGCAGGGTCCAACTGCACCGTATCCGACGGCGCCAGATCATCCGCAACCAGTATCACCGGACCTTCGATTTCGGCCAGTCCCCCGGTTTGCCCGGGTGACAGACAGGCAAGAAGACGACTGCCGATATCGCGAATATCCGCCGCGCGCTCCTTCATGTAATTATTATTTATGCCTTCCAGCATGGAAACAACCTGGCGAACTATTTCGGCAACGGCCCGCGGCGCAGGCTCCAACTGCTCTCTGACCCTGGCTTCCATCTTCGGATAAAAGGCGGGATCATCCAGAAGTTTCCGTTGTCCCGCCAGAATGCCGGCTTGCTCTTCGCCTACGGCTTCCTTAGCTTTCTTGATCAGCTTTCCCAATTGCTCCACGCAGTCGGTTTTAGCCTTCCGAAGCTTATGAAGCTCGGCTTCAACAGCAGAAGGATTGTCCGGGATACAATCTTCCGAGCGCACGCCCTCGCCTATAACTGCCTGTACAGGCTTGTAAATGTGTGCCTTTGCGATGCGGATTCCCTCCGAAACACCGAGTCCTTGTATGTGCAGTCTCTTCATCACCCTTCACCGAACTTGCTTTCGATAAGCTGCACCAAAGCCTTGACAACTTCTTGTTCCCCATCCCCGCTGGCTTCGATGGTCACGACGGCCCCTTGTTCAATGCCGAGTGTCATCAGCTCCAGCATGCTTTTGCAATCCACCGCGCATCCTTCGCCTGTCTTTAGACGCACCTCTGCTTCAAACGCTCCTGCTTTTTCTGAGAAGAGCTGAGCCGGACGAACATGAAAGCCCTGCTCATTCTGTATGGTAACGGTTTGTGCGAACATGTCTTTCCTCCTCATCCTGTTACCGCCCCGGCGGAGAATAAGATCACTTGCAGCTTGCAGCAATCATAAAATCTCAAGGCTTCTCGCTGCAGCTTTCCTCCCGGATGTCATCCATCCTTGCCAGGCCGGCTTCTTTTATTTATTGTTGGAGATCATGCTCCATAATCATTCGGATATCATTAACGGATTGTTACCCGCCGCAAATTCTGATCAGGCCAATAAAGCAATCCGTTCTTTATAAGCATCAATTAATGCCTGGTTGTGTTTATCGGAGCCATCGATGTTGCCGCTAAGAAACACGGGAGGATTGAAGCCTTGCTCAATCATCATCTCAATGGATTCCGCGAACAGAGCATTTAAAATCAGGGCGCCGATAACCGTTGAGCTGGGTGTGAACGGCACCTGGAGGTCCGGATGGCTCAATACTGCATCTCCTTTGACCGAGAAGTTATCGATGACCAAATCAACGGCATCTGCCAGATGTTTGCCGCTGCTGTGCCGGGACGGTTGACTCCTTGAATATTCCAGGGAGGTAATCCCTATTGTGAAGGCTCCCTTCTCCTTCGCCATCAGAGCAACATCCACTGGAACGGGATTGCGACCCGAGGTGGATAGAACAAATACGACCTCGCCCTTGCGGATATCCTGCTGCTTCATAAATTCGGCAGCGAGGTTGTTCTGTCTTTCCAGTTCAGACGAGCGCACCGCACCTTCATGAAGCATCAGCTTCTCTATAAGAATCGGGCGAATCGGCACAAGTCCGCCTGCACGATAGAAGACTTCTTCGGTCAATATATGCGAATGCCCGCAGCCGAACAAATGGATGATACCGCCCTGCTGAATGCAGGCTGCTACTTTCTCTGCCGCTTCACGAATCGACTCGGCTTGCTCGTTTCGGACTTTTTCAAACAATCCGTCAATAACATCAAAATAGGTATTCATCATCATTTCTTTCACCTCGTTGTTCTTGAGTAGACTTTCCAATCCGTTATTTTCCGGCCGAGTGCATAGTTATAATGAGCTTTTCGCCCGAAGAACGATCTCGGACATAACCTCCAGGCTTCGTTCGATTATAGTCTCCCCCTTCTCCCTCGTGGCCAGCGTTGCATTCCCGAGTACGGCGGAAGATGTCATTTCCTCCCACGGCGTAGGTGTGAAATCGGCTTCGATCGGGATCTGCGGAGCACCATCAATCGCCTTGGTCATATCCACATATTCGTCCGCAAGGTAGAGCATATAGGATGTCTCGATTTCATCGGCGTGCATGTAGGTGCTGTGAGCAGCCGAAGCTTCCCGTACCTGCGCGGTGATTTCCTTAGTACCCGGATAAAAGAAATAAAACACCTTCAGCTCGGGTACCCGTTCGTATAGCATTCTTGCAACTTCCTTCAGCGCAACCGCATTGCCCAGATGGCCGTTCAGCATGATGAAAATGCGAAATCCCTGCTGATACAAACTTTCGCCGATATCGGCAAGCAGCCGGATGAGCGCTTCGTTGGAGACGTTGATGCTGCCCGGAAAATTGCGCAGGCTCCATACCTGACCGTATGAGAAGGGCGGCAGCACGAAACTTTCCGTCCGCTCCGCCAATTTATCTGCCAACCGGGTTGCAAGCAGATTATCCGTGCCCAGCGGAAGATGAGGACCATGCGCTTCAACGGCCCCAATAGGAAGTATGGCAGCGCGGAAGCTGCGGATTTTATCCTTCACCTCAACCGAATTTTCAAGCTCGAATTTCATCATGCATACACCCCTTACTTCTTAAATGAGAAACAGTTGGCCGGATTGTTTACAAAAAACTTCTCCACCAGCTTCCGTCCGTCATAGCCGCTGCGGTTCGCTTCATCCTCAAAGCGCGGGACCCATTTGGATATAATGTACTCCAGCCCCAGGCCGTGATCGTAATGCTTATAATAGGTTTTCCGAGCTGTATCTCCACTGATCAGGATTTGGTCTTCATACCCTTTGCCGACAAGCTCCAGAATAAGCGAGATGCGGGTACTCTCCGGTGCATACTTGATTTTGCCGATGCCGTCAAAGCTCAGGTAGGCTCCCGTGGCTGCAATCTGTTCATGGTAGTACGGATCGGGATTCCGGTCCATATGACCCAAACTCAAATAGGACAGGTCTACCCCTTCGCTTCTCAGTAGCTCAATTTGCTCCAGCGCCATCGTGCCAACCTCGGTGTGGGAATGGATGGGAGCTTTTGTCTCGTGATGGGCGCGGGCAACTGCACGCAGCGTCTTCTCCTCCAGGGGCGTAATGCGGTTATAGCCTGTCCCGAATTTAACCTGGCCCGCTTTGAAAGGCGTGCCCTCCAGTCCTTCTTCCACCTCCCGGATGACAAAATCCGCCAGCTCGTTAATGCTTTTCGCTTCGATCCACTGCATATAGCTTCCATAATCGCCAATCAGCGGCTTAAGCTCCTCCTTTATTGGGGCATCCCACAGAAAGCTTTTATTAAAACCCGCTGTCCCAATGATGTGAATCCCGGTTTCTACCGCGATCTCCTGAACCGCTTGAACATCCCGTCCGTAATCAACAGCTGTGGCATCCACGATTGTGCGCCCGCCGTGCTGCTTGAAATCAAGAACGTCCTGCTTGGATTTCGCTTTGTCGTCCAGCAGTAAATCGTCCACTCCCCGTTCCTGCCAATACGCCGGGCGGCATACGATATGCTCGTGGGAATACGTAAAACCCAGATCCTCTTTGCTGATATCTCCATGTAAAGTACGGATAAAACCCATATCGTTTCTCCCTCCACTCATTGTTAGACAAGCAACCGAAGGAATTGACAGCGTTTAGCGAAAATTGATCTTGCGGCTGCAATTCCTCCAGCTCCTTTGTATCTGTAATCTTCAGACAAACAAATCGATAAGGCCTCCCATTGGATTTTGCAATAAGATGGTCAAAAGAACAGTTTGGCCAGGAAGTGCAGAATCGGCCCAATGATGAACATATCGGAATCGGCGGCCCACATGGCCGTATCCGGCACTGTGGAGGCGATAAAGAACCGGACCATCAGAAACTGTCCCCAGGCAACAATCGTCGAAGTGATGAAACCGCCGATGACGGCCCCGCGAACACCGCCTGTCGAATTCCCGAATACCCCTGCTGTCGCTCCGTGGAAGAATAATACAATCATCGTTGGCACAAAAATGTAAGCAACGGTGTTGCCAAGCACTAGCAGCCAGATAATCGCACCCGCAAAAGCTCCCAAGAAACCGAGAACAACCGCATTTGGCGCATAAGGATAAACAACCGGCGCATCCAGTGCCGGTTTGGCACCTGGTACTAGCTTGGTAGCTATACCGTTAAAGGCCGGCACCAGTTCGCCTACGAACATCCGGACTCCCATCAGAACGATTGCGATTCCGCCTGCGAAAGTGAACGATTGGATGATGGAGTAAATTATAAAGTTCTGGTCACCGGATTGTTGCATCAGTGCCGCAGCGGCTGGCGTGCCCTTCATCGATAAAATAATGGCCCCGATGAGGAATAAAACTCCCATGCTGAGCGCAGTGATGACGTTGGAATCGCGAAGAAATTCGAGGCCTTTCGGCACTTTGATTTTCTCGGAATCGTTGTTTTTGTTGCCAAACCATTTGCCGAACAAAGCTGCCAACAGTGCAACCGAGGCTGAGGTGTGACCCAGCGCAATACTATCGTTGCCCGTAATTTTACGTAGGAACGGCTGAACAAGCGCCGGCTGGAACGTCCAGTACACGCCAAGGACAACAGCGATCATCAGAACCAGCTTCCAGATGGATATACCGCTGGCGGCATGAACGACAACGCCGGCAAAGATGGTCGACGTCCAGAACATCATGTGCCCGGTAAGATAAATGAATTTAAACCGGGTGAAGCGTGCCAGCAAGACATTGATCAGAAAGCCGATAAGCATCGCAAGCGTAACCGCGCTGCCGAATTTGGCATTGAACGCTTCCTGCCCTATGAAGGTGCCCAGGGTGCCGCTCTCCAAGCCGAACACTTCTTTCCACATCGGCTCGAATACGTTCAAGGCTTTCACGATGACATCAGAACCGGCCCCGATGATGAGGAAACCGATAATCGCTTTAAAGGTACCGCTTACAAGCTGGCTCGTTGATTTCTTCTGGAGCAGCAGCCCGATCAGAACGATAAATCCGAGCAGAATGGCAGGCGTTCCAAAAATGTTGGTGGCAATCCAAAAGAGTACGTCCATAAGCCCTCTCCCTTTCTAATGGTTTACAGCAATTCTTCCAATTTCCGTTTGATTTCGTCATTGTCGAAATAGTTGTTGACAATAAAGATCTTGGCTGCATGCCCTTGAAGCCCTTGCGCCAATTCATTGCTTGTCAGGATATAGTCGGCAGCGGTTCCCGATGCTGTTGAGACGTCCGTATGCTCAACATCGGCATGAATTCCCATGCCCCTCAGCACATTCTCTACATTCATTCTCAGAATCAAACTTGTTCCTTGTCCCAGACCGCACACGCATAAAATTTTCATGATTCGCTCCTCCTAATTAGTTGTTGGATCGTTTCCACATCAGCTGCATGCTTGAATTGTTCAACATTATCCGGACTGCTAAGCAAAGTCGTCAGCTTGCGCAGCATGGCGATATGCTCCGAACTTGAGGAGCCGCCGAGCGCGAAGACAAGCTGTACCGGATCGTTGGCGGCATGGCCAAAAACAACGGGCTTCCTCAAGCGAAGCAGCGAGACCGACGCTTCCTTCACCCCGTCCTCCGCGCGGGCATGCGGAAGCGCGATATGTGGTGCAAGCACAAAGTACGGACCTTTGTCACGGTAAGATTCCACCATGGCATCGGCATAACGTTCTTCCGCTGCTCCCGCTTTCGCCAGCAGCCCGCCTGCCAAGCGGATCGCTTCCTCGGCCGTTTCGGCCTCAACATCCAAGGCAATGAGTGACGGTTCCAAAAATTTCATTCTCATCTCTCCCGAATCCGGTATTCTAATTGGTGCTATGACCGGTTTGTATTTGTTTCAGTATCTGTTCTGTGGTCTTGGCCTCTTGCAATCGGATCAAATTCTTCTCCACTCTGAGCAGGCCCGTCAGCTCCGCCAGTGCTTTCAGGTGGGATTCGCCATCAATCGCCGCCAGTACCAGAACGACCCGGACCTGGTGGCGGGCTTCCCCCGAGAAAGCAACGGGGCGTTCCAGCCGCAGCAGGCTGATGCCCAGCCGTTTGACCCCATCCTGCGGCTTTCCATGCGCAATCGCAATGCCTGGAGCAATGACGATGTAGGGACCCAGTGCCTCCACTTTAGAGACCATTGCATCGATGTAAGTTTCATCGATGTACCCGTCTTTCAGCAGCGGATCAGAGGCTTCACGTATGGCGCTCCGCCAGTCCTCCGTTTCTTGTCTCAAAGTGATCATCCGCTCTGTGAGCAGGTCTGATAGAGCGGGTTTGCGCGCTTCGCTAAGCCATGTTTTCCCTGCGGACAAGTAGTGGCTTAGCTCCTCTGCAAGCCCCGATTCATCCTTCACATCAGCGTATTTATGGACAATGTCCAGCAGCGCTTGTACCGTGTGGACCTGAGTCCTGGATTTACTGCCGGAAACCATGTTGATCCGGTTCAGCAGATGCTCCTTATCCTTATCGCTAAGAATCGGATTCACCAAGAGAACCGGCACTTTGCTGTCCGGCAGTGGTACCGTTGAGAAAATAAAATCCACATCTTCCTCGGAGAACGATTCGAATTGTCGCAGCGACATAACCGCCGTGATATCCACTGACGAGAACAGGTTCTCCAATTGCGATTCCAGCATCCGCGAGGCGGAAATACCGTTAACGCAGACGATGGCTGCTTGCCGCCTTACGGCCGGCTTCGTATTCTCTCTGCGCAGCCAGCCGCCGAAATGCATGGCGAGGTAGCCGATTTCGTTATCGTCAAGCTTTCGTCCCACCAGCTGCTCGAACGGTGCCGCTGATCGGCGGGTCAGCTCGAATACTTCTCTGTACTTGGACAGAATATTTTGAACAAGCGGATTCTCCAGGCCAAGCCCGTACAAGATCCGATAATAAGCCGGTTTCAAATGGACAAGCAGATTCTCCTCCATCACTTCCCGATTCGGTAAAAACACGCAGGCATACCGTTGGAAATCATCCGTCATCTGCCTAGTTACGTTCCGAAGCTGCTTCAGCACTTCTTCGGAGCCGGTCAACTGGTCCATCCGATTGACCCTTGCTCCGAGCAGATGCATCGTAAAGTAGCAGACTTCCTCATCCGGAATCGAAACGCCGAACATTTGGCCGAGCGCTTCTGCCATATGGACAGCTGCTTCATACTCAGGCGTCCTCCGAAGCACGCTTCGTTCATCCTCGTCTATCGAAATCAACTGCTGGGTCTGAATCCGCCGGATATACAACAGGAAGCGTGCCGTCAAATGCAGCAGCATCTCGTCCGTCAAATCAGCTCCGAGCGTTGTCTCGCTATCGGAGATCAAGAGATAGACCCGCTTCAGATATCCGGCTTTCATTGGCGGAAACAGGATCGGGACAAGATCAGGGCTCCCTGATTCCTGGTTCAGGCTAAACGACTGCTCCCAGTCAGCATTATCGAACATTTGCCCGAAGTGATAACCCAAGCTCTTCCGCTTGTCCCGCTCTGCCCCGTGAATGCCATATCCCCGCTTGCGGTCATAGGTTACCTCGAGTTTCGCAGCATGCATCTCCGATCGGACCCTGTTCAAATCCTTCAGTGCGGTTCCTCGGCTCACCTGCAACAAATCGGTCAGATGATGAACGAAGATCGGTCCCTCTGCAGCCAACAGATATAGCGATGTCCAGGCCAGTCTTTCTCGCGGGGACAAATAGTACTGCTGCGCTTGGGGTTTAGCCGTCAGCTGCGGAAGATCGGCCCGACTTTCATCAGGCAAATAGTAGCCTGCTGTCCTGACATATTTGACAGGTGGAAGATGAACCGCTTTCAACCAATCGTTTATTTTTTCCATATCATAGTAAACGGTTCGCCTGGAAATACCGAGCTTCTGCATCAGTTCTTCCAGCGATACATAATCGGCTGCCTCATGAAGCAGTGTCAAAATCTTGGTGCTGCGTTCGTCCAGAATACGGCATCAACTCCTTTGCCGTTTAGTGTCGTGCTTATTGCAACTTGATTATACCTAGAGGCAATGAAGGAAGGACAGTTCAATTGATGGAGACCCTTTTGTGCAAAAGTGGACGCAAGTGTTTAATACTCCCCAGTAACAGCACTCTTGGCCTTGGCAGGATTCTTGGCTGCCATCCTTGGGAATGTCGAGCTGCGACTGAAGACGGTCGCTTGGTCATCAGAAACTTTTAGGCATAGTTGAAAGCGACGAAACATTTTTCTTGGAGAGTGATAAAGGTAAGAAGAACCTTACTCACCGAAAACCTCGCAAAAGAGGAGGTTCTGCCTCTAAAAGAGGCATATCTAAAGAACAAGTATGTGTGGTCGTCGCCCACGATAGAAACGGTCAAATCCTTTCAGAAGTTGCTGGTAAAGGGCGTATAACTGCACTTGATATAGATGCTGTACTAGGAGATTATTTAGATGATTCTGCTTTGCTGTGTACAGATACGGCAACTAACTATAAAAAGTTTGCGGCTATGAAAGGATTAAAACACGAAGCTATTAATGCACGTAAAAAGGAATATGTTCGACAAAAAATTTATCACGTTCAGCACGTTAATAGTTATCATCGACGATTAAAAGATTGGATGGAACGATTTAACGGTGTAGCAACTAAATATCTAAACGGTTATTTGATTTGGCATCGCTTCTTAGAATTACATAAAAAACTTGCCTCTAAAGAAAATACGAGCGAAATGTTATTGAACGCCTGCAAAAAAGCAAATTTCACAACAGTAATCGATATTAGAAATTTTAACTGATGTATTTTACTTATATGGATTATTTCACTATCGGTGCAGTTTAGTTCAAGAGCTTTATGGTGGTATTGCATTCAAATTAAGATAATATTGATTTGAAAGGCGGTAGAATTAGTAGTATACATAATAAGGGGTGCAAAGCAGTGAATGAATTTTATAATGCGTTAACATATGTAAATAAAATGTTTTATGAACCCAATCACTTAACCATAAAAGCTGTCCGAGAAGAAGCTCAAAATTCAGATTATGGGGCTGGTATATTTCAGCTAAATTCAAAATCGATTAGATTTAGAGTCGCAAAAATAACGCCTACCAAGATAGGACAGTTTGTTGCTTTTTGGGAAAAAGATGGGGATAATAAAAACCAAGCCTTTTCATATGAAAAAGCTACTGATTTATTGGTTATCAATACTTTTACTAGAAATAATAATTTTGGACAATTCGTTTTTCCAAAGGAAGTGCTTGTAAAACAAAATATCCTTAAAACAGCCACTACAAAAGGAAAAATGGCAATTAGAGTTTACCCTAGCTGGGAAAATCCCACTAGCAAACAAGCTATCGAAACACAGAAATGGCAGTTGGAATATTTTGTTAGGATGGACAATACAAATAGTTTACCAATACAAGAACTGTTAAAGCTATACTCTAACTAAAATTGGATAGCCCTAAGCTGGCAAATAGTTGTGAAATTATACACTTGATCTATCAGATGCATTAGTAAAATAGAGGAGACAGCAAAACAAGGTTGTCTCTCATTTATTAAACTGTTAGCACCAATGTTTACGAACAGAGCCTTTTAATAAGACCAAGAGCGAATTATTTTCTGTGTTCCTTGAATTACTTCTTGGACATAGGTAAACCATAGGACTCCATACTGTAAACGTGGCACAATTCTCACAAGAAGACGATTGACGGACCTGCCATAATTGTTGACATGGCTCCCCGCGAAAGACTCATATCTTGGCGACGCAGATGTGTTAATTATCTTTCGTAAATAGCCAAACACCACAGGCGTACAATATCTGTCAGATTGAAAATATGGAACCATAAGAAGCCACTTCAAGGCTCATATGTCAAAAATGACATCTCAATTTTAGAGAAAAGTAACACAATTGTTCGCCAATGTGACTATGATGTAGACTATGAATTGACATAAAAATACATGTATCTTACATGGCTTAAGGAGTGGATCTACAATGAACTTGAATTTTTCAGCAAAAAAAGCATGGGCCTCTATCGCTATCGCAGGTGTTATCGGCATAGGTACTACTATGGTAAGTGGCCTGGTTCCTCCAGTACATGTGGCACATGCCGCTGCGGCGGCAAGTCATAACAATGAAGATGCTGCTCAAGCCCTCAAAGCATTGAACAGCTTCTATAAGCCTGCCTTGAAAGGCCAATTCCCCGGATCTGTAAGCGATCTGACGGTGGGCAAGAGCACGCGGAAAGATGTTATTAAAGCGATCGGTGAGCCTTCGGAAGAGCGCAAAAATGCCAGCGGCTATGACATTTACAGTGCGGAAATGGGACACCCCGGTTATGCCTTCTCCTATAAATCCGATAAAATCCGCGAGATCCGTTATTTTGGTACCAACGTAGAGCGGCAAACAAATATCGGCGGCATTACAATGAGCATGCTCAAAAAGAATTGGTTCGCCCCTAATTCCACGACGACCATCAAGAATGGCAAGACGAAGCAAACGAAGCTCACTTATATCCGTGGCGAATACAAATTGGAATTTATTTTTAACAGCAGCACTGATTTGGATCACATCAATCTATTGGCCAAGTGAGCGATCCTATAGGCAAAATGTATTTCGACCCTGAATAAGTGCTATAATATAGGCGTTCAAGATAACTTCCAAATTTCACTACCGGGAAAGGAGAGGTATTCATGAATACCAAACAATTTGAGAGAGTTCATTCCGGGAAAGGCTTCATTGCAGCCTTGGATCAGAGCGGCGGCAGCACGCCCAAGGCCCTTCTGCAGTACGGAGTTCAGGAAGATAGCTATTCCAATGAGGAAGAAATGTTCGTGTTAGTTCACGAGATGAGAACACGGATCATTAAGAGCCCTGCCTTCAGCTCAGAGCATATTCTAGGTGCTATTCTGTTCGAAAATACGATGGATCGTACGATAGACGGGATGCACACAGCTGACTATCTCTGGGAGAAGAAAGGCATTGTACCTTTTCTGAAGATCGATAAAGGACTGGCTGAGCAAGAGAACGGCGTTCAGCTTATGAAACCGATGCCTGAGCTGGACGAACTGCTGAAGCGGGCGGTTCAACGCAACATCTTCGGGACGAAGATGCGCTCTGTAATTCAAGAAGCTAATGCTGGCGGAATCAAGAAGGTAGTAGAGCAACAATTCGCCGTTGGCAAACAGATTATTAAGGCGGGATTAGTACCTATTATCGAACCGGAAGTGGATATCCATAGCAAGGATAAGGAATTGTCTGAACAAATATTGAAGGAAGAGATCTTGACGCAATTGTCCAAGCTCGATCCTGATGACAAGATTATGCTGAAGCTCTCTATTCCAACGCAAAATAATTTCTACAGCGACTTAATGTCCGATCCGCATGTCGTAAGAGTCGTTGCCCTATCCGGCGGCTATTCCCAAGCTGAGGCTAACGACAAGCTGGCCCATAACCATGGACTGATCGCCAGCTTCTCCCGCGCCCTGTCCCAGGGGTTGACTGCACAGCAGAGCGATGATGAATTCAATGCTATGCTAGCCAAATCGGTTCAGGACATTTACGATGCTTCTATTCAATAAATGACACCTATCGAAAATACTATCATATAGCCTCAATCCAAAGGCCCGGTACACCTCTTATAGGTGCACCGGGCCTTTGCTCGTCTGTAGGCTCTATTCGGTTGATTAGTAACCTAGAATACTCGCATGAATACCTAGGGTCTATATACAATACCCATTTTAGTAATAAATCAAGCCCTGTTTGGCATACTACATGGGAAAATCAATATGACTACGCGAGAGGTCAGTACAACAATAGATTGAACCACCTAAATTGATAATAAAATGGGGTTAGCATCTAGTGAACAGCAAAATTATGAACTTCATCAATAATAATGCGGTTGTATGGAAAATGCCTATTGCTGCAGCTTTATCATGGGAATTAGCGAAATGGGTAGGATCTACTCATCCTTATCTGGCTCCGCTTACGGTTATATTGTCTATGCAAATGACGGTCAGTAAATCGATGAAATTTGCTTGGCAGCGTGTCCTTGGTACGATTGCTGGTGTCCTTTTTACTGTTACTATTGCACCCTATCTTGGCTTAAGTGGTTGGAGTATTGGGCTGCTGCTCTTTATGGGGGCCGTCGTTGTCCAACGTCTGAAATTGGATCATGAGATTATGGTCCAGGTTGCGCTTAGTATTTTATTGGTTATGTACTTTCAAAGCAAGATGCCCAGCTATCCGTTTGACCGCCTTCGCGATACGGTGATCGGAGCTGTCGTTGCAGTACTAATCCAGACGCTGGTATTCCCTCCGGACTCCATCAATACCGCCAAGACAAAAATGGTTCATTTCGCTGATCATTTTATTAAGCATTTAGTTAACACTGCTCAATGGATAGAACGTGGCTGCTCATCAAGTGAAGCTCAAAGGATGTCCTCACAATTACAGACTTTATTTCAGGAGCTTCATCAAGCGACAACCGAATTGGACAAGGCGAACCAAAGCTTGAATTACAACCCGCTCGCTCAAAAGAAACGCCATGCTCTCAACCAGTTGAATAGGCAAATGGAGCAGCTCAGGTCAGGGTTCGCGAACTTATCTGACATGTTGCGAGTTTTCACAGCGTGGTCTGAAAGTGGCAATTTCGTTATAGAAGATAGGCGGATTTGGACCGATCACTTGAATAAAATAGCGTTGCTAGTAACGGAGTGGAAAAAAACACTGGAGGCCCCGGCGCCATCCCTTAATCCAAATGCTGTTGCCCTGCAAATCGATGCGCCCTCTCACTTGCAGCACTACCAGTATCCGCTAGCAATATATATGAATGCCGGGCAAATCCTTCAAGATTTCAAGATGCCAGTCTTGGCCAATAAAAATCTGTAATCTTCTTCTGTATCTACATCCATGAATAAGTCCGGGTCATCGAACTCGAGGCAAATCCCTTGAATGCCCTGTCGAATCAAATATCTTGCTCCTTGATCACCTTGTAACCTTAATAGATCTGGATACATCCGCTGCCCAAAGATTACCGGGGGCCTAGGAAGACCATCGGAGGCCGATGCCACGTAATTAACGCTACGATCGTATGCCGATTCCTTATCATAGCGTTGAAGCAGTTCATTGATCATTTCGCTAGTGACTAAAGGCTGATCCGCCAAAAAGATCATTACGGCTGCAGTTTCCATAGAAATTGCAGCCTCTATACCACAACGGAGTGAGTAAGCCTGCCCCTTACTGGCTTCAGGACAGTAAATAGCCGACCATTTACGCTTCATCGGTTCTTCAAAAAATGAGCTATCTATCCAATCTGCCCCAGCATCGCCCGCTATGACCCACACATAATCTAAATTGGAATTTATGGCCGCATGCAAAGCATAACTTCCCAAACTCATATCCCCCAACCTAAGCTTGAGTTTATTCACTCCCATCCGAGAACTTTGGCCAGCCGCTAAATAGATCCCATGGACTCTGTTATGTAGCATAGTTGATTGTTGTCCGCCTCCTATTCTTACGATAAGTATCTATTAACTCTGCAAGGATACTCACTGCGATTTCTACAGGTCCTTCAGCACCAATCGCGATTCCTATGGGAGAGCGTAAATTCGTCTGAGCTGGATCGCCGTTCAGCAATCGTTCCATTCTATGCTTCGGCCCCAGGACACCAAGATAGCTTAGTTTCCGCTCAGAAAGCATACGAATCAGCTGTTGATCTCTCCTGAAATTATGGGTCATTATGACCGCGTAATCATTAGATGTTGACTGAATCTTATCCAATGTTTCCTCTGGAAAGCCGACAAGAAGAGCATCTACATCCGGGAAATAGCTGCGATTGCACAATGCAGGTCTCCAATCGGAAACAGTGACGGAGAAATCGGTAGCAGCAGCGAATGCGGCAAGTGGCCTGGCATCCGGCCCCGCCCCAAAGATCATTAAACGCGGTTTGGGATAATAGGTATGGACAAAATATCCCTCGGACACCGCCAACTCCATCAAATTTTGCGGAAATCCTCCCCGCCAATCTCCGAAGAAACGCTCCCTTTCGGCCACAAAAGCATAATCGGATACTGATCGGTCCGGGCCGATTTTTTTGATAATCATGACCTCTGTATGTTGATCCAGACAATCCTTGAGAGTACGCAGATGTTCCAAAAGCACGCCATTTACTGGTTCCATCGTGACATGAATAACGCCTCCGCAGCCTGTCTCCTCCCCCCACGATAGCTGATCCGATGACTGCATGTCGAAAACAAAACCGCAAGAAACGCCCGCCGCCAAAATTTCCGGCACACGAGCCGCCAGATCCGTCTCGAGGCAACCAGCGCTTAGCACTCCTATTTGTGAACCATCTTCAAAAACCAGCATAGACGCCCCTGCTTTACGATAAGCACTTCCTTCTACATGAGTAATCGTCGCTAGTACGCTTCGTTGGCCGCTATCCTGGATGGCTTCCAGAATACGATGGAGATCTTCCAAGTCTATACCCTCCTTCATTTTCATAAAGGTTATTCAAAAAAGCTCGCTTCTTATCATGAGGCTCCATCAGCGCTATGCGCCGCAAAAACAGACTTCACCGCTTCACGAATTTCTTCATAGGACGTGCACCTGCAAATATTGGATTCCAGCCATATTCGGATCGTCTCCTCATTCGCATCGGGGTGAATATTTAATAAACCGTGACAGTTAACGATAAATCCGGGAGTACAATAGCCGCATTGGAAGGCTTGTTTTTCAGCAAAGGTCTGCAGCACCGGCGAATTAGCTAACCCTTCAATCGTTGTTATCTGCTGTCCATCCGCCTCTACCGCCAACATGATGCATGATTTGATAGGCAGCCCGTTAACCAAAATCGTACAAGTTCCGCAATCACCGTTATCACAACCGGATTTGCTCCCCGTTAACCCTAAACCTTCCCGTAGAGCATCTAAGAGCGTATCCGCTGCCCTGACCCTGACTTTCCTCCATTCGCTGTTAACCTGGAATTGTATAGAATAAGTGGCGGAATCGAAGAGTTCAATAGGTGGCATGCCTCACCCTCCTAACTTGCTTAATGCTTCGAATATCGTTTGCTTGAGCACAAATTTCCGATAACCAGCGGAGCCTTCCGTATCATTTAGAACCGGAGCCGGAAGTTTATCGATGGCCTGTTCAGCTCTTTCCGTTGGAGTTAGCGCCTTGTCATTTAATACTTGCTCGATTTCTAGGGACCTGAAAGGGAATGCACAAACGCCGCTGAACGCTGCACGAACCTGGTTATCTTTCTTAAGCGCAGCCAGCGTTACGAGCGGATAGCCGACGTTGCCGATTTGCCGTCTCTTAAAATGAACGAATGGCAATGATAAATATTCACGATCTGTAATAACCTGTACAATAAATTCCCCCTCCGCCAATCTCATCTGCTCTAAGAAAACATCATGAACCGGAACCCCCCTGATCCCCTGCTGCCCAGCTATAACCATCCGGCTATCAGCCAATAACAGAGGGAGAACAGCCTCCCTAAAATGGATTCTGCCGCAAATGTTCCCTCCCAGCGTAATTTTGTTCCGGGCCGTTTGATCTGCGGCTCCTGTCGCGGATTCGCTAAGCAACGGAAATGGATTGACCATGGATAAAGCTGATAATGTAACGCAAGATCCTATTACCAGGGTGTTCTCTGCGAAATCCATAACGTTGCACTCTGGAATGAGCTTTATGTCGATAACGGCACCAGGATGAATGGCATTCGTCCGTGCCCATGTGATGATTTCCGTTCCACCGGCATAGTACATCGGGTTCTTCTTGCGTTTATTCAAATACTGAAAGGATTCTACAGCTTCTGAAATAGAGGCAGGCCGGTAATATTCAAAGTCAATCGGAATCATGGATGGTCCTCCAGATCATTTCCGGCGTCAAAGGCAGATGATTTAGAGCATGACCGATAGCGGTCGACAAGCTGTTCGCTAATGCTGCCGGCATGCCAATCAATCCATGCTCACCGATCCCACGTAAACCGTAAGGAGCTTCCAGGTCGGGTGTCTCGATGAAATCAACTAGGTACTCCGGCTGCTCCCCATACCGGATCAATTTATAGGTTCGAAATTGTGGATTTAATATTTTACCTTCATGATCGAACTGAAATATCTCTCGGCTCGCAAGACTCAAGCCCATACTCATGCCGCCCGTAATTTGGCTGCGAGCCATTTGCGGATTAATCACCCGGCCGGCATCAATTACCGACGCTGCTTGAATGATTTTGTACGTATAATCGTTCGTATTCAGCTCCACTTCAACCGCCTGTGCGCCTACCAGCCATTCTGGTCCGGTTGTACCGCGACCCGTTTCGTAATCCAGCAAGGTTAAATCGCGCATTGTGTAACTACCGCGCCCGATCACTTGACTTCCGACCGTATTTCCGTTCGGATATCTATAACCACTAGCAATACGTTCCACACCTATGCCGATATCAGGCCTTTTGCGGAAATAAACTCTTTCGCCCCCAACCTCCAGCTCGGCAGGCGGATATCCCAGTACAATTGACGCTGTAATCTTGAGCTGCTCGATAGCATCATCGGCAGCCCTCAGAACCGCATTGCCGACTAAAAAAGTGCTACGGCTCGCCACGGTTTTCCAATGCTGTGGATCCTTTTCCGTATTCACGTCCGTAGAGATATGGATCCTGTGGACATCCATACGTAACCGTTCAGCCAGCAATTGGGTCAGTGCCGTCCTGGTTCCTTGCCCGATCTCGACTGCACCACAGAGCAAATTAACGCTGCCATCGGGATTATATATGACAACAGCTCCAGCCCCAGCGTTTGTTGGTGTATTCGAATTTTTCCAGAAGCAGCAGACTCCCTTTGCTCTGATAAGATGGTCATCGATTTCTATAGAGGATGGGTTGCTTCCCCAGTTTATTAATGTTCGCAGCCTGGCGATGCATGTGGGCAAATCGCCTATATTGCTTCGATTCAGTGGTGTTTGCGTCGGAGACGTATCCCCAGGCCCAATCGCATTATAGTACCGGAACTCCAAGGGATCCATTTGCACTTCATTGGCTAATAAATCGATTGCTCTTTCAATGGCAAAGGTCAATTCCGGATGGCCGAATCCCCGATATGAAGTAGAGTAAGGATGATTTGTATACATGCATAATGAATCACAATGAACATGATCGATCCGGTAAGGACCGGTGCAATCGGTAGCTCCTGCCCGACTCATAACTACCCCTCGATCCGAATAGGCTCCGCCATCGAATAAATGCAGAATTTCCACAGCTGTAATTTTTCCCTCACGGGTACAGCCGAGTTTGATGGTAGCATCTAACCCGATATGAACCGGAGAGGAGATCATATCATGTTCCCTGGAATTAACAAATGTTACAGCCCTCCCACCAACGGCCCTGGAAGCCAGTAAAGCAAGAAATTCCGGTTGAATCGCGGATTTTCCGCCAAAGCTGCCTCCAACAAGAGGGGTATGAACGATAATTTGATGAAGCGGAATTTGAAAAGCGTCACTGATAGCCAGACGGATAACAAAGGGGGATTGCGAAGCGGAATGGATGATCACATTGCCGTCGGGCAAGATCTCCGCTTTACTGCACCTTAATTCTATCGCCGCATGATCCGACTGAGGCAGAGTAACACGGACATCAATGATATGATCGCTATTACCCCATCCTTCCTCCATATTCCCTTTACGTATTTTAGTCCGGTTAGCGATGTTTGTTCCCGGTTCCGGATAAACCTCCTCATGCCGCTTGTATTCAGCGAGATGTTCGTGAATGATCGGGGCATTTGACTGATAGGCCTCTATAGGAGAATGGACAACGGGTAAGCGTTCATATTCCACCTTAATCCGGAGAGCCGCCCTCTCTGCAATATATTCTTGATCCGCAACAACAAGGGCGACGGGTTCACCGTAATATCTCACCTTATCAATGGCAATCGGAGGCCGATCAGCTAGTGGAGAACCAGTTAACACCGGAAAATCTTGTCCAGTGACCACCGCTTTTACCCCAGGTATGCTCCAAGCTTCTGACGAATCAATCGAAATGATCCTGGCATGAGCATGCGGACTTACAGCTAGCTTGGCATACAGCATTCCCGATCTAGAGGAATCATCCACATATTTGGCAGCGCCAGTTACTTTCTCCCAAGTCTCATTCCTTGGCACGCTTTTACCTACCGCTACACCGCTCATGGTTCCTCCTTTTTTGTTCGAACAGTTCTTCGGCATTTTATACCTATATATATCCGGTACTTTTTGTCCTTTATTATCAAAAATATATGGCTATAAGTAATAAGAAAAACCCGAGTCTGAAGACTCGGGCCTTTCTGGTGCTCTAAGCGGATATTCATCTATGAATTAATTTGCTTAGCCTGTTTAATTTACCTTAGTAAATGCCCATTTCTGCGCATCCGTTCCATTATCGGTCCATTGTTGAACGGCAGCTCCATCAGCAGTTGAGGATCCCGATACGTCCATAACAAGCCCGCTAGCCTTGGACACTAGCTTGTAATAGCCTCCGCCGACATCAACCAGCTTCCACCGCTGTGCACTAGTGCCGTTATCATTCCATTGCTGTAGCTGCACGCCGCTTGCGTTGCTTGAATTAGGCACATCTAACACCTTGCCGCTATGGACTGCCGTGAGTTTATAATAACCATCCCCTGTGCTCTCCACCTTGAAGCGTTGGTTGCTGGCGCTATAATTCGTCCATTGCTGCATTTTTGCACCATCAGCCAGGGAGACATCGGTTACGTCTAGTACCTTGCCGCTTGCTTTAGAAGCGAGAGTATAAATACCGCCGCTTATAATGTTCGATGAATTCGCCACTTGATATACCCTTACATAATCAACGAGCATCTGTGACGGGAAAGGCGTCGAACCATTCGGACTGCCTGGCCAGTTGCCGCCGACTGCCATATTCAACAGAATGAAGAACGGTTTCTGAAATTCCTCTGTATTTCCCGTTCCGTTCTGAATATAAATTTCGTTATACTTGTTACCATCTACAAACCAACGGATGTAGTTGGCATCCCATTCTATGCTGTACGTATGAAATTGCGAGAAGTCCAGATTGCCTGAAATATTCCCGTAACTTGCATAGCCGTTCGCATCCCAGTGTACAGTTCCGTTCACATAAGGATTGTTGTTAACCCGCTCCATGATATCGATCTCACCGCTTGCCGGCCAGCCGACAGAAGTAATGTTCGAGCCAAGCATCCAAAAGGCGGGCCATAACCCTTGACCGGAAGGAAGCTTGATTCGCGCCTCCACCTTGCCATACTTAAAATTCTGCAGGCCTTGCGTTTTGATTCTTGCAGAGGTATAGTTCATCCCTCCATACGATTCCTTCTGCGCAGTAATAACTAGATTACCACCCGTTACCTGCAAATTTTGCGGCCGGCTTGTATAATACTGCAGCTCATTATTTCCCCAACCACCACTGCCGGTTCCAATTTCAGCCGTCCAGTTGGCAGAATTCAAGGATGAGCCGTTAAATTCATCGCTCCAAACCAGGTTCCAATCAGCTGCACTTGTCTTCATCGTAGGCACAAAAGCAATCAGGAGAGTAAACACCAGAAATAAACACAGTTTTTTCCCATGTCTTAACATTCACACTCGCTCCTTTATTTGGAAGATTGCCTTGCTCTTCTACACACGCCCGCGCAGCGTGCTTTGGATCTAAACCGGTTTCGAATTATGCTAAATGATAGCGCTATCTTTTTTGTTATTACCATTATAAGGGTATCTCCAATGTTATTTCAACTTATTTTTTATATTTTCTACCAAAATTGAGAAAATTAAAGACGGAAATCCACCTCATTTTCTTTGTATTCTATTTTTCAAATTACCATAGGTTTCAACGGAGTCTTGACTGCCCTTAATTAAAGATGTAAAATTTGTTTCGGAAACTTATTATACTAAAAAAGTTTCCGCATTTCCCTGGAGGGTTGAACATGAAAAACGTCAAGTCAGTCTCTGCTATGCTGCCGGTTGTTATGCTCAGTCTTGCATTAGCTCTTCGGCAAATGTCCATGACTATCGTAATGCCTTTTATTTCTACGTACTGTAAAGATCTTGTTGGATACACACCTTTATTGGCCGGACTTGCCGTCGGAATCTTCGGACTAACACAAGCTATATTTCAAATTCCCTATGGAGTACTTAGCGATAAATACGGGAACAAGCGAATGATCCTGATTGGGCTGGTGCTTGTCGTCATTGGGCTTGTCCTCGCTTTTTTCTCTAACAGTATAGCTCTGTTGATCGTTTCACGTGCATTACAGGGCAGCGGTGCTATCATTGGGGTTGCCTATTCTTGGAGTATTGGCATGGTGAACGAAAAAGATAGAACGAAAGCGATGAGTATTCTTGGAGCCTTTATTTCCGTTGCAGCGGCTCTCGCCTTCGCGGTCGGTCCATTACTGCGCGAGATCATGTCCGTAAGATGGATGTTTATGACCTGTGCCATACTGCTTACCCTGAACTTACTCTATATATTGTTTTTCTTGAAGGACAGCAAGCAGCAGACTAAGGCACAAGCTGCTCCGAAAGGAACTTTTCGGCTCTTGCTTCAAAACAGGACTTTTGTAACACTGAATCTGGCAGCCTTCCTCAACAACTTCATGATGGTCTCCGTATTCTATGCACTGCCTCTCGATTTGAGTAAAATAACAGGAGAAACCGGAATGTGGAAAATTTTCGTACCAGCTATTATTGCAGCTGTAATATTTATGAAAGCCGCAGTCACTTGGGCTGAGAAGAGTATTAACAACAATTATTATGTTCTGATTGCTTCCTTCGTGATTTCAGCCGTGAGCATTATTTTTTATTTTAATAAGACGTCATTCGTTTCCTTGCTTGCTGGTACAACTTTATTTATGTGTGCGTACATTTCCCTGACCACCCTTGTGGCGGCCAATGTGAACAACATCGCAGAGGACAGTTATCGGGGGACAGCGAATGGAATTTTTAATTCTTTCCAATTCATAGGTAATTTTATCGGTGCCCTGATCACCGGATTTCTGTGGGGAATTTCAGAGAGCCTAACCTGGCTAACGATGATTGTCATAGGAATGGCAGGGATTATTTTGATTGCTTTCGGAGGAATTCCGAGAGAACATCGTACTAGGAGGATTCGTATATGAAGAAGAATATCGTTAGTGTCGCTGCTGGACTCATTGAAAAATATGGACTTAGGAAGTTCACGATCGATGAAATTGCAAAGGACTTAAAAATCAGCAAAAAAACAATTTATCAACACTTTCACAGTAAAGATGAAATTATCCGGGAGTTCTTTATTACAACACTGGACAGCGATCGAAACAGCGTGATTAGCGCACTCAACAGCGACCTGAACTTTTGGGATAAAATCCATTCGATCATTTATTCCAACCACACATACAGAATTCCCCTCGCCCTCTTAACTGAAGCTAAACAGTTTTATCCTGAAGAATGGTCCAGAATCGAGGAATTAAAGCACTTCAAGACACGCTCTATACAAAAATTGCTGGAGCAAGCTCAGGCGGATGGCATCCTCAAGTCGGAGGTTCATTTCGGGGTTTTATCCAAAATGCTGGAGGAAATCAGCGATATCTTTATCGACTACGATTTTCTACTGGAGAACAAGTTGACAACGTCCGAAGCCATCGATGAAGCATTGAAGATTGTGATTCAAGGAGTTATGAAATAGCGCTGACAGTTCATCGGTCGCGACGCATCATACTACCTTCAGCAGAATAGCTAACGTATAATAAACATCCATCCAATCATACTAAACCATAGAAATTCCTGCAAAAAGGATGTGGATGATGTGAACGGATTTATACAATTCAATTTTTGGGAAATGATTTTAAGGACGACTATCACTTTCTTCGCCCTTCTCACACTTGCCAGGCTCCTAGGCGAAAAACAGCTCGGACACCTTACCTTTTTCGATTATGTTACCGGGATTACGATCGGCTCTATAGCAGCGGAAATTGTCGTTAGAAGAGATACTCCTTTTTTTAACGGCATAATAAGCTTAATATGGTGGGCAATCCTGGCGATTCTGATAAGCTATCTAAGCTTAAAATCAAGTAAAGCCCGAATTATGATGGATGGGCAACCCAAGATTATTATTAAACAAGGGAAGATTATGAGGGAAACATTAAAATCGACCCGTTTAAACTTGGATGATTTATGTATGATGCTGCGGGAAAAGGATATATTCAGTATACAGGACGTTCACTATGCAATCCTGGAACCCGATGGGAAAATAAGCGTGCTTAGAAAGGAATTCAAACAACCCGCCACTAAAGGAGACTTACATATTCCTACTCCCATTTTCACTTATTTACCGTCCGAGATCATTTCGGATGGGAAAATAGTCAAAAAGAACTTAAAGGAATTAAACCTGGATGAAACTTGGCTGCATCAAGAGTTACAGAAAAAAGGAATCCATTCTGCCGATGAAGTATTCTATGCTGAAGTGCAGAGTGATGGATCCCTATTTATTGATAAATATTAAGAATCCTCTTTACTTTCGCCATTTCCAGTGTATAATGCGTGTATCAAGTTCAATATTACATTTTAGGGACGTCGTTTACGATAATTCGTAGACAACGTCCCTTTATTTTGTGTATGGAGGTGTAACAATAGTGGGACATCCAAGGCTTATGCCTAATGATCGAGCTATTATTATCAACGCAGACGACTTTGGAATAACACATAGTGCAAATCAAGCCATAGTAGAATTGTTCGAGAACGATTCGATCACATCCTCTTCGCTCATGGTACCGTGTACCGCAGCAATAGAGGTACCTAAATTATGTTCCATGAATCATAAGATCAAAGTCGGAATACATTTGACGCTAACAAGTACAGAGAACTATTCATTGAAACCTGTATTTCAGGAGTATGATCTGGGTAGTCTGGTTACTGATGAAGGCTTCTTTCCTAAAGACCTTACATTTGTTGAGATGAATGCAGATCCCTCTCAGGTAAAAGCGGAATTGGAAGCGCAAATAATATGGGCGCTCTCGCATGGAATCGATGTTACGCATTTGGATAGCCATGCCGGCTCAGTGATGGGTCTAGCGACCGGCCGCGATTTTCTTGAAATCGTATTCGATTTATGCGAGAAGTATGAATTACCCTTTAATTTACCTTTACGGATTATAGATCAGTCTTTCTTTAGTAGAAGCCAAAAAAGTCTTTTTGAACAAAGAATTGTTTCTGCTAAGCGTCGTGGAATCAAGTTAATTGATGATCTGATATCGCTCCCCTATCATCTTGAACCCGGAGAGAATTACGATCAGATGAGAGACAGGCTGATTCAGCAGATTGAATGCTGCAAACCAGGTATTACACAAATTGTCGCCCACCCAGCTAAGGTGACGAGAGAGCTTCAATCTCTTACCCCGCACTTCGAAAAAAGGGGGCTTGAATTTCTGCTATTCAATGATCCGTTAATCAAGCACACGCTTCAAAATAATCACATAAAACTAATATCATGGGAATATTTACGCTCCCTGCAACAATCCAAGAAGTCGCCGTATTGACTTATTGGCAAATATACGTTAATTTTCTGACTAAGCAGCACTGAATAGATCGCAACTGGAAAGGAACTCGTACATGATAATACCTGATTATTCCGTAAAGTTTGAAGCTTTGCCCTCTTATAATCCTAAGCTAAAAAATGTTGTCGTTCTAGCTACCGGCGGGACGATTGCCGGCAGTGGAGAAGCGCATAAAACATTGAACTACGAGCCAGGTTCACTACCTATAGAACATCTTCTGGATAGTGTGCCGCATTTGAATGAGATCGCGAATTGCAGCGGCTTACAGATTAGCAATCTGTGCAGCGCTGACATTACTGGCTCACACTGGTTGACCTTGGCCACCATCATCAATGATCTGGCCCAAAGAGAAGATGTTCACGGCTTTGTCATCACTCACGGGACAGATACGCTTGATGAGACATCCTATTTCCTGAACCTTGTCGTCAAGACTGACAAACCTGTCATTATTACCGGTTCCATGCGCCCGGCTACGGCAATTAGCGCAGACGGCCCGCTGAACCTGTTCCAGTCCATTGCACTGGCTGCGAATCCAGAGGCGATCGGGCAAGGCGTAATGGTCGTATTTGCAGAAGGGATCTACAGTGGCAGAGATGTGCAAAAGGTGAACACCTTCAAGGCCAATGCCTTTGACGAACGGGACTTCGGCTGCCTTGGTTATATGCGGGACCATCAAGCTTTCTTCTATACCCGCTCACTGAAGAAGCATACAACGGATGCCCAATTTGATATTTCGCAAATATCTGAACTGCCAACAGTCTCTGTCGCTTATTTCCATGTCGATGCTGACCCCGGGATTCTAGATTATCTGGCTACAATCTCCAAAGGGATCGTCATCGCTGGCGCTGGCGGAGGCATTTATAGCAAACCGTGGATCGACCGGGTTCGGGCACTCAAGAACAACAATATTCCGGTAGTACGCTGCTCGCGCATTTCAAGTGGCATTACACTCAAGGATGCTTATATTGACTTGTCAGCCAATTCCATTCCTTGCAATAGTCTTGTCCCACAGAAAGCCCGGATCCTTCTCTCTCTTGCGTTGACACAGACGACAGAGTATCACGAAATTGCAGCCATGTTTGATGAATATTAATTGGGATATCATCAACAAAATGTACAAAGACAGCCCTGATTCGTCAGGCTGTCTTTATTCATTTACATAAACTGTTAATTGCGAAAACACTCTCTTAACGTAAGTCTCCTACTATTAACTTGTAGAACATAACTTAGGAGGGAAAATATGAAGCCACGTAAGACCAAATTGAAACAAACCATTGTAGCGACTGCCGCTGCAGCTATTCTCGTCTCCGGTGCGATCTCCACGCAAATCGCAAGTCATGCAGATGCCGCATCCCCGCTTACGAAGAATGTAATTCTATTCGTTGGAGATGGAATGGGCACGGCGCAGCGCAATGCTATCCGACTAGCAACCGTTGGCCTTGAGGGTAAGCTGGCAATGGATGATATGCCTTATACTGGTCTGGTTCATACGAGCTCCACCGTTCCGGTAACAGATTCTGCTGCAGCCGCAACCGCCTATGCTAGCGGCGTTAAGACATACAATGGCGCGATCGGCATGAATGCGGACAAGAAGAAAGTCAAGACGATTATGGAATATGCCAAAGAATCCGGTAAATCTACTGGCGTCGTGACAACCAGTCAAGTGACGGACGCAACAGGCGCTGCCTTTGGCGCACATGTGGAGGACCGCTCCAAGCAGAGCGATATCGCACTGCAGTTCATAACCGAGAGCAAGATCGACGTCATCCTCGGTGGCGGCGAGGACTTCTGGTACCCTGCCGGAGATCCAGGTAAGTTCGAGGATGAGCCTGCTGAAGATCCTTCTGAGAAGAGCAAGGGAACTCAAGGCAACCTTGTTAATAAAGCTAAGCAATTAGGTTATACTTATGTTTCTAGCAAAGAGGAACTGCAAAAAGCGAAGAGCGGTAAGCTGCTCGGCTTGTTCGCCAATGAGGAAATGTTCCAGCAAAATCCGGAAGGCGAAGGCGATATTTACAATCCGGTCGTCTCCCTGCCTGATATGACGAAGAAAGCGCTCGATACACTCTCCACCAACAAGAAGGGATTCTTCCTGATGGTCGAAGAGGAAGGCACGGATGAATTTGCCCACGCAAATAATGCAAAAATGACGATTAAATCTGGCCAAGAGCTAGATAAAGCCGTTAAGGTCGCTAAAGATTTCGCTAAGAAAAATCCAGATACGCTCGTATTAGTGCTGGCCGACCATGAGACTGGCGGCTTCTCGATCGAAGCGGTGGACAATGAAGACGAATCAGGAGATGGCATTTCTCAAGAGGACGGACCGTTCGCTATCGCTAAATCGAAGCATAACTTCGTTGTGGACTGGACGACATCCGGACATACGGCTGTAGATATTCCATTAACGGCAACAGGTAAAAATGCCGAACTATTCTCTGGGATCTACGAGAATACAGAAGTATTCAGCAAGCTGATGCAGGCTCTCGGACTGAAAGTGAAGAAATAACTTTTATTAGACCCTATGACAAACAGCCCTTTCGTCACTTGAATGACGCTAAGGGCTGTTTTTTATGTTTATTTAGGCCATAATGTTATATGTACATACATATTATCCAAAGGATGAACACGCCATGAAACTCACATCACTGCCAGCCTCCCTTGCAGAACTGAAGCTAAGAAGCTGTCTGATTAGTAAGCAGGGGCAGCTTATATTCGAATATTACAAAGACACGAACACCCCGGTCCAAATCGCCAAGATCAATTCCTGCACCAAGAGCATTCTATCCGCTCTAGTCTGCATCGCCATGGACCAAGGGGCTGTTCCTCCTCCAGAAACTGCAATCTCGAAATACTTCCCGGAGCTTGTCGTCAAGGCGAAGTATGACGGCATCCAGACGGACGAGCAATCCGCCGCCGGCAAAATATCGGATGCTCGTAAGCTCGATATCACGATCGATCATCTATTAACGATGTCTGCCGGATTTGATTGGACAGAGTTTGGCGGGCAAAATTCTTTTCCGAAAATGACCAGGACGCCGGATTGGATCGATTTCGTGCTGAATCAATCTCTCTCTGATCTGCCTGGGGCAAGAATGGAGTATAATTCCGGAGTCTCACATCTACTGTCCGCTATTCTAGTACAAGCGACCGGCTTGTCCGTTGCCGAATTTGCTGATAAGCATCTATTCGGTCCGCTTGGGATTGAGTCCTATAAATGGGAGACCGACCCGCAGGGCTTCCACACCGGCGGCTTCGGATTATGGCTTCGACCTGCTGATATGTTAAAGTTCGGTCAACTCTATTTGCAGCAGGGAATCTGGGAGAATCAGCAGATCATCTCGTCGGAGCTTATCGCCCGATCCGTCAAGCCTGCTCTTTCCGCCGAAGCGCCGCGTCGTGGATTTTATGGCTGGCACTGGTGGGTGGATTCATTGTCTTCGATCGATTACTTCTATGCACGCGGCTTCGGCGGGCAATTCATCCATATCATTCCCAGCCTTGAGACAGTGGTTGTGCAGACGCATGATAATCGCAAGGAAAAAGAACAGCCGGATATTTTTCGTGAATATATCTTACCGTTGTTCATCGAATAACAATTCCTACTGATCACCCTTGTGCCCCTGATTACGCGTAGTTCGATGATAGGAGTTGCTCTTGAGAAAGGATATCCAGGCTTTCCGGTTCGTATAGAGTAAAATACCAAAGTTAATCACCCAGATATATAACAAGGGCATTGAGAAATGGATTAGCCCAATATAGATCGGTAATATAAGAAATCCAGCAACCACCTGGAAACCATCTGCGTCCCTTGGATCTGTTCTGCGGCTCGGTAGCCATCTAAAGCAGAGCTTCATTAAAGCCAATACGAGTGCATAAGCCAGAGCTCCCTCAAACCTGGTCAGTGCACTCCACACCCCAAAGGTCACGGCTATCGCTTTGCCACCCTTGAATTTCATAAATGGTGAGAATACATGCCCCAAAATAAAAGCAGGAGCGACATAGACCGGTTCATAGCCTTGAATGAACCCGGACTGCAGCATCAAGAGTAACGGAATATACCCTTTGGCAAAATCGAGCACAATGCCCAACATCCCGAGTCTATAACCCGCCGCTTGCCATAAATTGAAGGCACCCGGATTGCCGTCCCCTTCTCTTCGTATATCTTTGCTGGCTACCCTCCCTAGCCAATAAGAGAACATCAGCGAGCCGGACAGAAATGCCGTAACGGTCAACAAGATGATCATTGCTAGGACCTGCCCCTCACCTGGATTGCCCTTCCTTTCCACGACACAGCACCAATAAATACGACCTGATAGGCGGAATACAGGAGCACAATCAGAAAGAACAATGTTGATAAAATATGAACCAGCGGCATAAGCTTACCGAACTTCCCTACGTACTGAATAAAGTAAAAAATTTGAAGCGTATATATTATATATCCGGCCAGTGCAGCAAAAAACCACGATTCGTTACCCCAGAGAAATAAGAAGCTCTCTGATACGATGAGCCCAACGAGCCATAACGCAACCAATACGGTGGTTGGTGCAGCCAAATTGGCGGTGCTGAGAACAGCCCCTTTTCCAAAACCCTGTAACTCACTTTTGATCCCGCCCGGATACATTCTGGAGGAGACAAGGTCATGCCCCAGGAAATTGGTCACCGGAATTCCTGCTGCCCGATACCTTGCCCCTAAATTAAGATCGTCTAAAATCTCCGACTTGATTCCATCATGTCCCTGAACCTCTTCATAGTCCACTCTGGTCGTAATGATACAGGAACCGTATAGCCCTGTTTGTTTACTTTTGCGTTCAAAAGGTGAGGTGAAGGCGAACACGCCGAGAACATTCGTGATCATTGCTAGTCGTTCGTAGAATTTCTCCGTATAGTGATACGGAATGACGGAGATAACTCCGCCAAATTTGCGGCGTATTCCAAGCAGCTTCTCAAGCGCCTGGGGAACCAGCCGGACATCCGCATCCAGAAAAACAATCAATTCACCGGAACTATGCAGGAAGCCGTTCCATACGGCCCAGGTCTTCCCCGTCCACCCCACAGGCAGCTCCGGATTATCGACCACCTTCACGCCGAAACTAACTGCAAGTTCTCGAGTTCGGTCCTCCGAACCATCATCCACAACAATAATCTCATCCGGTTGATAGCTCTGTTGCAGTAAGGAGCTGAGAATATGCGGCAAGTTCGCTTCCTCATTTCTGGCCGGGATAATGACGGAAATCCGTTCATCTCGTATATAGGTTTCTGTACTTTCCGGTACTGTGTTTTTTCGAAACAGCACAAACCCTGAAATACACCCCAAGACGGCAACAACACAAACTGCTATCACCAAATCGATCCCCCCAATCAGAAAGGAACTACTTACTGCTTGAACAAGATTATTTATGTATACGCGACATAACAGTTATCGATGCTAGAAGTATCTATACAGCAAATAAGCCACGAACCCCCCACCTGTAAAATATAGTGAGCTGCTTCATGGCTTATCGTCTACAATCATATTAAAAACTAAGTCGTTGCCTCTTTATAGGGTACTACAGCACCGCAGAAATCGCACTTTACCGACCGATCCGGTGGAACTGTAGCTACGGCTCCGCATCCCGGACACTCGACGGATACAGGTACTTTAGGAGCCCCACCTGCTACTGAAGAAGCATCTCCCGGAAAAGCATTAACTGCATTGTCATTCTCCGACGATGAAGTATATACATAACTGGTGGTAACGGTTCTAACCCCCTGATTGCCTGCCTGTTTGATCTGCTCCTGTACATAATCATTGACCGACCTGGCATCGAGCGGGTCAAAACCTCTATTAACTGTTCCCTTCGCAGAGGGGCCCGGTTGGTTTGAATTAGGGATTCCATACGGTCCACCATTCGGTATTCCATTATAATTACCAGGATTTGCTGACCTACCTTGAGGATAGCCTGCCATATTAATCGGGAGCTGCTTCTTGGCATCAACCATCCTGATACTCATAATCAACAACAGAATGCCTGGTACAATTAATAGAATAAGAGCAAATATGCTAATCGCCACTTCAGAAGCGGCCAAACCTCCAAAAAAACCGACGATTCCAATAAGCAGCAAACCTATTGATAAAATCATAAGCAAGACACCGGATAATTTCTTCACTTCCTAACCTCCTAAACCTGAACATTAAAGACTATTTCGATATGAGTAGCTGGCTGTTACGTCTGGCAAGTGTACTAGAGAATTCATTTAAGCTTTGCAGAATAACCTCAAATGATAACTCTTGGTCGCCAGAAAACATCAGCGTTACCTGCTCTATCAGTGAATGAATCTGATGATACAATGATTGATCCATGTATGTAAGTGACTGTGGTGTAACCGGATCGCTGTAATGAACCTTGTCGATCAGTTTGGTCATAACGGACTCAATCTCATGACTGTACGGGCTATCTACGGAACGAATTTTTTCGTGTAATTCCTTTAACGCCATTTCAATAGCATGCAAGTTGATAACGCCTGTGCTCGTCTCCTCTTCGCGATCGATAGCTGATCTTAGGAACAAGATAAGTAGCCCGCCAAGAATAACCGCCATGGCAAAGGTCAACACATGCAAGAGGATGAACCAACGTAGAGCTAGATCAGCGAATCCGGTAAAAAAGGAAAAAATAAGTACTGCCACGAAATAAGCAACAATAACGGTACCAAGAGCCAGATATCCGGGAATCATTCTTTTAATGGTATCGACATTACCGAACCAATAATCCGCATAACGCCACAGGACGGTTTCCGCCAATAGAACAGAGATCAGCGAAATCCAGAAGGAAATCGTCATCACAAAGCCCGTATATAGTGCCAAAAAAGAGATTAGCGTTGAAAAGACTGCTACCAGATATAGACCAAATAATACGATCTTTCCTAAAGGTAACCGATTGGTTGCCACTAATCGTTGCCCCCTTCCAACAGGCTGGCCCCGCATTCCAAACAGAATTTTTGATTTGGACCAACTTCATGCCCGCAGCTATTGCATTTTAGAACAACTTCCGTACCACAATTACCGCAGAATTTACTGCTACCCGGCACTAATTCGCTGCACTTGGGACAATGACGAGGTAACGGCTCCTTACATTTTACACATTCCAGGCTATTCTCAGGATTATCCGTACCGCACCTTGGACAGGCAAAATATTTATCACCACAGTTCGGACAAAACTTGGAATCCTTCTGAATCGGAGAGCCGCAAACGTTGCAGGTTGCGACGGTTTCCTTGGCCGCGGCTTGTTGTATACTCTCCGCTAACGGCTGGCCGCAGCTGCTGCAAAAAGCCGAATTCTCCTCGTTAGCATGCTGGCAGTTCGAACAAATACGGTAGGCGGCTTGCTTGTTTGTCACTTTTGTATTCATAGCTCCTGCAAGCTCGGACATCGCACTTCCTATCGGGCCGCCAATGCCTGATCCCATTCCAAAGCCAAGTCCGGTCCCCATAATTCCGGCCTGCATGCTTCCTTCATTTTTGGCGGCTCCCTCTAACGTATCAAAGGTACGCTCCTGCTGATAATTGTATCCGAGGATGTCCATCTCCGCTTTGCGTGCCAGCGCATCTCTCAAGCGCTTGACGGAAGGATCCGACTCTGGAAGGTTCACGCTCTGAACGTATAGGTTTAAGACATTAATCCCGTACTCTTCCATAGCAGTAGCTACAGAACTTTTGAAATGATCTGACATTTCACTAGTAAATGCGTTGATCTCCAGCACGCTGATCTTTTTATGTACAAGGTACGAAGTAATTAGCGAGTTAATGTTCATTCCTATTAAGCCGCGGAAGTACTCGACCAACGTATTCTGGGTAAATCCGCGTAGTGTTCCTACCAATTTGGTCAGGAATTTGCGTGAATCCTCAATTTCAATACCCAACTGTCCAAAAGCCCTAACAGGAACAATAATATTATACTTAGGATCCTGTAATTGAATCGGGCTGGACGTTCCCCACTTCACATCCAACGAACTTACCTTGTTAATATACCAAACTTCAGCCGAAAACGGAGATTTTCCTCCAAACGGCAAATTGATGATATTGTTCAATATCGGTATGTTTGCTGTACTTAACGTATGACGACCAGGGCCGTATAAATCAAGCGCTCTGCCATCCTTGAACAGAATCGCCTCCTGGGATTGATTTACAATTAGTTGAGTCCATGTCCCTAATTCTGTCTCGGGATGCTTCCATACGAGAACGTCCGGGGAGCCATCATACTTGATTACATCAATTAGTGCCATTTCTCTTTCCCCACTTATCAATATATTTATTTAAATATGTATTCTACCAGATGCCACCTATTTCCTCCTGCCATAAAACAAAAGGACTAATCTAAAAGTCACTGCCAAGTTGATCTGTCGCACCCTATTGAGATATATCATAGCAAAAGTTGCAAAACTCATAATAGCGAGTTACAATTATGTAAATTGGCCATAAGGTAGATGCCGCTTCGATATTGATGATCGAGGCGGTTTTTTTGTCTTTTAGATCTGTAGCTGAACAACAGGTGTGGCATAAGCCTCTCCCTATTCTCTAACGAAACTACGTATCGTTATTTAAGCAAAAAAAGGCCTCACAAAATTCTAACGAAACTGGGTATCGCTATTTAGTGAAAAAGACAGGATTACTCCTCATTTTCGCTCAAATAACGATATGGTGTTTCGTTAGATTTGAAAAGGCATCAATTTTGCCTAAATAGCGTGTCACAGTTTCGTTAGCGGGGTTGTGGCGACTAATGTTGCCAAGTTTTGTTCAATTAGGTTCTTGGAGCTCAATGGCAACTTATTCTTAGTGACGGCGCTCCGGTTGCACTAGTGGCATTGCAGTCAACCAACGACACTATCTAAATAGTTGTCAAATTCTAGGATGGAGGTTAAACTTATCCTAATGTGGTCGTAAAGCATACGCCGCTTCGGTACTTATGTATCGAGGCGGCTTTTTTGTTATTAAAATTTCAAATCGGTGGTGAAGCAGATTGTCAACATTCGAGCAGATATATGAGGAATGGCTGGAGAAAAATATTGCTCAGGAAGAAAATCAAAGAAGACGTGAATTATTAGTAAAAGGACTGGGACATGGAACAATTGAATTTCTACGCACCATTTGGTATCCCGCCGTTCAACATTTCGATCACTTATATCCTGAATGGGAAGTACGCGATTTTCATAACGGGTATCGTTACATCGATCTTGCCTATCTTCCTGGAACAATGAAAGGTGCCATCGAAATTCAAGGCTACGGCCCCCATGCTAGGGATCTTGACGTTAGACGGTTTAAGGACCTTTGCTGGCGGCATAGCTTGTTAGCACTGGATCATTGGATCATTTTGCCGATTGCTTACCTTTCAATTAAAGATGAGCCGCAGCGATGTCAACAGCTTATCCTATCATTCATTGGCAGGTTTATGGCTGTTGATGCGCCGCCCGAGCTAGATTATCTTGAAGCGGAAACCGTACGTTTTGCACTACGACAGTTCCATTCTTTTAGTCCGGCAGAGCTTGCAAATCACCTGAGCATTTCAGACCAATACGCACGGCGTATTTTACATAAGCTGGTATCTGCGAATCATTTGGAGGTAGCCACCGGAAGTAAGAGATATCGCAAATACCGTCTAAGAAACCTATGAGCCGAACAACAGGTGTGGCAAATACTCACCTTATTCTCTAACGAAACTACATATCGTTATTTAAGCAAAAAAAGGCCTCACAAAATTCTAACGAAACTGGGTATCGCTATTTAGTGAAAAAGACAGGATTACTCCCCATTTTCGACCAAATAGCGATATGGTGTTTCGTTAGAACTCTCGAGGCCTCAAATTTACCTAAATAGCGTGTCACAGTTTCGTTAGCGGGAGGTGTCCGGTGGCATAACGCCGCGATCCGGCCTTACCCGCAAGCAGCCAAGCATTTCCGCTGAGTGTGACTCATGAGCCGCTGCAGAAGAGCTTGCAAAATGCTCAATTACTTTACTTCAACCGATTGTAGATCCTGGTTTGAGCCTTTTTTTAAAGTTAACATCACAATGAAGGAAACGCAGTATAAGGCAGCCAAGTAGATCATTACGACCGTCATGTCATACCTTTGAAGAATATAGCCAACAAAAATTGGTGAAAATCCTCCTATAGCTCTACCGAAGTTAAAAATCGTATTTGTCGCCGTACTTCGAATTTGTACAGGATAAAAATTACCAATTAAAGCTCCATACCCGGCGAACATGCCATTCGAGAAAAAGCCGACAATCGCGCCACCGAGTAAAATGGCGATACTTCCAGTTGCGTAAGAGTATAAAAACACAGCACATGCTGATGCAATCAAAAATATACCAAAAGCCCGCTTTGCGCCAAATCGATCCATAAATCGGCCAAACGCAAGCATCCCAATAATCATGCCAACCGCTGTACTAATTGTCCATAAAGCAGAGCTTGAAACCGATAAACCTTGAGATTTCTGCAACATAGATGGTAACCAAATCATTAAGCCATTGTAGCCGGCAATTTGCACAGTTGCCATAATAATCAATGAAATTGTTGTCATCGATGTTCTAGGCGTCGCAAAAAGCCCGGCTAACTTCCCTTTATTGTCCTCTTTTTTATTTTTTTGAGCAGCCAGCCATTCCGGTGATTCCTCAAGATTCTTACGTACAATAAAGGCGAAAATAACAGGTAACACACCAACTAAGAATAAAGCTCTCCACCCTAAAGTTGGTAGAATAACAGCACTGAGCAATGCTGCTAAAATAACCCCGTACTGAGCACCTACACTAACATATGAAGAAGCTCTCCCTTGCTTATTCTTTGGCCAGGCCTCAGCAACAAGAGCCATACCTATTCCGTATTCGCCTCCTGCGCCAAGACCTGCAATAAATCTATAAATATATACTTGTTCAATATTCGTTGCGAGTCCAGTTAGAGCTGTTCCAATGGCAAACAACAAGACAGTGTACGTAAACACTTTTACCCGCCCATACTTATCAGCTAAAACCCCAAAAATAATTCCACCTAACAGCATACCAATATTCGTGATGGATGAAATCAGTCCACCCGTTGCGAGATCAATGTTAAATTCTGAAATAATCATTGTCATCGCAAAGGAAATAAACATGATGTCCATCCCTTCTAACGTTAAACCAGCTACTGAAGCTACCACTGTTTTCTTACGATAATCCATTTTAGCGCTCCTCCAATTTCTTGTTGTTAAAACCTCTTTTAGGTGTTTGAGGGAATGGATTACACAAACTTCTCCATTCTCTTTTGAAGCCTCACGGGACTTCTTTTAAAAGAGTCACATAAAAAACATAATAAAAAGCCCTTCCGTCACAGAGGACAAAAGGGCATGTAAATACATAGATATTATTAATCTTATAACATCAAGTACCCCTTTTCAGCCTCTCTGGACCGTTTTAAAGGAAAATTATTTCGTGTTACATAGTAGCAAAATAGAATAGGTGATGTCAATAGCTATGATGAATTCGCTAACGAAACTACAGATCATTATTCAGGCCAAAAAAGGCCTCAAAAAAATCTAACGAAACGTGGTAGCGTTATTCTTTGAAAAAAGCGGGGATAAGCCCGAATTTTGCTTAAATAGCGATATGGTGTTTCGTTAGATTTAAAAAGGCCTCAATATTGCCTAAATAGCGTGTCACAGTTTCGTTAACGGGATTATACCACCAAAGGTACGAGCGTGTTGCCACTAGCCTCTAGCCACTAGCGCCCAGCTCCCAATATCTGCCCCTTTATAACTGCATCAAAATTTGCGGATCCTTGATTTTGTTATCTTCGGCTAGCAACACGACCTTGGACAGTACTTCAGCCGTTCTCGGGTCCTCATCCATAAACGGCAAGAACAACCGTCCGCGATGCTGAGAGTGCACTGGAATAATGTTCAATGCCCCGGTTCCTTGTTTGTATGCTATGCCACTACCAAGATGAATAGCGTATTCCCCAAGCTTGCCTTCGATGTGAGCAAAATTGCCGTCCAGTCTCACCTTATCCAGCTTGAGCAGACGTAAGGACTCCTCCACGATCACTTTTCGCAGTTCGATCGTCGTCAGGCTCGCCTCCGGATCCACGCCTCCGACATGCGCTGTGCTGACAACAAGATCGATGTCTCGCATCGTTTCTGAGAACAAGATCGGTGGTACCTCAGCTATAGGAATATGTTTATACGTTTTCCGGTCGAGGAACTCCACCGCCTCCAACGTCGGAGCTTCTGTATCCGCAGGCGAGAACCAATCCGCCATCGCATAGACCGTAGCGATAATATTTTCCCGATAATGCACCTTTTGCAGGCCCGATTCGTAGTTGACTGTCCAACCGCGTCCGCGCAACAGCGCTACCGTCTTGCTTGGCTGTACCTGGTGCCCGGCATAACGCTGCGATCCAGTCTTGCCTGCTCGTTCATCTTCGTTCACAAGATACAGCTCGCGGAATACTTGCTTGAACGGCTGCCGGATGCCACGGGAGAACAAATCGCGTTGATAGTCGCTCCATTCGCCGCTCTCGTAAAGATCCAGTGGATGGGCAATCGTCAGCTGATCCTTGTCTGCAAGCACCCAGGCATCGCCGGACGGTTCAACCAGTCGCAAAGTACCATCCTCTGTTGCCGTGAAATATCCAAGCTGCTGATCCGCTTTGAACACTAACGCAGCAACTAGCGGACGTAGCACCGGACTCGCTGACAAGGCCGCCAGTTCACTAGCGCGGAAATAACTTTGCTCTGCCATAGAACGCTCTAATTCCCGCTTTGCACGACGGTATTGATCTGTCAACTCCGTCTTAGCTTGCTTGAGCTGCTCAATATAAACGTTCTTCTTGAATCTCGCCGGTACCGATTTTAGCAACTTCCCTTTGCTAGTTACTTCTAATTCGGCTTTACCTTCTTCGTCCACCGTCAGGTGCACATTTGTATCTGTATCCAAAGCGTATGGCTCAAAAAGACCGGCCAATTGCTCCAGCATGCGAGCTTCCATATCCCAAGTCAGCCGAATCACATCGGCGTATCCAGCGCTACGAGCCAGATTGCCAAGTGCAATTTGCCCGGCCGTACCTTCGCTCGCACGCCGCTGTGCACCGAATCCCCTACTCTGCTTTAAGAATTCCTGAATAAAGTTATATCTCTCGCGTAAATCCTGCTCCGGATTAGATGCAAACGGGATCAAACTGTACGCCAGCAAATGCTCCTTATTCCGCTTATCGATGACGGATCTCTTCATGTCATCGAGACGCAATTGTCCGAGCACGGCATCGGCAAACAATTGTGAGCGGCGGTGATTGGATCCTGCGGAAATATACTTTGCGCAATCATATAACTGGCGGAAGCGTTCTTCACCTATGGTGCGATATGCTTCATTAAACCAATTGACGTCAAATGCTCCATCGTTAAAGTCCTGCGGCGTAATCGGTGAGTAATGGGCGACAATGGTCTCCTTTTCCGCTGAGAAGCTCTCATTGATATGGGCATGGAAATACCAAGCCGCGCTGCGAAGCCCCTCCCAGCCCAAATACTTGGCTACAATTTCGATCCATTGCGGTGCATACATAGCAGCTTCAAGCAGAAGCTTCTCCGTGATTCCCGTTCCCTGGAGCAATTGCCCTAGCTTCTCCTCATCCTCCCCATCACGCGGATAACAAATCTTCAGGAGATGGCTGAGCGACTCCTTCTTCGTCGTCTGGTTACTGTAACCATAAATATATCCACGAACAAACGTCTCACCGCGCAAGCTCGTCAGTATACGGATCAATGGTTCCATACCATAAATACGCTCGAAAGACATCGTGAACTTAGTGGCATCCGTTGACAAATCGCCGCGAGCAAGCTCAATATCAAGTAGACGAGATACGATTCGCTCACGCAGCTCGATCAGCTGCTCTTGTCGATTCACCAGTGTATCCCGTGGTGAGGTCAGCTCACGCATGTGACTACGTGCATCCCCGCCAAGTAATTCCTTGAACAATTCGTTCTCTCCGATCAACTCCAGCAAAAATGCTCTGAAATATTGGTCTACATCAAGAATCGAATAACGATCCTCCTCATCCATTTCTCCTCTCCGCAGATCATATTGAACCGCCGTTCGGAAGAAAGAGCGGAATGACTCCACATCATGGACACGGCTCTGCAAAATGGAATACAAAGGATCTGCCGCCACTAGCCACACGGGTTGATCCTGCTTCTCCAGCTGTTTCACATCGCTCGTCATCACTTTGATCAGAGCGGCTTCCGCCAACTCATACGTGTCGCCTCTCTTGCTGTCGATAAAGCAAGCAGACACCAACGTCATCACCTGTTGGGTATATCGCAGATCATCCAACATTTCCAATACTTCCAGGATGCTCTCCAGCGGCAGATGCTGTTCCAGGAATTGTCTCCGTCCGCCCTCTAAAAGCTTGGTCTTCCTCATTAGATCGTAGTCAAAAACATCGGAAAAATGACTGTAGAATGAATCTACTCCATACTTCAGATTTTTCATTTGCAGAGTGAGATGAAGTCCCATTAGCTCCTGTGTGCTCACTCCACTCTCTTCATAAAACTTCTGCCACTTCTCAGCTAAAGGATAATGCTGCAGTTCACTTCCTGTCTCGAAGTGATCGTGATCCAGCACCTCCCTCCAATTCTTGTACGATATAGGCCTTAACTCAGCTCCGATGAGCTTAGATTCTTTATGGCCACTGTAATACTCAACCTCGTATTCGGTATCACGATATTCATGCACCAACTCATCCAATCCATGCAGAAACTTGCTTGCTCGTTCTGTAGAGACCATCAAAATTTGCCTCAGGTCTACCCCAGATACATCTCGCTGCTCCAGCAGCCAAGCCTCCGTCTGCTGCGGATCGTAAAGACCAAAGCCGTTCTCGGCGCTAAAACCGTTGTCCTGCTTCAATTTATCAAGCAGCTGTCTTTCCTTAGGCGACGGACTCGTGATGCGATCTGCCCACGGCTTCAACTGTTCGTATTGCTCCGCGCGATCCTGATCGTCTTTGAGCTCTGTTAATAATTCAAGTCCAGCAAGACGCTGCAACTCACCTTTAGCCAACAACAGCCGTTCTAGACTTAGGGACAGCAATTCTCCTGGCTGATGCAGGAGGATATCGATGGCATTCTGCCGTAGTGATCCTGTCTTAAGCTTAAGCAAGTCTTCAACCAGCTTCTGCTCGTTCCCATGCAATGTCAGCTTCTTCACTTGGCGTAGCGCATGCTCGCGATTGGTCATGCTCTTATCGGAGAGGGAAGCGAAAATAAAAGCCCGCTGCTTCTCAGAACTAGAATCACCTGCGAAATAATTGATCAAATCGCCCCTCAGATCTGGACTCATTTGCGCAGACATATCAATCAGCTCGGCGATCCACTCAGAGTCCATATCGTAAGCGGTCAAATATAACATTTTGCGCAGTACCAGATCAGAGGAATAGTGGAATCCCGCAAAATCAAGCACTGCCGATACGCCCGATTTCTCCTTCACTGGAACCGCTTTGAGAATCGCTTTGAAACGCTCAAATTCCTGCTTTCTTGTTACCTTATCTTCCAACGCAGGCGTGCGCTTGACCTTCAGAACACGCTGCTCGATCCCGCCAACATGCCATTCATATTCATAATCGTAGCTATAGTTCTGCAATATCCAATACAACAGCTCCGGATCATTCTCATTCAAGTTGTTCCGAGCAATTTCAAACTTCACGGCCTGGTTCTGACTGTTCGCCAGTACATATTGAGCGACTACCTTCTGATAGTACTCACCGTTCTCCATCAAATACTTGATCTGTTCCGGAAGTACCTCTTCCTCATGAACAGCGGAAGCCCAGAGGCTAATGTATACCTGATTGGCATTTGCGGAAGTAAGCCACTCTCGACGCTGCTTCTCATCAGTAAGCGCGGTATAAGCCTGCAGTAACAGTTGGCCTGCCACACGTTGATTTGCTGCTTCCAGCCCCATGCCGGTCCAGGTACCAAGAGCACGCACAATCGAGCTGAACCGGAACAAGTCGTGATCCAAAATAACTTTCAGCAAATACAAATTCGCCTGTAGCGTACCCGCATCCATCTGCTCGGCAATCGATTGGCGAAGTCCTTCCTGCAGCCGTGCTGCGATAAGCAACTCTCCAACCATCGTATATACATCCTCGCGATGGCTGATCAGAATCCCCTTGATCATTTCAGGCTTAAGGAGAGCCGTCTGGTTATCGCCATAAATGATCTCTCTTAGCGTCTCTTCTACCCAGCCATCACCATGGTCGAGTTCATAAGCAATCAAATCTGGAATCACTCGATTGATCCAGTAGATCCGCTCGATGGTATAATCCGGTTTAGTCAGGTAATCCCGTAGCGAAAACTGCAAAGATTCGGCAGCGAAGAGTTCTTTGATTTTGCCAAGAATCATGTTCAAATGGACTTCAGGCCGCTGTGTTCTGAACGGTCTCCGGTAATACCCACTCGCATACGGAAACTCAACCGCATGCCGGATAATGTAATTTACCATTTCTGCCGTCTTCTCGTCAGTCAGAGCAAGCATCGTTTGCTCAAGCGGATCATAGAAGCTATCCGGCCGTTTGCCACTGAGCCTAGTCAATTCCTTATACAGTGCCATATATTCATCACTATCGGAATTAATATAAGGCTCACGAATGAGCTTGTATAATTCCCGAACCACCGTATCCTCGCCTGCCTCGGTCTCTTTGACCCTAGCTTCGATCGCTGTCCAATATTGTTCTTCCTGAGTCAGAGCCTTCATAATCTCCCTCCATGTTCACCATAGTCCTCCCGCCAGCATCGTAAAGCGCATAAATACGATACGATCCCCTTCCTGGGTCGCTAGTGGAGCATCCAAATCCTCAATTTCCGTCTCATTGATAAACACCCGATACAAGCCATCTGCGAAAGCAGTCAATGCCGCACTCACCGCTTGCTCAGGATCAGCCTGCCTATCATCGTAAACCGTTCCAAAGCCTACCTTGCCCTGTTCTGCGCTTTCCCCGATCTGCGTCTCCGTTATGTAGGGAATTACATTCTTCTCAGACTGGCGTTCCTTAAACGCCTGAACTCCCCCTTCCACAACCCCGGTAATCAATTCTCGGAGGGTTTGTGGAATGCCAGGCAATTCAAGCTCTTGGGCCACAAGCTCCTTGCGTTTACCCGGTTTTTTCACTGTTACGGTCAGTTTCATCTGCATTTCCCCCCTCACTTACATATTCCACTGACATATGATCCGATTCCCTATTTGGAACAATATGTATCGAAAAAATTCATATGCACGAAATTCATTACGTCCTATTCCTATACAGAAATTAGCTAAACAAAGCGTGATCCTGATTCAAAAATAGTATAATGCTTGGCAAGTTATGTAATCAATTTCTATCATTCACGGGAACGTTAAACAATCCTTTGGACCCAGGTTGGTTAGTTGGATTTACCTAGCCTTCTCTTGCAACTGTTGTCACAAATAATCGAAATTAACTATATGGCATCATATATTTTCATAGAAACTTTCTTGAGTAGTAAAACGTTAAAATAATAAGGTTGCTGGAAGCCACGCTTACATCTTTACTTGCGGGTGATTCCCTCTTTTCTCGAACTGCATATCTTACATATTCGAAAGGAAGTCCAAACGATGAAAAAAATCATTGCCTTATCTCTGTCCGTAGCTCTTTGCACAGCTTTGGCCACTGTGTCGCTCATTCCCGCTTCTTCCACAGCGCATGCAGCGGCAACAAAAGAATTAGTTCAAATTTCGAAGCAAGCCCAATACTATGGTGAAGTCACAAACGGAGCACCTAACGGACGCGGTACGATCCATTGGGGGGACAACAAGCAATACTCGGGCGATTTTGTGAATGGCAAGCGCGAAGGCAGCGGTAAATATATCAATGAATATACGCAGGACGGCGATCAGCATAAAGTGGTCTATAACGGGGCTTGGAAGCAGGATAAAATGGAAGGCAAGGGAACTTTGACTCATAAAGTGATCCAGGAAGACGGCGAGGTCATATGGAATGAAATCCAAACGGGTACATTTAAAAACGGGGTGCTTCAAAATGGTTATGATGTGATTCACGCCCAGGCAGACCCGGATTATAGCTTTACCTATAAAAATGGAAATGAGAAGCTGGAAATCCTGGGTACAAATTCCGGACTAAAAGAATCACTGCAAAAAGGCACACTGTTCAGCATTAAATACCGTAACGGCTCGATCAATAAATTATATTCAAGCTTTCCAGCAGATACTAAATCCGAACAACGTAAATTAGACGATGCATTGAAGTACTTAAAGGGGATCCAGAAGAAGCTGAACCCTCACATGGATGAATTCGAACGTTTGTCCAAACAAGTACCGCTGAACTAACAATATAACTTGATCTCCAATATAGAAGCTGCGCAATTAAGCGCAGCTTCTATTAGATTTGATACGGATATCCACGCCCCCAATATTACAAATCCTTTCATCCTGCCATCTTCCTAATCCAGCACCGCAGCTGTGAAGATATAAGCACGACCATCCGCATTTAGAACCTGCGGACCGTCATCTAGTTCAGCCAGCCCCTGTTCCCAATGAATATGCCCACAGCAGACTAATGGGACAGGAGCCCCCTCCAGCTCTTCGAAAATATCCGGGTTGCCTGGTAGTCCATGCGCTTCGATCTTTGGGCTTTCATGAAGCAGTAGAATATCAGGCCCCTGCCTGACAAGCCGACGCAAGGTTTCCAGATAATCAGCTTCCGCGATGCGGTTAGGTTTGTCCGTCCTGCCAATGATCCCTCCTAGCCCTGCTATGGTCAGCCCGCCGTATGTAAACTTATCTACATCAGAGAAAAAATGAATTCCTGCCGTAGAGGATAATTCGTCTATCCCCGCCTTCGTCAAGAGATCATGATTCCCAGTAACGCCTGTCACGAACCCGAAATATTTGCGGAAAGCTCGCCATACGGGAAGTGGATCGCCGCTGGCCCCCCTTCGGGCTAGATCTGTAAATAAATCGCCGCAAAGGCATACCATCACCTTGGCCGGGTCCAAGTCCGGCAAATGGATTTGCAGCAAGAGCGCCAGCATCTCCGCTAGTTCTTCGCCCAGCAGCTTCTGCGCGCCTCTCGCAGATTCCACCACTTGATTAGCTTCCTGGCCCTCTACACTACTATGCCCCGCGATCCCCTGCAAATCAGAAGCGATAACCAGCGCATCCCATTCTTCCGGCAGCCCAATCATCTCACCCCAATAAATTGGGAGCCATTCGTAGGATATGCCTGCTCCTCGGGAAGCGGCAGTGATATAAGGAATTCTCTCCAAGGGTTCTCGGGCGATGTCTACAATTTGCAGCGATCTCTTGCTATGTTTCTTCATCGCAATGCCTCCTGCTAAGTCCTGTTACAGATAGCGGCCGAAATAGTACTCTACCTTTTCATGTGAATACCCGTCTTCCCCTCTCCAGGTGGCCATCGACATAAAATCGGTCCCCCGCCCGCGCTCTTTACGGTAATCATCCTTCGATTCCAGCAGGCCCGCATATCCCCAAATCTCCATGATTACGTCACGTTCATTCTTATTCGCAGGAAAAATATCTTTCCATCGTTTCTCCAGCTGCCGAGCGGCATCCTTATCTTCGCAAGAATCAATGGCTTCAATCATTCGCTTTAAGATTTCCACATCTGCATCACTGACAGTAAACGGATCTTCCTTGCTAAGACATTCAAGGTCCAGCAGGCAGTATACCAGCCAGTTCAAGCGGATGCCTCCCCATTTCACCCGTTCGAAATTCTGAACATTCAGACCCTCATTAACATACTCCTTATTTGACATCAGTTTATGGTCGTTACAATCCCCGCAAGCGCTGTACGACCGCTGTTCCGCTGGCCGCTCAGCGTAAGTATGCATAGGCAGATCATAGGTAAGAGCCCAGCTTGACAAAGCGCTTCGCAAATGGACTTTTCGCGTAGACAAGCTATGCAAAAAAGCCTCAACAATAACATCTTTTGTGAGAACTTCTTGATGGAGCTGCCGCAGCCTTTGCACACATTGATCATGCGACAGGTTTAAGGGGTCGAACATGAGTCCGTGGCTCTTGGCATACTGAAAATCTTCCTCTGTATAGGTATATCCCCCTCTTCTCCAACCTCCAGATTGCCAGAAGGTATCGAACAGGATTTTCTTCGCTTTCCGATCCATAGATAATAAATATCTCCTTCCTTAGCGCCGATTTGCCTTATTTCGCATAGAGATCCGATTCAGCTTTGCTGGTACGTTGTCGCCGTTATCCGGTCCTTGGGACAAATAAACATATAATAAATCCCCTCACCGTAATCCTCCAAATCCGACCAATCCAACTGTCCGATAAAAAGCATACTCCGGCCACAGCATGGACAATTCGGGTATCCGGCATCTTGTACCCAACCCGGATATCCGCCGAATTTGGAATGGGAATCCAACTCCCATACCGCGGCGTAGTAAGCAGAACGAGGGATGCTGGATAACATCAGTTGCGGACCAACCAGCAAATACTCTCTGCTGTATTCTTCTAATTCAATGTCGGGCAAGTAATCGGGCTTCCGGTTATATGCGCTCCAGCTTGGCGCACCGTCTCCATCCAGTTCCATATAAATAACGCCATAACATCCACAATTCACACAGGTATCCACCTGCAGCCGCTCCCAGGACAGGTTCAATCTGGCCAGTGCCGTATGGGTCGTATCCACATCGATCAGTCTAGTTAATTTCCCGCTGCACCACGAGCAAGCCGCAGCAGCATGTCTTAAAAATCCAGAGAACATCTGTTGAACTGTGGAATCGCGCTGGTCTTCCATTTTCTCAACAGCATAGCTACTCCCTTGAACCAGGTTGCGGCGTTGCCCAGAATCCGACAGCTCCCAGCCCGCTTCCCGGGCGTACAATGCTGGAACGACGTACAAATGCTCTGCCCACTCCGGAGGCTTCATCCGCCATTCTTGAAAGCGGCGAACGACTTGTTCATCCCCAATCCAGGCTAAGGCAAGCAGAATAAAATTCCTATTTTCGTCATCCCATTCTACCTGATCCAAGAGCCGGTCCCGAACATCGGGTCCAGCGTCTTTATACAAAATTCCTGGATAGTATAGCTCGTGTTCCAAGAGGAGCGGCAAGCAGCCGGCGATCGATTCGTTACGGAAGCTCACAAGGGAGGATAGAATGTCACGGCTCGTATCTTCATCTCCTGATACCAGCAAATGAGACGCATAAGCGGCCATGCTCTCCGCTTCACTAGGAGACAACGACGCGTAAACCTGTTCTTTGCTGCGTGGATATGGAGTGTATTTAATAAGCGGATCATATTGCAGGGGGCTGTGCATGATTTTCAAAATTTCCACCGGATCATTCAGCCCTTCATACAGATTCACCGTTTTACGATGCTGTTGAATATAGGCTTCCCGCTTCCTCCGCTCTTGCTCCTGGTAGCAGGGCATGCAGTATCCTCCCGTTTTAGCAGCTGTTGACGGTAAAATCATAGCCGCGCAGCCTTCGCTTTGACATGGAACTTTTTCCGTCATACTTCCTCTGCCCTCCTCCTAATAACTTTAGGAATTTATTGTTTTACAGCTGCGAGCCATGCTTCCTTGACCGAGATCGGGCTTTTGCTACTGTTCTGCCCGTCCCCTTCTTCCGACCACAGCGGCGGGTAGTAACTCAGTACTTGATCGGACTCCAACTGCCTGACTTGCTCCTGCCAGCCTTTCCAGCGGAAGGTTTGGTAGAACTGCTCCAGATCTCCATCGGCCAGCCACGCCATAAATCCGGAATAAGCTAGCTCGGTTGACTCCCATTCCAGCGTGTCCGGAGCAAAATAATAGATTAGACCGGTACCTTCATATCGTCCTGTATCCAAGGCGAAAAAACCGCCTGCAGCATCGTAGGCTACAACCAGCATTCCCTCCAAGGGAGCAAACTCTAGATCATTCTTATGAAGTCCATTCCAAGAAGTCAAACTGCCGCATATTTCAGCTCTACCAGCTCCAAGCAGAGTAATCCATCCTTCATCAAACAAGATCCCTCCGGTCCGGTAGGCGACACTCCCTAAGTAGGATCGGGTGCTCACTTGCAAAGCGTATAAAGTCTCCTTAGCTGTATCTAACTCTGCTGGTATAATTCTGTAGGTATTTGCACTGTCTTTCAGCATTTCGCTAAGTTCGACCCATGAATCATTTTCAGCATCTATAAGTTCTTCGATGGGTTTTTTAGATTCATTTAACATGGTCCTCTTGTTTCACCTTCTTCTTGATTCCTTCGGTCAGGCTCTTCCAGACTACTTATCTCATCCAGGCCAGCAGTATCTGCAGCTTGTCCTTGAGTGGCGATGTTTCTTTCTTCGCACGCTGCGCGAGCTTGCTGCGGCTGCCAAAAATCCGGTAAAGAACGTATTCACGCTGATAGTCTTCCTTTGCTGCAAGCTCATGCACAAGTGCGTCCGCCAGTTCCAGGCTGTCGATGACGATATTTTTAACTGCCCCTGCCGACTCATTGCCTCCCAGTAAGATAGATATCAACACTGGCATCTGTTGCACGGAAAGCCCATGTGCTTCCACAAAAGCCTCCGCATATCCGTCCTGAACCGATTGATGCTCCGTATCCACCAATTCCATGTACCGCTGCACGAGCGGGTAATAGACTTCGCTGTACAATCCCAATCCAAACACTGCATAGGTTCCGGGCATTGCCGACTTCTCGCCGGGCTCCACATCCCCGTACCAGGCGAATTCCTCCAAAGCAGCTTCCACATATTTCGCTACGCGCGGAAACAAGTCTGGGTACTGGACGCAATTGGCAAAAAATTGATGCTGCTGCGATTTCGCCAGCTTTTTAACCGGTAAATAGTTTTTGGCTTTGCTTCGTAACGTAAGCTTATAACCTTTGGGGAATCCTTGTTCCAACAGCGAGATGACATAATCCAGCGCTTCGCGGTAGGCCGCTTCCTCTTCAGACGCAATTCGGATGTCGATCGTCTGCAAAATATCATTCGCTTTGCCTTGGAACAAGCTGCCTTGCCGCATGCTTTCATACCGTCCGCTGCCCTGCTGCAAATAATTTGCTGCCTGTTCCGATCCGAGCTGCTTGGCAAGTTCAAGATATTCCTTGCGAGTGTCCGGCTTTTTACGGCCAATCTGCAGCGCCGCATATAGGAAAAATTCTATTGCATCGGCATTCGGCAGGCTAGCCTTGGCTCCTTCTTTAAGCAGCCATTCATGCCCGAAATTCCCGGTTCGGTCAAAATACCGCTCCAAAAACTGTTTTTCCGCCCACTCTCTTAAGGCTGAAGTATACTGATAGGACCACTGCTCCAAACGGCTGCGGTTCGCACGATGCTTGTCGTTCAGACGCTGAATTAACGGATCTATAATGTCAGATTTCTGCGCAAAAAACTGCGGATTAAGTAAATGGCGCGCAAAGAAAAACTCATCGTCTTCGTTCGGTCGCACTGGCAGCTCTGCCAGTACCTTGGATTGGATAAACGCAGCGAGTTCCTGCTTCAGCACTTGAAGTTTATGCTCATTGATTAGCACCTCTTGACGGTGCTGCGCGGCAGACCCCCGCTCCAATTCCAGAATCAGTTCCATTCGGTAATCGAAAAACCGGCTGCCATATCGATCGGATTGAAAAGTCTCTTCTACTTGCGCACGTAAAGCGGAATAAAGTTCCTCCAACAGCGCTTCATCCTTCATTTCCAGCAAACCTTCAATATAAGAACCTGCTTCTACCGTATAAGAGCTATCGCTCCAATCAAAGGGTTCATATAAATCGATATATATCGTTCCGTATCCGCCGCCTTGCTGTTCGTTCTTCCACGAGACTTTAAAGTAATCGTTCACCCCAGCCTGAAGCCGGCTACGATTTTTTAACTCTTGAATTCTTTTGCTTTCCCGCTCATAGACCGGGATAATCTGACTCCATACATCGTCAAGAAAAGCTTCGACATATTGATTCAAACGCAACTCTCCCCTTATTGACCTACGTATAGGCTTACTACTTCATCTCCTGCTTCTCCCTTGTTTATGTCAGCCGATCGTCTCGACGACGTTGCCCTCTTGATCTTTAATATGAGTCTTTATGATTTGGAACAAAAGCCCTGGCAGTGAAGCCAGTCCAAACTCGCTTTCCAGTGGTACCAGCCTTTGACTGAGCTCGGTGGCAGCTTCTTGATTCAAACGAATACTGACTTCCTTATCCTCCATACGAAACTCGGCACTTTCTCCTGGCTCAAATACAACACGGATTTCTTGACTCACAAGGGTAAGACTTCTTTGTTTTAATATCCGTCCACGCAGCAGTTTGCCAATGATTCCAGCCTGCTTCGCTCCGAGCTTCACGCGATCCGGCTGTTTGTTGAACCATCCTTTCTTCCCTGGCTCCCAGCCCAACTGATCCACGAATAAAAAGCCAGTATTAGAGCCTTCCTGCTCTATCCCCTGTTCAACCGCCTCAGCAATCGCCGGAACCTCTAAAAGAGAATCACGCGTTAAATCCGTAACATAACCTGGAATCTGTGCCAAGCCTGCTTCAAGCACGCCTAATGTATTCCAAGTCTGCATGGCCTCAAGCTCATCGACTGTAATGCCAACCATTTGAATAAATTCCAAATGACCATTCGGTGTCTCAATCGTCGGTAGTTCCGGGTCGAGTGTAAAAGCAAGTGCGGTGAGTAGCGTATCCGCGCCAAGGCAGATGGGGCCATTGGCATCCAAATAATCACCGGAGCGGAACACATTGCCGCTGCCGAACACGTATCTCCCCATATTTTGCAGCAAATTGAGCGCCCATGCGGGAGGCTCTTCCTCGTCTTCATTCCGCACAAGCCGAAATGTAAGTTCAAACCCGTAACCGCTGTACTCCGCATTCTCCAATTCTTTCTCATACAGTTCCGAAAATCCATACGTGACAAAATGCCAATGTGGCACTGGCGTCTCGCTTTTGTAGGCGCTAATACCATCGAGTGGATCCTCGCCTCCAAGTGAATAGGGAATCATCGTCCCATAATGCTTCAGCTCTTGCTCCCCGTAGATTTTACCTAATTCCTGATCAATCGCATCCCAGCCGGATGTATTTTCTTCTACTTCTTCGCTCATCACTTTGCCTCCTATGTATTTATGACTAATTGAATATAAGATCGTGTTCAGAAAGATCGGTTTTCTTATCAACACTGGGCTTTTTGAACTACCTTTAAATTACGGTAATTTTCGAACGCGTTGCTTGGGCTTTTGAGTCCGCCAGGCCACCAGAATCCCGGCTTCGCCTAATATCTGATTCACAACCGTAAGATGTTCAACCGGTATTTCCCATACGAAATGACTGCCGAGCGGACGGAGCGACCCTCGTTCTTCGTCATCTTCAATCCAGTCTCGCAAGGTCGGGCCATCTCCCTGCCCCGCGATATGAATTTTCATATGCTTCTCACTGAGAAGATTATATGGATACACCATCCGCAACATGCTTTCTGTGTATCGACCCTGTCCCTGATAGGTTCCTGGCGCTTCGTGAATAAAAGCGAAGCCGTTCTCATAAGGAAACATGGTGGCACCGTTTTCTCCCGCCGCGTAGTACATTGCTTTCGTAATTCTATCTACCGTATATACAATGCCGTATGGTACATCAAACCGCTGTGCAGCACTGTTAGTCCACTCCGTTATCGCTCCATATATCTCTTCAAGCTTACTGTCGCAATGGGCCCCGATATGCGGAAAACTACCATATTCACCGGTCTGATATGTAAAAGCAGCGTCCCAGGGTCGCCCTCCACGTACATCGCTGTAAAGCCAATAAGAACTTGTCAACCCGTTCTCGATCCTTGCCTTTAGTTCCTCCAAGGATACCTCGAATAGATCATGATCCCCTTCATGGTCCCCATCCTTTATATGCTCATAATAAGTGGCTCCGGTAATCGGCATGCCAATGGCATCAAAATAAGACTTCCCGGCTTGCAAGGCATCCAAAGGATGAATATGAAGAGTGTCGTAAAGCGAAACTCCTGTGCACAAAAATAATCACCTCCTATTCAGGCTCAGATGTTTTTCTAACGAAACTACAAACCGCTATTGCCTCAAATACAAGCTAAAATCGAATCTAACGAAACTACAGAACGTTATTTAGGGTAAAAACAAGCACTATGCCCCCATTTTAGGTCAATAGCGATACCCCGTTTCGTTAAAATTTTCAGATTTCCTTTCTAGCCCCCATAGCGATATCTAGTTTCGTTAGAACTCATGTTTTGGGTACTTCTACTCAGAATTACATGATCAACACCTCTTTCTTTATCAACAACTTTATTCCGCCGCTACCTCGGTAAGCAGGTTCGATTCAACCTGTTTGCTTAACCAATGTTCATCGGTTTGAACATGGTTTTTACGGACGAATTTGGCTACGGACCGTTTGAAATCCTCATACGCAAAGGCAGATGCCAGCCTGACAACGTATCCTTCTTGTTCTCCGCCGCAGCGAGACTGTGTGGTATAACACGCCTTAGCCGCTTCCTCGCTCCAAATTCCTCGGTACAGCACAGGAACTGTCGACAAATTGAGCCGTGCCGCCAAATCTACTGTCTCATCCCAAGACAGGCAAATATTGTGCTCATTCCATACGGAGAACAGCATGAAATAACTTGGCAGAGCCGAATAATACAGGGAATGCTTCGCGTACACATTCTCACCGCATAACCGATGTCCTTCCGGAATCAGGTATTTAATGCCGCCATGCAGCGTTTTTACGTAATGCCGGGATGAATGGTCCTTACTGTCCAGCGATCTGGCATGAATGAAATCTGGATACATGGTCGTATTTTCGCCGTCCATTTTTTCAGTAATAACGACTTCTCGCCCTACAAAATGATCGGTATTTCGTAAAATCTTATCATCATCGGTATACCCGCGCGACCATGGCAGATGCATCGTTTTCGGATATTTGATTTTCATAGATCAATCACCTCTTTTCTATCAGGATGCTGCAGCATCCTCATTTAGCAAAGGAATCTGCTTCGGCAAAAAAAATAGAGCTCCGCCAGCCGATCCTCGCCAAGCAAATGATAAATTCGGGACGCACCAGCATCACCGCCGTGCAAGATCTCCATATGGAAGCTGACCATATTCACAACATGCAGAATAAAATCGTCTTCATAGCCAAGCTCATTCAGCACATGGCAAGCTATCATTGCAGACACATGCTCGTGCCCGTAATACGAGTAGTACCCGCGCATCTCTTTCCATACTTTGCAGAACGGTTTACCCGCGTCGTGGAATACAGCTGCAAGCTGCATCGCCAGCAAGCTGTCGCCTTCATAGAAGACATTGATATAATCCAGGACGGCATAGGTATGCTCGGATAGGGTTTTGGAATGATGCGGATTCTCTTGATCATATCCCAGCATGACCCGAAAATGGGGCGAACTTGCTAAATAAGCAAACAGTTCATCATGCCCCGCCTGTTCCGCAAGCAACTGCTCTAGCCTGGGTCGATCGAGATCCGTCTCTGCCGTAGCATGAATCAGATGCAATGCTTGAAATCCTTCACCTAAAACAGGGAATTCGAAGTTTTTGGCAAACTTGGTGAGCACCGTGTCGCTGATCCGTCGCTTTCTTCCCTCGATTCGTTCCTTTGCTAGCGCAAAAGGAGTATCAAAAACGTGGCACTGGACCGGGAAGTCTTTGAAACGTTTCAAAAACTTGAGACGCCGATCCCGACTGACATTCGTGGCATCAAAGACCACATTTCTGCCCGTCCCAAACGCCTGCTCTATCTCTGCAAAGGCCTCATCAAAAACCAAATACGTGTTTTTCTGCTTCGACTCGCTGCCGAACAATCTTTCCCGAATGGAATCGGTCGCTACCAGCACTGCTTTTTCCCGCTTGGTTAATTCTTTGGCATAATAGCTTTTCCCGCTACCCGGAATACCGACCAGCATATGAATCACACTCATCGCTATATCACCTCCTTTCCAGCAGCCCTATGATCAGTATATAGGAAGCATTTTACGAAACACACGGGACCTGCGACGCATCGACCTCGGCCTTTTCACCTGAATTTTCCTGTTTATGGTCTGTATGGTCCTACTTTCATGGTATAATTTGACGAATCTATAATGAAAAGGGGATTAGCCATCCTATGAGAAGAATATTTCAAAATTCACATAGCCATAAAACCTGGGAAATCGACTATGACGGGAACCGCGTTGTCATGTCCAATAATGGAGGCAAGCCTCGCGAGAAGTTATTCGTCGATTCCGGTCAAGCGGCGAAATATGCGGAGAAAGAAATGTGGAGTAAACTTAAAAAGGGCTTCATTTATAGAAATTCCGAAGCTGCGCCGGGCACACCATTGTTCCACCTTTATATCGGGGCCGGTTACACCGGTTTTATGCCGCTGGCTGCTATTGCGGATACCAACCAGTTCTATGCTGGATATGTGGTCGGCCAATTTGAAAAGGAAGAAATCTATCATCTGGACGAGCATGGGCAAAAACAGGTTACTTGGGAGTTGGCAGGTAATCATTTGATCTATGATATGTTTTATTGTCTGGAAGCGGGCAAGCTTCTCATTAATGACAGCCATAAGATTTCAGGAATATCCATGGATGGAAGCGTTCGTAGCTACACTTCATTTACATATCATAACAGCACGCTCTCCCTTTCGGGAAACCGTGGGCTTTGGTACGATGGATCTCATTTATTGATGACAGATCTTCTGACGCAGGAACGCCTGTATCGGACTGAGGCAACACCAGAAATCGTTAATGGTCACAGTCCCCAGCTATGCGCCGCCTTATCGCGAGACGGGCGCTTAATGGCCTACTGTACTCATCCTGATGATATTATCATTTGCGATATGGAGACAGGCTCTGCACATTCGATAGCCAAGGACATCAGTGCTATGACCACAGCCATGGATTTTTCAGCCGATAACCGCTACTTATTTACCCAAGAACAATACGGCTCATGGGAACTTGCATGCTATGATATGAACACTCTAACAAGACGGTCGGAGTGGAAAACCGATCATGTTAGAAGCTTCGCCGTACATCCGACCAAACCACTACTGGCCATATTTAGCTTCGGAAAGGTTCAACTCTATCATACAGAGTCCTGGCAGCGAATACTCGAATTCAAGCCAGAACATGTCGTGAAGAACTGCAAGCTGGTCTTTACTAAAGATTACTTGGCGTTGTATTCCGATTATGGTTGCATAAGCTTGTATGCCATCTAACAATTATATATCCACATTTTTTGCTACCAAAGCCAGTTGAACTCGAAAGCGCACAATAACGAGAATCAACGATCAGGTTCTCCCCTGTCACACGAAACTGCAGCAATTAGGCGCAGGAATCCTGGAACTAGCGAATCACACTTATCAAGCGGTCAAAAACGACCGTTAGAGTAGGGAAACAGCAAATTCGCTCTTCTAACGGACACTTTTGACCATTAGAAGCAAAAAAGACGGTTTTCTGCGACATCCCCCCTTGTAATGGACATAATTGTCCGTTACAAGGACAGGGTACAAAAGGATCAACGCTAACGGTCAAAAATGTCCGAGTAATCAGGCCAAGACATGGGAATGCCCACATTTTTGGGCATGCAAAAGGGGCGTCTCTAAGTCGGAAAACCAACTTTTGAGACATCCCCCTGTTATTGCTGTGTTGTCCGGCATTTATGCGCAAGTCTGTTTCCTGCTTCCCGTCTGAACCTCCGTTTCACGGATCTTTAACAGATAAGGCAGCAATGAAATAAGTCCCAGTACAGCCAGGATCACACCAACCCATAAAGGAGAAGTCAAACCAAAACCTTGATCGATAGTGAATCCTCCGAGTGATGAGCCTATAACAATACCTAGATTGATAATGGAGACATGAATCGTATTAACCAATGATCCCGCATTGGAGGAGCGTGTAACTCTGGTCGTCATTGCCGGATTCATTGGCACTCCTGCGAGCCCAATGACGATCACAGCCATCACTACGATTACTGGGTGATCAGCCAACAAGCCAAATATAATCAATGCGGAAGTGAGCATAATCAAACCTGTAGTTAATATAGGCATCATATATCGGTCAGCAAGCCTTCCTGTGATGATATTCCCGATGACTGTTGCCACCCCGTAGATGCCAAGCAAAAGCGGGACAGTCTGCTCTCCAAAACCAGCAACATCGGTCAGGATTGGTGAAAAATAACTGAATGCCGCAAAAGCCGCTCCAATAATCAACATGCTAGTCGTATAAGCGGCCCACAAGTGACGATTGTTGAAGTCTTTGAATTCTTCCCATATACTTACGGATTCTGCAGATGGCGATGAAGGAATGAGCCATTGTGCCAGAATTGCGGACAATAGTACCAGAACATCGACCGCCCAAAAGCTTGCGCGCCATCCAAAATACTGATCGCACAGCATCGCAACAGGCAGACCGATCGCAGTAGCCACCATTAAACCGCCTAGAACGATGGATGCTGCACGGCCGCCGGACTCCGAACTTACAAGCGTTAGAGCTAGCGCAATAGAGACCCCAAAGCAAGCAGATGAAGCGATTCCGGTAATTACCCTCGCTACCATCATTATCTCATAGTTTGGTGCTAGGGCTCCCAAGGTTTGGCCCGCAAAGAAGACAATAGCAAGCACCATAAAAGCTTTTTTACGCGGCACCTTATACAATCCCACTGTAAGAAGCGGCCCCCCAATAATCATTCCGGCGGCATAGGCGGAAATAAGATATCCAACTGCTGCAATCGAGACTCCGAAATCCCTCGACAATGAAGACATCATTCCGGCGACCATAAATTCTGAGGTGGTCATGGAAAATATCATGAGGCCAAGTACATAGATGACTAACGGCACGCAAACAACAACTCCTGTCAATATTTTATTTTTGTATTAATCAGTACAAAAGTAAACAAAAAAATTCTATTCGAATTAGATCATTATCAGATGAACATTTTTTATAGATAATCAGACACTTTTGTATTATTCAGTACAAAATTGTACAAAAAATATATGTGGACTTTTCTCTCTAAAAAATGGAATCTAGGGTTCCGTCAATGATCCTTTTCGCCAAAGTGTAATTCATCGTAGCTGGAAAAATAACGCGAAGTCCATAATAGCTGCTAAGTATCATTCCGGCAAGCTCTTCAGTTGATTGCTCTTTTGATATTTCGCCCGTATCCTGGCCCCTTCGGATGGCTTTCCATATCGCTTGTTCCAGTAAATCTACATGTTGCTTGAAGATCCTCTCGACGACTGGGTCGCTCTTTGCCCTTTCACCCGCCGCATTAATCAGAAGACAGCCTCTACTGTCATCTTTCTCTCCCCTTGGAATCTCCCACTCCAATAACGAGCGGAGACAGTCCTTTACCGGGCCCTCTTGCTCCAATATTTCGATTTGCGCCTGAATACCCACTTCATGATAACGCCGAAGGGCATGCTCATACAATTCGTGCTTGCTGCCAAATGCGTTATATAAACTTCCTCTGCCGAGTCCAGTTTGCTTACAGAGGTCATCCGTTGAACAGGCTTCATAGCCATTCGTCCTGAACACTTCCACAGCGGCATCAATAACAGCGGTATCTTTAAACTCTCGAGGTCTTCCACTTTTGCTCATAAATCAGCATTCCTTTCTTAAGATTGAACTGTAATTAGAATACGCATTTTGTACTGTTCTGTCAAATATACCTCAAGCTTAGTCCCCTGCGAAAAAAATCGCAGGGGACCCCTTTGTCTTGAACAAGTAGTTTGGAAACCGCGCAGTCTTCTTAAGATTGAATCACAATCTCTCCAGTTGCTTTGTTCCATTTTAAATCGATTCCCAGACCTTCACAGATCATCTCGAGCGGGAACAGGGTCGAGTTGGACATAGAGATGATGTTGGCCGGAGCCTCCGACTTTTTGCCATTGATGTATACCTCGCCTGGCTTGCCTTTGTTTATGGATACCGTCCGGCTGCCATAAGTGAAGCTCCACTCCGTGTAAGAACGCGGGACAGCCTTCGGATCGTTCGCCTTCACTTCTTTGCGGGTAATGGTTATGCCCATCGCTTCAAACACACTGGTGTAGGGAACGTATAATTGATTATCCACTACACCTGAGGTGGCATAAAAACTGATGTCCTCACCGTTCACTTTCCAAGACAGAGCTTGCTGCACTGGAGTTATCAGCGCCTCCGAGCGGTTATATTCCGAGCCACTGCCTGAGGCAAGCCCTGCGTTATAACCATTAGACCAGGCCAGGAACTCCCCTTTTTTATTTAAGGCAAAGCCTGTCTGCCCCGTCGTTCCCCATATTGCCGAGATGCCTGTCAAACCTTTGATCTGAAATGGCTTGGCCTTGCTGCCAGAGTTGTAGTTCCACTGCCAGACAGTACCGTCCTGCTTAAGAGCATAGAGCCGGTTATAACCTGTCTGGATATCAGAGATCTCTTTTAACCCACTGATAGCCGTGAGTTTCTGATTCTTCTCGTTCAATTGAAGTACAGCTCCATCCTTACGCAGCACGAAGATGTCTCGCCATGATATAGCTACGCGTGATATCTCCGATATGAGAATCTCTGGTGCCTTTATCTCATTCACAGTCCGATACCTTCCGTAGAAGTCATTATATATATTTAGCGAGCTCAACTTGCCATCCTGATCCAGAAGCAGTGCTTTCGAGCCCATAATATGAACTTCTTTAATCCCTGTAACTCCTTTTAGTGATACATACTTCATCTGCTTTTTATAATCAGAATCATAAAAAACATGCCACAATGTAGCCGTACCGTCTTTATGCACTGCGATTCCTGCGGAACCGTTCGTACTGATGCTTGCCACATCTCTTAGACCTTCAAGCTTAGATGGAAGTTCCCTTTTTTGATATGGTAGTACAGGATCATCGTTCACATAACCGGAATATCCCTCTCCCCATGCCCATACCTCCCCCTCAGCCGTCACAGCATATGAAGTACTCTGCGCTGCCGCAACCTGGGTTACATGCGCAAGTCCTGCGATCTTCTTTGGTACATATTGATGAATGCCTGTACCGTCCCCGACCTGGCCGAACTTATTGTATCCCCATCCGGTAACGGAACCATCGCTCCAGGCTGCTACTCCAAATAAATCTCCACCAGCGGCGCTAACAACATGAACCGGAGAGTCCGCCTTCACTTCGTGACCGCCCGGCCATAAGCTGCCGATAGCCAGGAAGGCTATAATGAACCATTTTCCGAAGATATCCCTTCGCTTCATCCAACTTCCTCCTTCAATACTATCAGATATTCTACCAAGCCATAATACCATATATTGGGTGTCAAAAATATAAAAAAGCCTGCAAATATGCAGCAATTTAACCAATATTGCCACCTTAGAGATCAAATCCCTGCGATAATGCAGTTTTTGAGTTTGGCTAAAGGTTTCAAGTTTGGATGAGGAATATCCATATAAAAGAGACAGCCCCCATTGTCTATTAAAACAGGGAACTGTCTCTCATAAATTAAGTAGACTAAGAAATTATTTAAATTCCGGCAGCCAACTGCCATGCGCTTCAATCAGATCGTCACAGAGCGAGACGATATCATCGATCGACAACTCGGCAGAGGTATGCGGATCAAGCATGGCGGCATGGTAAATATGCTCCTTGCGTCCGGTTACGGCTGCTTCAATGGTCAACAGCTGCGTGTTGATATTTGTCCTGTTCAAGGCAGCCAACTGCGGCGGCAGCGCTCCTACATAAGTTGGAGTAATCCCAGACGCATCCACCAGACATGGTACTTCCACGCAAGCTTCGGACGGAAGGTTCGTAATTAACCCGGTGTTCATCACATTGCCGCCGATCTTGAACGGCTTGTTCGTCTCGATCGCTTCCATAATGTAAGAAGCATACTCATGAGTTCGGACATGCTCAATGCTCTCGCTGGCAAACAGCTTCTCGCGCATTTCCTTCCAGCCTTTGATCTGTTCAATACAGCGACGAGGATACTCGTCAAGTGGAATATTGAAGCGTTCGATCAGCTCAGGATAGTTGCGCTTGATGAAGTAAGGATGATACTCGGCATTATGCTCAGACGATTCCGTGACATAATAGCCGAAACGCAGCATCAGCTCAAACCGCACCATGTCATGATGTTTCTCCTTCTGTTTCTCCGCCGCCCGGCGCTTGATCTCGGGATACAGATCTACCCCATCCTTTGTGACTTCGAGCAGCCAGGCCATATGATTAATTCCGGCAATTTTGGATTGAACCCCTTCATGATCCATGCCTAATGATTCAAGCAATCCTGGTACACAGACCTGTACGCTGTGACACAACCCTACAGTGCGGATTCCGCCGACAGTATTCATCACATTCGTTAGTACCGCCATCGGATTCGTATAGTTCAGGAACAAGGCATCGGGGCAGACCTCCTGCATATCCTGAGCGAAATCAAGCATCACCGGAATCGTCCGCAAATTGCGGAATATCCCCCCGATTCCTAAGGTATCTGCGATCGTCTGACGCAAACCATACTTCTTCGGGATCTCAAAATCGGTAATCGTACAAGGATCATAACCACCAACTTGGATCGCATTAACGACAAATTTGGCGCCTTTAAGAGCTGCCTTCCGATCATGGTACGCCTTGACTGTGCAACTGCTTCCAAGAGTCTGCCTCATACTATTCAGTAATCTCTCAGAATCGCTTAAACGCTCCTCATTTATGTCATACAAAGCCAACTCATAGCCTTGCAGAGCTTCCGTCAGCATGACATCGCCTAGCACATTTTTAGCAAAAACCGTACTGCCTGCACCTAGAAAAGTTATTTTGGACATTAACCATCGCCTCCATGTCATAATCTATCTCGAGTATAAGCGCAGACAGAATTAGGGAACATGGAGCAACCCATGATTTACATGTCATAATCCAATATCTATATAACATTTATAGCGATAAACCTGTGTCTTACCTGTTATAATATAATATATAGCTTCTACTCACTTCACGAACGGAGGACGTTGCTGCATGTCCCGAATCAATGTCACGATTAATTCCGCGATGCCGCCGGACCGGCTGGATCTTAACCTGATCTTCTTCGGCAAAGAGGAGTGCTTGCCTAATCATTCCTGGGGTCCAGGGGTACGTGATACCTATATTCTTCATCATGTTCATAGCGGTTGCGGTGTATTTCATAGCGGCAATCATAGCTATTCCCTATCCGCCGGGCAAGGCTTCCTGATCGAACCAGGAACTATTGTTCATTATGAAGCAGATGAGCTTGATCCATGGACGTATTCATGGGTCGCCTTCAACGGTCTCAGCGCTAAATCATTCATGAGACGTGCTCAGCTTGAAGCGTCCCAGCTCATTTATGATACGCCTCATAACCCTTATTTTGAATCCTTCTACGATGATCTGCTAGCCGTTCATTCCGAGCGAAGCAGTGATGTATTAAGCCAGAGCATACTTTATCGGCTAATTGCCGAGCTCATATCCTGTTCTGAAACCTCTTGCGAACAGTCCAAGCCTTCTCCCTCCAGAGATACTTATATCCAGCAAGCGATAGGTTTTATTGAGAGCAATTACAGTCAGAAGATTACGATTCAGGATATCGCCGCCTTTGTTGGTCTGGACCGGACCTATTTATCCAGTCTGTTCAAGACCAAATACGGCAGCTCCCTGCAGAGCTTCCTCGTGGAATACCGAATGAACCGAGCGACTGAATTGCTGGCTAACCCGGCGTTGTCCATCAGCGACATATCGCGCTCCGTCGGCTACACAGACCCATTCATTTTCTCGAAGATGTTCAAGAAGGTCATCGGACAATCCCCTAAATATTTTCGCGGGAACTAGGCGGCAGGAAGCTGTACAACACTTCATCCAACTCTTGTTGCTCCATCTCCCCCAGCCAGGATTGCTGAATATGGAGATGACAGCTTCCGCTTCCGTGTAAGTAGTTATATATGATCTGAGCCTGATCAATCTCTTCTCGACTTATTTGAACCAGGGCCTCATCAGAGTCTGAATCTATCTTAAAATATTGCAGGATTCTCGATCGGATCTCCGCCGCTAATAACACTCTCTGTTGTCCATCTGCAGGGAGAGCATATTTTTGACTAAATAAAATGTGGTTCTGTCTAATCAGGAAAAGCTTGATCATAGCATCGTCAATATACTCATAGACGACGGTGCTAAGATTCTGCGCTGAGAATTCAATTACTTTTCTCTTACTTAACAGAAAGTTCACGGATTCTATATGATCTCTCCATCTCGCAGCCGCTTCAAATTCAAAGCTCTCTGCGGCCATTTGCATGCTCTGTTCCATCTCATGAAGAAGAGCTGAACCGGAGCCTTGAAGCAAACTCACGATACGATCCATGATCCGCTCATACTCCTGCACTGCCTCCCCGCCGAGACAGACTCCAAGACATAGCCCAAGAGAATAATTTAAGCATGCCCTCCCAGCTAACGGCTGACTGCAAGCAATGTGATAACACTCCTCAATACTCTGAATGGCTCGCTGAACCGAATGTTTACTGGCTGTATAAGGGCCGAAATACATACTCTCGCCGTCGCCACCTGGGGTGTCAGTCACTTCCATGCGCCGCAGGCCGGCCTTATTCCGAATCGCTACATAGGTATAAGCGAGCGGATTCTTCATCTTCCTGTTGTACATCGGCTTCAGCTCTTGAATCAGTCTGCACTCCAGCATAAATGCTTCAAATTCTGTATCGGTATTGCGATACTCCAGCTCAGCGATATGGGCGACCAACTTGGCAATCTTCGGCGAATGAGACTTTGAATTGTGAAAATACGACTGAACCCTCCGCTTCAGCTGTTTGGCCTTGCCAACATAAATGATCGTACCCCGGGAATCCTTCATCAGATATACCCCCGGCGTTAAGGGCAAATTTCTAACCCGTTCTGCTACATGCGTGTTCAACCCTAGTCTCCTCCAAATCTCCCAGCTTCTCATTATGTCAAAATATCATCCATTCTATAATCCGCTCTCATCTAATCCATGCTTATGTAGTAATTCTACTATTTCAATCGTTATAGATTAAGAGGTTATTATCGACAATATTGAATATAGAGGTAGCTATGAGAAAAATTAGCCGCAAAATCGGGAATACCAACATGTTGCTGGCCTTCATCATTTTTTTGCTGTGGATGATTGTTCTAGGGGCGCCCGGCTTGCCGTCGGTTTACGCCTGGTTTCTGTTAAAGCTTGTTATGCCGTTCCTCGGCTCCGCAGGCATGCTGATCAGTCTTGTCATTATTGCAATCAATCTATCTAAGGGAAGACGGCTTGCAGGTCGAATAATCACTTTTGGGCTATGTACGATTATGGCGCTGCATCTGCTCCTCACGTTGAATATCATTCTAATGCCGTACCCTGCGCAAGTCGACAGGACCAAACCTGCCGTTACCGCTACATGGCCTCTTGCCGGGCCAACGGTTGTCGGCTGGGGTGGCGATTCCACCCATACCAATCTTCCCCACGTCATATGGCCGTCGGAGCGCTGGGCATATGATCTACTGATGGAGCCATATAGTACAGGCAGTACTCATTTTGAAGATTACGGGATTTGGAACCAAGAAGTACTTGCCCCCGTATCCGGTACAGTCATCGCTGCATATGACGCTGAGCCTGATATTGAGCCTGGATCAGAAGATATACTATCAATGGAAGGTAATCATGTATATTTGAAAATGGATGAGACCGGAACTTATCTGTTGCTAAACCATCTTCGGCAAAATAGTGTCACAGTGCAGGTTGGGGACCAGGTTAAGCCAGGTGATGTCCTGGGTCGGGTTGGCAATAGCGGTTCAAGTTCTGAGCCTCATCTGCATATTCATCATCAGCGGCAAAATCCGTTGTCCACTCCTCATCCGATATTGGCAGAGGGGCTCCCGTTGTATTTCACAGGAATCGATGCAGAGCCTATGCCTGAAAAAGGAGATATCGTCCTTCCGCTTCAGTAGCACTAAATATAAAGACTCATATTCGTCGGGCCCTGCTGGCCCTGAATATGAGTCTTTTACAATTAACAGGATATTCGCTTCAGAAGCGATCACTCCGTTAACTGTTTCAAATCTTTGAAGTTTATCTTGATCGTATTCTTATCGCTAGCGATAATCTGATTATCAACCAGCTGATAAGATCCTTGAATCGGGTTCAGCAAGGAAGCCGGAGAGTTATCGAAGGTTGCCAGGAACATAATATAATCGCCATTCATTTTAAGCTCGGTCGAATCATTGACCTTGAAGATCGTCTTCTGATTCTCGCCGCCCACCTGTTTTACTTGTATCGTCTCCTTCTCCGTCACCTCTCCCTTATAGACCTTCTGAATCTCCACATCATAAATGGTGTATGGGATCAGCGGACTGGCCGCGGGATCAGTACCCGGATTCAATCGCTCATCGCCGGGATCGGAAGGCTTCTGAGCAACATTCAGAAATTTGAACGTAGAACTCAGTATCCGTCCTTCAACGATAAGGTCTGCCCGATTCTCGAGTTCCCCTAAGCTGCTATATTTCGGAAAAGAAGCATCAATCAATACTTCCTGCTTGGGAACCACTTCGGAAGCTCCGTTGGCAGAAGTCTGCGAATCGCTGGACTTTGCTTCATTAGAGCCGCAACCAGCAAGCAACGCCATGGTGAGGCAGAATATTGAGAACACAGGAATCCATTTACTTTTATTCATGCCCATCCTCCTCCAAGTCCTCTTAATTAATATACCGAATTGACGTCATTAATGTCATACTGCTGTGGGGTCGTTACGGTATTAAAATTGTTGGTATACTTCATAATCGAGGCAAGCGTTGTATTGGGGTTATCCTTCAAGAAGAAGCAATGTCCAAATTCATGAACCGTGGTACCTTTGACAAAATTGGAGAAATTCGTAGCATCTCTAGCGATGGTTCTGGCATTTAATTGGATGGTGTATTTATAAGGGGATTTCCATTGTGTATTCAATCCGTACCATGTATCCGAGTACTGGGCAGCTGTAATGGAATTCGTGGAAGAGCTCAAGTAACCGATAGTAACCTTGGTTGCAGTACCATTCCAGGCGGAGATTCCATTGGAGATCGGCGTCTTCCATGTATCATTTAGGTTATCCGGATACTTCACATCGATGCCCGCTTTCGGGCTTCCGATATTCGTTAATTCTGCATTTGCCTGAAAGCTATGGGCGAGCAATAGTGGAAGTAGAATGACAGATGAGACCACTAATTTCATAATTCTAATTTTCAAAATTCTCACCTCGTATAATTTTTTCTTGAACCACTCGGTTACATTGACCGACGTTGATGGGCTTGAGCTTGTTGCACTTGCTCCCCTCCTGTCTCCTCTTAATACCGCTTCAACTACCTATTAATCTCTTTTTTAACTTATTTAGTATAATAATGATTCTATCAAAATATATACCATATTGTACCTATTATAGCAATATGATCTATCATCCCATTCGATAGTTCAACATCAGTGAGAATACTTACACTAATAACAAAACCCCGCGCCTAGGCACGGGGTTAGCCAGAAACTTAATACTAAGCAGGATTAATGCGAAGTATACAGTTCATATATTCTTTTTAGCTTCTCCTCTAAATCCGCAAAGCGGACGAAACGATCCTCTCTCAAATATTCCTTGCCCTCGACGAACAAGAGTAGTGTAGGTGCTGTGAAGATCGATAAATGTCCGGCGATCTCTTCCACTTCTAACGCATTCACTTGCCCTAACTCCATTTGCGGAAAATGGTCCAACAAAGTTTGCAGCTTAGGTAGTATCGCATGACATACACTACAGTCTGGTCTTGATACATATAGGAAGGATAGCTCATGCTCTTTGATGAAGGCTTCTACCTTCGCATATGAATCTAATTCTCCTAGTTTCTTCATCATTTTTCTCCTATTCTCTTACTGGACTCTATGTTTGGCTTTTAAATAAAGGGTATTCGGAATATGTGGTGGAAAAGGGCTTATAATTCGTCCTTCTCCAATTTCTCAATCAAGGTGGAAAGATCGATACCTAGCAGGGTTATTTCTTCTGGCTCACGTATAACAGGTGACATTTTAAACATCGGGAAGTTTTCTTCCCGTTCATAGTTATCGATTCGCCGCTGATACTTAGGCTTACGTTGCTTTGCAAGCCCCTCTGTAAAGAGTATTTTGGCTCGTAGGGATTCGGAATGAATAGCCTCTACCCAAACGGTTAATGACGCGGATAAGGCTGTTCAGTGACTCCGTATAAGCATTAGTAACGCGGTGATCGAAGTATCTCTTCTTCCCAGTTAGCCATAGCTTTTGTAACATCTCTTCATCAGTTAAATGTGTATATATCATAAGAGGCTCAAAAGCCGTATGAAGTTCTTTTGGAATCTTCGCTTTCCAGGCGTAGTATTTGAAGTATGCCTTTTGTCTACTGTCGCTATCCCACAATGTAAAGAACGATTCTTTCAATTCGTAGACAATGCCGAGAGAGGAGTTAGGAAGTCTAGAAAGATAAGCTATGACCGTATCGCTTATTACGATTCGGTAGAAAGTCGACAAGTGTTCTTTCCTCGATGTTGGTTATGACGCATCTTGGCTTGATAATGTGGATTTCATCGATACCGAGCCAGTTAGGAATTTCAAAGCTAACCGTTTTTTCCAGACGGTTGATGTAGTCACGAAAAATATTCCGGACCGTCTTTTCGTTCATCCCAACGTCATCGGAAATGCTGACAAATGTTCGTTTAAGACTTTGCTTTTCAACATAAGACAGGAGACTCTTAGTACAGCTTCTCTTTTCGTCTATGGTATGGTCTAATCGCTCCCAAAAGGTTTGATTACACTCACGGCATTTATACCGCTGACGCTTAATTAGAAGCCCTACACGCTTTCCGTGAATCGGTAAAGCTGCTCTCTGTTGCTGTGCTTGTAGAGGTTCGCTACGCACCCACAATGAGGGCAATGAGAAGGTAGAGAGTTAGTCTCCACTCGAATTAGAAAATCGTGTTCATTCTCTGAAATGCTAAGAACCTTAAAACTCGAAAGATTAAGAATATCCATATGGCTACCTTCTGTTCATCAAAAATAGACTTAATTTTTTCTCTTCGAACGGGGAAGCAAGTATATAGGGTAACATTTTTTTATTGCTCTTCCTGGTGGACCCGGAACGATGGAAGAATATTTCTAGATCTTTACATGAGGTTAGCTGGGATTGCATAAAAAGCCATGTGGTCTGCTAAATATCAATCAATATTTTGATCCACTAGTGTCCATGTTTGAAGTTATGGAATGTAAAACAATTCATGCAGCCGAAATATACCGTCAGGATTCTTAAAATTAATATTAGTTGACCCCAATAATTGTAGCAGCGGCCGTCATGGACGACAAAATAAAGTCCTAGACTAACCGCTGTTGTATTGAACTATTGTTTCCCGGTAGTTGAATCAGCCACTTATAGTCTCTCTATTCCAAAATCCGCATTCGATTAGCCCTGCCCCGACTGCCCTTTGTCGGATGAACCGTTTCACTCGATGCGCGAGCTATCCTTTTTTCCTGCCGATAAGACGCCTATCGATGAACCGAGCGACAAGCAAAGACAGGATACCGAGCAAAATCGGTATGCCAAACGCTTCAAAGGAGAAAGGGTGGCCCTCCAGCTTCAGGTGGTCGGTGGCACGATATTCAAGCCGCTTAGCGGCAAATTTCGCTGTCTGGATATCCTCCTGTTTTGCCAAATCCTCGAATGCAGGGTCCATTGCAAACCGGCCCGACATATCACGATGCAAGAACATCATCTTCGCACTATTGCCGCTGTTATTCCACTGCTTGATATCCTCGGCAGCTTCAGACTCGGCATCGGCACCTACGACAATCATTTTCTCGAGCTTCGGCACGTCTTTTGTTTGATAACGCGCGACCAGGTTCAGGCCGTGTTTCGTTACGATGGCTTCATTCTTGCTGGAAACCGTTAGTGTGGTTGTCGTACCCGAAGCGGCATACGTGTCAAATGCGGCTGACAAATCCAGCTCATCTGCGCCGTTATAGAGAAGCACGCCCGCTTTGACTTTGTTCCATTGATAAACATTATTCAGTACGTACGTTATATCACTCAACCCGGCATTGAATGGCTTCATTTTCGGATTTGTCACGTAATTGTAAGAAGGATAATTCATATTTTCCGCTACTTTTCTCGCAACCGCATCACCCAACTGCTGAGAGATGACATATAGCGTTGCGTCGATCCCTGATGTCAGACCGGCAGAAGAGACGATATTACCTTGCGGAACGTAGCGCTGATCTTTCACCCACTGAATGTCTGGATATTTTTTGATAAGCCGGTTAATGTCTCCCCAGTGCGTCGCGGCTGATTTGCTGTTCAGCAAGCCAGTATCCGCCAGATTTTCTGCTCCGTTGCAAATAGAGAGCAATGTCGTATTAACGTCCGCGTGCTTTCGAATCCATTCTCGGACAGGTACATATTTATTATCATCCAAAATCGGCATAAACGGAATGACGATAATGTCCGGACTTTTGCCTAGCATCGCGTCCATTTCATCAAATGAATAATGTGGGACAACATCGAGTCCCCCGGTTAGGGATTTAATTTCGCGGTCAGGGGCAACGCCATATACATTGTAAGCCTCTGTCATCGCAAACATCTCGTATGGGACGAGAAAGTCGAACACTTCCGTCACTTCGTTCGCCAGTAGCACAGCCACTGTCGGTTTGCCGGCATCATATTTCGGTACCTGCACATTCGTTAATGCGGGGACGGCTTTATTGTAAATCGACATTCCGTTATTCATTGTGTTGATGAATCCGATCGCTCCTGCCCCTCCCACGACAACGACAAAAACGATGAGATAAATCGTGATGCGTAATACAACTTTCACTTGTCATTTCTCCTTTAGCTCCGGCTTCTTTACCAAAACAAAATATAACAAACCAAGATGAATTTATCATCAGTCTATGGTTGGTTAGAGGAGCTCGACCAATGTTGGAACGGATGCTGGACCTAAGACTGTTCTACTTTTTTTGCAAGACTCGATAGGGCTATAATTTTTCTGGAAAGGGTGAAACATCAACGAAATTTCCACAAATTTCCCATATGCACGTTCTCATGAATTGGGGGCAATGTACCTGATGGTGGAACATGTATTTGTGGATGGACAAAAGCCTTTATGTAACTGTTCCTCATCATCGACTGGTATTGCCGCAAAGTCATCACTTTACGACGTAAAAACATTGTCACTACACCTACCTTTTGACACTACAAGATGAGGAATTATCCTACCTATATTTCACCATAAAAAAGAGTTTTCCACTATATAATCCGACTTTATCGTATAATGTCATTGAGAGCTATTCCACCACATATTCCGAATAGCCTAAATAAATAACCCTGTTGATATTAGTCTATGGTATTTTGATGGTACAAAAAACCGCTCCTTTCAATGATGGATGTGTGATACCTCCATTTTAACAGAAGACGCTTTTTTGTCCGTTGACTTAAGGAATAAGTAATGGCCCTCAGGTCAATTTGGTCCTTTTTAGGTTAGCTTATACAATAATAGACGGAAGCAGTCTTCACCGCTCCCGCCTTCTACCGTATTAAATGCTTCAATTAAATTAATCCGTAGACGAAATCCATTTTGCGTAAAGAACCGTATTATCGGAGACGGTGCAGGTTTCAAAGTTCCACGCTGTCGTATAGCTCTCGTCTGTATACCAACCGCCGAATTTATATCCCTTCCTCGTCGGGTCGATTGATGGTTTAGATGCAAGACCGCCTACAGGTACAGCCTGATGCTGAATATAGCTTCCTCCCTGTCCCGTTTTAAACTCAACAGCCTTCAGGCCTTCATTCCCAATTTGATGCACGCCGATATCAAGCACATCATCAGGCCGAATGGCATTTCCAAAAAAGTCGCGTGTCAAAGGGAAAATTTTGCTTAGATCCCGCCGTCCTTCAAGCGTTTGATCTGCTCGAAATCCAGCGCCTACCGCAATATTTTGGTCTGCTGACTTGAGCTTGAAGCCTGCTAGCTTAGACACATCAAATTCGGAGCGGGCAATCGCTCTGCCGATCCCAGTATTTCTCGAGTTGAACAGAACTGTATTCTTATCCCCGTTCTTAACAATAGTACCGTTGGTTGGAATAGCGTCTTTAGGAATGATGTCTATATCCAGAGACTGCCCAATATTTTCCAGTATAGTTGTTGGGTCCGCATAAATATTATGCGATCCATAAACGCCTGAAGCAAATTTGCTTCGATCGATCAGAGTTTGCGGATAAATGATATTATAATCGAAGCTGCCATTTGTCATGACACTCTTTGAACCTATGTCGAAAACATTAACCGTATCCTTGCCGTACAAAATATTGTTATAAAAATGGCTCCAGATCCGACCTGTGCTGGCTGTACCGAATATTCGCGTCGTGTTTGTACCAAGCTTGAAAATATTGTTGTGAATAATCGGATAATCGGCGCCATTTGAGCTGCCACCAACCGCATAATAAAACAAATGCGAGTATGCCGCAGATCCTTCTTGAGGACTGCCATCATCAATACTAATGTTGTAACGCACAATGCTGTTCTTCGACCCTGGCATGAACAACATGAAGCCGCCATAATTGTTTCGGCTATAGTTATATTGATAAACTGCCCCGTCATTGAAACTGTCAATGTCAAATGCTTCACCATCGGCGCAATTGTACGGGTTATCCACCACTTCGTTAAATTCCATCACGGAGTCCTTGACGCCCATGAACCAGAGCGCAGCATAATTGGCCACACTGATATATTTGCCAACCCCATCGGTGATGTTTGGACCTTCCCCGTTCGGCTTCGCGTCAGTTAAATACGTTTTTCCAAAACCCGTAATGTAGTTGTATCGAGCTTCGCCCTCAAGAGCGTTGGAAAGAACCATCGCATCACCAGAGCCGTTAGCCATGTAATTGTTGAAGTAACGCACTTTCATAATGGCGGGATATCCACTCTTGGTCCAACCGTCCGGGTGGAAACCTGTATTGCGAATTCCTTCGTTGTCGCAGCGGATTGCGGTATTGCCCTCGGCCAGAATATCGTCGATATAGCCGTAAAATATAATGCCGCCAGCCACCTTAGCACCGCCATAGGACTGGTGAAGGGCATTGACATCGTGTACATAGGAATTGGTCACGTATACATGGCTTTTTTTGCTGGCCATAAAGTTCTCGGGAGTACGCTCCCTAAGCGTCTCAGCGTAATTATTCATAATCATAATGCCGTTACGTCCTATTTCCCATTGGGAGCCAAGGTTTGTCACTTCAAGCCCGTCGATTTCCCAATATTCCTCGTTCACGAGCTCGACAGCGCCGGAGGCTAAACGACTTTCTACCGGATTAGTGTCAAAAATATAGTACAGATCCTTGCTTAGGGTACCGCCGCCATTAATGACCGGTCTCTTGTACTTTTGACCTCCGTCGTTATATTTGCCAAGCTTAATCACCTTATCCTCCGTGCCGGAGCCTCGCAGCTTCAATTGACCGTTCCAAATTGATTCGGCATCCAGGAAAATTTGATCCCCAGGATTGAATCTTTTCTGATTTATTTTGTCCAAAGACTTCCAAGCAGTCTCTGGCGTCAGTCCATCATTGGCATCATTCCCGGTTTGGTTTGAAACATAATACACTCTCGGTTCATGATTCACAATGTCGACCATAACGTCCAGGGTCTGCCCGCCTTCAAATTCTAGCTGGACTGCTGCCTGACCCACAGGTAGCGAGCTTAAGAAGCCGTTCTTCAACAGCATCATGCTTGTGGTGTCCATCAGACTATAATCGACATCTTCGATAAGTCTCTGGCCATCGTACAGTACCCCTGTCAGGTCGACCAGGTCCGGCGTCACGCGCAGGGTGATATTTTCCTTGTTCTCCAGGTCAAATTCAACAGCAGCGGGCGTTACTTTATATTGTTTACCCGCCAACTTGATCTGAGTGGAGATCGTAGCGGTTTTCAGAGTCGCCGACTGCGAAATGACAGAGACATCGTCAAAAAAGTAACGATTTTCGATATTTCCAGCGTTAGCGTTCCAGTTGGTCATCAGCACAAGGGCGCCGATGTCCTTGACCGCAGTAGTTTTATACGCTATTTGCCCGTCAATTTTAGCGGTCATACCGTCACTGTTGACGATCCACTCGAATTTATGCCATCCCCCGGAACGTTCAATTTTATTGCTGGTCGAACCGTCTGTAGGATTCCATGCGCTGCCTGCACGCCAAATATAATAACCTTGTCTGTTTTTATCGCTTAGATCCTGTACAACACCTAGGGCATAATAATTGCTGGTACTGTTGTTATTAGCTACATTCTGGACGCTGAACGCCAGTTTAATCAGTTGATCCATATCGCCATGATCATAGAACCAAGCCGTAACCGTTCCATGAACTGGACTGCCCGCTCTTGAATTCACCAGCGCTCGAGCAGGCCCTGTAGTACCTGATACAGCGGTAGCGGCGTTACGCCCATAGTGCGGCATCACAGTAGTATGACTATAGGAACCTGGAACCCCTGCAGTAAACTTCTTGTCGCCCTCAAAATTATCCATGAAAAGGATGTCGATGCCCTCATAATAAGAGACCGTCGCGTATACAGTAACCTGGTCATCTTCTGACTCACCCGGATGATAGGACGACTTGACATGAATATTCCCGTCCCGGTCCACATCAACCTTAGCCTTATCTACATCGTTTAGACTAAAGGCGACATCATCAATGACGTAATCAAATCCGCCATCAACGAACAGCCTGTCGCTGGACCCCTTGCTCAACACGGATGAATCAAAGCTCAACGAAAGATCATTAGCAGAGAGTTGTTGCGCATTAAATAGACCAAAGCCTTTGGAATCGCTTAATGCGGAATCCGGGGTATGCCGATTATCAGCCGTTACGCCCTTAACCTTGAATGTGTAATCACCCGGGCCATGTTGGCTGATCATGCTGTCCCAATCATATTGGTTAGTCAAAGAGGCTTCCAGCCCTAATGAAGTTGTATTCTTAAACAATTCAACTACATAGCTGACAGCATCGGGCGTCTCCTCCCAAACTGCCTTGGCTCCGGACCATGCAAGGCCTGTCACCGCATTCAGTTCGTGGCCTATCGTTAGCTTCAATTCACGTTCAGCATTCCCAAAGCTCAATTCAAGCAAATAGCTCCCCGGCGACAAACTATCCAAATAGTGATTTGAAATAAGAACAGTATTTTCGGACGTATTAACGGTATAGTTTCCGCTGCCGATAGACTCGCCGTTCAACTTTGCTTCCGTTAAATCCTCTAGATTCGGCAACACATTCACTATCAGACCCTGTGCTGATCCATGACTATAGACAGCGCTTTTAGGATGAATGGAATAGTCCTCCTCGTTCTCATTAAGAACGATCCGTCCGCCTTCCTCTTCCCCGATACCTTCTGGCTTGTCCAAGCTAGCATCCAGAGTAAGCAGTCCCTCCTCCGAATTACCAGCTTGAACATTAGCTAGGGCCAAATTTGCTCCTATAAGTGAGAAGATTAGAACAAGTGATACAATCTTTTTGAACCGTCTAAAAAGATACATACTTTCCCTCCTCAAATCAGAATGCTTCCCTGAAACTTCATGAATTTAAAACTTAAGATTCGTAATATGCCTTTTTCACCTCCCCCCTTTCAATCTTCTAAAGATCGCTGAGTAATTTAGGCTGATTGATAGATGAGTCCTAAAATCGGATAGAGTTCAATTTCTGCCGGTCAATGTGTATATTTGCATTTTCAACGCGTTCTTTCACCATCAATTGAAGTTGATTCTCTGCATTCATTTGTAATAAAAATGGTTTAACCTCCGAATAAGGCCTATAACCCATTTCCTTTCTAGACATCAGCAATACATCGACGAGCTCACCTTTGTATTCAACTTTACTCAGCTGCTCCCCCGCCTCCAGCTTGTTCAATTCATACCAAATATTAAGCGCTTCCATATCTCCCTTTGGAATATCATTCTCCGACTGAGTCAACATTTCAGTGGAGCCGTCCTGCCGCAGCATCATATATTTAAGTTCAACACCCAGCGTAAACATATCTTTGTCTTGTTCGTAAACAGGATATAACTCTTCATCCGTCACCCTCGTTGTATCCAAATACCACTTGACGAGCTCAGACCAGACATTATTTCTGACATAGTTATAGTATTGATACTCATCAAAGGAAGACAAACCGTAAAACACCTCGCCATCCTTCAGCATGCGTTCGCGCTCGGCATTCGTAATTTTTCGTTCATTCATGATGGAAGAAAAGCGGATATCCTTGTCAATCAGCCCATGTTCCACGGCAATGATAGCCTCCATTTTGGCTGTCAGCAGCTTTTCAAGCGCGCTGTGGCGGGCATATTCCAAGGGAGTTTGCCCGTCATATTTGCGATCCCAAAATTCAGAGTCGGCGTCAGCTCCATATTTCTGAAGAAAAGTGTTGGCGGTTAATGCACGTTCATCATATAAAAATAGTAGAAACTCCTGTTCGGATACCCCAAATCCGTCAATGACAATCAAGTCACCCCCCTGAGGTGATCCGCTAACCGGTTTTATTAGTGAGGAAACTACGAAAATAAGGCCAATGGCAACGACTGTAACGAAAGAAACCAATGCAACTCTCTTAGTTTTGCTATGGATAAGCAAGCGTTTAGACAAAAAAATGCACCCCCAGATGGCTTAATGCAGGCGTTTTGTTTTAATACTATAATAGGGAATCGTCCCTTCAGGAGCGTGCATAAAAACTACCATTATGTGCAACTTTTGTACGATAATATATCACGGCACAGATCAGCTGTGTTTTCAAGCAGACAAACGGCCCACCCGCCGTCTGCGGATGAGCCGTAACAATTCCGAATATTATTCTATCAGCATAATTCCTCTACCACTAGGGTCAGTTCGATCACCGTATCTATTTCATCAGGAAGCGGAAATGTATAGTGTTCAGGACGGGATAAGGAAAGAAACGCATCATTTGAATACAGCGCCGTGTTCCATGGATGCCCGATCAACACCTCAGAGCCGTCCGCCAGCAGGCGAGCTTTCTTGATTCGTCCGGCTAATCCTAGCAAATTGATCGCACCTACATTTTCTTCAAACAAATGGGCGTATAGCTTATCCCCTCTCTTCGTATAACGCCCCCACTCCGGCTTCTCTATCCCGGCTTCGCCGCATCCGTAGACACTGTCCGAGTTGCGCCGGATCCATGAACCGATTTCTTCCAGTATAGCTTTTGACTTGTCCGGAATTTCCCCTCTGGCATTCGGTCCCACATTCAATAGCAAATTGCCGTTTTTACTAACACACTCAACCAGCTTACGGATGATCATTCTTGCCGTTTTATACACCTGGTCGCTTGAGGAATAACTCCAATGATTGTTCAGCGTGATACATGCTTCCCATGGTATGGACTCACCTGCTTCATTGACAACCCCTCTGGGCGGAATGATCTGCTCCGGAGAAGCAAAATCCCCGGAGTAGAAGCTGGGATCGTTAGAGTATATGCTTCCGCCTATCGAACCGCTAGCTTCCAATCGATTATCCACGATAATCTGCGGCTGCAGTGAGCGAATCATCTCCATTAATTCATTAGCACGCCAAGCTTTCCCTTGCAAGTGTTCATACGAGAAATCGAACCACATGATATCCAACATGCCATAATCGGTGAGCAGCTCCCGAACTTGTCCGTGCATATAATCCAGGTAGCGGTCAAAAGTGGCCGGATCCCGCTCAAACTCGGGATTATCGCGCATAGGATGATGGAGATCCCCATAGGCCGGATAATCGGGGTGACGCCAGTCAAGCAAAGAGTAGTATAATCCTACCTTCAATCCTTCGGCGCGGAAAGCATCCAGAAATTCTCGGACGAGATCCCGTTTCGCTTGCGTATTCGTCGACTTGTAATCGGTTAGCTGACTGTCAAACAAACAAAAGCCGTCATGATGCTTAGCCGTCATTACAGCGTATTTCATCCCGGCCTGCTTGGCTATCCTCGCCCAAGCTCGCGGGTCATAAAGGTCTGGATTAAATTCATCGAAATAAACCTGATAATCTTCCAACGTCATTTTTTCCTGGCTTCGTACCCATTCGTCTCTTGCCGGAATTGCATACAGTCCCCAATGAATGAACATCCCAAACCGGTCGTGTAAGAACCACTGGGTACGTTCCGTTCTTTGTTCAACAATACTTCTATTCATACCAGCACCCCTTCATTTATCTTTCATACCAGTATCCAGAAACTCCCCGTTCAAGACGCATCAAAGCCTCAAGGTAGTAATAATCTCCCCATATTACGAAGTCGTCTGGAGAATGCCCATGACGTACGCTGTAAGAGCCGCGCCGGAGAAACCCTTCCGCATCCGGATCGCCGATCGTTGAATACCGCTCCACCAGAGACTCCATAGAGCGCTCCATCCATTGCTGGAAATAGTCCCGTTCCGGGTCATTCGTTTCCAGATGACTCAGCAGCTCGTGCAATCCCGCGCAGACGATAGCGGAAGCGGAACTGTCGCGCGGCGTACCGGCGTCGACTGGCGCATTCAGATCCCAATAGGCGACGCGATCCTCCGGTAGATGCTCCAGAAAATAGCGAGCCAGCCGTTTGGATGTTTCCAAGAATAGCTTAATTCCGGTATAACGGTACGATAAAGCGAAGCCGTAAACGCCCCATGCCTGCCCCCGAGTCCATGTCGATCCGTTGTGAAAGCCTTGATGGGTTGAGCCGCCGATGGGGACCCCCGTCAACTGATCGAAGGAGAACGTATGATACGAGGAATCATCGCCTCGGACCAGATACCTTCTGCTCTTCTCCGCTTGGATCATTGCTCTCTCGCGATAGCAAATATCTCCGGTTACATCCGATGCCCAATAAAGCAAGGGAAGATTCAACAGGCAGTCTATAATAATGCGGCCTCCTTCTACCTCATCGCCCTCCTTCCCCCAAGCCTGAATCAACTGCGACGGTTCACGCCAACGCTTCATTAATTTATCCGTAGCGCTAATCGTCAGTCTCTTCGCCTCTTCATTCTTCTCGAGAATCCATTGAGCCTTGGTGGACAGCGAAAATAGAAAGCCGATGTCATGATGATCTAAAGAGATATACTGCTGCAAACGATGGCGGAAGCTTTCGATTTGTTTGATCGCAGCATTGCGATAAACCTCATCCTGTGTGTATTCATAACAGAGCCAGTTGATTCCCGTCCAAAATCCGTTTGTCCACTCATTGTTTGGGTTCAAATTTTGAGTATAACCGCCGCCATTGACCCCGACATGGGGAAACTGATCTCCGAATCGAGCAATATTGGCTCTAGTTTTCTCAACTGCATCCTCTATCGCTTTATTCCACATCCGTCCTAACCCCTCTTCATTCAAGTTAGTGCCTATATTCGCTTGGAGTCACTCCGTTATACTTTTTGAACACCTTCGAGAAATAAGTTCGATCCGAATAACCCAATTTCATGGAGATCACTTCGATCTTGCCCGCATCGTTCTTGATCATCTGCGCCGCCATATCCATCTTCAGACTATGTACATAATCCGTGAAATTCATGCCGGTTAATTTCTTAAAATACCGGGAGAAGTAATTCGGATTCAGAAATAGGTGACTTGCCATCGTAACAGCTGTAATATTCTCCGATATGTGCTCTATCACATAATCTTCAATAACTTTCAGCCTGGGTGTTTTCGAGAACATCATGACGGAATCTGCCGTCGGTCCCATGACATGCTCAATCCGCATATGAATCAGCTCCAGCGACTCTTCGATTCTTCCAGCATGCAAGAAATAGTAATGAAAGGATTCTGATTCTCCCTGATAACCGAGCTCAAATTCAATCATACGAATCATTTGCGAGCATTCCGAACGCCCCCTAGAGGGCGATACCCGGCTTTCCTTCATTTCTGCCAGCGATTTATCGAACAAATCCAGTAGCAACTTCGGGTTTCCTTCCCTCGCAGCAGCCAAGAATGACGCTCTTACGCCTGTCGTCATATGGGGTGTTCTGAGCCACTCGGCCGGCTTCCAATCCTGCATGACAGCTGAGGAGACCGAATCGTAATACAGATCTGAATCATACTGCTTCAGGCGGGAATGAATCGAACCGATCGATTTAACGCCTTGGAACGGATTGCTGACGACAACCCGTATTCGAACCTTGATATACTGCTGAACCGCTCTATGAACTTGATCTATATATCGACCGAATCGTTCACACGCATTTACAGCAAGATTCTTCTCGTAATTATAGATCAGCAGAATCGTTCCATCTTCGTCTTGAAACACTGACATTCCGTCAATGGCCAAAGCTAAATTTTCGGCAATATTATAAAGAGCGAACCGGATCGGCGGAAGATCCTTGAAGCTGTAGCGCGCCGCGAATGAAGCGTAATCGAACATGCCATGCGCCATCAGAAAGTCGCTTTTTTTCCATACAACCCCTATTCTTAAGCCCAATTTCTTCACCGAATCCGAGTCGTCTCCAGACAAAACTTGCTTCATGAATGACTGTTTAAGCAAGTTCTTATGCCGTTGAATCTCTATCCGATCTGATAATTGCTCCAGGCGGCTCGTCATTTCGTCCAGATGCGATACCGCCTTGAGAACGCTTTCCTTCAATTTGACAGAAGTGAGTTCATCCTTGATCAAATAATCGTCCGCGCTGATCTGTACCGCCTTGCGGGCGTAAGAGAAATCCTCGTGACAGGTGAGGAAGATAATCCGGACATCCGGATTGATTTTCTTCATCTCCATAGCCAGTTCGACCCCATCCATCTGCGGGAGACCTATATCTGTAATAACCAATTGCGGGTCCATCTCTTTGAACAGACGCAATGCCTGAATACTAGAGCAGGCAGAAGAGGTTATTCTCAGACCGAGCTCATCCCATGGCAGCAGTTGTTCTAAGTAACTTAACATAGGAACGTCATCGTCAACCAGCATCATCCGATATATCATGCAGCTTCCCTCCACATCTGCTGTAAGTCTATCCTTTGACTCCTCCCATAGTAATTCCATTAATCACTTGCTTCTGAAGAAGCACGAAAACGATAAGAATAGGCAAAATCGTCGATAAAGCAGCCATCATAATCACCGCATAGCTTGTACCGTATTGTGAAGCAAACGACTGTATTCCAAGCGTAACGGTATACTTGCTTTTACTGATCAGGAAAATCAATGGGTTCTGGTAATCATTCCATGTCCAGAGAAACTTCAGAATGCCTACAGTTGCCAAGATCGGTTTGGCCATCGGCAGAATGATCTGCCAATAAATCCGCAAATGCCCGGCGCCATCGATCTTCGCCGCTTCGATATACTCCGTATGAATATCCTTAATAAATTGACGCGCCAGAAACGTCAACGGGATCGAACATGCTCCCATCAGGATCAGTGCGAAGTGCGTATCATAAAGTCCGAACCATTTAATAAGGATATATCTTGGAACTAGGGTTGATTCCTGCGGAATAAGAAAGAATGAGAGCACGAGTACGAACAGCCCATTTTTGAACGGGAAATTCAATTTGGCGAACGAATAGCCGGCCATGGATGAGAAGAGCAGTGTCAGTAATGTCATTAGAACCGCGAGTTTCAATGAATTCAAATAGTACAAGCCGAACGGCACATTGCCAAGCCATACGGTTTTGAAATTCTCAATCAGGTTCCACTTGGTCGGAATCCATTCGATTGGAAATTTCATCACATCTACTTCATATTTGGCAGCTGCAGATAACATCCAAACCAATGGAGAAATGAACAACAAAGAGAAAAATCCGACTATGACAGTAGTTATCAATTTACCCAAACTCAATTTTTTCATCGGTCATACCCCCTAGAACTCGTTCTTCTGCATACGTGATGTAATGATCGAAATAATAGCGATAATCATAAACAGCACCATAGACAATGCAGAAGCGTAGCCCATGCGGAAATTTTGGAACCCTTCCTCATAGAGGTAATAAACCAATACGTTGGTCGAGTTATTCGGACCTCCGGAAGTTAGAAAAGCGATCAGATCGAACACCTTGAAGGAAGAGACTATGCCGGTGATACTTAAGAAAAATGTTGTCGGTCCAAGCAAGGGAACGGTTATCTTGAAAAATTTCTGTAAAGTCCCAGCTCCATCGATATCTGCCGCTTCGTACAACTCATCTGGAATATTCGTTAATCCGGCCATGTAAATGATCATATTGTAGCCGAGAACCTGCCACACCGCGATGATAATAATTGCCCAAAGAGCATAATTTGTGCTGCCCAGCCACCCCGGAGGCTCGCTCATCCCTAATGTCATCAAGATGTTGTTGATTGCGCCTTGCGTAGGGTGGAATAATATGCTGAACACGGTTGCAACTGCTACGGTTGTAGCAATATACGGGATAAAAAAGACCACTTTGAACAGTTCCTTCAGATATACCCTCGAATTGATTACCGCAGCCAGAATCAATCCGAGCAGCATGCTTACCGGAACAAGAATGACGGAATAAAGCAGATTGTTCTTCAGTGCTTTGAGAAATTTCGCATCAGAGAGAATCGCTTTGTAGTTATCGAGACCAATCCAATGAATTGCATCGAGCCCTCCAACCAGGTTCCACTCTGTAAAGCTTAAATATAGCGAAAAGAATAACGAGAAAACGCCGAACAACAGGATGCCCGCAATCTCCGGGACAACAAACAAAAATCCGACTAACGATTCCCTACGGGAGTTTGTCCAAAAAACCTTCCTACCTTTCTCAACATCTGTTTTCGTCGAAACCATTGCCATATCCCTCACCTCAATCTATATGTATCTATGAGAGTATGATAATGGATCACGCGAAAACCCGAGGAAACGATTTATACTAGTATGTGAAATATTGTTACCTTGGACACTTATCGTCATCGACAACAATATATTCGGCCTGCTCTCGTTGCTGGTTGCTCTCTTCAGGTTTGGGAATAAACATGATAAAAGTGGTGCCGGCATCCTCATTTCGCAGCACGTCTATTGTTGCATTAGGTCCGTAAGTTAAACGCAAGCGCCTGAGCGTGTTTAACAACCCAACTCTGCGATTTTCCTGGGCATACGTTTCCTCCTTAAGTATTGTCCTGAGCCGATCGATCTGTGCTTCTTCCATGCCGATCCCGTTATCTTTCACCTGTATGATCACCCCTGACTCCGTCTCGCTGATTTGAACCTCAATCTCTGCATAATCGGGCGGATTTGCAAAACCGTGTACGATCGCATTCTCTACAAGAGGCTGCAGCACAAGGCGTGGAACTTCGAATGACTCCAGATTTTCCGGAAGATCTACGATCAGGTAAAGCCGTAAACGGCTTCTGACCTTCATGATATCAACATAATCCTGGAGCAGCTTACACTCCTGCCTTAGCGTACTCTTATCGTTCACACGCATATACGCTCTTAAGAGACTCATTAAAGCTTCGATCTGCCGGCCGCGGATGGAATCCCCAGCAAGCAGCAAATCGCATTTGATGGAATTCAAAGTGTTTATCAAGAAATGAGGTCGAATTTGGGAGAACAGAGCCTGCAGCTCAATAATCCGCTTCTCCTCCTGCTCCTGCTCAACGTCTGAGATCAACTGGTTGATCTGATCCAGCATATTATTAAAGGCCTTGCCCAGGACCCCGAATTCGTCGGAACCTGTTACAGGGAATCGCACAAGCCGATTCCCGTCTCCGAATTTCTCCGCAATCCTCTGCAGCTTGAATAACGGTCGATGAATCCGTTTCGCCAAGACGATGGACAGAGCGATAAAAATAAGGGCCGATACGCCGAGCACTAGCCCGTACAGAAAAAATATATTCGTTATCTCGTCCGTAATCTCCTTAGGTGAAAACCGATACACCACTTTCCAACCCGTTCTCGAAACATTTGACTGCAATTCGATAACTTCGGGGACGGATTCAAGCTCTGATTGCTGCGGGTATAAAAGAATCGGGTTCCCGTCCGCTTCATACAAGCCGATCTGCCCTGCTCCGATGCCTTCGAACAACTGATGAAAGTACCTGTGGGAAACCGCTACGTACAGCACCCCCAAGTAATCATTGCCGTTATGTTCTTTGATCACCTTCACAAAAAGATAATTTGATTCATCAATATCGTACAATTCTCCTTGCCCAGCAGGCACGTTAAACCAATAAATCCGCTCCGGATTAGCCTCTTTCTTCCATCGTTCTGTAATCCATTCCGATGATATCGCCTCGATCCTATTATTGGCATCGTAATCAGCACCGGCAGTTCCGATCTGGAACTGGGCTTTGTTCACATAGAATACAAGCGCTTTCAGACCGGAAGTCTTGGAAAAGGCTAGGTCCAGCATTTCAGAAATCCGTCCGTATCTCTTATAATCTTCCGAAGAAGCAATCTGGTCCACATTCTTGAATGCATGCAAATCATCATATAGCGCGTTGTATCTGAATAAGTTCGAAGCGTATATGATGTCCTCCACACTCTTTTCCATATCTCCGGCCATTACATTGACTACATTCTGACGCGAGTTCTGTACCTTATCGATGACAACATCCTTGATCAGGAAAAAGGTCATGAATGAAACGATGGACAGCGGAAGCAGGATAAAAATTAACAAAGTCAGCTGATTCCGCATATAAAACGACCGTTTAAAAAGTTTGTACATGCGCCTTTCGCCTCACTCCGATCTAAGTTCCGATTCAACCGAAAGCCTGAAAAGGCCGCCATGGCGGCCGCCTTTTCAATATACCAATCTATCAACCGGTCAATCTATTCATTTTTTCGCTTGGCTGATGATTTTATTGGCATCATCCATCATTTGCTTCTGTGCGGCTTCGAACGTGAGATTGTCAAGCATAAAAGCGCTGAAGCCGTCCTCGATAACCTTCTTCATCTGCCCTGCATAATCGGTAGTCCAGTTCGCGTCGTAGACCGTTTTCGCTCTACTGTCAAAGACTGTCGCTTTCAAGGATTCCTCCTCGATCAACGCAGCGTCCGGGCCGACCAGAGCTTGGATTACTTTGCTGGCATCTGTCTTCTTGTAGCCTGGGAAATCTCGAATGACATCGGTCTGCAGAGCTACATATTCAATGAATTTATAAGCTTCTTCTTTGTGCTTGGAAGAAGTGCCCACGGATAGGTAGTCCCCGCCGATATAAGAAGATCCGATTTCCGCGCTATCGGACGAACGAGGTAGAGGCGCAAAGACAGTCTGGAAATCATGTGGATATTTCTCTTGATCCTTGATCATTCCTACAATAAATGTTGCTGTAGGCACCATAGCTGCTTTCCCGCTGAAAAATTCTGAAGCGTAATGAAGCTTGGCACCAACGATCTCAGAGAACGGCTTGACCGATTTGTCTTCCTTCTCCATAGCGCGGCGCAGCTCGAAAAATTGCTTGTAGGATTCGTCGTTGAATATCGGCTGCTGATCTTGGGACAGATACGGATGCGGCTTTTCGGAGTATGCCGGGAAGCCCACGTACTCTCCCCAAGTATGGAAGTAAGCTCCGAATTGTTTATCTGCTCCTTCGCCCCTATTCAACTTTTTCGCATAATCACGGAAATCATCCCAGGTCCAGCCCCATTCCGGAACCGGAAGATTTGCTTCATCGAGGGCCTGTTTATTGATAATAACCACCCAAGGGCTGGCCATATCCTGAAGACCGTAGACCTTACCCTGATAGACCGGATTGACGTAGAAGTCGTTAGCAGGATCGATGTTATTATTCTTCAGATCATCGTCGATCGGAGCCAGGACGCCTCGCGCTGCCCGCTCGATAATAAAGTCGACATGAGAGAATTGAATGACGTCAATAGGATCGTCTGCTGCGCTCATAATATCCAATTTCTTATAGAAGTCGGTGCTGTTTGCGTTATCTACAAGCTGTATCGGTTCTACATGGATACCAGGGTTCTCCTTCTCAAAGTTATCGACAATCTTCTGTATATCCTCGAATTGTGAACCATTGTACCAAGTGTAGTATTTGATCGTAACCTTATCCTGTTTCTTGTCTTCCTCTTTCGGCTGAGTTGCGGCCTGATTTCCATCCGTATTGCCTGATGCCTGATCGTTCGCCGGCGAATTTCCCCCGCTTGAACCGCATCCTGTGACCAATGCAAACGCAAGGAAGCTGATCAATAACATTTTGAACCTTTTCATTTCGCATCCCCCTACCTATCATTATGTAACTTCGATTTAGATTTTAGTAGTAAAAGCGCTTCCATAGTGTGCAATATTTCGATATGTTCGTGCAATATTTCGATATGTTCGCTGCATTTTGATATTGAATGGAATCTGGTTATTGGTTTATCACATATAAAAAGAAACCGCTCCTTTTGGGTGATTGGTAGTGTAACCCAAAGGCGGTTTCTTTTTATAGTTTGACTTAGGTAAAAGGGTATGCCCCTCAAGCGACAACCTATCCTTCTTCACCAGCTTCGTAGGCTTTTCAGAGTTGCTAGATTGATGGGAGGCTGCAGACTGATCTATTGCGAGCTATATACAGCAAATTTACGAATGATCGGATTAGCAACAGACTCCGTAAGCCGTAACCGGATTTTATCTGCATTTATTGGTGTCAGGGCATCGATCTTCTTATGGCCGATTGCGCTGCCATGAACGATCTCCTTCCATTCTCCATCGGCATGGACTTCAAGAACATATTGACGCACCCGTTCCCCGTACTCTATATCTTCCATCAGCACGACATGATCAATCAACGAAGCTTTGGTCAGTTCCAATTCAAGCATCTCACCGCAACCCTCAATCTCAGCCAGAGAATGACTGAATCTACGTCTGATCTCCTCTCCAAGTTCCAGCAGGCGCTTGGCATCTACCTCAGGCAGCAGCCCACGATCGTCCGGGGAGACGTTAAGCAGAAGGGTCGCCCCATGACCCACCGATCGATAATAAATATCCATCAATTGCTCTAATGTCAATAAGGAATCCTCATCATTCGGATGCCAGAACCAGTGATCCTTACGGATCGGTACGTCGCATTCCGCCGGCACCCAATCTGGGGTCTCCGGCAGCCACTGTAAAGATGCTTCACTGAACATGCTTCCTTTCGCTGTCTTTGCCGTATTCCAGCAAGGGTATGGGGCAAGTCCGTCCTCATTACCAACCCAGCGTATCGTCGGAGCGCCCATATTGAAGATCATCGCCTCTGGCTGGTGCTGCTTGACAAGACCAATGATCCGCCGCCAGTCATATTCACGGCCTTCGGAGCCAGCGCCGTCGAACCAGATTTCCACTAGTGGCCCGTAACCAGTAAGCAATTCCTCTAATTGACGGCAGTAGAAGTCGTCATATTTCTCGGGATCCGAGTAGCATGGCTCGTGTCTGTCCCAGGGAGACACATAGATGCCGAAGCCCATCCCTTCCTCACGGCAGGCGTTCGCACATTCTCTAACAACATCGCCTTGTCCATTCTTCCAAGGACTAGAAGCGACGGAATAATCGGTCGTCGAGGTTGGCCAGAGGCAGAACCCGTCATGATGCTTCGCTGTCAGAACGAAATAGCGGAATCCCGCCTCTTTTGCCGTTCTAACCCATTGCCGTGCATCCAGTTCCTTCGGATTGAACAGAGCAGGTGAATCATTGCCTTCTCCCCATTCTTGATCACAGAATGTATTCATTCCGAAATGGCAGAACAAGCCAAGCTCCTTATCCTGCCAAGCTAGTTGCTCTGGGGTCGGCAGAGCCATAACATAATCCGATGGCTGCTTCTTCAATTCATTATTCATTTATATTTACCCCTTCATAAATTTACTATTTATTAAGTACGACTAGATATGTGTGTCCAGGCTCAGCAGCAAATGTATATCGATAACCTTGCCCAGAGTATAAACTTGCCATCGTTACAGGAACATGCTGAGCATCGTAAATAGATAGCCGTTCTTCACTAAACAAATTACAGTCCCTTGCGCTTGTAGAATATATCTCTGCGGCTTCCAGTTTCCCATTCTGCCAGCGAATATTAATGACGAAGCCACCTCTGGCCCGCAAGCCTGTAACTGATCCGCTTGACCAGGCGGTAGGAAGAGCCGGCAGCAGCCGAAGCTCACCGCCGTGCGATTGCAGCAGCATCTCTTGAATGGCTGCAGCTCCACCAAAATTAGCATCAATTTGGAACGGAGGATGATCGCCGAACAGATTCGGATGCACTGCCTTGGCTAGCAGTTCACGCAGGCTACCATGCGCCTTGTCCCCATCGCCAAGTCTGGCCCAGAAGTTAGCGATCCATGCCTGGCTCCAGCCGGTATGTCCGCCTCCATGCTGCAGCCGCCGTTCCAGCGTCGCTCTGGCGGCGACTCCCAGCTCAGGCATTCTATGTGGAATAATCTGTTCACCCGGATGAAGGGCAAATAAATGAGAAATGTGACGATGGCCTGGTTCATGCTCTTCGTAGTCGACGGCCCATTCCATGATCTGACCGTGGCGGCCGACTTTAGGCTCTGGCAGCTTTGCCCGGGCTCCAGTCCATTGCCCTATCAATCCCTCATCCATCCCCAGAATCTCCGCCGCTTCAATACAAGCGGTAAATAACGCGTAAATGATCTGCGAGTCCATAGATGAACCTGAGCATAAAGAACCAACCTGCCCCTTCTCGTTCACATAGCTATTTTCTGGTGAGAGTGAAGGTGTTGTAACCAAATAGCCATTCTCATCAAAAATAAGGAAATCAAGAAAGAACAGTGACGCTTCCTTCAACACCGGATAAGCCCGTTCGCGCAAAAATGCTTCTGAAAGATTATACCGATAATGCTCCCATAGATGCAGCGCCAGCCAGGCCCCGCCCATCGGCCAAAAGATAGCTGGCGTCCAGGCTCCGAACAAGCCGCTCTCCGCCCAAATATTCGAGCTAGAGTGAGCCGTGAAGCCCCTTGCTCCATATAAGGTTGCCGCTGTCCTCTGTCCATTAATGACCAGTCGATCGATGAAATCGAATAACGGCTCATGACATTCTGACAGATTACCTGTCTCGGCGATCCAATAGTTCATTTGCAGGTTGATGTTCAGATGATAATCGCTCTCCCAAGGCGGTGTGAAGCTGTCATTCCAGATCCCTTGCAAATTCGCAGGCAAGCTGCCTGGTCTTGAGCTTGATATGAGCAAATAACGACCGTATTGATAGAACAGAGCTTCAAGCTGTGGGTCCTCGCCCCCTTGCCGATAAGACTGCAGCCGTTCAGAAGTAGATCGATAATTTCCTACATATTCACGGCTAGTACCTAACGGTTCTTCAATCACTTCGGCTTCTCCTGCTGGATCATCCGAATGAACTTCAAGGCTAACACGATCAAACAACATGCCGTGATCAGCCGTATGTGAATCAAGCAATGTTCTGTACGTGATCGCTCTGGCTGCTTCCATCTGACAGAGCGCTTTCTGGTGCGGATCCACACAGCGGAACGTGGTCTGTGCCGTGAGCATTAGTGTCACCGCATCAGCGGATCGAATGTCCAGATAATTGCCGGATGTCCGGCACTCTCCTCCTGTTGCTTGAGCGCTCAATACCGCTGCGTACTTAACGCCATCAGGTCCACAAATTCCCTCCATCACTAAGGTATGCTCATTCTCCTGCAGCATGTCCCCATCGAAGGGACGCCGACTTAATCGTGCGGTTAAGCTTATAGCCTCCGGTTCTGATGCCGTGATTCGAACGACTAATACCTGATGAACGGCACTGGCAAAGACTTCACGATGATAGCGGACTCCATCCACTACATAACTTATTGAAGCGACTCCTGTACTCAGATTCAATCTCCTGCAGTAATCCTCCGCTTCCGACTTTACGTTACCGAACTGAAGCAGCAGGTCTCCCAGAGGCTGATAAGGTCCAAAATATTGCGGAACATTCGTGAAATGAAGGAGCATCTTCCTCTCTGCCTCTTGAACCTCGCCTTTACGCAACAGATCTCGAATCTCGTCCAGCTTCATTCTGCCCTGTGGATGATCGCATTGTTTTGGACCCCCGTACCAGATAGAATCTTCATTCAGGCCGATTCGCTCCGAGGACACGCCGCCAAATAACATCGCCCCAATCCTACCATTACCGACTGGAAATGACTCTGTCCAGATCCAAGCGGGCTGTTTCTCGATAAGCTCGTTCATCAAGTTCGTCATCGTTCTACTCCTATCTACTCCAAATAGTCTTCATATTCCCGTTTAAATAGATAACAAGGGCCGTCTCTCATGTTCATAAGATCATTGAGACGGCCCTTGCAAGTCAAATGTTAATCATCAAATCTTTACTATCTAATCAAGCCCGTATTATTCAACGAAGCCTTTCTCATTGATGTACTTCGTCGCTTCATCTACCATCCACTTCAATACATCATCAAGCGGCTCATTGCTAAGCATAAATTTACTGAAGCCATCATTGATAACTTTCGAAATTTCCGCGTTAGCTTTAGTCATCTTTTCAGAAGCGCCAAGGAACTGAATATCATCGCTAAACAAAGAGTATTTGAGTGAATCCATGTCATACATATCTTCATGACCAGCAACCAGCTTGTTCATTATTTCTTCGTTGTTCGCTTTCTTATAGCCGGAGAATTCTGGTCTGCTTGGTGAATCTGCTGTAGTCATAAATCTCATCAGCTTATAGGACTCTTCTTTGTGCTTGGAAGTAGCACCCATTACAATTTGCGAACCACTAGTGAAGTATTTGCCTTCATAACCTTTAGGTTCAGCTCCTGCCGGAGGTACTGGTACCGGTGCAAATGCAGTCTTGAAAGTATGTGGATATTGCTCAGTATTACCTGGATCAGCAATCGTAAAGTTACCTGTCAAAATCATAGCCGCTTCTTCGTTGAAGAACTCGGTGCGGTAGTTCAGCTTCGCTGCGAGAATGTCTGAATAAGGCTTAGATGTCTTATCTACAGTCTCCATGTCTTTACGCAATTGGAAGAAATATTTATACGATGGATCAGACAGGATCGTCGTACCGTCATTATACACGAACGGGTCCTTCATCATCGTCTGAGCAGGAGCGTTCATGTAAAGCTCCCAAGTATGGAAGTAAGTACCGTAACGTTTATCAACGCCTTCGCCTTTTGTCAGCTTCTTCGCATATTCGCGGAAGTCATCCCAAGTCCATCCGTATTTAGGAACTTCAAGACCAGCTTCATCCAAGGCATCCTTGTTCATCATAATGTAGTTGATGCTCTTGGTATATTGCATACCATAGTTCTTGCCATCAACCTTAGCATTAACCCAGTACTCATCATCAGGGTTGACGCCTTCCTTATCATAGAACTCATTCAAAGGTGCGAACGCTCCGCGGCCCGCACGTTCAACAGCAGAGCCCAAGCTTGCTAATTGTACTACGTCAATGGATTCTCCAGAGGAGATCAGAAAGTCGAGCTTCTTCTCCATTTCAACGGAATCACCAGGTACAAGAACGACATGCTCAACCTTAATGTCCGGATTCTGTTCCATAAATTCCTTCAGCATTGCATCTGTTCCAACTGCTTGTGCATCGTTATCCCAGTTGTAATACTTGATCGTAACTTGTTTGTCGGATTTTGTATTCCCGGAATTATTCGTGCCTGATGCAGCATTTCCGTCACCGGATTTTCCGCATCCGCTTAACATCAAGCTGATGGCAAGAACGGTACCGAGAATGATAGAAAAGCTCTTTTTACCCTTGTGTCTCATCTTGTTTCCCCCTGCACTGAAGTTTTTTAGTGTAGTGCCTGTACAAGTCTCATTATAGGCGGTTGCCTCGAAGGCCAAGTGCAAAATTTTGATGTTATAGGATTACATTTTTGACTTTTCGATAGCGCTTACTTTTTTGATAAGGCTGATCAGAGATCAGCCTTTCACGCCCCCAAGTGCAATCCCGTTAATAACCTGTTTCTGCAGAGCGATGAACACGATCAGCAGCGGGATAATCGCCGATACAGCTGCTGTCATCATAATCGCATAGTTGTTCGTGAAGTCATCACGGAACAGTGTCATTCCGAGTGGAATAGTGTACAGATCCTTGTCCAGTAAGAAGATGAGCGGATTCTGATAGTCATTCCAGGTCCAGATGAATTTGATAATAGCTACCGTTGCCAGTACCGGCTTACAGAGCGGCACCATAATGGATGAGAAGATTCTTACATGCCCTGCCCCATCGATTCTTGCTGCTTCAATAAACTCATCACTGACGCCAATCATAAATTGCCGCAACAGGAATGTAAAGTAGATCGAGAACATGCTCATAAATATAATCGCTGCATGTGTGTTATAGAGACCGAACCAGCGAATCAGCAAGAAGCGCGGAATCAAAGTCGCTTGATCAGGAATAATCATAAAGGACAAAAGTGCCATAAATACGAGATTCCGTCCTTTAAAATTGATTTTTGTCAACGCGTAAGCCGACATCGATGAGATAATCAGCGTAATGATAGTTGTAATAATAGCTATCTTGAATGAGTTGAAATAAAATTCATAGAAGGGAACCTTCCCCATCCAGACTGTCTTAAAATTATACGCTACATTGATCTTCTCGGGAATCCATTGAATCGGGAAGCGCATAACATCTTTCTCGTATTTGAACGCTGCTGATACCATCCAGACGAGAGGTATTAGGAATACGATGGACAGAGCACCCATGAAGACGGTGACTATCGCTTTTGATATGTTTTTTCTAATTAGCTGCATTTGATATTCCCCCTAGTCTTCATTTCTCATTTTCCAGGTCAGTGCTGTAATTATGCCGATAATAGCGAACAGCAGCCAGGAAATGGCGGAAGCGTAGCCCATGTTATGATATTTGAAGCCTTCCTCGTAAATGCGGTATACGAGCACCATAGAAGAGTTGTTCGGACCACCTTCGGTCAGATACGCGATGACGTCGAACACTTTGAACGAGCCGATCAGCATCGTAATCAACAAGAAGAAGGTTGTTGGACGCAGCATCGGTACCGTGATGGCGAAGAATTTCTTCATAGGTCCTGCTCCGTCAATTTCCGCTGCTTCATAGATTTCATTGGAGATGTTCGTTAGACCAGCCATGTAGATAATAATGGTATAACCGAGGCTCGCCCACGAACTGATAATTGCGATCGACAATAATGATGTCTTTGGATCAACCAGCCATTTGGGTGGATTGGAAATACCGATATCCATCAAGAATTGGTTAATTGGACCGAGAGACGGGTGGAACAATGCGCTCCATACCGCTGCTACCGCGATAATCGACGATATGTACGGAATGAAGAATGCTACCTTGAAATAATCTTTGAAGAAAACGCTGTTATGAATGAGCACTGCCAGTACCAAAGCAATTGCGATCGGAATCGGCACGGTCAGTATCATATAGATAACATTGTTCTTAACAGCTTGGATAATCGTCGGATCATGGAACATTTTTACATAGTTATCGAATCCGGTAAATTCAATTCCCTTCACTCCAGATAATAAATCCCATTTCGATAAACTCAAATATAGGGAAAATCCAAGAGCAAATACATTAAGGAATAGCATGCCGACAATTTCCGGCGTTAGAAATAGCCAACCGATCATTGCTTCCTTGCGATGCGGAGTCCAAAATTTCTTGCGTGGTTCTCTCTGGATGTCCGGCACAGGTTGTTTGACTGCCTCCACGTTGTATCACCTCAACAATTAATAAGTTATCATTATAGTAATATATTCGCAGGCAACTAGAAGGAGTGATTATGACTAGGAGCGTGCACGATTTTGACCTTCTACTGAGCGCCGAACTTATGGATATATAGGCCTTTTTGAAATACAAAAAAGCGCGGCAAATTGTTGAGAACAATTCACCACGCTTATTCTAGTCTAATATGATTATTTACGCGCCGTATGCTTGGCTTTATATTCGCTTGGCGTTGTGCCTACGTATTTCTTAAATACTTTAGAGAAATAGGTTCTGTCCGAATATCCCAGGCCGATGGCCATCGATTCTAGATTTTGATTGGACATCTTCAGCATCTTTGTCGCCAGCTTCATCTTGTACTGATGCACATAATCGGTAAAAGTCAGCCCGGTCATCCGCTTGAAATAACGAGAGAAATAGCTCGGATTCAAGTACAGATAACGCGCCATATCGATCGAAGTGATATTGTCAGCGAGATGCTGCTCAATATATTGCTGAATGACCTGCAGCTTCGGCTCCTGAGTCGTACTTGTTCCCTGCTTGTCCCTGCTCTCCGTAATCTGGACGAGCTTCCGCTCAATCAGCTCCATGGAATCGCTTAGTGTACGAGATAAGGTTAGATATTTGAACAGATCCTCTTCAAACTTCAAATTAGAGAACATCAGCTCAATACCCCGCAACATAAAAGAAAGCTCCTTCGCAAAATCACTCGGTTCGATCATCGATTCCCGCGCATTTCTGGCGATCTCCAGCAGAATACTGTGGATACCGTCCAGATCTTGCTTGATTACCGCCTGCTCCAGCTGCGACACGCAGCTATTCAGGAACCCTTGTGGGGCCTGCTGGAAGATCGGGGCAGCACTCTGGGAAATATCTGTAATCGTATAATCGGCTGTTTCATAGAACTCCAATTTACCTTGCAATATTTGCTGATAGGCCGGCCCCACAGAATCCAGCTCCATTTTATCTGATACAGATACAATACTAGGCTGAATCTTAAGATAGTTTACACACTTGGAACGCAGCTGCTGTAGGAAATTGCTAAAATGCAGTGTGGCATTCTGAGCTAAATTCATCCGGAAATTGTACAAAATCGCGATATTGTCTTTTTCAAGAATCGGTGTAACTCCTTCAAAGGATTCGGACAGTTCCAGTGCAATATTGTATATCGCGTACAGAATAAGCTGATATTCACTCTGTTTATATCGCGTATCGAAGTTGGCAAATTGTACATTCACGATCCCCAGCATGAACCACGGATAATTCCAGGAGACTCCGATTTGTGAAGCATACGCCATCGTCATCTCAGACGGTGCCCGGTCAATGACCCTCTTCAGTAAATCCTGACGGAATAGCTGGCTGTTATAATTAGAAGTCTTCCAGCGAATCAGACCGCTTCTAGACTTCAAGATCGTAACGGATTTCTCCAAGCTCTTCTGCAGTTGATCCGCTGTCAGTTGATCCTTGATCAGATAGTCATCCGCCTTAAGCTTAATCGCCTGCTGAGCATAATTGAAATCTTCATGACAGGTCAGGAAGATCACCCGTACATCCGGCTTGATCGAGGTAAAGCTGTCGGCCAGCTCAATTCCGTTCTTCTGCGGCAGGCCAATATCTGTAATTACAATATCAGGCTGAACCTCTTCAAACATATGCATGGCCTTCACGCTTGAATAGGTCGTCCCGACAATCTGCAGATTGTTCGCTTCCCAGTCGATCATCTGCTGCAGCACTTTAAGCATGGGAACATCATCGTCGATAAGCATGACTCTATACATTATTCATTCCCCCCAGATAGAAAAACATGGTGTATCCCCAGAGGCAAATACAGAGAAACCGAAGTACCTCCCTGCTGGAGGTTGCTGATCGTCATTGTAGCTTCTTCTCCAAAGGTCAATCTCAATCTCTGAACGACATTGATCAATCCGACTCTCTGATAAGAACCGTCCTCTTCGTCATCGAACATGAGTCTGCGGTTAAGCATCCCTAACGTCTCTTCTTCTATACCGCTTCCATTATCCTCAATCTCAATCATAACTCCGCCTGCGTCATACCGTGAGCTAACTCTGATCGTTGGCGAAGGATGATCCACAAATCCATGCACAATCGCATTCTCTACCAACGGCTGCAGAATAAGCTTAGGTACGATCAGTTCTTTCGTCTTAGGCTCCAGATCAATCTCAAGCTTCAACGGGATTTCACTGCGTATCTTCATAATGTCTACATAGTGAGCGAGCAGCTTGCATTCTTCTTCCAGCGTGGTCGGTTCGTTCACTTTTAGATATGCTCGCAGAAGACTCATGAGGGAATCAATAATTCCACTATGCAGCTTGTCCTGCTGTAATATGAGACTGCATTTAATCGAATTGAGCGTATTGATTAGAAAATGAGGGCGAATCTGCATAAACAGCGCTTCCAATTCCATGACCCGCTTTTGCTCTTGTTCCTGCTCGATATCATGAATCAGCTGCTGCAGTTGATCTAGCATTGTGTTCAACGTATGGCCTAGCTCGGCGATATCATCCCTGCCCTTGACCTCCAGCCGCACATCTAGATTACCAAGACCAAATTGACGAACTACTCGCTGCAGCTTATGGATCGGACTATGCAGCCTCTTGGCGATCACCATGGAAGTCATCAAGAAGACCAGGAACAGCAGAATAACGACGATAAGTCCGGTATAGAACGTACGAGAAATCTGACCAGACCATTCTTTCTCCGACGCCTCATAGACAAGCTTCCAGCTTGACTTAGAGATGTCACGGAACGTTCGCACATTGTGATTAGGTTCTGTATTATCCAATGACAATTCCGGATTCCCGGAGATCAACTCGCCCGAAGAATCGAACAACGCGACCTTACCGAACTCCACAGGACTTAATAACTTGCTAAAATAGGATTCCGCAATCGAGACGAGCAGAACGGACACGTACTGCTTCTCCCGGCTGTCATAGATGACTCTGGCAATATAGTAGCTTCTGTTGCCGAGACCACTGTCAGCCATACCAAGCCACTGCAGCTTCTCCGGCTCATTCAAATCCACTCGCTTCATCAACTGGGTTACACTGGCATTCACCCCCGTCAAGTTCTCCGTTCCGGAAGAAATGACAAAGTGCTGACGGTTAACGAGGTACATGCGAATATTGTTGTTCAGCGGCTTCGTGTTGATTAGGTTGAATAAATCCTGAATTTGTGTAAACAGCACATACTCATTGTAATTATTGATTCGCTTCGTATCGGCAAAAGACTTCAAATTGGCTCGTACATTGGCATCGTTTACAATAAAATGGGATGCAAACGTGACGTCATCAACCGTCTTGTTCATCTCGTCGGTCATTACGTTCAGGAAATTCTCATTGCTGAGCTGAAGCTTCTCGACCATCGAACCGCGAATTAATAGGAATGAGACGGTCGAGACGACAATCAGCGGAATGAAGATAAGAACTAGGAATGACAGCTGAATACGTCTATAGTATGTTAGTTTGAACATGCACTCCCGCGCCTCTTTCTATAGGTAGTTCAAAAAGTCCGCTTTTGTTTACGTGAACTCTCATCTCTATTTTATCAGTTCGTCATCCCTTAGGCATTCATTAATTTATAACCGTAATCTTCCTCTTGTCAGCAGAGCCCGTAATAAGTACGACCTCTCCGAAAATCTGTACCCCGTCCACCACATAGGAATCGTAATGACCTGAGGGTACCTTATGACTGATCACTAGGATATGCTCACTATCTAATTCAGGATGGACAATCCGGCAAGCCTCGGCCTGTGCATCATCTACCTGTTCACCGGTATGGCGGAACACTGGGATCTTGCTTACTTGCGGGGCTACCGATTCGCCAGGACGCAGCGGGTAGAGTAGCTGCATCATTGAGGCCATTCCTCTCCCGCTCCGTGAATACGTCACTTGATGGTTGGATTCCAACAAATTATATTCGCGAGAAATGACGCCTTCGGATACTTCGGCATGAAGCCCTTCACTCTGAATTGGGAGCATGAGCAGGTTCGCTTCCTCGTCATTTTGAGTACGACAGATTAGTGAACCCTTCTCTAATCCGATGACACCCGATCCGAAGTGGAAATGCTGCTTGAACTGATGCTCTCCCTTACTTTGGAAGCGGTCAACGAGCAGCCAGTAATGCGGCTTGATAAAAATAATTCTCCGGTTTACCAACACTGGATCGTCTAAATGCAGATAGCCATCATGGCTGCCTTCTACATAGTCGTAATCAGGGCGACTGATCCATTTGCAGCCTAGAGGACTGGCAATGCGATGGAACATCCAAGTGTCAGCAATTTCCGTAAAGCCGATGTCATCGACTGTCGTCGTGTTGTGGGCTGCGCTTTCTTTTAACGCTTGTCGAACCGGTGTATGGTCACTGTAATTGTATCTGCCGAGATCCGTTAGAAATTCCTTCCCGTAGGCGTGAAGGTCAATATGCAGCATATCCGCATGCCCGTGTCCGCCGCCTTGCGGCCCACAGTGGAAGTACATATACAAATCCTGCTCGCTCCAGCCTGAACGCATTACATAATGCCCGGAGTGGAGAAAAGCATGAGACATTTCCGCTGGCTCCACAGGATTCAAGCTCTCATAGCTTCTGACGGCTTCCATTCCAAGCAGCCATGCACTATCATAGTCCATCTGCTGATTAGCACCGAAACGTAGAGTCTCATCCTTAAACAGCGCAGCTGCATACGTCAATAACGAACGAACGTCATTATCGTCGCTGTCGCCGAACATAGGCTGCCTATGACTAGGATTAGCCCAATACAGGGAAGCCATAGCCATCTCGTGCACTTTGCCGCGGAATTCCTCGTCCAGCTTAATTCCATGTCGCTCGGCAAAATATAGACAATCGAGGTAGCAGCACATCACCTCATGATGATAGGTCGGCGATTGCTCCCAATGAATTCCGTCTGCCATAACCTGAATACGTGCTGTCTCTCCAAGGCGCTCTTCGCCCAAGCTGCACCACTGCTCGGAACCCTTCAGTTCAGGGAAGGTTAAGGCAATCGGAAGTAAGCCATTCGTCTCCAGCACGCCCCAATTGCTGATATGCTTCCAGCTTGTAAATGCATCCGCTAAATACCGAGCATGCTCCGATAAGGAGATCAGCACTTTCGCGAGCAAGGCCGGCGTGAACTGCGGAGAATCCCACACATAACGCAGCGCCTTAATCCAGTTGCTGCCCCGCAGACCAGCTTCAATCGTACGCCAGTTAAGCGTATCGCTGGTAGGCTCGTTCGGCACTGGATTGCGATCGATCCAATCTTCAAGCTGGCGGCATAACGCTGCCGCATATTTATCATCTCCGGTCATGGCGTAAGCCTGACCCAGGGCGATCCAGTAGCGATGCCGATTCAACATGTACGCCCATTCCGGATCGACATCAGGAATGTAGTTCCAGTCAATTGCTTCATCGAATGTAACTGGAACCTGAGTCCGCTCCATATCCCATGGGAACTGGAATAGGAATGTCTGGTTAACGACTTCATCCGCCGTCTTCATCACCATTGCGACCTCATCCACCCAGTTCTCTTTGACGTAATTGGTAATTTGAGCAGTTTCCTCTTGTGACCATCGGTTCCCTGGTAGATGACGCTCCAGATAATAACGATGCAAGGCTTGCAGGGCATCTTCATAGTGATTCTGCTTAACCGCTTCAGCTACATCAGCTAATTCTGGCTTCTCCAGTTGAAGCAGCGAAAAGACCGAATATACTTTGTCCTGATAACTCGCTTCCGTACCGTTAACGTTCATACCAATACCCCTTTATTCCTTTTTCAAGACGCATTAAGGCTTCCAGATAGTAGTAATCGCCCCAGATCATATAATCATCCGGCGACAGTCCGCCACGTACATAATAAGAACCACGGTTCAGAAGTCCTTCCGCTTCCTCTCCAATCGTGGAGTAATTCTCTACCAGGGAGGTCAAGGAATCGGTCAAGCCTTGCATGAAGTACTCCCGATCCGGATCCTGCTCATCCATATGCTCCAATAGCTCCTGCAGACCAGCCGCTACGATAGCCGAAGCTGAGCTGTCACGATAGGTGTCTTTGTCTATCGGAGCATTGAAGTCCCAATAAGCTACATGATCCTCAGGTAAATGGGCAAGGAAATAACGGGCCATTCTTTTTGAAGTCTCCAGGAATAACGGATCGCCTGTATAACGATAAGCAAGTGCAAATCCATATACACCCCATGCCTGGCCACGTGTCCAGGTTGAACCGTTTGTATAGCCCTGATGTGTAGCCCCGCCGATCGGTTCACCCGTGCTTGGATCGAAGAAGAAGGTGTGATAGGAGCTATCGTCTCCACGCACAATATAACGTCTCGTCTTCTCAGCCTGTGTAATCGCGACCTCACGATACTTCGGATCGCCGGTCTGCTGTTCCGCCCAGAACAGAAGCGGCAGGTTCAATAGGCAGTCAATGATAATCCGTCCTGCTTCCTTCGGATCTCCCTCGCGTCCCCACGCCTGGATGTAGCCGCCTCCAGCTGGACGCCAGCGCTTCAAGAGGTGATCTGCTGCCTCCAGTGTCAATTGGCGAGCGCTTTCATCCTTCTCAATAATCCACTGTGCCTTCGAGGATAGAGAATACAAAAAGCCGATATCATGATGATCCAGCACGATCTTGGCATCAAAGCGGCGACGGAAATCTTTTACTGTCTCGATCGCCTTCTCACGGAAAGACTCATCTCCTGTATACTCATAGCACAGCCACAGCATCCCGCTCCAGAATCCGTTCGTCCAATCCTCATTGTCATTCAACTGATAGACGCCGTCCGTACTAATATGCGGGAATCTCGTTCCGAACCGCTCCATATTTGCCCTAACCTTACCTACCGCATCTTCAATCGCCTTATTCCACATCGTTCTTGCTCCTTTCGAGTCATGTTGTCCTAAGCCTATAATAAGAAGTCCAGTGCCTTCCTAGTAGGGGGTATTTTTGACCTTATGTGAACAATTTTGACTTTTAGTAGAAAACAGACCTTTGGTGACTGAAAAAAGGGGCCGTAAACCGTGAAATTCCCCGTTATTCTCCAAATCTATCATATAATACTGCCCGTACCGGGCCTTGCTTTTTATGTACAAGATTGTGTTAATATGTTTACTTTCTTTGTTTCAAAATAGTATTTGAACAAGTTATAGAGATGGAGAAAAGTTAAAAGGGATGATCCAGAAAGGACAAAGCTACGGGATACAGAATTGCGTGATCGCACTTATCAAGTGGTCAAAATTGACCGTTAGAGCAAGAAAAAAACAACTTCGCTCTTCTAACGGACACTTTTGTCCATTAGAAGCAAGAATTGCGGCTTTCCGCACACTTTCCCCATGTAATGGACATCCTTGTCCGTTACAAAGGCAGCTTACCAAAATCTAGGCGCTAACGGTCAAAAATGTCCGAGTGATCCGGCCAAAACATGAGAATTTACACATTTGGGAGCACGCAAAAAGGGGCGTCTTCAAATCGGAAAATCGACATTTGAAATGCGACTACGATTTGGTACTCCACCTTCTCCGAGAATTCAAGGTCGGAATGAACGACCCAAGGAAAAGAAAGCTGAGCGATACTAGCTAATTAGCCACATTAAAACACGAATACTTGCAAATTCTAGGGCGATGAGCGAATAGATACAATTATAAAAAAACTGCCGACAAGGACTTTGCCGACAGTTTGAGCTGCTAATATTATGTTGGCAAATTGTTACCAGTAATTATCAATTCCGCCGAGACTGTATTCTGGGAGCTGCCGCCAATTTGAATGGCAACCCGGCAAGGCTCTGTAGCGAACCTCATCTCCCGATTCCAAAGTCCCAGTTCCTCCTGGCCTATGCTGAAGGTGACCGTCCGCTGCTCGCCTGGAGGTAATTCTATCTTGCGAAAAGCTTTCAGCTCGGCTATTCGCCGGGTAATCCCGGATTCGCGAGCCTGAATATACAACTGAACTGTTTCGGCTCCGTCTCGTTCTCCTGCATTTTTAACCGTTACCGTAGCCGTAATCCGCCTGCCTTCTTCCAAGGCGGCTGTGGAAACTTCATTCTCTGACAAGACAACCTGCCCATATTCAAAAGTCGTATAGCTTAATCCGTAGCCGAAAGGGTACAGCGCAGCGGAAGGCATGTCAACATAAACACGCGGCCGGCCCGGATCCTTCTGGTTATAGTAAACCGGAAGCTGCGCAGCGGAACGTGGCAGCGAAACCGGCAGCTTGCCGCTTGGGTTCACCTGCCCGAACAGGATTTCAGCGATCGCCTGGCCGCCCTCCGTGCCGGGATACCACCCGCAAAGCACTGCATTGCTGATCTGGGCGATGTCGGTCAGAGCATGCGGCCGCCCCTGGATGATCACCGTAACTACGGGCGTTCCGGTCGCAGCGACCGCCTCAGCCAGCTGCAGCTGAATGCCACCAAGCGAAAGGTCCGCGAGATCCACGCCTTCGCCACAGTCCATTTCGGATGGGCTGCCTTCCGAGACGATCGCCGCACCATTGCTGTCGAAATTGCCGCCGAATTGGCGTGCGCTGCTGCCACCAATTACGAGCACCGCGACATCCGCCCCTTTGGCAGCCTCCACCGCTTCATTCAGCCCTGCCATCGATTCATCGCGAATGCCGCAGCCCCAGGCGTGAACGACCTCTACGCCTTCCGGGGCGCACATGCGGATGCCCTGCAGCACCGTTGTTCCGGTTCCATTACGTTGAACGCTGGTATAATCGCCTAGCTGGTTATACAAGCGGTCCGCATTAGGGCCGATTACCGCGATCCGCCGCAGCTCTCCTGCTTCGCCGAGGGGCAGCAAATTCCCTTCATTCTTCAGCAGTACCGTCGATTCGCGCGCGACCTGTAAATTAATCTGCTGGAACTCCGGCCGGCCGACAACGGAAATCGCACGCAGCTTCTCAGTATAGGGATGATCAAACAGGCCGAGTCGGAACTTGAGCAGTAGTACACGGCTTACCGCTTGGTCTATCTGGGCTTCTGACACAAGTCCCTGCTTTACTGCCCTTTCTAACGTCGAGAACGATTTATCCCAGAGGCTTAAATCCACTCCGGAGGATAAAGCCAGCGCAGCGGCCGATTCATGACTTCCAGTCAGCGCCAGCAGCCGGTCGATTGCACAGCCGTCGGCCATCACGATCCCATCGAACTTCCATTCCTCGCGAAGAATACCAGTGAGCAGCGCCTGATTGGCATGACAAGGAATCCCGTCAATTTCGTTATACGCTGCCATAAATCCGGCTGCCCCGGCTTCCATTCCTGCTTTGGCTGCCGACAGATGAATTTCACGCAGCTCACGCTGCCCGATCGCAGCCGGCCCCGCATTTCGTCCTCCCTGCGCCGCACCCTGGGCACATAAATGCTTCAGCACTACAGCAACCTTATTCGGAGAAGCCAGCTCGCCCGGCTCGTCTCCTTGCATCCCGCGAACAGCTGCTTCCGCGAAGCGTGCAGCCAAATGCGGGTCTTCACTGAAGCATTCCTCAGAACGTCCCCAACGGGGGTCCTGTAAAATGTCCAGTGCTGACACAAGACCGATATGGGCTCCCCGGCTTCTTATTTCCGCAGCCACATACGCGTAAGCCTGCTGCATCAGCGCCGGGTTCCAGGTCGAGCCTACAGCTAAGTTGACGGGCAGAAGCGTCCCATCCAGCGCCTGATGTCCGTGCGGACATTCCTCAGATAATAAGACCGGGATGCCCAATCGCGTATTTTCTATTACGTAACGCTGCACCATGTTCGCGGCCTCAGCGCTTTCAGCCACAGTGATTCCGTTTTCATAATTGACGCCCGACCAAGGATCGCTGCGGAACAATCCATACAATGCGCCCATCCCATCTCCAAAGGCAACCTCCTGCTTAAAAGCTTCCGTCAGCGAAATTCCATCGCCGTTTCGGACATAGGCATTCCATCCGTACATCCGTTGGTTTAGCTGTCCTACCTTCTCCTGAAGATTCATCCGGGAGAGCAAGTCCTGCACCCGCTCCTCTATTGGAACGGAGGACATCTTGTACTTTTCCATTACCTGATTCCCCCTGATATTGCCTCATTCGTTCTCATGTGTAGTCATAACCAGGCTTACTTGCCTGCATCCTTGCTGGCACTAAGCCCGCGATATTCTTTCGGCGTCATGCCCGTATACGATTTGAACACGGACACGAAATACTTATATTCCTTGTAGCCTACCTTATCCGCAATTTCGAATACCTTATCGTGGGTTGTGGCCAGCAGCTCTTTGGCTTGATCAATCTTGGCCTCATTCATGTATTCTGTAAAACCTTTTCCTGTGCTTTGCTTAAAAATATAACTGAAATAGCTCGGCGTGATCTTCAGCCAGGAGGCCACCTCGGAAGCCTTCAAATCCGATTGATAATGATCGTTCATGTACTTCTTCGCCTTCTCAATGATCCAGTAGGATTTATCGATTCCCTGCTTGTCGATCAGCAGTAATAATTGCTGAATCTCTTTCAGCACCAAAACCTCTAGCCCAGTATAAGAGTTGTAAACGTTCAGATTCGGAGTCTCGTTGTGCCCGTAGTCCAAATCGGTCATTCCGCTTTTGCGAAGTCGTTGGCGCAGCAGAGCAAAGAGCTCTTCGTAAATTTTGACGATATCCGGCAGCAGGAATCCTTCTTTTCGAAACAATTGAAACATCGATGCCACCAGTTCCTTCACTTCATCCTGATCCTGCTTAAACAGCGCCGATACCAGTCGCTTTACCCTCTCCGCAATATCAAAATCCGGCAGTATCCGATTCATCCCGATACTATCCCGATACTCCGGAAGCAGAACAAGAAGCCCTTCCGAAACATGATATGACAGGAGCTCGGTAGCTTCAGCACAATAAGCTGAAGTGTCAGCTAGATCATCATAGGGAAGAGAAGCCCCGCCATATAGGCCGATATCCTTCTCTGTAGACAGGATTGCAGAGGCCAGTAATTCATCCCAAGTCTTGCGATCCAGCCTGATATTCGACACAGCTAACGTGATTAACAAATTCTCGTGATAAAAAACAGATACCGCACGCAGCCCAGAGTGCTGCAGATAGCCTTGAATCATGCTCATCCATCTATCCTGAATCTCTTTATATTGAACAGGCGGTATTGTACTATATCGTTCGTAAAAGTTGTCCAGTTGAGTGGCGAGTATACGGAACTGTACACCATGCAGCGACGTCGGCACTTCTTTACTGTACGAAATCCCGTGACGGGCCATATCGAGCAGCCACAGCTTGGCCTCCTGAGGAACTCCTTCCTGTTCACGCTTATGAATACTGGTTACAACCTTGCTTACTACCGTAGTCAGCTCTTCGATATCGACCGGCTTAAGCAAATAATCGCTGACGCCAAGCCTGATTGCCTGACGAGCATATTCAAAATCCTCATAGCCGCTGATCATAATGACCTGCACCCTCGGAAACTGCTGTTTCAACTGCTCTGCTAACTGCAAGCCGTCCATATCTTCCATCCGAATATCAGAGAGGAGGAAATCAACATCATGCTCCTGAACCATCTGAAGCGCTTCCTTCCCGTCATATGCCTCGCCTACGACCTCTACGCCAAGCTCGTCCCAGTTGATTGTGCAGCGAAGACCCTCGCAAATGACAGGCTCGTCGTCCACAATCAGCATCCTTATCCGTCTGTCGTTCGACACCATATTATTGCTCATGCTGCTCACCGCCAAGTTTGTCGGCCGTTTCGCGGGGAAGCCTAACCCGTACCCACATGCCTTCGGCCGAATTATTTACAATTTCCAAACCGTAGTCTGGTCCGAAGAATATCGATATTCTCTCGTGTATGTTATTCATGGCTCCCTCCCTGCCCCCAGGTTTCCCTCCATTTTGCAGCGAGCTTCGAATCTCATCTTCCCTTGCAGGCTCCATTCCTTTGCCATTATCGATCACATCAATCCAAATTTCATCCTCAGCCGAGTAGCATCTTACCTTAATATCGCCAAATTCTTTATTACGATCAAAGCCATGCTTAATAAAATTCTCTACCAATGGCTGTATCGTAGCCTTAAGCGTTACTGCGTCCTCAATATCCGCCTCTGAATAAAGACAATATTTCAGCTTGTTTCCGAGACGACGCTGCTGCAAATACAAATAGGATTGAGCAAATTCCAGCTCCTTGCGCAGTGTTGTCTGATAGCTGCCATTGTTCACGCTAGAGCGGAAAAACTTCGAGAGCATCTCAATCAACTGGCTTGATTTTGACGCCTTCTCCAGGCGCGCTGTCCAGCGGATCATATCCAAGGTGTTATATAGAAAGTGGGGATCCATCTGGTTCTGCATCAGCTTCAGCTCGGATTCCCGCTCCCGGAGCTCTAGCTTATATTTATGATCGATCAATTGCTTGATCGTGAAGACCATTTCGTTAAACTTGTGGTTCAGCTCAGAAATTTCATCTCGCGAATTCACCGGTACCCGGGCATTGAAATCCCCGTGCATCACGCGATTAGTTTCCTTCTTCAAGCGAAGGATCGGCAGGATAATCGTGTAATGGAACCCGATAAGCGCTGTCAACCCGAGCAGTAAAATCGCGACCAATATAACTACCATGATCACTTTAACGGAACGGAATTCCTCCGCCACAGTTGCCTCCGGAATCATAGCAATCACTTTCCAGCCTGTGTTCTCAATTCCCTTGTACAACGTCAAATAGCGCTCGTCCTCTATGGAACAAGTGATGAAACCGCCCCTGCTGTTAACCAGCTTGTCTAGCAAAGCCGCATCCGGAATAAAGCTATCCTGCATTCGATCCTTTGAGCCGAGAATAAACTGCCCGTTCTCTTCGACGATGAATACAGTTCCTACTCCTTCCTTAAATATCCCTTGTTCCAGCAAATGAACTATGCCCGCTTCATCCATCCGGATCGTTAACCTGCCTAGCGGTTGAGTGATCTGGCTGTAGGAATTCAGAATTCGAAACAAGGACATAATCCGGACATCGCCATACCAATCACTGTTCAGATTGTAACCTTCAGTCCAGACGATTCCTCCCTTACGAGCATCAGCCTCCTGCTCCCACTTCGTCTCATCCCCGCTGAACGGTTCGCCCATCTCGATTAAGCTGCCGTTAAATCCGGTTATTTCAATGGATCGGATATAGCTTCTCGACATGAGTTGGAACGTAAGAAAATCCTCAATATTGCGCTTGAGATTCGTTCTCTGTTCACTGTTCAAAGGCGGAGAGGGGCGCAGAAATAGACGCATATCCGGGCTTAAAATGAGATAGTTGGCGATATCCTCGACCATTTTGGTCTGCTCTCCCAGCTGATTGGTTACGTTATCCAAATTGCGTTTCGTAGAATTGATGAATTGTTCTCTTAATATCTCATTAAATTTATACTGCACGACTACACCGACGCCGAAGGTAGGCAGAATGACAAAGATCAGAAAAATGACAAGCGCCTTTCGTTTTAAACCGAAGCTGCCGAGAAATCTCCCCTTGCTTGTCCCCATAAGCTGTTCTCCTTCCTACGCTACCCTACGGACTCGGCGTGCATCTGTTTAGCCCTTCACGGCTCCCGCCGTCATACCGGCAACAAGCTGCTTCTGCAGCAGCAGGTAGAAGATAATGATTGGGATCAGGGCGATCGTCAGCGCAGCCATTTGCAAAGTCAGGCTTGCCGTTTCAATGCCGACAAAGTTGGCAAGTCCGAGCGGTAGCGTCTTCAACTCTGATGAGGTAATCAATACGAGCGCGAATAAATATTCATTCCAATTGTAGATAAAGTTCAAAATAATGACCGTAGCGAGTGCCGGTCTTGTGATCGGCAGAATAATCGACCAGAAGATGCGGTAAATTCCCGCTCCATCCACTACGCCCGACTCTTCCAGGTCTTTAGGAAACCCTCTCATAAAGCCTTCTAGAATAAAGACGGTCAGAGACAAGTGAAATGCCGTATACGGCAAAATTAACGAGAAATAGGTATCGATTAAATGCAGCTTCTGCATAATCAGAAATATCGGAATCAATGTGGCATGAATCGGAACGAGCATTCCCAACAGGAATAAGCTGTAAGTCAGCCCGCGAAGCTTGAATTGAAACCGTGATAGAAAATAAGCTGCCAATGCCCCTAACAGTACCGTTACGATGAGAGAGACAAGGGTAACGAGAATACTGTTGAAAAAATACACATCCATATTGGCAACCTTCCACGCCTCGACATAGTTGGAAAATTGGAAATCGGTCGGGAGCGAAAATGGATTTGCTGCGTACTCCTGCTCCTTCTTAAAGGAGTTTACCACCATCCAAAAAAGAGGAACTATATTCATAATAGCGAATAGACTTAAAAATGTGTATGCGAATAACTGGAACAGACCAGACTTCTTCTTCATGGCTTATTCCTCCTTCCCTTAAGCATCTTTCTCACCGGCCAACCGATTAATCAATGTAATTACAACGAGACTGAACAACAGTATTAGAATGGAAACCGCGCTGCCATAACCGTAGCGCATGTTCATGAAGGCACTGTTGTACATATAAATCGTCATAACCTCGGTTTGATGCGCGGGACCGCCGCCCGTCAATATTTGAATAAGATCAAACACGCGGAAGGAATTACTGATGCTATAGACAACGCATACCATAATAGTGCTTCGGATCATCGGAATAGTGATCCGCATCGTCCGCTTGAAGCCGGTTGCCCCGTCCAGTTCGGCTGCCTCATTGACTTCATCAGGAATATTTTGCAGAGCAGCCAGAAAAATAACCATATAAAGACCGCAGTTTTGCCAAATGTAAGCAATACTGATCGACAGCATCGACCATTTTACATCGCCAAGCCAGTTCTGCTGCCAGCCCTCAAGGCCTATAAACCCGAGCAGATTGTTCAGCATCCCGTACTCTGTGTTATAAATCATCCCCCAGATCAGCGATACCATGACCGAAGAAATGACAACAGGCATAAAGCCGATCGTCCGGAAAAATCCGGAGCCTTTAAGCCCACGGTTCAGCAAAATCGCTAGCAGCAAACCAAGTGGAAGCTGACCGATCAGACCGGTAACCATAATGATGACGTTATTTTTCACAGACAGCCAAAAGGTGCTATTGCTTAAGATTTGTACGTAATTATCGATGCCGACAAACGTCATCGAGCCAATACCATTCCAGTTCATCACGGAGTAGTATAAGGACAACCCGATCGGAACGATGGCTATTCCCAAATAAATCAGCAATGCAGGAAATAAACCGAAAAATATCGCCAGCTTCGTTCCTTTAAGTGTTTGCATCAAGGGATTCCTCCTTTGTTCTCATCTTGCTTTCAATCCCGATGAATGAAGAAAACCCGGATTTCGGGTTTTCTCCGGGCATCGGATTTGAACGACAGGATGATATAGAATCAGCTTCTAATTCATCGTGTCAAAGGCATCTTGAACTTCTTTAGCCAGCTCTTCAGGCGTTCCTCTACCTACGGTAAGGGCTTGCAAGCCGTTTTGCAGAACATCGACCACCTGTGTCGGAACGACACTGTCAAATACCGGAGCAGTTCCGTTACCGGTCAATTCCAGCATCTCCTTCAAATATTTGCTCGCATCCTCCGGCACATCCACTTTCGCTGGAACTACAATTCCGTTGCGGATCAATTCTTTATATAAATCCTCATTCACGAAAAACTTCATGAACTCTTCAGCAGCCTTCTGCTTCTTCTCATCCAGTCCGCTCTTGATAGCAATGCCGTATTGAACGACGCCGGCACTCTTAACCGGATCACCCTTGCCGCCTTCTACGCTCGGGAACAGCGCAATGCCGAACTTGTCCCCTTCATCATTATTAATACGAATCCTTCCGTCAACGGTCGAGGATGAGATGTGCATTGCTGCTTTTCCTTGAATGAAATAATCCTGGCCCTGAACGGAATCCATATTGTTGGCATCCGTATTGAAGGCTCCAAGCTTGGTCAAATCATCAATGACTGATAACGCTTTTACGAATTCAGGGTCTGTAAACTTCGCTTGTTTCTCTAGCACGGACGGCAGGAAATCACTACCCGTATAGCGGTCCCCGATGATCGAGATATAAGAAGACTGGAGCGGCCATTGTTCCTTATTTCCTAGAGAAATCGGCGTTATTCCCGCTTCCTTCAACTTCTTCACCGCGTCGATGAACTTGTCGTAGGTATCCGGAAATTGATCATATCCTACCTGCGCAAACATCTCTTTGTTGTAATAAATAATATCCACGAACGATTGCTTCGTCGGAATGGCATACTGCTTGCCATCTACATTAAATCCTGCTAATGCGCTTTCAGGCATAATAGAAGCCCAATTATCCATCATGTCATTGATCGGTTGCAGCAAATCGCCTGCTACTAGCGGATCCAGATCCGCTCCAGGCCATACCACGTTAATATCCGCCAAATTGTTAGCCGCGGCTAACGTCCGCAGCTTGGTTTTGTACTGTGCTGCCGGTACGCCGTCCTGTTTGATCACGATATTTGGATGCTGCTCCTCGAACTCGGCGATCCGAGCCTTGTAGACTTCATTGTCCACGTTAGGAGAAGTCCAGGGGTGCATCATGTTCAAAGTGATGGTCTCTGATTCCGAACCTCCGTTGTTATTTCCCTCTGCTGCCTTGTCCTTGCCGCAAGCTGCCGTAACCATAACCAGCATCGCAACCAGACCGAGAAGCACTGCTTTTTTACCTTTGTTTGTTTTTCCCATAATCAACCCTCTTTTCTTATAATTGAAAGACAAGATGTCTGCCTAAAAAGATGGGAGTTAATTGATGTCCATCTTCTATACATTTAGTATAAAAGCGTTTTCATCTGGACTATATCCCACAAACTTTCGATTATATCCGAATTATTCATCTGATTTTTGTAAATAAAGGCGATTAGCTCGAATACAAAATATTATTGCGGTTCATTTAGAATATAATCCACCAAATCATCCAGCGGCACTGTAGCCAGCGCAATCGCTGTGTCTGTAACTCCATAGTAAATATAGAGCAATCCATCCTTGACTACATTGCCTGTCGGGAAAATAACATTCGGAATTTGATAACCAAATTTTTCATAATACGTTTCAGGCTCCATAATGAAGTTTTTCGTTCTGGCAATGATTTTCTCCGGATTGTCCAGATCCAGCAACATGGCTCCTACCCGGTAAACAACATGATCATCCACCCCATGATAGAGCACCAACCAACCTCGATCGGTTTTTACTGGAGGCGTGGAACCGCCGATTTTTCTCGATTCCCAGGCCATATTCTCAGCCTTGGCAAGCAGCTTCGGCTCCTCCCAATGAATGAGATCCTCCGAATAGGTAATCCACATTGCCGCTTTCTCCGTACCATAGGCCTCGCCTACATATTCCTCCGGACGGCGCAGCAGCACATATTTGCCATTGATTTTTTCAGGGAAAAGAATATTGTCCCGATCATTCATGTCCAGCGGCGTCGTATCCGTAAGAAACTCCCAATCAACCAGGTTCTTCGAAGTTACGATCGAAGAGCGGGTCAGCCAATGCCCCTCCTGCTCCCCCCATCCGTCAGGGTACGTCGGAATCGAACGTTCCGGAATGCCCGCGCCTGTCGGATAATAGCTCATCGCGCAAGGCCGGAGTGCATAGTTCATATAGAAGGTGTCATCTATTTTTACAATCCGGGGATCCTGCACGCTTCCGTAAGGAAAGCCCAGCATATCCGGAGTAAGGATAGGCTCGTTCTTCACATGGGTAAAGTTCACACCGTCCTCGCTTTCCAGAAGTCCTAGATAATTCTTGCAAGGGGTAAGCGAGCCTGCGGTACGCTCAATCATGTAAAATTTTCCGTTGTCGATGATGACCGCCGGATTGAATACAGTAACCTTTCTCCATTCGTATCCTCCCGGAACCACAATGGGATTGTCCGGATGTCTAGTAATTTTCATCGGGTCTGCCTCCTTTTGAAAGCCCTTTTATTTGTTTATAGTGCTATTATAGACTGGGGCTTCGGCACAAAATATCCTACAAACTTTCGAAATCATCTGAATAATCCGGGTATTATTTTATATAAAAAAACGTTTGCTGAGAGCGTATTCAAAGACATGAAAAAAGGCCGCCCAAAAGCGGTAAACCGCATTAGGGAGCAGCCTGTCCTAAAGTTCTAATCAATCTCAAGCTCAAACCCGATTTCAAACATCCGTACCCAAGGAAAATGCAGATCTTCGATCCTAATTTGCCCTTCCTTGATGTTACCCAAATACTGAGCCACTGCGCTTTTCATTTTAGCAGCAAGGATCGCATGCACCTCGTCCAGACAATGTCTAATCATGTAATAGCTGGCGTTCAGTCTGGGCAGATCATTCTCGAGCATATCCTGGCGAACCAAGGATTGATAAATAAAGTCCTCAACAAGGCGATGATAGTAAAATTTGCGGCTTTCATGAATGATATTGTTCTCAGCCTGCCCCATGTAGTAAGAAATGATAATAAAATGAGAAATCACCGTACCGAGGGTATTTCCCGAAGTGTTCCAGCCGGCATATGCCGTCAATTGATCCAGCAAGCCCTTTTGCTTCAGCAGCTTCATCAACACCGGATCCCCGCCGTTGCAGGTTGCGACATCCCCGAGGGCAACCAGTTTCCCTTTGCGCAAATAATTTTGCATCGCCTCTACCGTCTCTCTGTAGTGAATCTCGGAAAAGTAAGAACGATGCCTGTCTTTGAATGGAATTTGCTCTGCCATCCCTGCCTGATCGATAGCTGGTGAATGCACGACAAGAACCAGTGGCGTTTCAAAGGAATGATCCGTCATCAAGGCACCTGAAGCGGTGACATGAGACTTGATACTCTCGTTCAGGCTTCGGTCTTCATATTTCGGCTTAATTGTCGGGCCCTGGGTGGAGGAATAACGTACAAATATTTCAGGCTTATAGTTTTTGATCTGGCAAAAAATATGCGAGAACATCGTACACCCGATTTCATCGGCACCCGGATAAATCATGACGCGATCCATAATGTCCAATTCCTCAACCCGGCAAATCATCCTCCGCTGCTCTCTGGAAGAAAAGCCATACTGGGAATTAACATCAAGCGGGATAATCAAATGATCGATTATGCCATCCTTCGCTAGCTGTAATGCGTAATGATTGATCCCCTGATTGACCACTCTGCGTTCGATAAAATCATGCAAATATTGCTTCGGGATCAACTCCTGCAAATTTTCAAGCTCCCGCCGCTCCGCTTCGGATAGACTGTCACGCTCCGACTTATCCGTCAAATAGCTATATTTGAATATTTGCCCTCCATGAAATTTGTAATAATCAGGCTCTTCCTCGTCTTTGTTGTTGTTCGGAACCCTCATAATGAGATTGAAGGCATGAATCTTTATGTACGGATAGGATCGTTTGATATCACCCAACACGGAAATCCTGCGTATACATTCCTCCAGGGACAAATGATGCAGCCGGGAAGGAACGATTCCGCCATACACCAGCATATCAATCGATACGAGCAGCACATCGGTATCCCGCGCCGCCTCCAGCAGCCATTGTCTCACTGCGGCCGTATCGGCTGGCTTCTTCTTGCTGCCGAGGATCTCTAATTCAGGCACAACCACCTGCAGATCGGTCATTTTAGCAAGCTGCTGGGGAAACAGATAGTTACAGGGGCGCTCGTCTAATGGCAGGTATACCACTTTTGACATGATGTTAGCCCATCTCCTTTTTCTAAAATAAAAATGACTTCTAATTGTTATATTAGCTTCCAATAGGCTCAGGAAATATCCTAGTAAATTACGATATTATCCGAAATTTCACATCCTTGTCCCCAAAGCCGTGAATGACGCGCTTAGAGAAGCACTTCTAGAACCCGAATGTGAATGATGATCCCTAAATACCATCACCCATCAACCTGCCAAACTTAGTAATCTTACCTTTTTCAAACGCGCCAATTGTTACTTGTAAAAAGAAAACCACATGGAGAGCTGAACTGTAACCCCCTTTGTGGACAGCATTGAAAAAGCGACTATGGTCTTAGGCAGCTAAGAGATGGCTTCTGAATTCATCAGGAGTCATCTTTTTTAATGTCCATTGATAGCGTTCTGAATTGTAATGGGCCATATACTCATTAACCTGTAGACGCAGTTCTTTAAGAGATTGACAATCTTTGTAGTTAAGTTCGTCCTTCATATGACCAAAGAACGACTCCATGGACGCATTATCCCAGCAGTTTCCTTTACGAGACATCGACTGCTTAAACCCAGCCTTGGCGATGAGGAGACGGGTTTTAGGGTGTGTATAGTGTGTCCCCTGGTCGGAATGGAAGATGGCGTCTGGATGAATATTACCGTCCAATCGTTTGAGTAAGCGAGCCATGGTCCGTTCAACCAACGTTAACTCCAAAGTTGAAGAGAGATAGTGCGCCAATATTTGCTTCGTAGCACCATCCTTCACACAAGAAAGATACGCCCACTGACCGCTACCATAGCGCATGTATGTGATGTCTGTAAGGAAGACCTTCTCTGGTTCTCCCTGATCAAACTTGCGCTCCAAAAGGTTAGGACATGTACGATGTTCTTGCGTCGCTTTAGCCATCTTGCGATAAGGATTGGCTTGACGGATCGTAGCTACTAATCCGAACTTGCGCATGATACGACGAATCTTTTTATGATTCATTACTATGCCATTCAATTTCTCCAGCCTCATTTTGATGACCAATGCGCCTGCTTTTCCGTTCAAGGCTTCAAAATGCCCCTTAATAAGCTGGAAGTCGTATTGATCGGCTGTCTCTCGCAGCTGACGTGTTTCTTCAGCGCTGCACCAACGATAATAGCCGCTCGAACTAACTTCAGCAATTCGACAAAGGTAACGTGTTAAACGTCGTAACGCATGCTTACGAACCGTTTGATTAATGAGCTGAAAGCGCTCGGAAGGCGTCAACTCCTTACTGTTTCGCCTTTCGAGCGCTTCTAGCTTTTTTAAAAGCTCGTTCTCCGCTTCGAGGAGTTTAATCCGAGCTTCTGCTTGTTTCAGCTTCTCTTCTGCTGACGATTCACGTTTTGATCGTCTACCTGTACTTCCTATACCTCTGCGCTCCGCTAGCAAGCCAGCCTCACCGTACTTAGCATAGGTCTCTCTCCAACGGTATAGGCTCTCTGTAGGTGTCCTCTGACCGATAAGTTCGATATTAAAGCCTGCTTTCAGAAAAATTTCCATTGGTGGCTCTCCCGCTTGGTTAGCTTGCACCGCTGCGAGCTTAAAAGCTGGGGCATACGAGATGTTCCTCCCCGATACGCGGCTTACGTTCGGATTGGACTCCAACAGCCTGATCTCTACTTCAGTATATCCTGTTCTGATTTTCCTCATGATGTTCATTCCCCGTGTTTTCTCGATAGTATGATTAAAACACAAAAACCCGTAAGAGGTCACTTTTTTCAAGTGTCCATCTTACGGGTTACAGTTCAAGCTCACATGTGGTTTCAAATCTCATAGTTTTGCTTCTTTAAACCAAACACTCAACGATGTTATATTATCATCCAAAACGCATCCTTCACTAAATGCTTCAAGTCCGGTTAATCTCCAGTCACTAAAAAACCTGGTAAGGACGTCTCTTATTACATCTAATGAATTTATTCTCAGAGGAATTTCAACATCAACAATAAAACAGCCATCAATTTTAAAATACTCTGAGACTCCCAATAGATTGAAACTTAATGATACATGTTTGATAATCGTTTTAACTTTATTAGTAGCATCGATTTTAGATACACTGTTAATATAGAAACTGCAATTTAACGTTTTTTGCTTGTTATCATGCTCAGCATGAATGAAATGAATATTTATATCGACACTGTTAATTGAGGCATTGAATTTACCCGCATGAACCGACGAGAACCCCCATGCATATTTATTGCATAACGTTTTAAGAATCTCTTTTGCCATATCTACATCGATAATCTCGTGTTTTGTTTGTAATTCTAGGGTAGTCACATAATACATCGAGTTGTTTTCGTTCTTTTTATCATTAGCAACTACAGTCCCAGACTTTACAAATGACGATTCAAGTGCTTTAATAATTTTTTTTGAAACCTGTATTGTCTGTTCTTTCAATGCGGTATTCACTCGATATTTTAGAATTATCAATCCCTATTCTCCCTTTTTCTAGGATTCATAAGAAATTACTAAGGGCTCAATCGTTATATACATCTACATATCCCTCATTTCATAGATTTTTTGAAGCGCGTTCACACTATAACTCTTTTCTGCGGGATCTTCGGAAAAAATATACTCCTGCAGCATGCGGTATCCAAACTTGATGAGGGTCATTGTCAGAATACACGCTTCATCCATCGGCGGTATATCCATATATTCCGAAATGCCTTTCAGGTATGCCGGAACAAGCCGGCGATAGTTTTCCTCAAATCTTGTAACATCCATGCCGTCTACAATTAGGCTCGCTATGTCCTCTCCGAGAAAGCCCCATCCGGTTGTGTCCCAGTCTATCATCCTTATTTTCCTGTCGGTAAAGAATATGTTTTCATTCCAGAAATCCCGATGGCACAAAACGACAGGGAGGTTTTGCAGCTTATCGAATATTTCATCTTTACGGTTATCCATATCCATGAGCATCTGTTTTAGGTGTTCGGGTATATTGCAGCCCCTTGAACGAAGGTAGCCGTATTCAAACGATTTTCCCTCAACCAACTGAATGTCGCCGTCTTTGAGCATTTGCTTCAAAAATTCCGGCATGCGGCACGGCTCCGACACAAGAAAATCGTATGTGAATGACTGCGTATGCCATTGATTGAACTCTCTCATTAAAAAGCCTTCATCCCCAAGACATGAGATTCCCCTTAAGTCATCGTGCTGTTTTGTAATACTGCCTTGAAACCGTCCCAACTCTAACGTGGCTTGTTCAAGCATTTCAATGGTAAGGTTGCTACCTGATACGCCGTCAATGTACTCGATCCACAGTTCTAAGTCCCCATCCCGAAGCTCCGAATGATAACATTCCGGCCAGCGGAGAGCGGGCGTGAACGCTGCGCCGAGATTGCTTTGATACAAATCATACTCTCTGCGCCATGAGTTCGGATCACCAGGGCGTTCCCATTTCCCCTGTTTTTTCCACACTACATTATACGGCAGTTTTTCACCGTCAATAGTTTCAGCAGCGCCCGTGACAAGCAGAACATCTCCTACTGTCCCACCTTGCAGTGGCTTGGTCTGGTAACTGGCGTGGTTTATAGCCTTGCCGAGCATTTTACTCAGCACGATTGTCAGCTTTTCGACCTCAAACTGCGTCTGCTCAACTTGTGAAAAATCATAATAAGTATAACTGAGCCGTTTATTTGTTTTTTCAAATCCTCCTGGTACAATCTCAATGGCGAATACACAGCCCTCCGGGTCATCTACACTGCCATCCCTGCCAATGCCAAGTTCACGGCAATCCAAGAATCCCATTTTCTTTTTAAATACATCGGGATGCCCGCACGTCATACATCCGGTATAACCAAGTAATTTTGCAACTTCAAGTCCGTGCATAACCAAAGCCGTCCCGATTCCTTTGCGTTGGTACTCGTAGGATTTTTCAACATGGCTGTCTTTATCACCATGCTTGACTGCAAGGCTGCTGAGCCATACGATGTGTTCGCCATTGTCTCCCATAGGCATCGCGGAAAAAATAGCGTGTCCGAGATAGGTTAAGCCGTCGTCTGTGACTGCTACCAAGTCTAGCTCCGGGATATAGTATGGTGAACGGCGAATATTATCCGCGAAAACCTCATGGAAATCTCCGTCACTGTCGCGCTCATTAAACTCAAAAGCATTACGATTAAGTTTTCTTATAACACCGTATTCGTCCGCATGTATTTGCTTGATTTTATAATGGCTCATTTCTTAAATCCTCCGTTTTTCTTGATTTGTTTATTCCGCATGGCAATCGACTTGTGACACGCTCGTTTATCCATTAGATAACCCGATTTATCGTTCACAAACTTGTTTTCCTGTTTCTGTGTAAGGTATCGCTCCCAATGCTCACGCGGCAATGATCCATCGGCAAGAGCGGCAAGAACTGCGCAGCCCGGTTCCGTCTGATGGCGGCAGTCATTGAAGCGACACTGCGTGAATAGTTCCTCCACATCGTTAAATCCCGCGCTGATGCCGTCGTCCGCACCGAACAGCCCAAGTTCTCGCATACCCGGCGTATCAATGACCATCGCGCCAGAGGGAAGCATGAAGAGCTGGCGGTGTGTTGTTGTGTGCCGGCCCCGGCTGTCCTCCTCGCGGATAGCCTGGACAGTCATCACTTCCTGATTCATCAATGCGTTTAGCAGCGAGGATTTTCCCACGCCGGACATACCGAGGAGTACCACGGTTTTGCCGGGTTGCAGATATTCGCAGAGCGCGTCTAACCCAACCCCTGTGTGACTGGAAACTGCGTGTACTGGCACATCAGGAGCGGCTTTCTGTAAATCAGCTAACAGTGCGTTCAAATCCGGAGCCAGATCAGCTTTTGTTAAGATTACGACAGGCTGACCGCCGCTCTGCCTTGTCTGTGTCAGGTAGCGCATGATGCGATTGACCTTGAAATCCCAGTTTAGGGATGACACGATAAATACATAATCAAAATTTGTTGCTACGACTTGCTCCAGTATTGTTCTGGCATATCCTATTGCGTGCCCCGAAAAGTCAGCGCGGGAAAATTTCGAGCGACGGGGCAGCAGTTTTGCAATGCGAGAAGCGCCGTTCTCGTTGTATTGCAACAATACAAAATCTCCTACGCTCGGGAAATCCTCCCGAGCCCCCGCTGTGTGATAGAACGTGCCCTTTAATACAGCCGTCACTTCTCCTTGTTCAGTGATGACGGTATATTGATCTCTCTGAAGTTCCGTAACCCTTCCGGGTATTAAACCGATCGGCGGCGTTTCGGCTTCGATATAGCCGTATTGTTTCAAATCAATCATTGACCCTATTCTCTCCTAAAAATTAAAGTTGTTTTTGGACATAAAAATACCGCGAACAAGCAGCCTCCTAAGAAGCTGCTGTTTCGCGGCGAAAAGCCAAAAAGTCGGCTTGTAATCAAAAAAGGATACGACCTTCATCGTATCCCGCTAACAGCAGTATTCACGAAAGGTTACTGTTTACGGCATAGCAAACAACACGGGTGATATTCCCATTTTCTCTCATTCCAAGCTATAATCAAAGATTGGAATTTACTATGCCCGATATTCGGTTAAGTTAAAACCACCAATACCATATAAGCAGTCATTAAAAAACATCTCCTTTCGCAAGAAAAAGTTGAAATACAATTTTACTTCTATAGTGAAACATAATCCTTTGTTAGGAATCAATGGAAAATTTGATTATAAACAAGTTTTACCTCTCCAACTCAATCCCCCAACCATTGCATATAACATGAGAAAAGCCACCTTCATTCTCGATTTCGAAGGAGGCCTTTCATACCGATTTGTTGCTGATTCGCATGTTTTTCATTCATCTCGTAAAAAAAATTAGCCCCACATAAACGATACGTTCGTCTAAGCGGGGCCAATTCTTTTCAACTAATTTCTCTTTATTTGATCTCAAGAATTTCGTATTTGATGATACCTACTGGAGCTTCGACGTTGATGATGGTTCCTATTTTCTTGCCAAGAATCTCCTTACCGAGGGGACTCTCATAAGAAATTTTGTTCTCGAACGCATCTGATTCGGTAGGTCCAACGATTTGGTACTCCACCTTCTCTTTGAATTCCAAATCGTTCAGTATCACCGTCGAGCCGATGCCAACTGTTCCTTCTTCCACGCTGTCTGAATCAACAACTTTGGCGTTCTTCAGCATTTTCTCTAAGGTGAGAATACGTGTCTCCATGAATGCCTGGTCTTCCTTGGCGGAGTGATATTCGCTGTTCTCCTTCAAGTCGCCATAGCTGATGGCTAATTTGAGCCGTGCAGCCAATTCACTGCGCCGTGGGCCCTTCAGTTCCTTAAGCTCAGCTTCCAGCTTCTCGAGCCCTTCTTGTGTCAATATTACTTCTTCATTAGCCATTATCTACATCTCCTATTTATCCTGCATACCCTTATTTTAAACTATTTCCTTAAAGAAAGGAGCATAAACTTAAGAGAATTTTTCAGAAAATAAATATAGATTATTTCTAAGGACTAATCATATTTGTGACTGTTCTGATCTATTTTGATAATTTAATGCGAAACTTACTCAAATAACACCATAAAAAGTCGGTAAACAACACCTTTGATTTTTTTCAAAGGCTTTTTGCACACCCGCATATTTGCCCTTTCAGATTGTGAAGCCTTCATTACAAGATCCTCTACCATTTGAATTCGGATGATGATCATTCAATTAATCCCCGCCGACAGGTTCATTATGTTTAAATCTTCAACGAATAATTTTTTTTGAATTCTTTAGTTTTAAAATCAGCTTCACTATTCTGTGCTGATTTGAAAATCCGCTTTTATGCAATTTTAGGAAATAATCTTTAAGAGCCTTGTAGTTTCATGACCATCTTGAATATCCCAATAATAATCGAGAACTACTGTGAGGTCTATTAGGTTGTCAGCCCATCTCACTTCCGTAACTATGTTATCTGTGAAATCAAAATTTTCTAGAATATCATTCAAATTAGTAGCCGACACTTTTCACCGAGCTACTTTCCAAAATAAATTACTAACATAAGTTACCACGTGTATTTTTCGCAATAGAAATTCTAATATTACAGCTAATTCTCAAATAGAAGACAATAGAAAGGAGGCATATACAACATCACAGTAGAAGTCATTGCTCATAAAGAGTGATTGAAAGACCTAATTCCCCCATGAGTCCTTCACTATACTCAGCAATAATATTTCTGTTTGGAAAAAGTTCTTTTGCTCTTCTCATCCAGTTATATACCAAGATGTCTCCAAACTGTTTTAAAATTTTTTCATTATCCATAGACTCGCAGTCTTTTCCCAAGAAAAAGTCACCAAAACTCCAACTATTAACCCATTGTTCTATGTGTTTTTTATTAGAGTTGAATTGTGATTCTAATTTCAATAACTTATCCAATGCTTTATCTTCTTGAGTCTCGAAGAAATCAGCGATAAATATATAACCATTGACTTCAATAATATTTGGACATAGAACATAAGCTACTGAAATAAAATCCTCAATGTAATTACTGTTCGCCGAGTGGTTAAACAGCGAAACTCCTCTTTGTTCTTTGAACTCATGAAATATCTGTTCGTTTACGATACTTTGGTATAATTTTATAGCGTTCATCTTATCACCATCCAAATAAATCTTTAATAAATTGCGGAACTGCCCCATCTAACTTATATGGCTGGTAGAACTCTTTACCAGCTGGATTGACGTTGATATTAAATGCCTTAACTCTATCCCCGCTCAAATCATAAATTAATTTTCCTTGTCCATCATACACAAAAACATGCGCGCTATTGGCAGTAGTATAGTAGCTATTTGGAGCGCCTGTTACTGGGCGATCACTCCCTGAAGAATTTACTTTTACTATTCCATTGTTTTTTAACCCCTTAAATTGATTAGCTTTTAACTCAGAAGTATTGGTAGCCCCTCTTATAAATGCATTACCCGTACCCCTACCAGAAACTATCCCCTTATTATTTCTACCTCCAAACGATCCAAAACCAGCAGCAGCCATTGCTGCAAATACTTCTTCTTGTACTGAATCTTGATATGCTTCTAATAATTGTGCTTTTGCCCATGTAGCCCTACCCTCATTATTCCCATAGGTACTTGTTTGTGTTAACAGGCCAAATAGATACTTAAACTGATTATTGTTTTTATCATTAAAAATAGGCTGGAATTTAGTTCCGAGGTAAGATCTATAAGCCCAATACTCTGCATTTTTAGTTGAGGTTTGTTTGATTGCCTGCGTTAAAATATTATCAAGTTCACCGTATTCATAAGGCTTAAATTTGAAATGCCCACTTGGATCAATGAAAATTAATGGATTATTCTCCACATACGTATACAAATTCAGACTAAGCGGATTCGTAAGTTCCCCCTTATACGTATCCTCACTCACAAACCTGCCATCTACTGGATCATAATAACGAGCGCGTAAATAGTATAAACCTGATTCGTCGTCATAATATTGACCTGTGTATCTGTAAGGATTAGACATGGACTCGGCCATTGAAGTGATTCTACCCCAGGTGTCATATTCATAGCTGTTGAGCATTGTTCCAGCAGAATCATTTATTTGTATAACATCACCATGGCCATTGTACAAATAATATCCTGCTTTATTCGAGTTGTTATCTTCTCGATATAGAAGCTCATTACCCCAAATATTTCGTGCTTTTACTCCTGTTACATTACCATCTGAATCCAGGTTTAACTCTTCAATTACATTGCCGTTTAAATAAACGTACCGAACTCTCTCATTCGTTCCCATCTTAGTTGCTCTGAGTCCATCAGCGTAATACGTGTAGGAATATTCTGTGCCCTCTTCTTTGTCTGAAAAACCATTAAGCATGTTGGCAGCGTTATATGAATAATGAGTCTGTTTGGTGGAGGGCTGTTCTTCATCAAAGGTCGTGTTTCGTTGCTGGCGATTCCCTCGCTCATCATATACATATTTAATTTGCCCTGGCTCTATATCTTCCTGAACAAGACGATTCAGACCATCATATGAAAAACGCTCATTCGAAGACTGATTTCCCTTCGTTCTATTTATTTCTATTATATTCCCCAGTCCATCATACTTATTAAGTTCTTCAAATGCAGCCACGCCATTCGTTTGATGAGTTAGTCCAATGATCTCACCAAATTCATTCTGCTGTATTCGTTGGGATGTCCGGTTTGGATACGAAATAGTATAAAAATTGTTATTAAGGCCAATTGAATAATTGTATCTCATTATCCCAGAATTTCCATACTCGACGGAGTCAATACGACTTAGATTGTCATACGAAATCTTCTGAGTCTTGGTATCTGGAAAAGTTAGGTTTGTCAAGCGATCCCACTTGTCATACCCTAGTTGATAGTTGCGTCCAGCTACCGTTTGTTGATCCATACGATTCCATTGATCGTAATGATAGTCGATACTCTCTACTTTGTTTTGTTCCCCATACTCAGCAGAAGTTAAATTAATAATCTTGCGAGTAAGTTTATCATAAGCATACGTAATCCCATAGACTTTCTTGTTTGAATTCGTAATCTCTACAGACTCAGGCTCATTATAAGTTGTGTATGCATAGCGTGTAACTTGACCCTTTTTGTCCATAAATTTTGCGGTTAGACCAATGTTATTGTATTCATAGCTTTCCTTATTACTAGAAGCATCGGTACTACTCATAGTCCAACCGGCTTCATTATATGAATTTTCGGTTTGCTTCTTTCCGTTAAGATAATAAGTTAAAAGATTACCATTATGGTCATAAGCATACTTATGTTGCTTACCCTCCTGATCTTTCAGAAGAATTAAATGATGATTTGAATCATAGCTGTATTTCGTAGTATTACTGCTTCCTGGGGAACCTCCAATCTGAGTAATTATCTGGTCTTTAGTTACATCACCAAATGCTGAATATGATTTAGAAGTCGTTCGAACTTGATCAGAAGATTTCTCAACAATCCGCTCTAATAGTCCGATTGTGTTGTAATATTTAGTCTCAACCTTGCCATCTGGATAGTTCATCTCAATTGTTTCTTGATAGCGTTCATTATTTCCAATAGCTGTATTCGCATAAGAGAAGACGGTTGTATTCCCCATGCTATCTGTTATTGTCTTTTGTCTTCCTGTTGAATCATAAGTATAGCTTGTTTGTAAGGACGGCTCACCAAAAGGTAGTTCAGCATCAATGATTTGACCATCCGTCGTCTGATTGACAAAAGTTACTCGACTCATACCTGCTCGTGACTGTTCGCCCCGTAAGGCTAATCCAAACGGAGAATACTGAGTTCTCTGAATTTCTCCGTCTGGAAATGTAACAGTTACTTGCCGCTTCGTATCATCATAAGAAATTGACGTCGTTCTAGTTGTTTTAAAACTGGAGGATACTACTCTATTCATCGAATCATACTTGTACTCTCTATATGAATAATCTGGATATAAAATTCGGATAGTATTCCCGCGAATATCATATTTATACTCTGTCTTTAAATCAGATATATAGATGCTACTGGATAATTTCGCCTTAAGCAATTCAGTTTCTACCTGCCCTAAAGAGGTATACGTATAGATTCTCTCTGTAACCGGCGGTATCTTCTCAAACTGATCCCCAGCAGCTGATTCCAAGGTCTGGAGTACATTTCTATCTTTGTCATACAGAGTGTATTCTGTTTTATAAGTATCTGTATTAACTTTAGAAGGGGTTGCAGGATCACTATACCTCTGAGTCCAGATTGTCCATTTAAGTTGATCTCTCTTATAGGCTTCAGGATCATTGCTTGAATAATATACCAGCTCTTGGACTACTTCCTGTTGTTGATCTGAACTTTTGATAGTTTTCTTAGTGAGTTTATGTTGAGGACCATCGTACTGATATACTGTCGTATTTCCTGATTTATCCTCGTAATTTGCTACCAGCCCCCACTCGTTATATGTATATGACTCTTTAATGCTGGATAGAGGAGCTGGAGGAGGACTTTGAACATCTGATATGTTACCTACATAGGACGAAATAACGTTCGGTTGCTCGGTACCTTGAGTATATTCATATCTCGTAATATAGCTATTCCGATTCGTGTAATGAATCCCTCCATCATTAAGATCCAACGGGTTGTAATCCTCAGGGTTAACCCAATTATATTTCAAAACAAAGTTAATTCCGTCAGGCTCATATTCATACTGTTTAAAGCTGTAACTTTGCAATTTTCCAACTTGCTTTTGTGTTCTTATCGTTTGCTTATGTCCAAATCGAGAACTATTTTTAAGTCGAGGGATGTTCTGTTTATGGTTCTTCCAATATTCATTAAACTGCCAGCCATGATCCAAATGTTGATTCGCATAATAATCCGAAATTAACTTTGTCTGATTATTCTCTTCATAAATATAGTCAACCCGTTCAACCGCATGATAACCGAAATATGTTATTGCATTTGAATCTGTGTATAATCTTGTACTACCTCTGAATAGTTCCTTCTGCACATATTCCGGGTTAATTGACCAACCAGAATTATAGTTCTGATAATTAAATTTAACCTTTAGCCCATTAAAAAAGTTAATATCCTTCAATAATAAGTAGGCGATCTCTCCATACTGAATGTTGTTCACTTGAACAATACTACTAGATTCAACATATTGATTATCTGAGCTCCACAACCATTGATTGGAATAGCAGATTTTAGTCTTATCTGTACATTGATTTGCATCGTAAGACGTAGGAATGCCATCGGCGTTAGAACTATAGGCGTAATCATTAGATTTGAAATTAAAATCCGCTAATTTAGTTGAATCAATCGTATAGTAATCATAGGACTCCAATATTTTCTTTCCTTGTGTTTGATCGATTACTTGTTCTAATTGCCAATAACCCAAGTTAGGATTTTCTACCAATTGAGCCCCTGTATCATCCGACCAAGTTCTGTATGCTAGATTCGTTACTGAACGGGAAACATCATACTTTATATCTTTAACAATCGTCGTCCCATCTGTTACTTTAATTCCTGTTATAATAAGAGGACTATCTTTAAAATTCAAATCTCTTTTTCTAAAGATAGTAATGTTTCTTTGATAGGAGTCAATTATATTGATATTATCATTACCATCAATTTTAAAATCATTATATTGATACAAGATTTTGTCACCATAGCGGTTTTCCTTGCTTAAAATTCTTCCAGAGGGACTAAACGTATATGTAAACTCCTCATTTACTATTAATTTATAATTGGATTGTTCCTTAACTAAGGATAAGCTCTTATAAGGGTATTGATAAGGAAGCCCATTATGGAATTCAATAGATGCTCCATTTTCCAAAGTAAAGATAATCTTCTCTACTTCTGACGTTTGCAATGAATACCTGGTCAGGAATCCGCTTGTTGGAATATTTGAATTTGTGTCTCCAGCACAAGGATTATTTGCTTCAGAACAACTAAGTAACTCTGGTTTGATTTCAGCAATTTCGGAAGTGATTTGCATATTAGGTATATTTAAAGTCCACCCGGTAGCAATAAAGCCATTAATCTCAGCCTTTGAAGTTACTCTTCCTATATTTCCAATACCAGTTTCATACTCCGGCGATAGAACTTTACTGAACAAAGAATTATAGGAGCGATTCAGATTTAGCGCCAATCCATACTTTCCCGTTAATTGAATATCCGTCACGCTATGATTTGCAGTTCTATATACAGGATCAACGATATTATCGGTTTGGACTGAATAATTATATTCAATATTAAATTCATCGACTTGAAACGGTTTTGTAGAATTTATATTACTCAATGAATTAGGAGTGGTCATAAGTTGAGTAATTGTTTTGTTATCCTCCAGATTAGATTGATAATCTTTTAAATAATCCTCTCGATTCTTAACATAGTTATAATTTTCGATAGCTGCTGGCACAATTTTATCCAATTGCTCTTTTTCTCTTTCGGCTAATTGTTCGATTATAGCGATTACTTGTTCTTCATTCCAATTGACTACCTCTAGTTTTTGCTCTTCCGTTATATTGACCAGCTCCTCAGGCTGATAATATGCCAGAATTTGTTTCAGTTTTGGACTAAAATTTTTTTGGATAAATTGCTTGCGACCTGTAATATTCAGAGTACTGTCCACTTTTTGATGCTTTAAGCTAATATTCTTACTCTCCGAACTTCTATAAGTAAATGCCTCTGGCACTATCTCGTTGGTAGATTTAGTCACAGGAGAGGTTGAATCAGAAGTGCTATCTTGTTGAGATGATGCCGATGAATCCGCAAATACCAGCGAACCAGGATTTATGGAAGTTATTATAATTGCAACAACAAGCAATTTTACTAGAATCTTCATTGTAAACCTCCTGTTTGAGATAATTTAAAGAGCCACTTATGACTGCAAATCTAAGTGGCTCTTCTCGTTGTGATTATGAAATTTTCATCTTTGTCTTTAGTAAGTAAAATTTCATTCTTGGGAATGTTACTCGGTTTCCGAGTCCTGTAATAAATCATGCTCTGACGAACTAGCAGTGGATACAATCAGGGATTCACTCGGTAAAGACAGGTTGCCTGAGCTATCTATTGCAATGATCTCATACCTATAAGAGGTGCCCGGTACTAGTCCCATATCCTGAAAGTTATTCACGCTTGAGGTTCCAACCAGTTCAGAGTCACGATATATCTGGTAACCCACTACCCCCACATTATCTGTTGATTCATCCCATACTAATTTAATACTATTAGTCAGTGTTTCTGAATAAGTTAGGTTGGTTGGAGCAGAAGGACTTTCATTATCAGGTATAATTGTCACATTAAGCGGAACACTTGGACTCGATTTATTACCCGCAGCATCTCTAGCAACAACAGTAAATCGGTAAGGTGTACTAGGAAGGAGATTAATTACTCCACCACTTGGCAGAGCAACTGTTGCAACGAGATTCGTTCCTTCAAAAATGTCATAAGCAACTACACCAACATTGTCTGTTGATTCATCCCATTTCAAAGTAACTGAATTGTTAGTCATGGTGACCAAAGTTAAATTAGTAGGTGTGCTAGGCTTCGTAGTATCTGCCTTTGTAGTAAAACTAACATTTGAACTATCTGCCGATTGATTTCCTGCATTATCCCTGGCTCTAACCATAACAGTGTAGGTTGTATTCGGTTGAAGTTCATTTAACGTATATGAGTTTGTTGTACTGGTTGCAATTAGATCTGGATCCGAGTCAGAGATAAGATAAATATCATAGCCTACAACTCCCACATTATCGGTTGACTTCGTCCATGATAGCCGTGCACTAGTAACACTAATTATTGAAGCTGCCAGATTCGTTGGAGCGGTAGGTGGTTCATGATCGGATGATAGAGTTACAATCAAAGGTAAACTATGCTCGGACACATTACCTGCCATATCTTTGGCCCTTACTGTAAAGGTATAGGTTCCACCCTCAGTCAAGCCATATATAGTTACGGTTAGTTGAGTAGTAACTGCTACTTGCTCTCCATCTTTGAACAACTCATATTCGGCGACCCCAACATTATCTTTCGAAGCTTCCCACTTCAAAGTAACCGAATCATAGGTGGAGGAGACCTTAGTCAATTTAGTAGGTACAGTTGGAGGTTCAGTGTCTTGACCTGTTTGAATAACTACTGAATTACTCGGTTCTGATACATTGCCAGATAAATCTACCGCTTTAACTGTTATTAAGTAAGTCTTGTTTGTTTCTAGTTTTTCTAAAGTGACTCTGTTCGTTCTTGAGCGAGTCAGCTTTGAATCATAATTGTAAATATCATAACCAGCAATTCCCGAATTATCGCTCGAAGTTTCCCACTCTAATGTCACAGTATTAGCAGTCTGTTCTACAATAATCAGGTTGTTAGGCTTGGTTGGAGGAATGGATTCGTATCCTCTTGTCCAGACAGGAATCGGAAATAAGCTTTTTTTACCGTCACCGGTGCCAATTTGTCCGTACGTATTATCTCCCCATGTCCAAAGTGTTCCATCGGCTTTTAGTGCAATTGAATGTTCTTCCCCAGCCGCAATGGAATCTACTCCAGTCAAATTAAGAACTTGAGTAGGAGTTAATTGCTCATTAGTTTTTCCTCCTAACCCATCTCCAATTTCCCCACTCCAGTTTCTTCCCCAGGCCATTACAGTTCCATCGGCTTTTAATGCTAGTGAATGATAACCTCCGGCTGCGATAGCAATTACCTCTAATTCAGGAATTTGAACGGGTGAATGCATTGATTTTGTTGAGCCAATCCCTAGTTCACCATAACCATTTCTTCCAAATCCCCAGACTTTACCATTATCATCCAAAACTAAGGTGTAACTATAACCTGCGGTTACTGCTTTTATATTATTTAAACCTGGAACCTGAGTTGGGACTGGTGTATTATGTAATTTTCCACTTCCATCCCCTAGTCTTCCACTATCGCCAAATCCCCAAGTCCACACTGTACCATCACTTTTCAAAGCAACAGTATGATCATCACCTGCAGCAACTCCAACAACATTGCTAATACCTTCAACTTGAACAGGAATGCTTCTATTAATAGTAGTTCCATCTCCTAATTGTCCATAATTATTTCCCCCCCATGCCCAAACTGTCCCGTCTTTTTTTAGTGCTACTGTATAATCATATCCCGCAGTGACCGATATAACATCTGTAAGACCTACAGCCACTACAGGTGTATATTTCATTTCGGTAGTCCCATCACCTGCTTCCCCTCCATTATTATAATGAGAATAGGTCAACACGGTTCCATCTTCCTTAATAGCAATAACATGTCTATTTTGATTCCCTAAAGCAAGCGACTTTATATTTTCAAATCCTGGTAACTCAGATGGAACCCTCGTATATTTATCTGAACTGTTTGTTCCCCACCCCCATACTTTACCGTCATTTCTTAGTCCATAAGTTACATATCTCCCACCCGCAATTAAATTAACCGACTGTGGATATTCAAAGTTCGTGTTATCTACTTCAATTCTTCCAGATCCTGAAGTGATACTATGGATTGCTATTATTACTTTTGCTTTAACCGCATTAACAGGAACATTTCCTCGGATTGTAATATGTTCATAGCCCTGATTCGGTTCGTTAATCTCTTGAAATTCACTACCAACTAGAACACTAGATGAATTATAAAATTCAATTTTTAATTGCGCGGTCGCACCAAACAGATCTATTACACGATAATAGCCACCTAAAATATATGATCGTCTCCCTTGGATGGCTATTGTTTGACTAAGTCCGATTGAAGATCCGCTGGAAATACCACTGGCACTTATCCTTTGAGATTGTTTTCCTGAATAAGATGAATTCGAGATGTCATATATAGCATTTCCATTTCCATTCCCATAAATCTCCCAGTGGTCTGCAACTCCATTATTCCCTGAGTACAGCTCAAAATCCGAATTTGTTAGACTATCTAAATTTCCCACGACTATCCTTCGAATCAAGCTTCCATTTTGATCATTTGTATATTCCCATGAAGTTTTTTCACCAGAGGAAGAGGTTACCGTTTTGTGGATCAATCGATTTGAAGAATCATAATTATAGTATGTAGTAGAACCATAGGCTTGTAAGTCAAACAACAAAAAACTAAGTACTGTAATACAAGTAACTAGACACCTTCTAAATCTAGACAAAATATTCGCCTCCCCAAATAGAAATATATTCAATTATGTGACATATTCTCCCTTATCATCTTATATTCCTCTATTTATGTACATTACTTTTCACTTCTACACCCCCTCCCAAAATTTTTCTAAACAAAGTCTTGCACTCCCCCCTTTAAATTTGATATAATCCTGAACGAACGTTCAGTATAAAATATTTTTGCTAATAAGTTAAGGGAGCCGATTGTAATGGAATCGAAGGGCGCTGCATTGAATAAGAAGCAATTGCAAAGTGAACAGACGAAGCGAAGAGTTGCCGATGCTGCACGAGCTTTGTTTGTCAATAAAGGCTATAAGGCGACTTCGATTGAGGACATTTCGGAGGCGACCGGAAGCAGCAAAGGGAATATTTATTATCATTTCAAGAGCAAAGAGGGTCTATTCCTCTATTTATTGGATGAGTGGGAGCAGGAATGGGAAGTGAAATGGCAAGAGAATGTGTCTCATTATAAGACGGTCACCGATAAGCTGTACGGCTTCGCCAAGCATTTGGTGCTTGATGATCTTAATCATCCCCTCTCCAAAGCAGCTGGCGAGTTCTTCAATCATGATGAGAAACCAGGTGATGTTGAGGAACGTATTATCGAGATGGTGCAGGGGCACCTTAAATTTAATCAGGATCTGATTCAGCAGGGCGTCGATAACGGAGAGTTCAAGGCGGAGAACATCGAATGTCTTGCCATCATTTTAGAGAGTCTCGTGATCGGTCTGAGTCATATGTCGCGTCAGTTGAAATTGCAAAATGCGATTCAATTGTATCAGCAAGCCATTAAAATATACTTATATGGTATCGCTAATCCCCCTCATTAAATTTATTGGTTCTTTCAAATGAGGTTTAAATATACGTTATTATGCAGCTTTCATTTTTTATTATTTTTTATAAAACGAACGGTCAGTATAGTTCCAGGAATCGGATGTATCCACCGACAGCCTCAACTATTCTACACCATGCGGAGGATATTATTATGTCAATTTTATTTAAAAATAGAGGAGCACTACTGCTTCTCATGCTTAATATTTTTATCGTATTTACCGGGATCGGTCTTGTCGTTCCCATCATGCCGACCTATATGACTGAGCTGCATATTAGCGGTAGCACCGTCGGCCTGCTGGTCGCATCATTCTCACTAACACAACTTATATTCTCTCCTTATGCTGGGAGATTATCCGATATGTTCGGACGAAAGAAAATTATTGTAATCGGGATGGTCGTATTCGCCGTATCAGAGCTTCTCTTCGGGATCGCTAATGCGCCAGCGCTACTATTCGCAAGCAGAATGATCGGTGGATTGGGCGCCGCGCTGATCTTCCCTGCCGTAATGGCCTATACGGCGGATACTACCACCGATGACGAGCGGGCTACCGGAATGGGCTTCATCAATGCAGCCATTACGACCGGTTTTATTATCGGTCCTGGTATTGGCGGATTTATCGCCGAATTCGGGATTCGCGTTCCATTCTTCGCGGCCGCAGTTGCCGGCGCCGTCGCCGCCACAATTACCTTGTTAGCACTGCCGGAATCCAAAAAACAAGCGAAAGTGGCAAAGGATACTGCCAACGTTGCTCCTAAACAGTCATTATTCAAACAATTACTAAACTCCTATAAAGAACCTTATTTTATTGCTCTTATCATCGTGTTTGTTGCTTCATTTGGTCTGGCGAACTATGAGACCGTATTTGGACTTTTTGTTGATCATAAGTTTGGCTTTACGGCCAAAGATATCGCCTTCATAATTACCTTTGGTTCCATCGCCGGGGCGGTCGTTCAATTAACGATCTTCGGCTGGATTTTGAACAAGTTCGGAGAACGCAATGTCATATCATTCTGTCTGATCACAGCTGCTGCATTCGTTCTTCTAACGCTATTGGTGCACACTTACTGGCTCATTCTCGTCGTAACATTCATTCTGTTCCTATCGATCGATATATTGCGGCCTGCAATCGGTACACAAATGTCCAAGATGGCCGATGAGAATCAGGGATATGTGGCTGGTCTGAACTCGGCATACACGAGCCTTGGCAATATTGCAGGTCCGATTGTTGCCGGATTCTTGTTCGATTATAACATCAACTATCCTTACGTCTCAGCTGCAATCGTTCTCGTATTGTGCTTCCTGCTCTCGCTCAGAGCGAAACGAAGCAGCCAGCAAAGCACTCCCCAAGCTGCAAAATAACGAAACAAAGGGGCTATCCTGACGCGATTGCTCTTATCTAACGGTCAAAAATGACCGCTAGAGCAAAAAAAGAACAACTACGCTCTTCTAACGGACACTTTTGACCATTAGAAGCAAAAAATGCGGTCTCTCGCGACATCACTCCTTGTAATGGACATAATTGTCCGTTACAAGGAAGTTTCACCAAAGATTCAACTCTAACGGTCAATAATGTCCGATAATTAGGTCAAACAAAGCAAAAGGGGCATCTCCAAGTCGCAATATCGACTTTGGAGATGCCCCTTTAGTTGCTTCTACAGCTGAATCGCCTTTCGATTCACAAAGCCGATCACAGCTGTGATCAAGCTAAGCAAAGCAGCCAGCAAATACATATTCACAATTCCGAACCATTCCGCAATTCCGCTCAGCAACAGAAGGGACAGTCCATACAAGGTGCTAAGCAGCGTTGATTGTGCCGAGAACACTTTTGGCAGCATTTCTTTATTCACACTGCGCTGAATGAGCGTACGTCTGGTCACTCCAGCAAGCTCGGTAAATGGCCCGGTGAAGAGAACAATGACAAGTGCCAGCCAAGCCGTATGATTCAGCGCGAAGCAGGCGGTTAGAAGGCCGTAGCCCAACGTCCCTATGATCATGGAGAGGAACATTTTTTTCTCGAATTTCTTGACCAGAGCGACGACGATGAACCCACCAAGTACTGCTCCGGCAAAGTAACTCGCATTAATATATCCCCACCACTTCTCATCCTGATGCAGTACATCCTGGACAAACACGAGGATGAACGCGCCGACCCATACCATCCCGCCCAGCGCATCGCATACATCCATCAGCGTCAAAGCACGAAGTCTAGGAACCCGCCAGAGAGCGACCCAGCCTTCCTTCAGAACCTCCCAGCGAGTTAAAGCCTTCTCATCCGATGATGTTCCATCCCCCACCGTATCCTTCGCCATCGTCACCGTGGTATGCACGTCGAACAAGTTTCTCCGCTTGGCCTCCGTAGGATCCTCGATCAGAACCGTAACCGCAGCAGCAATACAGTAACACACTGCAACTACCACTAATACGGGAAAAGAGCCCATCGCCGCAACCAGCACCCCGCTGATGGCCCACCCGGCGAACTGCACGATCTGATCTGTCGTTCCGACAATCCCATTCGCCTTCATCAAGCTGGAATCATCCACTAATCTTGGGATCAGTGCGTTCCGTGCCGGACTTGTCCACCCATCCAGAAAGGATAGGCCAGCAATGAGGGCATAAATGACTACGGTATTCACACCGCCAAACCATGGTGACAGATATAATGCAAGTACTGTGAACAGCATAAACTGTCCACTTTGCGCTAGTGTCAGCAGAAACGATAAGCGATAACGGTGAATCAGCAGCGGCGCCAACAGCCCGCTAAGCATCTGAGCGACAACGCGAAAGAAAGGCACCAGTGTGGCAAAAATAATCGATCCGGTCTGATTCAGCACATAAGTGGTCAATGCCACCAGGTAGAGCACATCGACCGTATTCGATAATGTCTGTGATCCCCATAAATAATAAAAAGACGGTCTGAATTTCACCATGTTCACTCCTATTTAGTTGTATAAAAATATTAATCTAAGAAGCGCATGGCTTAACTCAAATCGGTCTCATAACAATCTCCTTATCTATAAATAAATCCTAGGGCTCGTATATCATTTTCCGGGTCATTCCCCCATCGACCACGATATGTGCCCCTGTAACAAAGGTATTATTCGGATCTGTAAAATATAGACACGCCCGGGCAATATCCTCTGGAGTTCCAACCCTGCCGGCCGGATGCTGTTGATGATCAATATCCCGCAGCGCCTCATAATCCCTAGTCTCAATCCAGCCGGGACTAATGCAATTGACGCGAATCTGATCACTTCCGAGTGTCACCGCGAGAGCATGACTAAGAGAGGCAATCGCTCCCTTGGAAGCGGCATAGGCTTCCGAATTCGGCTCCGACATCAAGTACCGCGTCGATGAGATATTGACGATCGAACCTCCGCGTCCGCCCGCCTTCATATATTTGGCGACTTCGCGCGAGGCGAGAAAGCAGCTGCGCACATTTGTGTTCAGCACATCGTCCCAGTCCTCCACCGTTAAGTCAAACAGATCTTTGAATCGAGATACACCCGCATTGTTGATCAGTACATCAATCCGGCCAAACCGCTCATGAGCTGCGGCCATCAAGCGGATAATATCCGCCTCCTGCCTGACATCACATGGAACGAACAAGCTAGTTCCACCGCTAGAGTTGATCTCCTCAGCGACCTTGTTCCCCGCCGCCTCATTCACCTCAGCTACGACAACCGCCGCTCCAAGCTCGGTATAGGTCTTAGCTACGCCGCGTCCAATGCCCTGCCCCGCCCCAGTGACGATGACAACTTGACCCTGAAACAACACCTGAATCCGCTCCTCTCAAATGAATAAGCATCTATTCTCTATGTTCAGATACAATATCGCGGATCAGCTTTGGCAACCATTCCTGAACGGATTGAAAAGTGTAACCCGCCGCCTGAGCTTTGGCCGTATCCATCGTCCATGAGGTCGGAATGCCAAACGGAGACATATGTTCCTCCTCAGTCTCTGGTACGATGTGGGCCTCTTTGCCGGTAGCTTGTTCAATCATTTTAATAATTTGGCCGATCGTCACCGACCCATCAGAGCTTCCATTCACAGGTCCTGTGATCGAAGCGTTGCCTAGCCATTTCATGAAGGACGCTACTTCACCCGAAGTGATGAATGAGATCGCCGCCTCAGGATTAGGAACACCAATCGTCAGTTCCTTCTCCACATGCTCTACATGGAAATGCAGCCTGCGTGTATAGTCGTCCAGTCCAAGGACAATCGGAATGCGCATCGCACACACTGGAAACTTAGCCTTTTGTATGAAGACTGTCTCGACAAGCCGCTTCCCCTCCGCATAATCGAACTGATCACGGTCACCCATTTTCAGCTCATAATGATATGGATCAAAATCCGCCTCGACTAGCGTATGATTGAGGTAGTCGTACACCGATTCTGAAGAGGTTACAATATACCGACCGACATAGCCTTCAAAAGCTTGCACCGCAGCTAGTGCCTCATTCGGAGAGTAACAAATATTGTCATAGACGATATCCCACGGCCCAGACTGCGCCACTTCCCGCAAGGAAGCTGCGTCTGTGCGGTCCAGAACAATTTGTTGAACCTCGCCTGCAAATTCTACCTTCGTCAGCCCGCGCGTAGCGACCGTCACCTGATGCTGCCCCTCACTGGCCAGCAGTTGAACCAGCCTCCTCCCGAAATATCGAGATCCTCCTAGGATCAATATTTTCTTCTCCATAACACATACCTCCCCCTCTTTTCTACCGACTACCGAATAAGCTCTTCATCAACGTTAACCCACAGAGTATCCCGAAGAAGAAATGGCCCTCCTGTCTAGCTACATCTAAATACAGAGCATAATAAGGCATCTTGAAGAAAATATTCAGCACCGGATAGATCATTAGAATCAAACTAGGCAAAAATACGAAAAAGAACAATGGCCTATAAAACTTCCTGCGTGACGGCAAACCATTAAGGAGGCTCAAATAGATCCCGAACACAAGCGCATATATGATATTGCCCAGTAGACTATAATCGATGCGAAGGAACTCCCCCTTCTTCGACTCCATCATGCCAACGAATTGGTTGCCGTAATATACGACGATCAGCATCCCGATGGTCCATAGCAAGTAGTAAAAATAACCCTTCGATTTATTCATCACTGACCACCTCCGTTCTTATCTTAACTGACAGTTCCCTCATTCCCATCACTTTTGTGCCTGGTCAGACCCGTTTTGACATGCTTCAATTGCGCTACAATAATAATGCTAATCACAACCAACAGGAACCATGAACTGATCTTGCCGATATGAACGAGCTGCCACTTGTACTCCTGATCCGGATATCTCCAGGCTCCCAGAAAAGTTGAAATATTCTCCGCGATCCAGATGAAGAAGCCAATCAGGACAAAAGACAGCATCAACGGCATCCGGTACGTCTGGGAATGAAGCGTGTAATGCACTCTCGTCCGGAAGAATATAAGGAATAGGAGAGCCGTTAGCCACCAGCGATAATCGCCAATAAAATGATGCGTGAAAAAATTGAGGTAGATCGCCGCACAAATAAGCACAGTAAGCCACCCTCTGGGCCAGCCCACCATCTCCAGCTGAAGTCTGCGCCATGCCTGACAAATATAACTGGCTACACTAGCGTACATAAACCCGCTATAGAGCGGAACCCCGTAAATCTTCGTCCAAGCCTGTTCAGGATAAACCCATGAACCCATATGTACCTTGAACAATTCCAGACATAGGCCAATGATATGGAACATGCAGATTACCTTGAGTTCATCCAGCGTCTCCAGCTTGAAGACAATCATGCCGATTTGCGCCAGCACACAGATGATCAGAATCAGATCATATCTCGGCAAGCCCGGGATATGTACGACCTTGGTTAATCCCAGCGTTCCAAAAATAATTACTGGGAATATACAGGACAAAGCTTGCAACCACCCAAATTGCAGCAAATTTCGAACAAAAGTCATAAATTCCTCCGATAATTGGTAAACAGATATACACGATTTTAACACAGACGGGGTGAGAGGGGCAGAACATTTTTTCTTATATATCAATTCCCCCCGACCGTGCAAACCAAAGAAATAGGCTCTTTTCTAAAAGATTTTTGCTATAAATTGATGTATGCTATAATGGGCCAGAATCACGCCTAAAAGGCTTTTATCATATTAACACGCTAAATAAGGGGAGATAAAAATGGATGGTTGTTGTCAAATCACCACCGAAAAGTCAACAACACCTACTCAATGTCCTGTTTGTCAACAAAAGGGCAAAAGTATTCAACTAATAACGCTCAAGGCATTGCTTAAACCAACAGTGTTAGAAACCACTCAACCTGAAATGACATACGCTTTTTGCACTAATGCATCTTGCGATGTTGTGTATTTCAGCGGTGAGCAGACCTTTGGCAAGGATATGCTCAAAGTTCCGGTGTTTCAAAAAGACGATGCGTTGGATGTTCCTGTTTGTTACTGCTTTGGATGGACGAGAGAAAACTTAATACAAGCTGTTCAGCAAAATCAGCGTCCCATTGACCATATACGAGAACAAGTTCAAGCTAATCGTTGTGGGTGCGAGGTTAATAACCCACAAGGATCCTGTTGTTTGGGTAATGTTACTTCATTCATTCGGAGCATCAACAAGAGCTAATCTCTCGTCAACTAAGATATCAACATGACTTATGAAAACTGCCAAAATTTAAAAAGAGAGCTGTGCGCACAGCTCTCTTATCATTATATCTAATCACTTAGAAATCGAAATTATTCAGATCTGGACCAAAATGCTAATTCTCATTCAGCGCATCGATCTACGCGATATCTTCTGCGCTCAGCTCGAAATCAAATATATCAGCATTCTCGATAATCCGCTGCTCGTTCACAGATTTCGGAATCGTAATAATCCCGAGATCTTATCCAAAGCGCGCCAAGTGTCTTTGTACTAGTCTTTGACTGGCCAATGCACGAGGAACAGGTCGATACAATCAAGACCTAGCTTGGCATCTTTACGCCATTATCAGGGTAACTATATCTTAAGCTGTCTGTCTGCTCTTACGCAGCTTCTGTCTGGCGCGATACAGTAATATTTTAAAATGAGATAAGCCAATTCCCATCAGTTCAGCAGATTCCAAATAGGAAAATCCATGTACATCGAACAGCAGCACCGCATGCTGTTGATTCGGCGGAAGCAGGGACAGCTGGTCAAATAGTTCATCTCGAACCTCCTGGGTGAGCACCTTCGTCTCCGGCGTCTCTTCATTGGAGAAGTTATAGAAGAATTCATTCTCATACACATTGGAACGGCTATCTTTACGGATCTTATCGATGTAGGCGTTATGGGCCACCCGCAGCAGCCAGGCTTTGATCCGCTTCGGTTCCATCCCATCAAGCCTTGTCAGGGCACGGTAGAATGTCTCCTGCATTAGATCCTCGGCATTGTGATGATTCCGGCATAAATAGTACAAATATTGATACACATCGGTTTTATACTCACGGTAAATTACATCCATCATTCGGCTATTCATCATAGGTTTCTCCCTTAATTCTCTATATTTCCTGCGAGCATTGCCGCAGTCATACTACCCGTTCCTATACATGCGATAGGAAAAATAGTAATTTAGAGTTTTATCTGAGTGCTATCCAAGGACACCCAGTACTGCTATTGTCATTATGGATGATATAGCTTGCAGTACGGATAAGATTTTCTTAAGTTTATCTTAAGATTTCACTGCTTAATTCTTAAAAAAACGCGACAAGCACAAAAAAACCATCTGGAATGGTCTCCAAATGGTTCATTTCCTGTTGCTCTATGCTATTATCAATACCCAGATCGGATACCCGGCGTTTCTCTATTCCAAGTCGTCCTTCCTTAAGCGGACTCGGAATACTGTGCGATGTTCATTACTTTCAGCCATAATCGTACCTTCATGCTGATCAACGATATGCTTGGCAATCGCCAGGCCGATTCCCGAGCCACCCGTATGCGTTGCCCGTGATTTCTCCACGCGATAGAAGCGATCGAACAGATGCGGCAGATCCGCTTTCGGAATCGGCTCGCCATAATTGATCACCTCAGTGATCACTTCATTCGCCGTAGCCTCACCGCGGATATCAATATATTTCCCGCCGCTGCCATAGCGAATAGCATTCGTAATAAGATTCTCGTACACCCTCCGCAGCTTGTCCCCGTCTGCATGAACGAATAGCTGTGGCTTGAGATAGAGGCGACACTCCATCCCATTCTCCTGCAGCTGCCAGCCGAAATGAGATGTAATCTGATATAACATCTCGGTCAGATTAATTCTCCTCTTCTCCAGCCTCATCTCCATATTTTGCAGTCGGGTGAATTCGAACAGATCCTGCAGAAGCTGTGTTAGACGCAGCGACTCTTCGTATGCCATATTGACGTAATATCGAAGCTCAACCTCATCGCGATAACGATCCTGATCGATGAGCCCCAAATATCCAGTAATCGAAGTAAGTGGCGTGCGAAGGTCATGCGATACATTCGTAATCAGCTCACTCTTGGTCTGCTCTGCACGTCGTTCCTCCTCAATCGAGGTTCTGAGCCGATCAATCATGCGGTTAATATCTGTAGCAAGCTGACCGAGCTGACCCACATTCTCGACCGGGATTCGTGATGCTGATCCTTCTTCAATCTGGTGTACTTCCTCAATGAGCAGCTTCAAATATTTCTCCTCATGCCTCCGTACACTGCGCCTGTAGAAATACAGAGCAAACAGCATCAGAATCGGTACACCGGACAGATAATACACTTCCGGAAATCCAATATTCCGGTTGATCCAGATCAATGCTGATTGCAAAGTGAGATGGGGAAAAAGAAAGAACGTCAGCTTGGCTAATTGAAAGAGTAAGAGCAAAGCAACTAGCGAGGTGACTACAGTCCATAACAACCAGGACAAAAAACGAAGACTAGCCTTCAATTTTGTAGCCAACCCCCCATACGGTCTTGATCAGCGCTTCGCATTCCATTTCCTTCTCCAGCTTATCTCGCAAGCGGCTGATATGCACGGTAACGGAGTTGCTGCTCTCGAAATATTTATCCTTCCAGATAAGTTCAAAGATCTCCTCCGAGCTGAATACCCGTCCCGGATGGCTGGACAGTAGATACAGAATGCTGAACTCGATCGGTGTCAGCTTGACTGCCCTTCCATCGACACTTGCGGTGTGTGTCTCTTTGTCCACCTGCAGAGGGCCGATCTTAATAATATGACCTGTGTTGGACGAAACTGGCTGTGCTGAATAGGAGGATCTGCGCAGTAGCGACTTGACCCTGGCCACAAGCTCCAGCGGGTTAAATGGCTTCACCATATAATCGTCAGCACCAGTCATAAGCCCAGTAATCTTATCCATATCGCCATCTTTTGCACTCAGCATTAGAATCGGCGTTGTCAACGTCTCGCGGATTTTCAGACAGACCGAGATTCCATCCAGACCCGGCATCATTACGTCAAGTACGATCAGATCAATCTCCTGCTGCCCGACGATGTCCAGTGCTGCCAACCCGTTATCCGCCTTAATCACACGATATCCTTCATTTATTAAATAAATCTCTATCAGTTTGGCTATCTTCTCATCATCATCTACAATTAATATTTGTTTACTCATCTGTTTCATCCTTTTATCGACTAAAGTCACACATATGATTCTATCATACCATGACGAATAACATCGATTCCAAATAAACGGTTAAAAAAGGATTACAAGCTTTTCATTATTGCCACTGGATTGGAATAAAAACTGTAAATTGTGTACCCTGTTCCGGCTGCGATTCTACAGATATCTGCCCGCGATGAATATCAACAATCTTCCGGACGATAGACAAGCCGAGTCCACTGCCGCCAGCATTGCGATTTCTTGATTTATCCGCTTTATAGAAGCGATCGAAGATGTAAGGGAGATCCTCCTTGGAGATACCTACTCCAGAATCGGCGATGATCACATTAGCCCCCTCTTCATCTGCAGTAAGCTTCACCCCTATCCTGCCTTTCACAGGTGTGAACTTAATACTGTTATTAAGGAGATTAACCCACACCTGGCTCAGCAATTCCTCTACGCCCTCGATATAGATTTCCTTAAGGTCCAGCTCGATCTCTATCTGCTTACCCAGCCACTGCGGCTCGGTAGCAAGCACAATCGATTGTAACAGACGGTCTAGCCTGAACCTGCTATGTTCAAATGAGGAACGGTCCGATTCAAGTGAGGACAGCTTGAGCATGTTATCACTCATCTGCGAGAGCCTGCGACTCTCACCTTCAATGATATCCAGATAATGCCCTCGCTGTCCTTCATTCAACTGCGGATTCCTTAGCGCTTCAGTGAAGCCACGAATCGAGGTCAGTGGAGATTGAATCTCATGCGACACATTTGAGATAAAGTCCTGGCGCATCATCTCCATTCGACCCAATTCCCCGGCCAGTTCATTGACACTCTCTACGATTTGGTTGAATTCGCGATACTCAGCCTGTTCATCAATCTTCACAGAGAAATCGCCTTTGGAGATCCGGCGAATGGCGTCCAGAATACTCTTCACCTTGGCGATTTCTTTCTTACGGTAGAAGAGCCCAATAAGCATCATACTACCAAAGAACAGATGGAACGCTATGATGATGTTAATAGCTTGCAGTACATAAGTAGACGAAGGAACTCCAGTATAATGATAGACCCAGCTCATAATATAATAAGCACCGAACCAGCAGGCTACAAGCAGTAATAGTACGGCAGCATATTGAAAGATATGCTTCACGATATTCCATATTTTCTTTAGTATTTTCATCGCTCTTCCTGGTACACCTCCAGACGGTAGCCCAGCCCGCGAATCGTTACAATTCGAAAGCGGAACCGCTGTTCCGGGAATCGCTCACGCAACCGGTTCACATGTACATCGACCGTCCGTTCATTTCCCTCGAAGTCATAGCCCCAAATATCCTCAATCAATTGCTCTCTGGGAATTGTCTTGCCCGGGTAGCTGCCGAGCAGGAACAGCAACTCAAATTCCTTGGGCGGCAGGGTAAGGCTCTCACCCTCTGCCATGACCTGGAATGTCTTACGATCCACATGAAGTGTACCGATCGTCACGCTCTGTGAAGCGATCACTTGATACCGCTTGAGCAGCGCCCTTACCCGTACGATAAGCTCGGCAGGCTCGAATGGCTTCACAAGATAGTCGTCCGTGCCAAGATCAAAGCCCTTGACGATCTGTCTCGTCTCCCCCTTAGCAGTCAACATTAGAATCGGCATCTCATACATTTGTCGCAGCTCACGGCAGAGCTCCCAACCATCCATATTGGGCATCATGATATCTAGGATAACCATATCCGCCCGCTGTGCCTCCATCATTTCGAGTGCTTCAACACCATCGGCCGCTTCCAGCACCTCGCCGATCCCTGCCTCTTCGATCAGAACCTTGACCAGTTCACGGATATGATGATCATCATCAACAACAAGTATTTTCGCCATAATTGACTATTCACCTACGATCTATTTATTGTTGCTGAAGGGTCAACTCTGGTGAGGCATCGGCAATCTGTAGTTGCTGCGTCGCGAACTCCCGATACATCTCATGATGCTGCAGCAGTTGTTCGTGGGTACCCCGTCCGGTGACTTTTCCCTTCTCGATAAAAATAATCTGATCCGCTCCGACAACCGTTGATAACCGGTGAGCGATGACAATCGTCGTCCTTCCCGCCATCAGATTATCGAGCGCTTGCTGCACTACGATCTCCGAGCGGCTGTCCAGACTGGATGTGGCTTCATCCAGCATCAATATCTTCGGATCACGAAGCAATGCACGGGCAATAGCAATTCTCTGCCGCTGTCCGCCAGATAGCTTCACTCCGCGTTCGCCTACATCTGTATCAAATCCCTCCGGCAGCTCGGAGATGAACCCATCTGCATAAGCCATTTTCGCAGCTTGCTCCAGTTCTTCAAGGTTGACTTCACGTTCAATCCCATAGCATAGGTTTTCGCGAATCGTCCCGGCAATCATCGGGCTCTCCTGGGACACATAGCCGATAATCCCCCGCCAGGATCGAAGTGAGAAGGAATCGATTGGCTCGTTGCCGAGCATTACCTGTCCCTTCTGCGGCAAATAATAGCGCTCAAGCACCTGGAATAACGTGGTCTTCCCTCCACCGCTTGGACCAACTACCGCCGTGACAGTACCAGGCTCCATCTGGAAGCTTATCTCCTGAAGGATAGGTTCATCCTGCTTATAACCGAACGACAGATTTTCAATTTTAACTGGAAGCTTCGCATCCGTCACCTCAAGGCCGGCATGGAAATCCTCCTCCTGCTCGTTCATCGTCTGCATCATCCGCTCGGTCGCACCGTTGGCTTTCTGCAGTTGGGTGAAGAAGGTGCTGAGCTGAGTTACAGGAATGACGATCTGAATCAAATACAGAATAAAGGCTACTAGTTCCCCAGCGGTCAGTACGCCTGAAGATACCTGCATACCGCCATAACCGATGACTATCACGAGCAGCATCATTAAGACGAAGCTCATCAACGGACTGATCCAGGCCATAATCAGCCCTTCTTTGATCCCGAATTTCAGCAGATTCTGAATTCCTTTGCTTCCGTTCTTATACTCTATCCTTTCTGCATTGGAGGCTTTTACAAGACGGATCTCCGACAGCACTTGGCTGATCATCGCCGTGAAGGAGGCTGTCTCATCCTGCATGCTGATCGAGACCTTATACATCTTGCGGCCGATTGGCACAAGTATAAGGGCCGCCAACGGAATCACGAGGAACATAATCAACGTCATCTTCCAGTTCAGATAGATCAGAACAGCGATGGAACCGATGATGGAGATGATACCACTGAAGAAGCTGGCTACATGCTCGGAAATGAAGGTCTTAATGACTCCTGTGTCATTCGTCATCCGGCTGACGGATTCCCCGGTCCGGTTATTATCGAAATAAGAGACCGGCAAAGCAAGCAGCTTCTTCCACAATTTATCGCGAACGATGGCAACTACTTTCTGGCCGATATAATTCAACAGGAAGATAGACACGCCGGCCGCCAGCGTCTGCCCGATAAAGGCGGCGACCAGACCAACGATCTGCATTCGGCTAATGGATTCCAGAGAGAATCCGTCGACAAGGCTTTTGGTAAACATCGGGATAACCAGACCGACCAGCGTAGAAACAACGCTTAATAAAATCGAGACAATGATTAAAGCCATCGGTGGCTTCGTCTCTTTCATTAATCGATAGAATGACGAGAAATTAGGTTTGGATATATCTGTTTTCATGGTTCCTCTCCTTGAATTATTTAGAGGTAGTTCAAATTGTCGCCCTTAACCTCTAACGAAACAGGGTATCGCTATTTCCAGCAAATTGGGCTGGCAAACTTTCTAACGAAACTGGATAACGTTATTGAAGTGAATAAGGGGCTTATCACCCTATTTTCTTCCAAATAACGATATGGTGTTTCGTTAGATTTTATTTGCCACTGTTTTTAGGCAAATAACGATCTGTAGTTTCGTTAGACATAAAACTGGCCTTTTTGAACATTCCCTTTTTATTCTTAAGAGAAGAATACCCTACTTATTTAAACTGAAGTTAAACAAACCTTCTTCTAAAAGAGGAAGTTCAAAAAGTCCACTTTTGATCACGAAGTCAATCAAGAAGTTATTCGGCATCGAATCTTGAATTCAGCCGGGTCCTCCGGTGCTCACGTACAAACTACGTACGCTCCGCTCCTCAGACCCTAGCTTTATTCAACCTTCTCGGTGCTGAAAACCGGCCTTTTTGAACACGCACTAAAAGTAGTTCAAGTTATAAATTCTCGACCTCGACGCTGATTACATGATCAATATTCCGTACAAAGTTATAAATCTCTGTTGTATATTCCTTCTCCGACGCTGTAATCACCATGTCTACCCGGTGACGCCCTTCATCCAGGTCTTTGATCTTAAGCCGGCGGATGCGATGTTGTAGAATATGTTTGTTGCCGCTCTTGTCATCTTTGCGTTCAATAATCCGAATCAGATCCGTGACATTACCATGCTCCTCCATGACGACCTTCAGAGATACATCACGTTGATTCAACTTATAAGGTCCGATCCACTTAATGAGATACGGGACGAAATTAACAGCGAGAATCAGCAAAATGACTGCTAGCGCAGCTTCGATATAAAATCCCGTACCAATCGCAATCCCAATCCCGGAAGCCGCCCAGATCATCGCTGCGGACGTTAGTCCGGAGATTCCTTCATTACTGCGGCGCAGAATTGCACCTGCCCCCAGGAAACCGATCCCGCTAACTATTTGAGCCGCCAAGCGCATCGGGTCCATATTCGGATGATCCGGCCCGGCAAATTTCTGAAAGGCTTCAATCGAGACGATGGTGACAAGACAGCTCGAGATGCAGATGACCATACAGGTTTTAATCCCCAGCGGCTTCTGCTTCAGCTGCCGGTCGATTCCAATGAACAAACCGAATAATAAAGCAATGCAAAGTTTAAACACCATTTCCCAATCTGAAACCATAACATTTCTCCTTCAATTATATTGAGTATTATTTATTATCCCCTACGGGTAGAGATAAGCTCTCCCGAACTTAAAGAGGTTATTTAAAAAGTCCCCTTTGATCACGAAGTAACACTGAGAGCTATTCGACATCGAATCTTGAATTCAGCCGGGCCTTCCGGTACTCGCGTACCCACTACGTACGCTCCGCTCCTCATGCCCTAGCTTCATCCAACCTTCTCGGTGCTGAAAGTCTGACTTTTTAAACATGAACTTAAAGTAAACTCCATTTTATAATGAAGCACAAATAAAAAAAAGACTCAAAATGAGTCCCATAGTGCGAACGGTAAAATAATAGCCAATACAGCTAATGTCGTTCTGAAAACAATCTCCTGCAAAGATCCCGTATCGATCGCGACCGGCTTCGGCAAGAAGCGGAATTTCCGGTTCAAAGGCCAGAGTAGAGCAACCCCTTGATCATTCAAAAGATCGATGAGCGGATGTGAGGCATAAGCGGCGATAATCGTCCAATAATAGAAGTCAGGCAGTGGAGTTAACAAATAACCTAACAACACTAGGAACAACAAGGAGTGTGTCATCGTACGATGCTTAACGCGCAAGATTTGCAGCAGCCATGATAGCGGCAGCAGAATCTTGGCCATCGTTGATCCTCTCTTATCAATGTCCGCTAGCGGCCCTACCAGACATCCGATCAGCAGCGCTGCTCCCGATTCCCAGGATAGAAGCGGCTGATTGTAGTAGATGATGACGCATTCGGCCGCGACCAGCCCTGCTAAGGTGTGTGTCTTCTGAAGCATTCCATAATTCCTCCGTATCTCTAAGCTGTCTTCGCTATTATAGCAAAAAAATGAACGAAATAGTTTCATATTTTGTCTTGATACGACTTTTATTTACATTTTTTATCTATTAAGGAGGAGCTGCCCATTCGGATAGAGAAATCATTACTTACCACTTTACGTCTGGGGCGGAGCAGGCGAAAGTAGGGATTCCGCACGACGGTCGCCAGTGCACAGCGGACGTATAACATAGATATTCTAATTTCAGGGGTTGTTCGACGTTGGAGTTAATCCGGAGGATTGAAGAACTTCGGTTGGAATTAAATAAACTCTCCACACGCAAGCTGACCGACCGAAAAATCGTAATTCTGAGCCAGAAACTTGACCAATTACTCAACGAATATCATAAGAACAACAAGTAATGGATTTAGAGGAGCCGCCTAAAGCGGCTCCTTTATCACATCACCGCTATGCTTCCTATTAAACTCATAAAAAAAGCTATCCCGCTAATCGTAGATTAGTCGGGGTAGCCAATTTTATTTTCGATGATATCGTAGCAGTCAGGTGCTAACTAAAATTAGAAGCGAGCTGCAAGGTGAGCTGCACGTTTGATGCCGTCTTGAATAATCTCTTCCGCGCGATCCGGGAATTGATTGTGGCCTTCCACGATTACATTCTCGGTGTTCTTGATGCCCCAGAATGCCAGGATATTAGTTACATAATTCAAGGACATTTCCCAAGAAGCCATTGGTCCTTCGGAATATACCCCACCACGAGCGTGCAACAATGCTACTTTCTTGTCGCCAACAAGGCCTACAGGGCCTTCTGGAGTATATTTGAAAGTCTTACCCGCTTGGTTCAAATAGAACAGGTAAGTCAGAAGCTGAGCAGGAATGGTGAAGTTCCACAATGGGAACGCAAATACCACTTTGTCTGCGCTCAGGAATTGATCAAGGTATGAGTTCTCAAGTTCAACGGCCTTCACTTCCTCTGGAGTTGCTTCGAATCCGTTAGCCAGTTTGTACCCACCGTTAATCATATCGTTGTCATAGTACGGAAGGTTCGCATCAAATACGTTCACTTCAGTAACTTCATCCCCAGGATGATTTTCCTTGTAGGATTGCAAGAAACTTTCATACAATTTCACTGTTGCGGATTGCTCAACCGAACGGTTGTTAGCTTTGACGAATAATACTTTAGCCATTTTTATGGTTCCTCCTGGTGTAATTTACTATTTTCCTATCTACTAACTTTTTCTCTTGAAGTATCGTTAACATAGTAAATTACCCAAGGTGATTTGTCAATTGCAGTTTTTAGAAAATTTCTGTAGCTTTTATCACATTTTCATTATCTTGTTTTCAAAGAACTTGAAATCACTTTCTCCCTATAGGTTTCTGCTGCTGACACCATATGTGACAAAGCTGCGACAGTTTCCTCCTGTCCTCTTGTCTTCAGTCCGCAATCGGGGTTAATCCAGAATAACTGCGGATCTAGTACCTCCAGCGCTCGTTCGATCAGAGACAACATTTCTTCCTCGGAAGGAACTCTTGGACTATGAATATCATAGACGCCAAGCCCAATGCCGAGCGGGTAAGTATGTTCTTCGAAGCTGCTGATCAGTTCTCCATGGCTGCGCGATGTCTCGATCGAGATCACATCGGCATCCAGGGCCTGGATCGAATCAATGATGTCCTGGAATTCGCAATAGCACATATGCGTATGAATTTGCGTTGTATCTTGCACTGAACTTGTAGAAATCCGGAAAGCATTTACCGACCAGTCCAGATATTCCTGCCACTCCTCCCGTTTCAGAGGCAATCCTTCTCGAAGTGCAGGCTCATCCACCTGAATCATCTCGATCCCTGCTCTCTCCAGAGCCTCTACTTCTTCACGCAAGGCAAGAGCAATCTGATACGCAACATGCTTCCGAGGGATATCCGTCCGTACAAACGACCAGTTCAATATAGTGATCGGTCCGGTCAACATACCTTTAACTGGCTTCTGTGTCAGCGATTGAGCATATTGTGTCTCTTTTACAGTCATAGGCTGGCCGAATTCCACATCCCCGTAAATAATTGGCGGCTTCACGCAGCGCGTCCCATAGGACTGAACCCATCCACCACGTGTAAAAGCAAAACCAGGCAGCTTCTCGCCGAAAAATTCAACCATGTCCGTCCGTTCGAACTCTCCATGTACGAGTACATCCAAACCGATTTCTTCCTGGATTCGGATCCATTTATCAATTTCAGATTGAATGTATTGATCGTATTGCTCCGTGCTCCATTCGCCTTTGCGCCATTTCTGCCGTGCCGAACGCACTTCCTTCGTCTGCGGGAAGCTGCCGATGGTCGTGGTTGGAAGCAATGGCAGCTGCCATTTCTGTTCCTGCTGCACTCTGCGTGCTGCGAATTCATTCTTCCGCTCCGCAGGCTGCTGCAATGCCTGCTCAACCCTATTGCGTACATTATGACGATTACGGACCGGAGCAGCAGACAATGCCTGAATGGATTGCTCATTCTCCACAAATAAGGCAGGAATGGACGAGCTGCTGAACGATTCCTTTAGACTAGCGACTTCATCCAGTTTCTCTTCCGCAAAGGCCAGTGCCTCCTTCAGAAGCGGTTCTAGCTCCGTCTCTCCTTGCAGGCTGACCGGTACATGCAGTAAGCTGCCCGATGGCTGCACAATAACCTTTTCCGCCTCCGGAGCTAGCTCTACGATCTCATCCAACAGCTGCTTGGCCGCCTTCAGGTCGCTGCGCCAAATGTTGCGTCCATCGATGACTCCTGCTCCGAGCACCTTGCCTGCCGGATAGCCAAATTCTCGCAGTGCCGCAAGATTGCCCTCTAGACCGTGTATAAAATCCAAGCCAATTCCCTGCACCGGCAGAGCAATCACCTGCTGATAACCGGACACTGCGGCGAAGTAGGTTTGCAGCATGATGGAGATTCCCGGTACTTCCTGAACAATTTTCTTATAGATCGAATTAAGTTGCTGGATATCCTCTGCGGTTAGCTCTGTTACGAGAGCTGGCTCATCGATTTGTACCCAGGCTGCACCTTCTGCCGCAAGCTCACGCAGCACCTGAATATAGAGCGGCAGCAGCTTGTCGATCCAAACGCTGAACTCTCCCTCTGCATATCCTTTGGACAGTTTCAGGAACGTATACAAACCAAGTAATACGGGTTTGCCTTCAATTTGCAGAGCTTGCTTCGCTTCTCGGTACGCCTCTAGCGGATAATTTACAGTCAGCTTCGGCTCTCTGTCTCCAAGCTCAGGTACGATATAGTGGTAATTCGTATTGAACCACTTGGTCATCTCGCTAGCCGCAGCCTGTTTATTTCCTCTGGCGATAGCATAATAGGTGTCTAACGGTACTGCCACGCCGTCATACTCGAATCGTGCCGGGACTAATCCGAACATCACCGCCGTATCCAGCACATGATCATAATAGGTAAAATCACCGACTGGAATGACATCGATTCCTTTGCTTTGCTGCGTACGCAAATTGTCCAGGCGGATCGCCGTCAGTCGTTCCCGCAGTTCTGGCTCAGCGATTTGTCCTGCCCAATAAGCCTCAATCGCTTTTTTCCACTCCCGATTCCGTCCAATTCTTGGATACCCTAGATTACCGCTTACGATTTTGCTCAATTCAATCAACCTCCATGAATAATGTTTGATGAGACACACGTTCATAAATCCAGTCCAGTTTAAATAAAAAGAGGCTCCCTTTAAGCAGTGCTAAAGAGAACCTCTGTATGGATATACAATGGCAGTAATCTTTAACACCTCCCTATCTCCCGTAGGTAATGCAGTGTTGTCAGAATAGGCAGGTCTCCTGGCTCCAGATTCAACGTCTTCATGCTGCCTTCCCGATAGACTTGTATCAGTGGCAAGAATCGCAACGGACTCCTCTGTTACAGTGGCGGGACCGCGCCGGTATTGAACCGGACTTCCCTTTTAAGCTCCCAATCCATTAGACTGGAGCACCTATCCCCACAAATATTAAGTTGAGAGGTAGTTCAAAATTGGCCTGTTTGAACTTGTTTTATTCTTAGATATCATCATACATTGCATCGGGATACGATACAACCAGTAGTCTTATCGGAATTTACTATAACTAGTTATAATTGTCCTGAACCGCCTTTTGCAGCATACCAATACAGCGATCGAGATCGGTCTTCACCTGCTTCTTGTAGAGCTTAGCCTTGTCCCGTCCATCTTCCGTAAAATGGTACAGTACAATCTCCTGAAAGTCGACGCTTGGATCATTTCCCTTCAACTGCTTAGTCCGATATAGAACTCCTTCCTGCACCAACTCATGTAAAGCCCGGTAAATCTCGCTCAGCGGAGGCACATACCCGAACAGCTTGAATTCCTCCTTCATTTCCTCCAGCATCTGATAACCATATCCACGCCGCTGCTCCACCTTCGTAATCAGGTATAACTTAATGTAAGCCCGCTGGGCAATCATAAAAGCCATGGGCTGTCACCCCCCTTTTGTTTCCAGTATACTTAATATATGAATTTTTCACAATAGTTGATTTAGTAGCCCTTTTTAAGTAGTGGAAAGGTAGCTAGATCGTCCTGAGAGTAGCAATTAAGGTAAAAGTAATTAAGCAGCATGAATTTGATCTTACTATTATGAATTTTTCATATAATGAAATTATAACACAAGAGTTTGTTGTCATTCCTTATTTCCAGCATTTAGTGCGAGATGACCGGTTGTGAAATAAGAAACTAGGAGTTTGGAAGCTTATACTTCCGTTGGAAAAGGAGTAAAATCAGTATGATTAGAATTTGATACTTATGATGAGTGGAAAGAAAATTACGATATAGTGGTACGAGATATTAAAAATAGGAAGCTCATCTATAGTTCCTATCGCGATTGGAGTGATAAGAGTAATGACGTTTGAACCGGAGAATAAACTCGAGGAAATTTTAATGACGGCAGCAACCGCCCCCTCTGCCCGATATGATTTTTACAAGGAACTGGTGGGTTCCAACATTTACACGATTCAATACGGAAGTGAAATTGATACGAATGAAGGAGTATTAAAAGAAGGTTCCTCGATTCAATTATTAAATATTGAAATCAACCAGAAATTATATATACCGATCTTTACATCATTACGCCGTTTACAAGAGGCCATTGATCAGGAAGTTAATTATTGTTCGATGAATGCCGTGGATTTCTTTCAATTAACTCGTGGCGCTGACGTATTTCTAAATCCAACTTCAAGCTATGGAAAAGAATTTACGGCAGAGGAAATAGAGTCCATTCTAAATGGATCCATTTTCAGCCCTTCCCAGCAATATGAAGTACAGAAAGAGACAGAGGTTATGATCGGACAACCGGCCATTATGCCAAAAGAGCTCCTTGATGTACTAAGCGAACTATTTGCGGATATGAAAGAAGTTAAGCTCGCCTATCATGCACATTTCTTCAACCCACAAATGGATGAGAGACCACACACACTCATCGCTCTTGAAGTGTGTGACAACATGAATGAGATTGTTGCCAAAGCAGGAATGGTGGCAAATTCCGTATACGTTCCTGACCCACCCGTTACATTTATTCAGTTGGATGGGTCATCAGGATTGGAAGATTACTTTAAGTCCAATGTGAAGCCTTTTTACAAAAAAAGAGTTCTTGGGCTATTCTAGCGTTCCTATACGTGTTATATCCAACTCGGCGAATCTACAGACCCGCACTAAATCCACCCTTGCTCCATGGCATAGCGCGTCAATTGTACCCGATTCTCTAAATGCAGCTTGTGCATGATATTCTTCAGATGGTTCTTAACGGTCTGATCGGAAATGTCGAGATCCTTAGCAATCTCCCGATTAGTCATCCCTCGGGCGACCAAATCGAGTATTTCACGTTCACGATTCGTAAGTGGATGGTGGCCGGTCTGATTCGGTTTCTGTAATGAAAACTCCTGTAAAATACGTAAAGCCAGCTCACTTGTCATCGGTGCTTCCTCACTGGCCACTGCGCGAAGATATTCAAGCCAAATACCCGGCTCAAGATTTTTCAGCAAATAGCCCTGCGCTCCCTGTTTCAAAGCCTCAAATAGATAAGCTACATTATCGGAGACGGTAACGAGCACAATTTTCACATAAGGAAATTTCAGCTTGATCTCTCTCGTCGTCGCAAGGCCGTCCTGACCTGGGAGATGGATGTCCAGTAGAATTAGATCTGGCATCCACATTTCCGTCTGTAATACAGCCTCCTCCCCACTCTCAGCAAATCCGATGATTTCAAAGCTCTCATCCTCCGAAAGGATGTCACTAATCGCTTCGCGAGCGTGGGGATGGTCATCAACGACCAATACGCGGGTTCTCATAATTTTCTTGTCCTCCTTGGATCATAATACAGGTCTCTCCAGACATCGATTCTACGGTTAAGCTCCAATGCATCTGTTCGGCTCGCTGCTTAATGATCCGCAGTCCGTACCGCTCCGGCGATAGTTCCCCTACTTTAAATCCATTCCCCCGGTCGATAATGCTCACTTGAAAAGCTCCTTCTTGCTCTCTTCCCTGCACAAAGATGTCCTGAACAGCGGCATGCTTGCTAGCGTTCACGATCGCTTCCCGGATGCAAGCAAGCAGCTCCAGCTTCTCCTTGGCTGACCACCGTTCCTCTGATAGTGTCCAAGCCAGATGCAGACCCAGTTGATACTCATCGGCAATCTGCTGAATTCGTTCCGGGAATGAGAGATGGTTCCCTTCCGCATCAATATCTGGCGGCAGCTTCAGATCGGATATCGCCTGCCTGACATAACGATTAACGTCCTGAATGGTCGTTCTGAGCTCATTTAAATCCGCCACTTCCCCGCTAGAATTCTGTCTTTTCTCCGCTCGATCCACTTTGACAGACAACAGGAACAATGATTGCGCGATGCCATCATGCAGTTCTCTGGCTAACTGCTCCCGCTCTTCCCAGCTCGCCTTAAGAGACCGCTCCTTCTGGAGTTCCTCCTGCATACTCTCCAGCTTGCGGAACCATTTATACTGCAAGGTCACACTAATCATGAACAGCAGCACGGGTGTTAAGTAATTGCCTGTATCCATCGATAAATACGGCATCAGAAATTGATGTCTGACATATTCCCAAATCCCGATCAGTAGCGTCGGGACAATTAAGATCATCCATTTTAACTGTCGATACGACATGCTGCACCTCCAATATCTACTTAATATAAGGTTGGTCCACCTGCCAACAGTATTATAAGCTATTATGCAAGGATGGGCATAAATCCAAGCAAAATAAAACCGCCCCATGCTCGGGCGGCATTTGAGCTAATGATTATAAACTCAACGCAGAATGATGATGTTCCTTCTTCTTCTCTTCTTCATAAAGGCGAATGCTGATCGCTAGACCCATGCAAATCATATTAATCACAAGCGAAGTTCCGCCATAACTGATAAATGGCAGCGTGATTCCGGTAAGTGGCATCAGTCCAATGAACATCCCGACATTCTCAAAGATTTGATAGAGGAGCATGGACACAATGCCTACGATTAGGTAAGGACCGGCTCGTTCCTTGCATTCCAATGATATCAATATCAAGCGATGGATGAGCACAAAATACAACAGCAGCACAACTGAACTACCGACAAAGCCGAATTCTTCAGCAATCACGACGAAAATTGAGTCCGAATATGTAAAAGGAACCCGATCGGACTGCACATTCTCCCCCTGCATATAGCCCTCGCCGCTCATACCGCCGGCAGCGATCGCCATCTTGGCATTTCTCGTATGATAAGCCGCATCATCCGTAGCCACCTCTGGCATCAGCCAAGGATCAATCCGATTGATCCAGTGTTGGCGGCCGATATCGACGAGAAATTGCTGAATCTCATCATGATGTTTCTTATATGCCCCAATCCCCCCGATGACTGCTCCTACCAATAAGACTGCTGCTAGAAAGGCATGGGTGTATTTAATATTCCCAATCCATAGCATACCGCCAAGTATGACAAGATAGCTTAGCGCGTTCCCCAGATCATTCTGCACCATAACTGCGGCGAATGGAATGAATGTAATGAGACACATCGGTAGGACGTCCCGCCAGAATCCCAGCTTAGGCTTTTGCTTGCGAAATAGTATATAACTTAGGAATAGCACTAGAGGCAGCTTGAAAAATTCAGCAGGTTGGAAGCTCATCCTAACCACCGGGATCGTCATCCATCCTGTGGCGTTATGATAGGTGTTCCCGATAAAATTTACGAGTACCAGCAGGCCGAGTCCAAGCAAGTAAATATAAGGAGCCAATTTGAGCAGAATCCGGTAATTGACCAAGGAGATAACAGCTAGAACAAAAAAACCAAAAATATAATATTTCAGCATTTGCATATGGTATCCCTGATACGCCGTGTTCATGGTTGCACTATACAGAACGGCGATGCTAATACCCATAAATAGCATCAGAATAAACAGAATGACGAAGTCAAATCTTTTTAACCTGTCTAGTATAAACATGGCTTCACATCTTCACTTTGGATTTGGACAAGCTGCTTCCACCAAGCTGAAATACAGTAAATTCTTGAATTTATATTATCATAATTCAACCACCGAAGGAATGATCTGGAATTGTATATCAGCAAAAAAACAGGACAGATCCCGAAAGATCTGCCCTGTAAGTAAACGAAGTTTTACCCAAATGCGAATTACAACATCTTATTGATTTCGTCCTTGATCGCTTCGGATTTCGGACCGAATACAACCTGAACTGCGCCTTGACCGAGTCTCATTACACCGGAAGCGCCTAGCTTCTTAAGTGCTGAATCATTCACCTTCTTATCATCCCTAACGACTAGGCGAAGACGAGTGATACATGCATCTACAGACTGAATATTGCTTGGTCCACCGATCTGCTCCAAGATCTGGGCAGCGCGACTGTCGGAGGAGGATACAACCCGATCCCCACTGGAGGCATCGGCCTCTGCGTCTTCTTCGCTATCATCTTCACGTCCAAGCGTCTTCAAGTTGAACTTGACGATGATAATGCGGAACAGGAAGTAGTACAACAGGAAGAATCCAACACCTACCGGCAGCAATATCCATGCGTTCGTCGACAGCTTCATGTTGACGAGATAGTCGATCAAACCAGCCGAGAAGGCGAATCCTAGCTTAACATCTAGCAGGTACATAATCAGTCCTGAAAGCCCAGTCAAAATCGCGTGCACAACATACAGGACTGGTGCAACGAACATAAACGCAAATTCAAGCGGTTCAGTAATACCTGTCAAGAAAGAAGCAACAGCGGAACCGATAACGAGAGAAGCTACCATTTTACGTTTGGATGGCTTAGCTGTATGAATAAACGCCAGCGCCGCACCCGGCATAGCAAACATCATGATTGGGAAGAAGCCGGTCATGAACATCCCTGCTGATTTATCTCCAGCGAAGAAACGCCACAAGTCACCGTGTACAACCTCACCAGCTGCATTCGTGAAATCACCGATTTGGAACCAGGCGATTGAATTCAGAACGTGATGCAAACCAAGCGGGATCAACAGCCGGTTTGCAATACCAAATACCAATGATCCGATGCCTCCAAGTCCTACGACCCAGTTACCAAAAACACTGATTGCATCTTGAATTGGGCTCCAGATCATGCCAGCAAACACTGCGAAAACCATCGTACTTGCTGCCGTGACAATTGGAACGAACCGTTTCCCTGCAAAGAAACCAAGCCAATCTGGCAACTTAATATTATGGTATTTATTGTATAAATAGGCAGCCCATAGACCTGTAAAGATACCGCCCAGAACCCCCATATCCAATTTGACATCATCCGCGATAAAGGAAAACACACCAGGGATTTCTGCCAGTACTTTGGTTAACACCATGTAAGAAATAAGTGCCGACAATGCTGCTACCGCATCTCCGGCAAACCCGATCGCGACACCGATTGCAAAGATCAGAGCCAAATTGCCAAAAATGGCCGATGCACCTGCATTTAAGAAAGTAGCAATATATTGATTGATGAATCCTCCAACTGCCGAACCGAGACGTAAATCCTTCTCATAATCAATCAGAGCCAAACCTTGCAAAATCCCTGCTGCAGGTAGTGTTGCAACCGGAAGCATGAGCGATTTGCCAAGCTTTTGGAGTTTTGCTAGCATTGAACAATCATCCTTTCAAATAGTGATATTAAGACTTCATAACCGCCTTTAAAATAACGTCTTGGCCTGCTGTCACTTGTCCGCTGAGTCCTTCCAAGCTCTCGGTCACTTCATCAGCGTTTGTAACAATAATTGGCGTGATCGTTGGATAACCCGCGCTAGCAATCTTAGCGGTATCGAATTCGATCAGCACTTGACCAGCCTTCACTTTGTCTCCAATGTTGACATGTGAAGTGAAACCCTCACCCTTCAATGAAACGGTGTTAATACCGATGTGGAACAGAAATTGCAGCCCTGAAGCATGCTCCAGCATGACGGCATGGTTCGATTTGATCACATGTACGACGGTGCCTTCGAAAGGTGAGATCAATTTACCCTCTGTTGGCTCAATCGCGATCCCCTTGCCCATATGCCCTGCTGCAAACGCCTCATCTGGAACCTCCGTTAATGGAACGGCCTTGCCTGTTACCGGTGCTAAAATTTCGAATTGCTTGCTCTCAGTTGATTTCTTTCTCCATTTAGAAAACATGAGTTAAACTCCTCCTAATCCTGTATGTTAGATGAACAATGGTTATACCGACCTAAGTGTCCTAATACGATCATATCTTCTATAATCTTACTTTCGCATAAGAACTATTCTTGCCGGGCTCCCTCCCCACGTCATCATCATCTTGATACCGTTTACATAACGGGTGTCGTCCATTCCTTAGACATAGTCTAGACTTAGATTCGTCTGCCTAAAGATTTGCACAAAAAAGAGCCAAGAAAAGAATCCTAAATAAATAGGACTGCTTTTCTTGGCTCATGCCCACAAATTGAATGGTAACACGCCAAATGTAACCGATATGTTGTTATGTGACTATCATAAATCAAGCTTCTGGCAACGTCAATAGGAAAATTGAAAGCGTCTCTATTTCTCTGCAATAGTACCAAGCTATGGATGATTCTACCGCCATCTCGGAATAATAAGCAAAAAACGAAAATGGAGATCGCTGTGAAAAAGATACTATTCATTTATGGCTCGGACTTACGTGGCATTATTACCAATTGGGCTGCCGCCATCATTATATCAGGATTAATCTTCCTCCCTTCTCTATATGCCTGGTTCAATATCGGTGCTTCCTGGGATCCGTATGGTCAAACCTCGGGGATCAAGATCGCGGTTGCAAATGAAGATACTGGAACTTCGATGCGTGGACAATCCATTGCTCTAGGGCAAGAGATCGTCAACTCACTGCATGAGAACCATAATATTGGTTGGGTATTCACCGATAGAGACAAGGCAATCCGGGGCCTAAAATATGGCAAGTACTATGCCGTCATTATCATTCCGGCTAATTTCTCAGCTCGAATTGCAACGGTTCTTACCCCGAACCCCGAGAAAGCGGAAATCCAATACTATGTCAATGAGAAGATTAATGCCGTCGCGCCAAAAATCACAGCCAAAGGAGCTAGCTCGATCGTTAGCGAAGTCAGCCAGAATTTTGTGAAGACAGCCAACGGGACCATTTTTCGTATTTTCAATGAAATCGGGGTGGAATTAAGACAGGAGCTTCCTCTCATTAACAACGCCAGGCATCTCGCCTTTCAAATGGTACAGCTCTTCCCGGAGATTAACGAGGCGGCAAATATCGCTGTAGAGGATTTACAAAAAGGACAGACCATCGTCACTAAAGTACAAAAAGAACTGCCCTTTGTCGCCGAACTAGCCCAAAAAGGCGAAGGCTTTGCCAGCCAAACCTCTGATTTCCTTGCCCGTAGCAAGGACGCTGTACAAGCTGCTGGCCCAGTAGCCAAAGAGACATTAGTACAGCTTAAGCAGTTGGCCGATCTGGCTGGTCAGACGATCAACAATCTGTTATCTGGCCTCGATGTGGCTGAAGATCTGGGACCATTGCAGCTGCCGGAGCATTTGGAGACTGGGCTTACTGTTGCTGCTAAGGGAGCTGATTCACTTGGCAAGCTGCTAAGCCGATTACAGTCCATTGCTCCTAGCTCCAGATTAAATGCAAAAATAGCTGAACTGGACCGAATAGCAGCAGATTTCAGACAGATGGCGCAAATCGCAAGGGACATTTCCGCATCTGCCGACCAAGGAAAAGACGTCGTACGTTCCTTACTTGAAAAATTCAATAGTCTGGCCAAGGATGCTTCCGGACGTCTGGATGGACTAATCGGCAGCTTCGACAGCACAATACTTCCTGCAATGACAGCCGCTCTCGAACAAGCACAGAAAGACGCCAATCATACGAAGAGCATCTTGTCGGAGGCTTTATCTGACTTACCTGTCGTCAGCGACATTATTAAAGATGCTAAGAAAGGTCTGGTCGTGGCAACAACAGAGGCCAAGACCATACGCGGACGCCTTCCAGAGGCAGAGCGTAAGCTCAAGGAAGTGACCAACCGCATCACGGCTCTGGAGAAAAAAGGCTCGCTAGAGGATCTGATCAAGCTGCTGAGTCTGAACTATGCCAAGGAGGGCGATTTTTTTTGCCGAGCCGGTCATCTTGAAGGAGACCCGGATGTTCCCGATTCCGAATTATGGATCGGCGATGTCCCCCTTCTTCACCACCCTATCATTATGGGTCGGCGGCCTGCTGCTCGTCTCCATGCTTACCGTCGAAGTGCATGACAAGACCATTCACGGCGTTCCACTACGCAGCTATCACGAGTATTTTGGCCGCTTCTTCACCTTCTTGACGCTGGCATTGCTGCAATCGCTCTTCGTAACGGCAGGAGATCTGTGGATTCTAGGAACCTATGCCGCGGAGCCACTCCGATTCATTCTGTTCGGGCTCTTGATCAGCGCGGTGTTCATGCTCATGATCTATACGTTGGTATCCGTATTCGGCAATGTTGGCAAAGCGATGGCGATCGTTCTGCTCGTTCTGCAACTAGCCGGTTCGGGCGGTACATTCCCCATTCAGGTTACACCGCCCTTCTTTCAGGCGATCTATCCTTATCTGCCCTTCACCTACGGAATCGGACTGATGCGGGAGGCCGTCGGAGGAAGCGTTGCCGGCTTGATCACAAGGGACATCAGCATTCTGCTTATCTATGCCGGCTTATCGTTAATCCTTGGGCTGGGTCTCAAAAGTTTCGTGAACCGCGTCTCCACAAAATGGGTCAAAAAAGCCAAATCCGGGCATCTGATCCATTGAAGCCTAGAAGGAGCTCACCCAACAAGAACTAAGCTTCTAAATTTCTGTCGTTTGATTGGAATTTACCCGGAAATCTGATGTCTGGATTCGAACCAGACACCATCTTCTTGTATCGCATCACAGTCACAGCATCCACTTGTAGCAAATTTGTTAAAGAAATAAACAGCAATAAGGATCTTGCTATGGAATACACCGATCTCTTAAAAGAGGCATTAGATGGAAACACCAGTGAGAAATTTGTGTGCTAAGTTTTGCGAAATGGAAAAAGAAGTGATGGAGATTTATCCGGATATATTTACAGAGACTAGTTCAGTCTGTGCAGATAATAAATTGAAAAGGAACCACCCCTCAGCTGCGAGCCACGGGGTGGTCTTGTTTATTCGGCTGCCAAAATATCGGCAAATCTATCGGGGTGCAAGAGCTTTATCACCCGGCGGTGGATCTGAATGTTTTTACTATTCCGTGGATAGTGACCATCCTCAAAATATAAGCATTTCCATTTCGGTTCTTTTCATATGGCATCATATCTTTTCGTGCTTGATCGGTACGGCATGTTGTTTAAAAAATACAAGCTGTATGCAATAATGATCTTAAATAGAATTTACGTTTTTTCTGATGCATCATGATTATCTTATTATAGGAGGCAGCAATGAAGTTTACCGAATCATGGATTGATAAGGCTGATAGTGCCATACGTAAGAAGATCATAGAATTTAACCTATCGCAAGCAACTGGAGAGCTTAAAGACGACGTAGGAACGGTTGAAATTACACTTGTTAACGATCAGGATGAACTGGTGGCAGGGATTACCGCATCGATCTATTGGAAGCAGATGCATGTCGATTTTCTGTGGGTCGACGAGTCGCTCCGCGGCAAGAACAAAGGGTCTGAACTGCTCGAAAAGGCCGAGGAAATTGCCAGACAGCATCATTGCCGTTACATCCAGCTAGAGACCTTTAGCTTCCAGGCACCGGAATTTTACAAGAAAAAAGGGTTCACCGTCTTTGGTATCCTTGATGATTCCCCTTATGACGGAGCACAACAGTATTTTCTGAAGAAAATACTTGAATAACCAGGGTTACAAACAAAAAAAGGGCGCCCCAGGCCACCGCTCGTAACTTGGGGACTGCCCTTTTTAGGCATATAAATGAGTGGGACGACCATCTTCGAACAGAAGGAATGGCCTCTCGAAATTCCCCATTTTATAAAATATCAGTTCACATAATCCGCAATCTAATCTCGTATCGAAGCTTCTTAATACGTTTATACCTTTCACCAATCAGGCCCGCGAGCTGCAGATTTCACTAGCAATTGAATGAACTCAGACGCCGATTTATGACTGTCATCGTCGCAAATATACCTATGAAGAAAAACAGCCTGTTGAATGAAGCTCAACAGGCTGTTTCTTATTAAGAAGGGGTACTCGGTACATTGAATCGTCCTAACGAAACTGCATATCGTTATTCCTTCGAAAATACGTCGGTAATTATTCTAACGAAACTACGTATCGTTATTTGCAATAAATTCAGGCCTTGAACGGCTTTTTTGGCAAAATAGCGATACCCTGTTTCGTTACATTTTTCAGGAGCCTGTTTTGACGCAAATAGCGATATAGTGTTTCGTTAGCGATCCCCACTTCAAATGAAGGCTATAAAAGAACGGTTTTCAGCACCGAAAAGGTTGGATAAAGCTAGGGACTGAGGAGCGCAGCGTACGTAGTTTGTACGTGAGCACCAGAAGGCCCGGCTGAATTCAAGATTCGATGCCGAATCCATTGCATATGAAAAAACTTCATGATCAAAAGCGGACTTTTTAAGCTTCCTCTTCAAATCATGGCTTTAAAAGAACGGTTTTCAGCACCGAGAAGATTGGATGAAGCTAGGGACTGAGGAGCAGAGCGTACGTTTTGGGTACGTGAGCACCGGAAGGCCCAGGTGAATTCAAGATTCGATGTCGAGATCGCCTCTTGATATTACTTCGTGATCAAAAGCGGACTTTTTAAGCTTCCTCTCAAGGTTTGTTGGGGCGGACCTTGCGGGTGGCTGTAGCCTCCAACGGATCATCCGGCCAATAATGTTTCGGATAGCGCCCCTTCAGATCCTTCTTGATCTCAAAGTAAGTACCGCTCCAGAAGCTGCGCAAATCCGAGGTCACCTGGACAGGACGGCTGGCAGGCGACAGCAGATGCAGTGTAATCGGGATACGTCCGTAGCCGATTCGCGGCGTCTCCATCATGCCGAATACCTCCTGCAGACGGACTGAGACATATGGCGCCTGCGGACCCTCATATTGAACCGGTATCTTGGATCCGCTTGGAACGATCAAATGTGTCGGCGCTTCAGCCTGAAGTTCCTGCATTCGAGCCCAACCGATCCTATTTTCCAGAATCGTATAAAGCGACAGGCTCTGGAGCTCCGAACGCTTGCGCATACCGGTCACATAAGGCGCTAGCCATTCATGTACGTGACGAGCCAATGCTTCATCCGTTAGATCAGGCCAGGAAGGCTCAAGACGGCGCAGGAACTCCACTCGAGCCTGCAGCTGTTTTGACTTGGCATTCCAAGGCAGCAACGTGTCGATTTGCTCCGCCACTGCGCTAAGCAGCGCTTCTGTAATTCGCTCTGCGGTTGGATTTGGATCCGGCTTATCCTGTAGCAAAATGGCTCCTAACGTCAGACGACGGCGCACCCGCACTACCCCAGTATGTTCATCCCAATCCGCATGAGCGCTCTCCTCCATCTGATCCCGATAATACTCATATACATGCTCCTCCGGCATCGGAGCGGCTAGCAAAATACGGCCCTCCGCGCCTTCGTCATCAACTTCTGCAATGGCAACAAACGGCTCGTCGCCGAGCAGCTGCCTATTCCGGAATACCGCTCCCCGGCCCGAACGCAGTAGGTATCTTCCATCCGAGCGTCGCCGTGCGATCCGGTCCGGATAGGCATAAGAGACAAGTAACCCGCAAAATGACAGCCAATCATCGGTATTTCCACCAGCCATCTCATTACTGGGCTGGATATCATCGGCTATCTTATGAAGCTGCCGCTCCCATTGGCCGCTGACCTGCAACAATCGCTGCAAGGCGTAGCCGTCCACATCGGCGCTATTCGCGGCACCGGGACGCGGGCTTCCTTCTTCGCCAGCTGCCATGACAAGCGATAGGCGCGTGCGCAGATCGCTGTCATTGGCAGCGGCTTGCCCGCGGAACAGGTCGCGCTCTTCGAGCAGCGCGGCCAGACGGCAGGCCGCGCGGGAGAGCCCGAGCGGGACCGCGCGCAGCAGCATATGGGCGAGCCGCGGATGCAATCCGAGCGAGGCCATCTGACGGCCGTGCGGCGTGATCGCGCCGGCCGCATCCAGTGCGCCGAGCTGGCGCAGCAGCTCGGTCGCTTGGCGGTATGGAGCAGCTGGCGGCTCGTCCAGCCAGACCAGCTCCTCCGGGCTGGCGCCCCAGGCAGCCAGCTCAAGGGCAAGCGGCGTCAGGTCCGCTTCCAGCATTTCCGGCGGCGTGGCTGGGGCCAGCAACCGATCCTCAGCCTCGCTCCAGAGGCGGTAACACACGCCTGGAGCGAGGCGGCCCGCCCGACCGCGGCGCTGGTCGGCCGAGTCGCGCGCCGCGCGCATCGTCGTGAGTCGGCTCATGCCGGTGCGCGGTGAGAACAGCGCGGTACGCCGCAGACCGCTGTCGATGACAACCGTGATCCCGGCCACGGTCAGACTTGACTCGGCGATAGACGTCGCCAATACGATCTTGCGCTTGCCCGCAGGTGGTGCGGCAATCGCCTGCTGCTGCATCTCCTGTGGCAGCGCGCCATAGAGCGGGGTGATCAGCACGTCGCTGCCCACCCGCTGTTCCTGCTCTAAAGCGCTTTGCACGCGGCGGATCTCCCTTGCACCAGGCAGAAACACAAGCAAACTGCCCGAATGGGCATTTAGCGCCTGCAGAACGGTGCGAGCTACCGCCGCTTCCAGCAGTTCATTCGGTCGCGTTGGCGCGTAAATCGTCTCCACGGGATACATGCTGCCCTTGCATTCAATGACTGGGGCGTCTTCAAGCAGACAAGCCACGGCAGCAGCATCCAATGTAGCCGACATGACTAGAATCCGTAAATCCTCACGCAGTATGGAACGGCTCTGCATCGCCAGCGCCAATCCAAGATCCGCATGCAAACTCCGCTCGTGGAATTCATCAAATATAATGAGTCCGATTCCGGTCAAACCCGGGTCATTCTGCAGCATCCTTGTCAGAATCCCCTCTGTCACAACAGTAATTCTAGTTCGGGCGGACACTCGGCTCTCTGTACGGATGCGATAGCCGACCGTCTCTCCAACGGATTCGCCTAATTGCTGTGCCATATAGACGGCCGCGGCTCGCGCAGCAAGACGCCGGGGCTCCAGCATGATGATACCTTGGCCATTCAGCCATGGCTCATCCAACAGCGCCAGCGGCGTACGCGTCGTCTTCCCCGCCCCTGGCTCCGCTGTCAGGACGGCTCGTCCATCCTCTTGTAATTTCTCTATTAGTGTTGGCAACACCTTATCGATTGGCATCGGTTGTGAATTATGCATAAATAGCTCCTGTACTTTTATTTGTGTATACGATCAATTTGTGGAGGCCAGAGAACATCATCTCCGGCTCCTTATTTACTGCCATGTATAGCGTATAGAATTCACTTACAGTGCGCAAGCTCCTTCCGTTTTTAAAATAACTGTATTTATACACTTGTTCCGCCAACTTATTGCTCAAAAGAGAAATTTAGTTGCGGATATGCAACTATTTTCTCTTTTTTTCTCCAATGCACTGTGTATTTCAATAAATAAGTGTATAAATGCAACTATATGTCCAAGGAGCGGCTTATAAAGCCAAAATAGTTGTAATTAAGCACTTATTCTTAGCAGGTCGCTTCAAAATAAGATATGAGGCTATACCGCTGATAGAGATAGGCAATGAAGCATACTACCTATACTTCATTAGCCTATGTATTCAACATTTGCTGCTCTTGTTCACAGCCCATCCCTGAAGAGTTATAATGTGCTAGGAAAGTTATTGGTACGAGGAAGTGATTGGAAGATGAGACGAGGACGCTTTGCGCCTACTCCTTCAGGGGATATGCATCTTGGCAACGCCAAAATCGCCCTGCTATCCTGGCTGCAAATCCGTGCGGCCGGCGGACAATTTATTCTGCGAATTGAAGACATTGATATACAGCGCTCCAGACCGGAGATTACAGAGAGGATTATCATCGATTTGAAATGGCTCGGGCTGGATTGGGATGAAGGCCCAGAGGCGGGCTGCTCCTATGGCCCTTATTGGCAAAGCGAGCGGCTCGAGCTGTACCATGAAGCATTGGTCAAGCTGCAGGCGAAGCACCGCCTCTATCCGTGCTACTGCAGTCGCGCCGAGTTGCTGGCTGTGGCTGGCGCGCCGCACGGCCTTGCCTCCGAGGGCACGGCTTACGCTGGGACCTGCCGCTTCCTGAGCGAAGCAGAGCGCATAGAAAAAGCCAAGAGCAAGACGCCTTCGCTGCGTTTTGCTCTTGGCGAGGATGCCACCTCCTTCGAGGATGGCATCTTTGGTCCACAATCGTTCCCGCCCGGCAGTGGCGGGGACTTCATCGTACGGCGAGCAGACGGGATGTATTCCTACCAGCTCGCCGTCACCATCGATGATGCCTTGATGGGCATCACCGATGTTCTGCGCGGCGCGGATCTGCTCGATTCCACGCCGCGCCAGCTCCAGCTCTATCAAGTGCTGGAGCTAACCCCGCCTACCTTCGCCCACGCACCGCTGCTGCTCGGCGAAGACGGACATCGCCTGGCCAAGCGGCATGGCGATCTCAGCATATCCGCGCTGCGCACAGCTGGCGCGAGGCCAGAAGCAATCATCGGCTGGATCGCTTACATCTGCGGAATCATCAGCAAGCCGGAGCCCGTCCAGGCAAGCGATCTGGTCAGCAGCTTCTCGCTGCATTCAATAAAGCACCAGCCTTTTATACTGACGCAGCAAATCATTCGTCAGCTCCTGCCCTCCTAATCTAAAGGAGAGACAGAAGCTAAGCTATAACAACGACTCCGCACCGTCGATGACAATGCGCGCCCCTGTAATATGCGAGGATTCATCGCTAGCCAGGTAAGCGACCAAATCGGCTACTTGAGCAGGTTGGCCCGGACCATCCGCAAGCGGCTGTGAGCCCTCCGGATATTCGACGGGAATCACAATCTCCTTCAGTTCTTCACGAACTTCAGTGGACGAATCAATATTCGTCGAAATGGCACCCGGGCAGATGACGTTGACGCGGATTTTATATTTGGCAAGTTCCAGCGCCATCATCTTGGCAAAGGCAACCTGTCCCGCCTTCGTTGTACTGTATGCCGACATTCCAAAGCCGGAGAAGCGGTCATTACCATTGATTGAGCTCGTTATGATAATGCTTCCACTGTCTTGCTGTTTCAAATAAGGTACGGTATGCTTGACGGTCAAGAATGTACCACCCAGATTAATGCTGATCGTCCTCTCCCAATCATCGAAGCTCAATTCCTCCACAGGCGCCAGCACACCATTAATCCCGGCATTTGCGAAGACGATATCAATCCCGCCAAAATGAGTCACCACTTCCTTCACGGCCTGCTCGACCCTTACCGGATCAGCAACATCGACATCGAAGGCTCGTGAATGGCCATGAATCACTTCATTAATATGTCGCTCCGTACTACGGGTGCGCTCATCGATAAGATCAAAGAGAGCGACATTGGCCCCTTCCCCCGCTAGCTTCAATGCTGCTGCTCTACCGATCCCAGAGCCCGCTCCGGTGATCAGCGCTGTTCTTCCACTAAATCTTCCGGACTTGCTAAGATTTTCTGTCATATTGAACACGCTCCTCATTATAGATCATGCGACACAGACACATAACATCTGTTCATGCAAAAGTCCCTGTCACAAGATTACCCATAATGAGGGGCTATTTAATCATTAAAGATCCCTTCTCTTAAAGATGGACCAGGAGATTAGATAGGATATGACGATGATCAGCAGCAATGAGCTTATACCAAGCGCGATACTCCCTGTCTGATGGGAATTGATCCATGAAGTGACCTGCTCAATGTCATTTGTGTCACCCGCAATGCTCGATATAGCGATATTGCCCAGCATGACAAGTACCATCATGGCGATATTCAAAAACTGCGCACCGTGTATACCAAGCCAATAATACAAAGGCAAATAGATACTCATCGTCAACAGCACCGAAGCCAAGCTTCCGGCTAACAGAAAGTATTCATTAAATACAATCTCCGAATTAAATTGCCTTATCCCAAAGCTGACTCCAAAGCAAACAGCCTCCGCTAAGAAAATGGCCAAGACTGAGGATACATATTTGGCTAACACGATAATGCTGCGCTTAATTGGCAATGTGATCAGGAACTGCTGATTGCCCAGCCGCATATCGCTACCAACGACGAGAATCAGCATCATCCCCGGGAAGAGACCATATAGCATATTCGGATTATTCGTTGAGAACATTCCAGAGAACGCGAGTACGTAGAGTGCGATAATCCATAAATAACGGCGCTGTAGAATGAAATCCTTACGTACCAGATTGATAATATTAGACACGGACCTTTCTCTCCTTTACCGTAAAATACATAATATCCTCCAGTGTCGGCTGCTGATACATTACCGAATTACCGAACATGGAGACCGCACTGCTGCGATCAGCAGACAACCCTTCAAAGCCCAGGCTCGTCTCTCTAACTCCGACAAAGGCTTGACGCACATCATTATCCAGTAGCTCCTTGCCACCCTTAATAAGCACATACCGCTCCAGAATTTCATCCTTCGTATCTGTAAATACGAGCCTTCCCCGATTCAAGAACGTCACATAGTCAGCAATCCGATCTAGATCAGTCGTTACATGAGTCGAGAACAGAATCGTCCTCTGCTCATCCAATATATATTCAGACAACAGCTCCAGCAATTCACGACGGAACACCGGGTCAAGCCCAGCCGTAGGTTCGTCCATGATGAGCAGCGAAGGATTGTGTGCCAGCGCAATCGCAATCGCATATTTCATCTTCATTCCTTTGGAGCAGTCCTTAATCTTCTTGCGCATTGGAAGCTCGAACTGATCCATATATCTCTGGAAAGCGAGCTCATCCCAATCTTTATAAAAAGGGGCTACAACCTTCTTCATCTGCTCCATACTTAGCCAATCATAAAAAATATTCTCATCGGAAATATAACCGATCTTCTGCTTATATACAGCTTCTTCCTTCCCCGTGTCCTGCCCCAGTACTCGGATGCCGCCCTGATCCGGCGTTACAATCCCCATAATCATTTTAATAATCGTACTCTTCCCCGCTCCATTCGGGCCGATCAGTCCAGTTATATATCCCTTAGGGGCCTCAAATGTAACGTCCGACAACTCATAATTTTTATAATTCTTGCCTATTCCCTGAACTTCAATGGCATTCATCCCTCTTTACCTCCCTCTTGATCTAACAACCTGATCCATTCGATCAGATCATCGGTGGACACTGAAATTTGATTAGCCCCATCCAGCAGCTCTCTGATCTGCTTCTCCAATTGTCTCATCTGCTGCTCACGGATAAATTCCTGGTTTCCACCTGATACGAACGAACCTTTGCCCACTACAGAGTCGATCAGTCCTTCCTGCTCCAGCTCGTCATACGCTCGCTTTGTCGTTATGACACTAATTTGCAAGTCTTTGGCCAGTTGACGGATTGACGGAAGAGCGCTCCCTGGCGCAAGCTCCCCCTGCAGAATACCGCTGCGGATCTGTCTGACAATCTGCGAATATATGGGTTCTCCCGAAGAGTGGGACAATAAAATGTTCATGCTTCACCTTCTTCACTTATCAGTGTTATGTTCGTTTCTAGTGTATATATACAATATATACAATCAGCGCATATTTTGCAACGGATAGTTAAGGTTATAATTTGAAAGTCAAAATGATTTCTAATTGATTCTAACGGTCAGTGTGCACAGCAAAAAGGCCATCACCAAGGTGATAGCCCTTTTGAGTAAGCTTGTTTGGTTATTCTATCCTGCTATAACAAACTGAAGGATTCCAACCAGGAGCATGGCCCCAGTTACAATGAGAAAGCCCGTTATAAACCATTTTAAATAATGACTTGGCCGGGTTGGTTGCCCTTTATACTGCTCAAGCTCTCTTTCCAACCGCTCCACACGCTCGCGAAGATCACGAACATCATCATTATTAAATGAACTCATTATCTACTCCCCCTCAGGTAAAAGGTTATTCAATAATCCCCCGTGTGATCACGAAGGAATTCACGAAATAGGCTCGGCCAGCCAGTCTTTAATCATCTCCTGAATATTTTCCATCGAAGTAGGCGTTGCGATCATCCAGTCCTCATCATGCTTCGCACTTGATCGAATCAACCAATTAATATGATGATTACTCATAAATTGTACGTATTGAACTTCCCAGACATTATTATTCCATAAATAAAAACGAAGTGAACCTTTGGAGGTATTCGACTTGATACATCTTGCCAAAGCAATCATGGCTTCCTGTTCATCTGTAGTATTCGAGAGCTGTTCTATCAATTCCTCTACATCCAGCTGTGTAGCTTCAGATAATATTTCATCAAATTGACTCCTGGACAACATAAGAGCCGGAAGCTCTCCAGGGTTCTGTAGCTTCTGCTCCGTACAGCCAAATGAATGCACAAGCTCATTATTATCTATGTTCAAATAAGTTAATCGATATTGTCCTTCATCTTTCTTGAGACATTCGATTCTTATGATTTTATCTTCGTGTATATACAGAAACTCCTCATACTCCCGGTCGTCCAATATATACTGAAGTAAATAAGCTTTCTTGGCTAGATAAATATGACCGAGCATAATAAGCAGTTGGGCTGAAATTCGAAGCTCTCCATCTGTTCCGGGGATGAAATATCCTTTACGCTTCAGCAATTCTCTACCTTCATACCAGATTTGCTCTGCAGAATCGGATGCGCAACATTGAAGCACGAAAGCTTCCGTATCTTGATCCGGCAAGCCTTTCTCCCCTAATAGATTAATCATGAAATATAATTCCATAGAGCTTATGATGAATTCGCCTGGCTGGTCTGATTCCACTGTGTCCATCTTCACACCCCCTTTTTTGTTATTATTTTCCACTTTATTCAACCTCAAAATAGGTGTACAACAGCGGATAAACTCAGTTGTAGCAACTATTTATAAGCAATTCAAGAATTCCCATATAGCAATCTACCATGTTATCAGAGACGGTTCAACTTATTTGACGCAACTTTCTTGAAAATGTTGTGCCTAGTATTTTTTTCTAGTATTATAAAAGCAAATATGTATGATTGTCTTACAAGCGTCACAAAACATTAATTGAAAAATAATGAAATATTAATGTATTTTTAAGCATTCTAACCTACAATATGTAATATGAAACCACTGTATAGAGGTGATCTGGTATGAGAATCTTAATAAACTTTCAAAATGTTCAAGTTCCTGTATATTTTAATGCTGAGACGAAACAACCCATTCAACGTACATTAAAATTGCTGACAAGCGCTCTCGATAACAAATTGCGAAATGGCAAGAACGCCTTGAAGAAATGCTTGAACTCATTGATTAGTATCGAAATTGAAGGATCCGAAGCGATTCTGCATAGTAAGAGCGAATTTGACACTGTGGCACTATCGCTCTATTAATAACAACATTACTTTACTAGACATAGAAAGACCCGTAAGCAGTTATTCGCTTACGGGTCTTTCGTTGTTAAGGCATGATTAGAGATTAGCTGCGAATCAATGAGATCAGCTCGTTCAATTCATAAATCTCATGCCAAGGCTTTCCCCCTTGCAGATCCGCATTCCAACCATGTGCACGGCGAAGCCACACGCCTCTGATGCCTATGTTTGCTGCTCCCCATATATCATTTCGCGGATGGTCGCCCACGATAATCGTCTCCTCTGCCGCTGTTCCCAATCGTTCCAGCGCAGTCCTATAAATTCTTGGGTCCGGTTTCTTTATGTCGATATCCCCCGACACAATAATCGTGTCAAAGAATGGTCTCAAACCAAGCTGATCAATCTTTCCATGCTGAACCTCGCTTCTGCCATTGGTGATAATGCCAAGTCTGAGGTCAAGCGCTCTGCATTGTTCCAGTGTCCAGACAGCATGATTCATTGCTCTGGCATGAGTCATATAGTTTAATTCATAGTATCTCGTTAATTCGTCCAGATCTGGCCGTTCCACCCAAGGAAGTCTTTCGATCAACTCCCGGAAGTATCCTTGTTTCTCGCGATATCCATCTGCGTCGCTCTCGATCATATAAGCAATCAGACGTTCCCGCTCCTCTGCACTCACCTCAATCAGGCACTCCTCGATGAGCTGCAAGGCGAATTGCTGGAATGTCCAATCTCTATCCATTAACGTATTGTCCAAATCAAACAGTATAGCTTTGATACTCATGTCTTCCCCCTATGATGTCTCTTGCATATTTATTTTAATATCTTTACTTGTACTCCTTACTTTATTCTAATAAACGTGTCAACCCTGGGCATCCCTATCATACTTTACTTCCAGCTTCAATTTTAACATCGGTAATTCTTTAAATAGGTTAATGTTCAATGAAAAAAGCGCAAGCCCAACACGCAGGCTTACGCTTTATTTTAAATATCCAATTGTATTACATGATCTCTTTACGCCTGTGGGTCAGCAGCATCTCCTGGTCAGTGATGTACAGCGGAAAAGGCGGTAATTCCTTCAAATAATGCTGATCTCTTAGCAGTCGGACATCGACCTGATTATACTGCGAATTGCCCAGAACAGGGATTTTCCCCCGTTCCTCTATATAATCGTCTACAGCAACCTGAACGATATCCAAGTAATATGGAATTTCCCGATCTGCTTCTTCAAATATTTCGTACGTCTCCCTCGATAGATAGAACTTCTGATCGCTTACTCCGCCCAAATATCTCGACAAACGCGATAATTCAAGGCTGCCATCAGACAGCAGCAGTGATTTCCGCGAAATACCCTTAGGCATATCAGTTTCGAATTGCAACACGGCCTTTTTGACCTGCTCCAGCGTCACATGGATTGCAGGCTTAGGTTCGGCAAGGGGGGGCTTGCGGCTATTTTTTCTTCTCCAAAATAGAGGCATAACTCTTTCCTCCCTTTACGCTTTATAATAGAAATGCGAATAACGGAAAGCGTTTACACTTCTAGTGTATCCTTAATTTTATATTTTGAGCGCATTATATGGTAATTGTCACTATATTGTCAATATTTTTCTTGAAAATGTATTCATTTTTGTACATCTGGATATTAAAGAACTTTTGCTGTAGGATGGATATGGCTTATTCTTTTGGTGAATTGCCAACTATTTTTATCGTTCTAGGAGGTATCTCATGCAGGATGTTATCATTATCGGAGCTGGCCCATGCGGACTATCCGCTGCGATCGAATGTCAGCGCCGCGGATTACATACGCTAGTTCTGGAGAAGCATTGCCTTGTCCATTCGATTTTCTCTTATCCAACGCACATGCAGTTCTTCAGTACAGCTGAGCTGCTGGAGATTGGCGATATGCCTTTCTCGACCCCGAATGAGAAGCCATTCCGGCATGAAGCCCTGGCTTACTATCGCAAAGTCAGCGAGCAGTATGAAGTCCCTATAGCTTCTTATGAAGAAGCAACTAAAATCGAGCGGCTGCCGGATGGTACTTTTAAAGTGCATTCGATTACCCGCGGCGGTGAGGTCTGGGAATATGAGACACGTTATGTCATTATCGCTACCGGATATTTCGATCATCCTAATATGCTTGGCATTCCTGGGGAAGATACAGATAAAGTATCCCATTATTTTCAAGAAGCCCATCCGTATACGGGGATGAAGGTTGCTATTATCGGAGGCAGCAACTCTGCAGTAGATGCAGCTATGGAGCTGTCCCGAGTCGGAGCAGAGATCACAATGGTTTACCGTGGAGATGAGCTCTCCTCATCCATTAAGCCTTGGGTTAAGCCACTGTTTGAGGGTCTCGTTAACAAAGGGAGAATTAATCTGATGTTATCCTCTCGAGTCATTGAGATTAAGACTGCGGAGATTGTTGTGGAGCTAAGCGATCATAACCATGTCCACCTTCCGAATGATTTTGTGCTTGCCCTGACAGGCTTCCGCCCTGACCGCAAGCTGCTTCATGAGGCCGGCGTGGAGTTAACCGATGAGATGGAAAAACCGAAGTTTGATACGGAGACGATGGAGTCGAATGTCCCGGGGATCTATGTTGCAGGTGTTATTGCTTCAGGACGAAATGCCAATGAGGTATTTATCGAGACAGGACGCGGGCATGGGCGGGTTATCGCCGAGCATATTCTGTCCTCTCTTGGGCGAGAATAGCCTCATTCCACTTTTGATCACGAAGTAAGTCATGAAGCTACTCGACATCGAATCTTGAATTCAGCCGGGCCCTCCGGTGCTCACGTACCAACTACGTACGCTCCGCTCCTCACGCCCTAGCTTCATACAACCTTCTCGGTGCTGAAAAGCGGAACGGTCCACTTTTGATCATGTATTTTATTAAGGAGAGCTTGCTATGAATCAGATTGATATGACTTCATTGCTACTACTATTGATGGCAGCACTCGGAATTTTCAGTAACAATATGCCGATTACCGTCGCCATGATTGTACTTCTTCTACTTCGGGTGCTGCATATGCAGTTCATGTTCCCTTGGCTGGAGAAGTACGGGCTTACGATCGGGATTATCGTATTGACGATCGGTGTAATGACTCCGGTCGCCAGCGGCAAACTCTCGCTGCAGACGCTCTGGTCATCCTTCTTCAACTGGAAGTCAATACTTGCGATCGGCGTTGGAATGCTCGTGGCCTGGTTAGGCGGGCGCGGAGCCGCCCTGATGGGGAATCAGCCGACGATTGTTGCTGGACTACTGATCGGCACCGTCCTCGGTGTCGCCTTCTTCCGCGGCGTCCCCGTCGGCCCCCTTATCGCGGCCGGTATTCTCTCACTTCTGATCGGCAAAATGTAAATCAGCAAAACAGGCCTCTGCATATCGGTGCAGAGGCCTGTTCTATTATTCTTCCCCTGACCATTCCCGGTAGAAACGCTCTACATATTGTTCCATGTAGGAATGTCTCTCTGCCGCGATTTGTTTCGCGGATTCGGTATTAATCAGGCTATTCAATTTAAGTAGCTTCTCATGGAAATGGTTGATTCCCGTGCTTTTCTCTTGCCTATACTGCTCCGTGGTCATCTCGGTTCGCGGCGAAATTTGCGGATCATGAATGGGATTCCCCTTCACCCCTGCATACAGGAAGGCTCTCGCAATAGCAATCGCCCCAATAGCATCGATCCGGTCGGCATCCTGTACAACTTGCCCTTCCAAAGTACGCATCGGCGGGTTCTTGCCGGCATTGTAGGATAGATTCGATATAATCTCTATAATATGCTCCTGGTCGGCGCCCTTAAAGTCATGCTGTGCGAGCCAGTCTCTGACCTTATCTAGTCCAGCCTGCTTCGAGACATTGAGCTTCTCGTCCGCCACATCGTGGAGTAATGCTGCAACCGTGCAGATGAATTCATCCGCTTTCTCGGCCCGGGCCAGCCGCTTGGCCATTTGAACAACCCTCTGTATATGCCACCAATCATGCCCGGTCTGGTCATGCTCCAATTCCGCGCGGGCAAATTGCTCGGCCTCCCGGATCAATTGTTCCTGAAGTTCGGTCAATACTTTAATTTCCATATATTCAAGCCCCTCTCACTGTGAAGAATCGCCTTGCTATAAGTTCAATTAAGCGTTCAAATTCTGTATATTATACAGTTGCGAGTAGACGCCATCTTTTTGCATCAACTCTTCATGGGTTCCCCGTTCAGCAACTGTACCGTTCTTCATAACGATAATCTGATCCGCATGGGTAATCGTCGACAAGCGATGGGCCACGATCAGGGTTGTTCTACTCTTGGACAATTGCTGCAACGCTTGCTGAATTAAATGCTCGGACTCCAGGTCGAGCGCCGAAGTCGCTTCATCCAGAATAAGGATCGACGGGTCTTTCAAGAACACGCGGGCGATGGCAATCCGTTGCTTCTGGCCGCCCGACAGCTTCACGCCTCGTTCCCCGACTTCAGTATCGTAGCCCTGAGTCAGGTTCATAATGAAATCATGGGCGTTAGCCGCCTTCGCCGCCGAAATGACAGCCTCCTCATCTGCCTCCGGGTTCCCAAGCATAATATTATCTCGGACTGTACCACTGAACAGGAAATTATCCTGCAGTACCATGCCGACCTTGCTTCGTAGGCTCTCCATCGTCCACTGGCGAACATCTTTGCCGCCGACGATTACAGAGCCCTTCTGAATATCATAGAAACGCGGAATCAAGCCAACTAATGAAGATTTACCGCCGCCGCTCATCCCAACGAAAGCAACCGTTTGTCCTGGATTCACCTGCAGCGAAATATTTTTCAGCACCCAACTGCCTTGCTCTTGATATTTGAACCATACATTCCGAAAAGCGACTGAATGGCTACCCGCCGGTAATTGCATAGCATGCTGATCATCGGTCATATCATAAGGCTCGTCCAGTAATTCCAACACACGCTCCCAGGATGCCGAAGCCTGAGTCAGAATGGTCGAGGAGTTGATCAGCCGCTTCAGAGGCGCATACAGACGATCCAGATAACCGAAGAAAGCGACAAAGGTTCCCAGCGTCAAATGACCTTGGATAACCTGATATCCCCCATAACCAATAACGAGCAGCGGAGCGACATCCGTCAACGTATTAATCACAGCGAATGTCCAAGCATTCCAACGGCTATGAGCCATTGCCTTGTTCAGATATTTGCCGTTGATCGCCTCGAATTGCTTACGATCATGCTTCTCCAGCGCAAAGCTGCGAATGACCGAGATCCCTTGAATTCGCTCATGAAGATAGGCCTGAATTCCAGCCAGAGCGGCGGAACGGTCTTTGGTCAATTTCTTGAGACGTTTATAGAGAACTTTAACGGCGATCGCATAGAGTGGAAAGATGGAGATGGAGACCAGGGTCAACAATGGATTCAAATAGAACATAAAGCCAAGCACGAACACCAGCGTGAATGTATCCAGCCAGACATTCATCATCCCGACCTCGACTATATTCTTCGTCTGCTCTGCGTCGTTAATGAAGCGAGAGATAATCTCTCCCACCTTCGTATTCTGATAGTATTTAAGCGACAAACGCTGCAAATGACCGTACAGCTTATTGCGCAGGTCAAATAGTATTTTTGCCGTGATGAATTGCGCGAAATATTGCCGGGCATATTCCACCGGGCCGCGGACAATGACGAACAGCACGAAGGTAATCCCCAGCACAATCATCAGCTGCGACACTTTATGCTCGATATCCATAGCTCCGTTCATCAAAATGTCGTCTACTACGTATTTTTGCACCAAAGGCAGCAGTGATGGAATCCCGAATTTCAGTATCCCGATGATCAACGTTAATATAATCCACTTTGTATACGGCTTTACAAACTTAAAATAGGCCTTCCAATACTTCAAATTGTGCACATCCCTCATGTCGTTCTTTCTAGTATTAAATCTATAACTCTATCAGGCTTTTTACCACGTGACTGGCTATCTGAGTTGGAGCCAAAAAGAGCTGCCCATAAATTCTAACGAAACTGAGAACCGCTATTGGGACGCCCTTCTCCATTATTGCTTCACGATAGCTTTGCGGCCAGGCTCTCCGCATATTCATCTATCCGCTCTTTGATAATTTGTGTACTCAAACCGGTGAAGCCAAGGTCAATCCAGCCCTGATACACCTCTGGCGGCCAGCACAGGAAGTCGGTCAGACTCAGCATATCCCAATAGCAATCTGTGACCTCCTCCGTACTCCCTGGGCTGTTTAAATACGCCTCGAGAAAAGCATCCGCGGTCTCGACCCCGTGCAGCTGCACGAGGTTTACACGGCAATGCCCCGTGTCGATGCCCGCAGGGCCGTAGCAAGAATTGACCCAATCCACAATTCCGCTCACTTTTCCGTTCTTCCATAGGATATTGGTCGGATGATAATCACGATGGATGAAGCGCGGTGTATATATAGGGGTATCCCCTTGAACCCGCTTTATGATTTTCCCCCAGGCTTCTGGAGAACCGGTCCAATCTGGAATCTGTAGCGCAGTGATATTATTGTACGTGAAGTAGTTCCATCTCATTGGAGCTGTATCTGCTTGATGCAGCCCAGCCAAAGACCCCGCTAGTCCCTCTATCCAACCTGGTAACTCCTGAGGCTGCAGAATCACCTCACCTTCCAGCCGTGTCATCAGTACAGAAGGGAAGCCGCAGGATTGACCTGCGAAATCACCAGCAATCCACTGCGGTGAAGGAACATCTGCTCCATAAGCCCGGATTAAGGCCTCGGCCTCATGCTCTGCAAGATCTGGCTCGTGTGCCAGCCATTCACGATCTGTGAATTGTCGAAGCACGTATTCGAACGTCTCCCCTTGCCTCTTCCCCTGTATTCCATACACTGCCGATGAGATACCACCCTTCAAGGCGTTGACCTGCTCGATCACAGAACCTGTTCCCGCCTGCTGCAGCAGCCATTGCATTGTGGCCTCTGACAGCGGAAGAGTAGAGTTATTACTTGTTGAACTCACTACATCCTCCCCTTTGTTTCCGAGTTTTTTATGTGAAGACTGTATTTGCCCAGACAATAGTGATATACTCCTAATTATTATCAAGTTATTGTCTTCGCGCCCCAATTATTGAGGCGATGCAGAGAAGCAGGCATATGAACAACCCCTTTACTGCTTATGGAGACAAGTTGCCGCATTAGGAGGAGAATCATGTCACGTAGATTTGTCATTGAAGCCGTGATGGTGGCGATTTACGGTGAATTGTTAATACCGTCTGCACCTGTGGAGTATATCGTTCCTTACAGTACCGTCATGGAACTGTATGAATTCCAGAACAGTCAGGAACCATTAATGCATGATCCTGCTGATGATCTCCATGTCAAACATAAAATCAATGAGCTTATCACTTATCTCGAAGAACCGCTCAATCGCAAAAAAATAGAACGCGCCCTAAGTGTTCCCTGGTCCAAAAGTCCGTCCATCCTATTCGATGACAATATTGTATGGACCATCGTCAACGCGGTCGATAACGAACGATTCGGCGACTTTCTCGATCCGATAGAGACTGAGATTATTCTTACCGCCGAACGGGAACGGGCCCCGATTCTATCTGACCAGCTTGAGCTCATTCGCCGCATTATTGAAGCGGAGATCCCTGTACAAGTGTTCGATATTGGAGATTTTGATTTTGCCATGGAAGACAATATATTCTATAACAAGCTTCGGTAAGCATAACGATAAGTACAATCTAACAAGGCCCGCCTATAGCGGGCCTTGTATGTATTTTCGCATCCGTATTCCCAATCAGTGAGAGTTATTTGTGCGTGTTCCAACCTCTTATTTAGAATCAGCAGCCTCATATTCGTACTCAATGTCGCCGGCGTTCGCATTATAAGTTACATTGAAATGATATCCTTCCAAATACCATAAATCCCGCTCTTCCATATAGAACTTGATCCCCCCAGCTTCAGTCAGGAATCCAGGAACTGTCGGAACATTGACTTCAATTCCTAGTGAGAAGCCGGGATGCACCCCTCCGCCGGAACTATAACGAGGAAAAAATCGAATAGCTTGTCCTTCTTGTAAGTCCAGTTCCTGTTTAAACCACTCAGCAGCTTCATTTGTAATATTTAGCATAGCTTTTTTCCCTCCTATCAAGTTTATTGTAGATGAATCTGTCCATAAAGCCAAATGAAGATTTGATAAACCCACCCCTAGCTCAAGTCGTAAAAAATTTGAATTGACATCTTTGTAAAACCAGTGATAAAATCGTCAGAGTAATCGATTGAAATTATTACCAAACCAGAAAGGGTGAATCTCGGTGACTATCTTTAATACTTATCCTGTATTGTTCCATACAGGACAACATCAATTGAATACCGAAGCAGCCCTGCAGGTTCGAATAGATTAACTGGCCCCCATTGTCTCATTGTCAATGGATATAATCGAATTCGGTCATACCGTATGCTGCTTCATCTATAAGCAGCGTTAGCGGTATATGCGGAGATCCTTACGGCATATCGTCTACTGACGGTATGCCTTTTTGTATGGTTTCCTCAGCTGCAGACGCTAAATGATGCAAACTAAAAAGGCTGTCTTGATCACGAACTATGAGATTTCGAACGTAAGGAGGAAACCTGAACATGTTTTCTGTATTAAAAAATTTAGGCTGGTTCTTCGGGCAGGAAAAAAGGCGCTACCTGATTGGAGTGACCTTCCTGATTCTCGTCGGCATTGTGGAGCTTGCTCCACCGCGCTTGCTTGGCAACGCCATTGATGAAATCGTCACCGGCTCCATTACCTGGGGCTCGCTGACCAAGTATATATTGCTCATTCTTGGTGTACTGGCATTTATCTATATGATTACTTATGTGTGGATGCACAAATTGTTCGGCGGCTCCAATCTGGTCGAACGGCTGCTTCGTACCCGGTTCATGAACCATCTGCTGCGGATGACGCCTCCGTTCTTTGAGCGCAGCCGTACGGGCGATCTGATGGCTCGGGCGACGAACGACCTGCGTGCAGTATCAACGACCGTTGGCTTCGGAATGCTGACTTTGACCGATTCCACGGCTTATTTAACCACTATTTTGGTCGCCATGGGAACGCTCATTAGCTGGAAGCTGACACTTGCAGCCATCCTCCCTCTGCCATTTATTGCATTAGCGATGAAAATATATGGGAAGATCATTCATGAACGCTACACACTAGCCCAGGACGCATTCGGCGGCATGAACGACCAGGTCCTGGAATCGGTTGCCGGCATACGCGTCATCCGCGCTTATGTCCAGGAACGCAATGACGAGCAAAGATTCGAAGATATTACGAATGATGTCTACAGGAAGAACTTGGCGGTTGCTAAGGTCGATGCTTATTTTGAACCAACCATCCGCCTGTTCGTTGGACTTAGTTATGCGATTGGCCTAACCTACGGGATCTACCTTGTGTTCCAGAATGAACTGACCCTGGGCGATCTTGTCTCCTTCAATATGTACTTAGGGATGATGATCTGGCCGATGTTCGCGATCGGCGAACTAATCAACGTCATGCAGCGCGGCGGAGCTTCACTCGATCGGGTGAATGAGACGCTGAATGTCAAGCCTGACGTACAGGACATCGATAATCCGGTGCATGTGGAGTCGCCTGACAGTATACAATTTAAAAATGTCACCTTCCGCTATCCTACCTCTACGGTAAATAATCTTGAGCAGATTGACCTGACGATTCGCCGCGGCGAGACGCTGGGCATCGTCGGTAGAACGGGCAGCGGAAAATCAACTTTACTGAAGCAAATTCTGCATGAATATCCACTTGGAGATGGGCAGATTACGATTTCCGATGAACCTCTGCAGAATATTGCCCTGAACCAGTTGCACGGCTGGATCGGCTATGTTCCTCAGGAACAGATTCTGTTCTCCAAGACGGTGCGGCAGAACATCCAATTTGGCTTGCCGAATGCACCGGATGAGCAGATTCTGGAGGCCATACGCACCGCCGCTTTTGATCAGGATTTGGGAACCTTGTCCGATGGGCTCGACACCCTGGTCGGCGAGAAGGGCGTGGCTCTCTCCGGCGGACAGAAACAGCGCGTATCATTGGCCAGAGCATTTATTGCCGACCCGGACATCCTGATCCTGGACGATGCCTTGTCCGCAGTAGATGCCCGAACTGAAGCCCGCATTATCGATAACATACGAAGCAAACGCTCCAGCAAGACGACACTGATCTCGACCCACCGCCTGTCTGCTATTGAACATGCTGACTGGATCGTCGTGCTGGAGAAAGGACGAATCGTAGAGCAAGGTACCCATGAGACACTGCTGCGAGAGGGCGGCTGGTACCTTGAGCAATACGAACGTCAACAGGTGGAATCAAGCCTGGACGACTAAGGAGGTATCCAAAGAATTGCACACCAATGTTGCTAAATCACTTTTTAAATACGCCTTAACGGCTAAAAATACGTTTATACTCGCACTTGTTATGCTGGCGATCGGTGTAGCCGCCGATTTGGCCGGCCCGTTCATCGCCCGCTCCATGATCGACGATCATATGCTTGCCATTGAACGACCTTTCTTCGAGACAAACAATCCAGGCGGTTCGGAGACCGTTAAATTCGATGGCCGGTACTTTAAGCGCGGCGATCGTTTCTCGGATGGAGAAGCTAAAGGAAATGAAGCACGCCTGATTCAGGCAGGCACTTCCTTCATCTTCGTCGAGCAATCGATCGCAGATGTGACGGGGAAACGAAGCTATCAAGACGGTATTCTGACGATCAATAAGAATGGAGAAATTCAGCAATACCCGGGACAGAAACTAAGCTCATCCGAGCTATTTGCCTTCTACAAGCCTGAGGTTCCTGGAATAATTCAACTGGTCGGCTGGTATTTCGTCTTCCTGGCGATCTCCATCATCATGGAATTCGGCAAAACCTATTGGCTGCAGTCTTCTGCCAACAAAGTCATCCAGAAACTGCGCATTGACGTTTACGCCCATATCCAGCGCCTTCCGGTACACTTCTTTGATAATTTACCGGCTGGTAAGGTCGTATCACGGGTTACAAATGATACCGAAGCGGTCAAGGACTTGTTCATCGCGGTATTATCCAACTTTTTCTCCGGGGTCATTAATATGATCGGGGTCTATGTCGCCTTGTTCCTGCTTGATTTCCGCCTAGGACTGATCTGCTTGTTCGTCGTTCCTGTCATTTGGGCCTGGGTTGTGCTGTACCGCAAGTTTGCGACCAAATATAATACGATCATCCGCTCTCGTCTGAGCGAGATCAACGCGATCATCAATGAATCGATTCAGGGCATGTCGATCATCCGTATCTTCCGCCGCGAAGCACAGACGAAGGAAGAGTTCGAGAATCTGAACAATGATTATATGAAGCATCAGAATAAAATGCTTAATCTTAATGCCCTGACCTCCCATAACCTGGTTAACGTAATTCGCAGTCTCTCCTTCGCCGTTGTATTATGGTTCTTCGGTTCGGAGCAGCTTAGCGGAGCCGGCATCATCTCGCTTGGTGTCCTATACGCCTTCGTTGACGTCCTAGGTCGGCTGTTCCAGCCGATTACAGGTATGGTCAACCAGCTCGCTGCACTGGATTCCTCCATGGTGTCTGCCGGAAGAGTATTCGCGCTTATGGATGAGCCGGGCGAAGAGGTAACAGACGGTTCGATGCCGCGTTACAAAGGAAATGTGGAATTTAAGGATGTATCCTTCGCTTATAAGCGTGATTATGTCCTGAAAAATATATCCTTCGAGGCCAAGCAAGGACAGACGGTTGCCCTCGTTGGTCATACCGGCTCCGGTAAGAGCTCGATCATCAACCTTCTGTTCCGCTTCTACGATCCGCAGAAAGGAACGATCACGATCGATGGGCAGCCAATCAAGGAACTGCCAAAGCAGTGGATTAGACAGCATATGGGCATCGTACTGCAGGATCCGTATCTGTTCACCGGCACGATTGCCTCCAACGTCAGTCTCGGTGACGAGCATATCCCCCGTGAGCGGATTGAGAAAGCGCTGGATGATGTCGGAGCCACGCGCATTCTAGCCCATCTTCCTAAAGGCCTGGATGAGCCCGTTGTGGAGAAAGGCAGTACGTTATCCGCAGGCGAACGGCAGTTAATCTCCTTCGCGCGGGCGCTAGCCTTCGATCCAGCGATTCTGATTCTCGATGAAGCTACAGCTAACATCGACACCGAGACCGAAGCCCTCATACAAGAGGCGCTGGAAGTACTGAAGCGCGGGCGCACAACCTTCATCATCGCGCACCGTCTGTCGACCATTCGTAGTGCCGACCAGATTCTGCTGCTGCATCGCGGTGAAATCGTCGAACGCGGCACTCATGACGAACTGCTGGCCAAGGGCGGACGCTATTATCAGATGTACCGCTTGCAGCACGGATCGGGCGATCCACAAGCATCGCCGACTGCTCCCACTGCTGCCTCATCTGCTTCAGCGCTAGTATAATGCTTAAGGTTTGACCCACAAAGCTAGCGACGATATAACTTAAAAAGAGCAAGTATCAAGGTACAACCACCTCGGTACTTGCTCTTTATGTTTGATAGAGATGTCTTGAATTTTCCTATCATATATTCTGTATCATTTCTTCTTTAAGCAGTTCAAGCTCAAGTTATGTTCATCGTCGACTGATCCGCTGACTTGCCCGAATCTTTTCTTGCTCTGCGCTTATCGCTCATCCATGCAAATATAATCCCTGGTGATATCATTAAGCTAGCGTAGATAAAGGATTTACGGAAGCCATTAACAGAAGCTTGCTTCATATCGGCTCCGGCTGATGTGAGCAATAGCTTTACTTCCTTCATTTGATCGTCCCTGACTGAGGCAAATGCCTTTTGCTGCTCTGGATCAAGCTTGGCTACAGCTGTCTCCATCCCCTTCGCGATCCGACCTGCCACCTCTTCCTCTTGAAACTCACTTCCTGATCCAGTCTGCATGTTGTTTCCTATTTCATCCACTGTTGCAACGAGCACCTCTTTGATCATTGGCATTAGCCGCTGATTCTCGTTCACTTGCTCCAAAATGTGCACCTTTTCGGTTTGCATTTCTCCACTTATACTTTGCTGCAGCAAGGTAACGATGACGGCCACCCCCAATACACTGCCTATCGATTTAGTCATATTCATAATACCTGATGCTATACCGACTTTCTCTTCAGGTACATGGCGGACTCCTGCCGACATCACCGGTGGCATCGTCAAGCCGACACCGATTCCGGCAATAAATAATCGAAGCAGCACATCGCCTAGTGGAGACTGAGCATCCAAACTGCTCATAGCGTAAATGGCGCCGAAAATGACCGCAACCCCTGCCGATCCAAACCAGCGGCTACCGAATTTATTAGATAACGAACCTGATATCGCCGAACTGATGATTGAGCCAGCAGCTAATATCGATAAGACTAGCCCTGCCTTTAACTCCGTCATTCCCATCTCCCGGGTCAGGAAAAAGGAAGTCAGCAGAGCCAGATTGGATAATGCCGCTCCGACAATAAACATCGCCAGTGAAGTGCCGTTAAACTCCTTTATTTTCAGAAGTACTAGCGGAAGCATTGGATCCTTTTCCCGCGACTGCAAATAGAAGAATAAAACGGCAAATATCAGCCCAGAGCTGATCAACGAATAGAATTCGATTGAATTCCAGCCATAATCATTCGCCTTAATAAAAGCGTAAGTAATAAGTAGCATACCGGCGGTAATAGACAACATGCCGCTATAGTCCACCCTCTTACCTGCCGTTTCATCCCGTGATTCTTTAATAAACAGGAGGGTCAGCAAGATGCTTAAAAGACCTAGCGGAACATTAACATAGAAGATCCATTGCCAATTAAGTTTTTCTGTTAAGATCCCACCCAGCGATGGCCCGCTGGCTGCGGCAAGTCCTGCAATTGCTCCCCATATGCCGATGATCATCCCATGCTTCTCTTTTGGAAAAGTCGTCGTCGTGAGTGGAATTGTTACTGGCACGATGATGGCTCCGGCTAGTCCCTGTATCGCTCTGAACAAAATTAGCATGCCAAGCGAGCTCGATAGTCCGGCAAGCAAAGAAGACAACGTAAACAATACTAATCCTAGAATAAATATTTTTTTGCGTCCGAACTGATCTGCCAGTCTTGACGCTGTCAAAATCAGTGCGGCAAAGGCCAAATTGTAACCGTTCATGACCCATGAAATTTGCGAAACCGTACCCCCGAAATAGCGTGTCATTTCAGGCAGAGCAATGTTTACTATCGTTGTATCAAGTAAGGCCATAAAATATCCTAACAAAATGGCTGAAAAAGCCAGCACAGCTCTTAATCGTGTATTCATCTCTTACACTCCTTTACGTAATATGAACTTCAGTTCACTTTTTGATTATATGAACCTTAGTTCATGTTTGTCAACAAAATTATGAACTTAAGTTCATGTTTCATTGACAGGCCTACTATTCTCACCTACAATCGTAATTACAAAGGGGGCAATGAAGAAGTGACCGAGAACGAGTACGAGAGCAAAATCCGAATACCCCGGCAAGAACGGAGCATCAAAACAAAAGAAACCATTTTGCAAGCAGCGATGGAGCTTTTTTCCGAGAAAGGCTATCATGGTACCAACACAAAAGAGATCGCTGCTGCGGCAGGTGTATCCACCGGCAGCTTCTATTCTTATTACAAAGACAAACGAGCCGTATTTTTAGATTCACTGATTATTTATAATAATACGCTCGTAGAGCGGATCGATACCTATCTTGACGGAGTGGACTTCCAGTCCATGGACAAGATTGATTTTATTCGGGAGGTAATCGATAGCCTTATATTCTCTCACAAGGTGTTTACCGAGTTCCACAAGGAATTAGCCGTGATGTATAATTCAGACCCTGAAGTTCAAACGCTTATGGATACACAATTTGAATTCGGACGCCGGAAAACTCTCGATTACTTATTAATGAACCCTGAGGAACTCAAAGTGGACAATCTTGAAGCCGCTTCTGTCGTCATATTTGAGACACTGAACAGAGTCGTGGATCTCATCGTCTTCTCTCCTCAAATTGTCGATGTCGAACAGCTAAAAACCGAGCTTGCAAAGATGCTCGTAGCTTATTTATATAAATAATGAAATCATGTAATCTGAAAACTCATTATAAATGTAAACAACGCAGCCCGATCAGGCTGCGTTGTTTACGTCTGTACTATCGAATTGTTTATTTCAACCGTTTAAGCTCCATCGGTGATGTATCGTGAACCAGCGCGACCTTATAGGAGCTAGAAATATAAGTTTCCGTTTTCGTCGTTGTAATGACCTGCGGATACATTTGCCCCGGCTTAGGAGAGAGCAGCTCATAATAGATGGTCGCTACCTGATCCTTGCCGAACTCCACCTTAGTAACGGCAATCCCGTATCCTGGGTTCGGCTGGTTCTCACGCTGTAGAATTACTTTGTTGATCTGGTCATTCACTTTTTCCATACTATACGTGACTTCGTCCTGCATCGGATCATCCGCTTTCCTGTGATTATCTACAAACTCGCGGCTATTGTAGACCCATTTTGCTGCTTCTATTCGGGTGAGAGGCTGTTTGGCGTGGAACTTGCCCGCATCATCCAGCTCTGTAATCTTCATAAGCAGCAAAGCTTGAACACTGTTAAAATAACTCGTCGTTACTTCATCGGCATCCGCGATCTGAATAAGCATAGCTATGAGTGGATAATCACCGGTCGCATGGATACCTTGCTGCAGCAGGATGGCGAATTGTTCCCGTGTAAGCTCCTTACTGACCGAGAAGCCTTGCGGCAATTCGATTCCATTGTCCGCCGCGATCACCAGCGACTCATCATACCAATGCCAATTTTTATCCGTATTTTGGGAACTCACCTGGTTATCAGGCTTGGCCTTCAATCCCAATGCCTGTACGATCATATGAACGCCCTGAGCCCCGTTCACCTTACCGAGCGGAACGAACTTATCCTTCGTCATCCCTTGGATAATTCCTCTATCCTGCAGGGATTCAACCATTCGCGCATCGTCCCCCTGTACATCATTAAATGCCGATGCAGCAGGAACAAGTAGGAGCGACCCCGTTAGAAGTGCCGCAACAGCCAGATTTAATTTCTTTATTTTCACGATAGATCACCTCTGCTCCCATAGACGTACACAGTCGCCAAATGTTGCACTATTTTCCCAGATCAATCTGGTTGAACAATTGCTCAGTATATTGCTGCAGTTTAATCTCCATCACCCTGGCTCATCGCAGAATGTCCGCAGCTGCCTGGTATGTACAACAATCCCACCTACCGATCAAGGTAAGTGGGATTGTTCAAGGTTTTCCGGATTCTCACCAGTCCGGACGGTAAGTTCCAATCTCTCGTGCATTAAGGCAAGTGTAATTCCAGCAGTCTATTGCTTCGACTTTTGGGATGCACCTTTAGAGGCTTTTGCATCTGCACCAGCTACAGCAGCGCCTGTTTCTTCCGCAAATTCCGTATTAAGATTTGGAACACCCAATTTCTTTTTTACTTGCTTGGACCTATGCTTCGCATTATTCTGGTTGTTCATCACTTTACACCTCCTCAAGTCGTATGAATCGGCAATTATCTGAACGGTTTGAGATAACCACGGTTTACTCAATTAGTATTATGTGATGAACAGCTTCACCCTATGCTGTTTTCGGCTTCTTCTGCTCTCATAATCCTCCCAGCTCTATGCTTTTTGGGTTCGATCTCCTGTACCTTTTCTGTCCATCCACCACTTTGTCATTCTTACTCCTCTTCTAATACAGCTAATAGAGCAGCTTTACATATAGCACTTTCAGCAGTAACATCTACAACGTTAATACTCTTTTTTTCGTCCCTATAAAACGTTGCCTCCCACCGTTCCCCTTCATTGTTTAAAATGAAAAGCCAACCTTTCTTCTTCATTTCCTTTACAACATCAAATGCCGCATGGACGTCTCTACTATAGTCCCTCGGGTAGAAAGACGTATTGCCTCGCAAGAATCTCCCGGATCTATGCTTATCAGGTTGATACTCAAAAACCTCTAAAGCCACGGCATAATTTAAATTTTCAAGTTCAGAGTCTAGTATATCTTCAGGTGTCATACTTCTCTCTCCTTCTCTAAGGGACTAAGCCCTACCTGATCCGTTCTATCTCAATGTCATCACCCAAATTTACTTTCTTATTCAATTTCATTTGATTACTTTCTACTGTGAGTTTGACCAGCGGATGATTCGTTTGTTAAAATCAAACTACAAATAGGAAAAGGATGAGGACGATGGTTCGTCGTTTGAAACGGTTTAAAAATGTTGCTATTGCACTAAGCTTCTAAGTAAAAAAGTGATTCATACTACTTAGAAGCGAGGGAAAATAATGAAACAACAACGATTTGGCCACTGGTCTGAAATAATGTATCTAAAGGAAATTGTCACCAACCCAATGATTACAGTAGGGGATTACTCATACTATTCTGGTTATTACGATAATCATGATTTTGAAGATGGCTGTGTAAGATACCTATGGGGGGATGAAAAATCAAGAGCGTTATTTAATCCCATCCAAGACTATGGTTGGCAGATAGATAAGTTGATTATTGGAAATTACGTATGCATAGCAAGTGGTGTAATTATTTTGATGGGTGGAAATCACAATCATCATCCTGAATGGATTACCGTGTATCCATTTGTGGAGCACATTGAAACTTCTTACAAACCTAAAGGGGATACAATCATCGAAAGCGATGCCTGGATTGGTATGAATGCAATGATTATGCCCGGTGTGACAATAGGTGAAGGTGCCATTGTTGCTGCAGGATCGGTTGTTACAAAAGATGTCCCACCATATACAATAGTAGGCGGTAACCCTGCTAAAGAGATAAAGAAGCGCTTTACAGACAAAGAAATCGAAAAGTTAAAAGAAATGCGTTGGTTCGATTGGGAACGTGAGAAAATTGAACGAGCCAGTCATATCTTGTCAAGTTCTTCTATTAATCAATTGTATGACTTTTATCAAAGGGAAATAAAAATTTAACGTTTAATTCCAGCCCCTTCTTAATTAGCTATTAAAAAGAGGCTGTTTTCTATAGAAAGACATATTTTATACAAATATTGCACTTGTTCAACCAGATTAATCTGGTCGAACAAGTGCTCTGTATATTGCTGCAGTCTTATATCCAGCTGTTTTACATCTAGTTAACTCTACATCAAAAAATAGCACTCTACAAGTCATTTTCAGGTAAAATGCGGGTGCTAAATTAACCGCTTGGGCGATGCTCCTGAGCGGTATTTTTTGCTGTACTTATGCCGAGCATATACAACAATCCCACCTACCAATTAAGGCAAGTGGGATTTCTTTTTTACTCCGCAGACAGAATATCAGACATCCAAATCCATTGCCAATCGTTCTGAGCGGTCGAAAGCTTAATCTCCCGACGATACGTCTGGATTGCTGTTACGATGCCGCTGATCTCGACATTATCGTACTCGTCAAATAATCGCAAAGTGATTCTCCTGTGCTCGTGGAATGACACAGATAATACTTGCTGAATCTGTTCCAATTCCTGACCGTCCAAGATCGGCCTAGTCTTCCTTGTTGCCTCTCGACTTTGACGCTTCATAGCTTCCTTATGTTCGGGCAAGATAAAGCTTCGCTCCCATATGCCCCCATCTTCAAGTAACCCTGCCATACATACCGCCCCTTTAATATTTAGTCCAATAATCAATGTTGCTTGATATCGTCGGCTTAGGTGTAGGCAAAGATGTATCCCGTTCCCAGCCTTCCAGGATCACAATGGTATCAAGTCGAGGGTTATCCGGCCAGAAAATATACCTCTCCTGTACTAACACATCCAGAGCGGACTTAATATCCTGGTACTGTCGGCCAGTCGTGCGTTCTAACTCAGGCTTCATCGGCATTCGGTGCCGCTGCGTTGAGAAGTTGAACAGAATTCGAAGAACTTTACGTTCCAAATCACTTAACATTACTCTCACCCCATATAGGAACATATGTTTGTATTATATGCCTGATGGCAGAATTTGATCAATATGAAAAAAAGACCACTCCACTGAGTGAATCTTTACAGATTTATGTCTCACAACATTAAATCACATATATAGACATTATTGTTTAGACAATCCATGGGTTTATTTGTATTATTCTTTATGCAGATAAATTATAAGGAGATGCTGTTTTGAATAAAAAACTAATAGTTTCTATGTTGATTACATTATTATTTGTGACTTTACTAAGCTCTACTCATACTTTCGCAAGCTATGAAGTTGAATGGACAAAGAAAAGTGATTTACCACAAGCTAGGGCAGGTTCTGCTATCGTCGAATATAAAAATAATATATATGTTTTTGGTGGAACTTCAGACGGTTTGGGTGCTGCTCCTGGTAATAAAACCAACACGACATTTGTGTATGACCCAATTCATGACACTTGGTCTGAAAAAAGCTCAATGCCGACTATTCGATCAGCTGCATCGGCTACTGTTCTCAATAACAAAATATATGTTATTGGGGGATATCAAGGTCCAAACGCAAATAAGAAACTAAATACTGTGGAAATATATGATCCATTAACAGACACGTGGATAAGCGGAAAACCATTGCCTGTTGAAAGATCCTGGCCAGGTGTAACTGTAATTGAGGGAAAAATTTATATTTTTGGTGGTGGGACTCCTTCTGATCTTCCATCGAATACAGTATACAGTTATGACCCTCTAAATGATGAATGGTCTACTATGTCCCCACTTCCCATTAACATGTATAATGCTTCAGTGATTAAAGCGAATGATAGAGTATACCTTATGGACAACACAGGATATTTACTTGAGTATAATCAAGAAATAGATTCATATTCACAAAAAGCAAAGGCTCCCGAAAAAATAGGAGGATCATTTAGTTTTATTGAATATAAAGGTAAATTATTAACTCTAGGTAACCAAAATAATACTATAGTATATTCATACGACCCTAACTCTGATAATTGGGACAAAGCTTTTGATCTTTCGTTCTTAAGATATCAAAATGGAGCTGTGACAGTGAATGGGAACATTTACGTTATTGGAGGGTGGAATAAGGTAAATATATTAAACACAGTAGAAATGCTCTCGTTTAAAGATACACAACCTGAACCACCTGGTAATCGCGCAATTCTCACAATAATCATGACAACTGGTTTAGAAAAAGAATTCGACCTCTCGATGGAAGAAGTGAACGCCTTTATTGATTGGTACGATGTTAAAGAAAATGGCGTAGGACCTGCAAGATACGGTATAGACAAGCATAATAATAACAAAGGACCATTTAGCAAAAGAGTTGACTATGTAATATTCAAGAACATACTGTCCTTTGAAGTGAATGAGTATACAACGGAATAATTAAATGGAAGCCCGCTGATCATATAGGTTAGTGGGCCTTCTTTATTAAGCGCCCTCAACGATTAAAATAACGAGATAAACTATCGAGGAGTTTTAATTATGTGCGGACGCTTTACTATCACGGCCCCTATCGAGGACATAATGATACAGTACTACGTCGATAAAAATACAAATATAAACTATAAACCAATATATAACGCAGCTCCAATGCAGTATGTACCTGCTATTATTCATGGTAAGGACGGAAATCGGCTTGGAGAGCTTCGCTGGGGACTCGTACCCTCCTGGGCTAAAGACGATAAGATCGGCAGCAAGATGATCAACGCCCGCGCGGAAACGATCACGGAAAAGCCGTCGTTCAATCGACTTCTAGCATCCCGACGTTGTATTATCCCGGCCGACGGGTTCTACGAATGGAAACAAGACGGGACGCGAAAACAGCCGTACCGGATCGTGTTACGCGATGATAATCTTTTTTCTTTCGCTGGGCTATACGATATTTGGGCGGATGCGAACGAAAATAAGCTCGCTACGTGTACGATAATTACCACAGAACCAAATACCCTCATGGCCGAAATTCACAACCGTATGCCGGTGATCTTGCATCGGGAAGACGAAACCGAATGGCTCGATCGTGGGAATACGGATATATCTCCTTTGTTGAAACTGTTACGCCCGTTCGACGCGAATAGAATGCGTGCGTACCCCGTATCATCCGCAGTTGGCAACGTAAGGAATAATTCCCCGGAGTTGCTAAATGAAATTTCCAGCCATTAGACCAATTTTGCAAATATAAAAAAGTCCACCAACCATTTAAGGTCAGTGGGCTTTTCTTTCATATTGTATGGCGGCATGGGCATTTGATGTACCCCAACTATTGGAAAGTTGAAGCTGATATTAGATTGATCAATTAAAAAACAAAGGCCATTGAAATGATTACGAGCAGGATGAACAGAACTAAAATCGCTGCAGTTGATGTAAATAATCCACCGCCACATGATCCTACACCGCCTACACCGCCAAATACTTCACCCATGTGCTTACCTCCTTGTATTTAGAGTACACACCATCCTATTCAATTTTTGTAACACAGATTGGGCTCCTTACTTATAATAAAGCCTATTTATTAGATACTTATACTACAAGTTATACCCTCCACTATCTGGCTTCGTAGGGTTCGAGATAATCCCAAGTGTCACCAGCAGCCCCAGGAACACATCAACGATCGTTAAGATATTCTGCTTCATCACATCAGTTAAGTCGAACAGTCCTGTCAGATGTCCAATAAGCTGAATAAGGAGCAGTACTTGAGATACAATACTGACCCATAATGCGTAATTACGCCATCTCTTCTTATTCATCATTGTAGTTCCCCTCCCTTCTCGATTGTCTCAAGCTGCCTTTCAAGCTCAGTGATCCTTATCGTGTTGCCATCAATAAGTTTTAAAAAGTTATTCCGCAGCCGGTTATTGACGATGGCCGTTTGATCCCTGGTAATCGGAGCTCCTGGCCGTCTGCCGTCAAAGTAACCGTTTGCCTTACCCTCGGCCCAATCTTTGGCCGCCCATTCATTTACCTGGTTAACATTTCTTTCAATCACTGTCGGCTCCTCCTTCTTCGGTCCGTATTTATTCTTCAGATCAGCCTTGGTACCATCGAATTCATTAAGGTCCACCTGTCCATGAATCCAGTTTACCTAACGGGATCCATTCGGTAGGTGTATCCTCCGGCTTGTCCGTCATTGTACTGCCAGAACTCCCAGCGTCTCCATCCTGATGCATTGGCGTTTGAGTGCTATACCGTGCAATCCAGAGTGGGTACTGGCTCAATCCGCTGAAGTTACCAATAAATGCTGGATAGGTGTAGAGTATCGGAGTGATGCCAGTTAACCGTTCGATTTCACTTAGAAATGCTTTCGCGACCACAGTGGCTCCCTCGACGCATAAACTGCCAGATTTCGATTCGTAATCCACCAGCTGACTGGATCTCATCTTAGAACTTCTTGGCTACCGCCTTTGCAGCTTCTGCCATCCGTAACAGATTCATCTAAGTAGTGATAGGCACCAATTAGTAGGCTAGACGCCTTGGCACCTCGAACATTTTCAATAAAGCGCCTGTCCACACTATTTTGGGTCGCCTTGATATAAGTAAATGATATGCCGCTCGCCGCTACTTTAGGCCAGTCGATTGCTCCGTTCCAATGTGAAACGTCGATACCTTGAGCATTGCCTGATTTACGTCCTTGCATGTTAAGCCCTCCTTGTATCTTAATCACAGTTAAAATAGCTCCTACGACAATCGTAATGATCGATGCTGCGATAGTACGCCACATCCACTTCTGAGCGTCCTCGTTCTTGTCCATTCGGTGGTGAGCTGACCTAGCCGATGATAACGCCTACTGCCGTCTCATTGGCTGCAATTGCCCGGTCCAGCCTCTCATCCATGCCGTCAACCTTCGTCTCTACTCTTGTGATCCGCTGTAGCATTTCTGCTTGTACAGCATCCATTCGCGTACCTTCTCTCAACTAAAATAGCCATCTGGCATAAATAAATCACTTTCCTACAATAGGCGTTCCTTAGACTGCTGCTCTATTGACAACTTCCGCTACTTCGTTATCAGCATCCTCACTACCTTCATTTGGTGAATTCTGACGTGCTTGGGCTGCAATAGCTTCCCCAATACGTAAATCAAGCTCACGTAAGATTTTTCTGAATGGATGATTTTTTAGTACGGCATTAATTACGTGAACAATTTCATCCACTGGTTTCTCAAGATCGAGATGTATACCAAGCATTGGTTTAATTTTAGCCAATCTGTTCGCCTCCAGTCTTTTTGAACGCAAAAAGAGAACACTCCCCAAAAGAGAATGTTCTCTAGTTATATTGTAGATTGTATTTGATGCTAAGTTACTACGTTTCTTGAATATCTTTCAATGTAGAAAAGAAGTTCTGGATAGTTTCGTTGGATGCTTTTACATTCTTCTTTTTCTTGCTGTCTTTATTACTAATGTAGACATCATAGTACGTTTCTAACAGAAGCAATTTAGTACATTTCGAATCTTGTTCGTCACTTAACCTTGGGTTGTCTAGATATTTATCAAAATAGCTATCAACATACGTTTTGTCTGCTTCGCTTAATTCATCTAGCGTATTGTATTTTGATGTATAAATTAATATTAATTTTTCAGTCTCCATTTCAAAGTACTGTACTTATACGGCCGCCACTTTGTTAAGATATTCGGTCGTCTCGATGGCCTTCGGTCTATTATGTCACGCTTAATTTTCGTATTGCTCATTAAATTGTGGTTCTGATTCTAATTCGCCATGGTAACTTGAGTCAAATTTTGCTATGTTAGTATGAATAGACTACTAAACTTATAGAGGAGTGCGTTATGAGTAGAACACTTGAGGAATTACAAAAAGAAATCATTTTTGAAGCAAGAAAAGGGTACCCCATTTTGCTGTCGGGCGTAATTGTCTTTTTAATTTTCACCCTTATGCCCTTAGTTTTACCAATAGAAGCTGTGCGTTTAATTTGGATATTTGGCTTAGGTGCCATTTTTCCTATTGGAATTCTAATTAGTAAAATTCTTGGTGTTAATTTACTTACTACCGGTAACCCTGTAGGTACTTTAGGAGGAATAGTTGCAGCTCCGCAAGCTTTTTACATACCTGTATTTATAATTGTATATATGAACATACCTGAATACCTTCCCTTCACCATCGGTTTACTTGCAGGCTCTCATTTTCTTCCTTACATGTGGATTTATAAGAGCAAAGCTTATTTATTTGTTACTTTAGGTACCTGTTTTTCTTCCCTAATCTTAGGTGGATTCCTTGTTGATCAAGCATTCACTCTTGTACCTTTAGCAATAGCTATTGTGTATGGTATTGGTGCTCTTTTAATTATTAGAGAACTTAAAGCTAGTCTTGTTTAATCACCTTTTATTAGGTGATTTTTTTATATAAAAGAAGAGATTTATACTGCATAGTTTGGGCTTTGAAGTAGCGGAATCATGTCAAATCTTTCGCCAGCTGCGCGTTTCAAACTTCTTTTCGCCAAGGGCTATCAATGTGCCCAAGCTCTTTACCTCCAAGCCTGATTAATTCTTCCTTTAATTGTTTCCAAAGAGCCGCTTAGAGGCAGATCTTAGGGAAGCGGAAGAACGGGCCGAACGAGCGGATGTCTCACTCATTCCCTTGCCGCAACAGTGGTGGCTATAGCTGAACTGAATGATCGGTGTTACGGGTAATTGCGGGTAATGTTACTGTTTCTCCAGATCAATCTGGTTAAACAATTGCACTGTATATTGCTGCAGTCTTATCTCCATCATTCTAGCTTCATCGCAAAATGTTCGCAGCTCGGTGATCATCGCCTCTCTACCCTGCTTGTCAAACGCTTCATGAATCCTGAGCTTAAAGTAATCATGTACGATGTAATTGCGCTGCTTCCAGATTGCTTTCAGCTTCGCTGACTCTTCGTCCGCAAATGAAAAATGATGCTGAATTTCGTTCACCAATTGGCCGAGCGAACTGCTTAGCTTCTTGCGAAAGTTCTCGTTAAACTGTTCCGCGCTCTGCATATCTCCCTGCGACACCTTCATCACCATGATCAAATTGGCCAGCTGCTGCTCCAGTGCCTGTGAATAATATACCGCTAGCCCAAAGTAGGTGAACAACTCCTTGGAATTCTCATCCCCCGGTACAAAATTCTCTTTCATAGCGACCTTCCCCCACAATATTTCCTGTTATTGTCTTATTGTATCGCACCTATAACCGCTATACCAGAGCCACTGAAATGGGGGAATGCAAGATCCGCCAATCTGTTCAACATTCTACCTGGAGACTTCCACTTAGGATTGGGCTGCTTGCTCCTCCAGGCTCTTAAGCCCCTCTGCAAGTGCTGTCTTATCAAAATGCTCGCCAATAAAGACAGCCACATCCGGCACATCTCCCTGCGGATTAATCTTCATAAAGTCTGCTTCCCGATAAGCATATTGGAACATGAAACGGCTAGAAGTATCGGAGAAATGCAATATACCTTTCCCGCGATATACTTCTCTTGGAAGCTCCTTAATAAACTTTTCAAAGTCAACACTGTTCACTGGGCCTGTAAAATAATGCGTATAGACCGTAACATGCTCGTGCGAGTGGTGGGCCGAATGGGACCCGTGATCATGGTTTTCATGATCATGGTCATCATCATGTGTATGGGCATGATCACTATGGTCTCCGTGTTCGTCTAGCTCATGGCTAGGTTCATTTGCTTCATTTCTACTCAACAGCAGCTCGATATCTATCACGCATTTCTTAGCTGTAACTACTTGGGCATAGGGATTAAGCCGCTGTAGCAAAGCTTGTAGTTCACGAAGCTCATCCGCAGAGACAAGATCAACTTTATTCAGAATCAGCCATGATCCACAGCGAATTTGTTCAATCATCAGACGATAAGTTTTCCCTTGCTGTGCTTCATACAATGCTGCTAAGTGAGCAGCGTCCACCACAGTGATCATCGGTCGGATATCCAGCTTCAACAGTAAGGACGATTCCGAGACCGCATCGAAAATCTCCATCGGGTTGGCTGCTCCCGTGGCTTCTATAATCACTACGTCCGGCTTCTCCCCTTGGATCAACTCATAGAGCTGCATGCTTAGATCACTGCGAATCGTACAACATATACAGCCACCCAACATCTCCGCCATCGGTACCTCCGGATCAATCATCAGACCGTCCAGATTAACTTCACCAATCTCATTCATAATGACAGCTGGCTTAAGCCCTTCATTTTTCCATTTCGCAATTAAGCGCTGCAGCAGCGTTGTCTTCCCACTGCCCAGAAATCCTGACAATATGTAAATGGGTGTTGCTTTATTCATCTTTTTCATTCCTCGCTCTCTAGTTAGAGGTTGTTCAAAAAGTCCCTAGCTTTTTCCAACTGAAGCGTTTTGAAAAAACGCACATCGGAACCCTAAGCTTCGGTGCTGAAAACCGATCTCTTTGAACCCCCATTATAATGACTCTCTTCCATGAATGCGAGTTTACACCATGCTATAGAAACACGCAACTTTCTGGGTTTAATACTTAATGAGAAGCTAGAGGAATATGATAAAATAGAAAGATAACATCACGTTAGAGAGGATAATTGATATGATACGATCAGTTGATGAACATCGAAGCCAAGCACCGTCTCGTAAGAACTGCCTAATTATTACGGTGTCGGATACCCGGGATAAGAGTAATGACTACAGCGGACAATTTATTCAGGACCTGCTTGCAGCTAACGGATATAATGTTGTGGATTATACAATTGTCAAAGACGATTACGATGGAATCCGCCAATTACTACGGCAAGCCGCTGCACACCGTACTATCGATGTCGTCCTGCTTAGCGGCGGAACCGGTATCGCCCCGAAGGATATGACCTATGAGGCAGTGCGCAGCTTGCTTAATAAAGAAATGCCAGGCTTTGGAGAATTATTCCGTCATTTGAGCTTTATTGAAGATATCGGCTCTGCCGCTATCCTTAGTCGAGCGATCGCAGGAACGATCAGTAGTATGGCTGTCTTCTCTATGCCAGGCTCCCAGGCCGCTGTTAAGCTAGCGATGGAGAAGATCATCATTCCGGAATTGCCGCATATTTTGAATGAAATTCATAAGAGATAGACAGCTGCAAAAGAAATCCCCCTGCTGGCGACAAGCCTGTCAGGGGGATAGTTATTATTTTTACAGTGAATCTTCGTTGATCTGTTGTAATACCTGTTGAAAAACATTCTTAAGCTCAGCGCTATACTCGCTTTTCTTCTGCCCGCTTGAAGCATAGATCAGAGCTACCTTGCCTTTCGTCTTGATAACGTAGGCTTCATCCTTTGCCGTACCCGCACCATATATTTCAGATATTTCACTGATCCGGTCCTGCTCACTCGGATACACATTGAAAATCAGAAAATGCCTGGCATCGCCATTGATATAATAATTGTAGCTGATCCCTCCATTCAAGGCTTCCGCATACGTCTCATGGGTAAGCCTGATTCCACGATTCGCACACTCCGCCTGCAGAGATTTGAGAAGTGAACTGTTCAGCGTCGTTCCGCTAACCAATTGCCGATCATTACCCTCTTGATAGCTCTTCATATTTAATCTGTCGAGTTCTTGCTTCACGATCTGCTGCGAACCTGAACCGCAACCGCTAAGGAGCAGCACGGCCAGCAGCGCATTCAAGCCCCATGCTAGGCATCTCATCGGAGTACCCCCTTCCTCATCGAAAGCTAGTCTTCTGTTGATGATGTTAGCATGGCTCATCTACGCCCTCTTTATACCAGTTTTTCCCTAAGGGAGGTTGTCAAAAAATCTGCTTTTGATCACGAAGTAAATCATGAAGCTATTCGACATCGAATCTTGAATTCACCCGGCCTTCCGGTGCTCACGTACCCACTACGTACGCTGCGCTCCTCAGTCCCTAGCTTCATCCAACCTTCTTGGTGCTGAAAACCAGCCTTTTTGAACACACACTAACAGAGGTTGTCAAAAAATCTGCTTTTGATCACGAAGTAAATCATGAAGCTATTCGACATCGAATCTTGAATTCACCCGGGTGTTGAACGAACTATTATTCATCAGACTGCTCGTAAAATATCAGGTGCTCCTTCTCCGCCCTATAATATTGCAATCGTTCCTGCAGGCTACCCGTATGAAATTCAAACATATGACCATCGGGATCGAGGAAATATATCGAGCGTTTGTCCTGCTCATCCCGCTCCCGTCCGGGCAGCAGTGTTACATTCAAAGCGGTCAGCCTGGATATCAGCAGCTCATAATCGGACTCTTCGATTGTAAAAGCAATGTGAGTATAAGTCCGTTCAGTCGTATTACGCTCAACATCCTCTTGATTCAGGGCAATCCACATTCCATTCAAATCGAAGTAAGCCAGCTTTCTCCCCTTTACCAATATCCGGGCTCCAAATACATTCTCATAAAACTCAATGGATCTATCGAGATCCGAGACAGAAAAGCATAAATGATTAATACTTTGGATTTTCATAACATAGCAAGCTCCTTCAAGTTGTGAATTCCGTCTTATCTGCAAAGTGTTCACTCTGTTCTTCTGATAGGCGTGATACTCGGTGAACGAAGCGAAAAATGACTATTCTTCACTTAATTGAGGCGGGTAACGGTACATTGTCGCCTGTTCAAATGCATAAGCCAATTTGATTAGGGTCGGTTCACTGAACGCCTTACCCGAGAATACGATACCGAATGGTCCCTTGGTAGAGTCGCCGTCTGTATCAACGATTCCTTGCTGAGAGTAGCCTGCTGGGACCGTGATCAAAGGATAACCTAACCGGGCAGCGATGTACATCCCGTCTACATCCCCTGGCAACAGAAGAGCGTCCAACTCATAGCGCTCTAGAACATAGTCAATTCCCTCCGTGTTCGGAAGATGATTGTACTGTTGTCTCTTCTCTATGTATTCCTGTTCTGTTAGCACCGTTGCCTCTGCTCTCAACAGTGTATCCTGTCCGTATCTCAGCGCGATCTCTGAATTGGCTTCATTGTATTCAATTAGATCACGTAAAGAATGAACCTGTGATATATCTGGCAGTTGAGCCAAGTAATGATTCAGATCCCGTTTGAACTCGTAACAAATCACATCATTATTCCAGTTTTGCTGCTCGACAACAATATCCACGGGATCAATGATGACAGCACCTTCTTGCTTCAATGTTTCAATCGCCGTCTCCATGATCGCTCGCCGCTCTACGTCCAGCCCCATATAATAATGCCTTGGGACACCAATTCTCGCCTGACGCAAATAATCTGCATCAAGGAAAGAGGTGTAGTCGGTATACGCGTGGCCTTCACTCGACTTTGTTGTTTGATCCCGTTCATCAGCTCCTGTCAGCACGCCCAACATCATTGCCGCATCCTTAACTGTCTTCGCAATAGGGCCGGGAGTATCCTGACTTGCGGAGATAGGTATAATACCAGCGCGACTAACAAGTCCTACCGTCGGCTTAATTCCGACGAGGAAATGCTGGCAGGCCGGCCCGATAATGGATCCCGCCGTCTCTGTTCCAATGGCTGCCGTCGCGAAATTAGCCGCAACTGCGGCGGCGGGGCCAGAGCTAGAGCCACTGACGAACAACTCACCTGGATTATAAGGGTTGAGGACAAGCCCGCCTCGCGAACTGTATCCAGCCGGCATATAACTCGACATAAAGTTAGACCACTCCGTCATATTTGCTTTGCCCAGAATAATTGCACCCGCTGAGCGAAGCTTGGCGGCAACGGCAGAATCCTGTGATGCTACAGACCCTGCTAATGCAACCGATCCGGCACTAGTATGCATCTTATCGCCAGTATCGATGTTGTCTTTTAGAAGTATGGGGATTCCGTGCAGCATCCCGCGACTCCCGCTATCTAGCCGCTCTTGATCCAAGGATCTAGCTATAGATATCGCATCCGGGTTAATCTCAAGTACCGAATTAATCCGCGGGTCATATCTGTCAATCCGGTCTATGTATTCCGCTACCAGTTCCTCTGAGGTAACAAGCCCTTCCTCCAGGGCCGTCTGCAGCTTCGTAATATCTACTTCAACGATCCATTCTCGTAAATTCAAGCTCATTAATAACAGCTCCTATCCAGATACTTGAAAAACCCCCAATAATCCGAACCAACTGATGCTTGCTTCGAAATTCTTCTTCAATCCTTCCACAGCCTCGTTACTTGAGTTAGTCGGGTTCCTTGAAACTCCATTTTATAAATGTCCGGCTTCTTCGTCTCAATGAAGAAATCCCAGCCATAGTCTGGGTCAAAATAATTCATCATCAATGTCATGACGTTGCCATGTGTACCGATAACGATTTTCTTCCCCCGATGCTGTTCAAGCAATTCAAACATTACAGGAACAGCTCGCTGCTGACAAACCTTGCTCGATTCTCCCCCAGGCAAAGCATATTCCGGATCAGAGAACATATTCTGCACTTGTGTCATAAACTGCTCATCCCTGATCAAATAGCTATCATCAGCAAACTGCCTCTCCCTGAGATCTTCATAGGTCTCTATCGGCAAATTCAACTTCCCGGCCAGCCCCTCCACGGTGAGCATCGCTCTCGCATACGGGCTAGAGACGATCATATCGATACCTTCATCCTGCAGCAGCTCTGTCACCTGCCTGGACTTCAATTCTCCATCAGGACTCAGTCCTCTTATTCTCTCTTCACCAGCCGTATAAGGCGACTCCGCGTGCCGTACCATATAAATCGTCGTTAACATAGTTGCCTCCTTCCAGCTGATCGCTGTTCATCTGATATTCTATCTCATCCATAACATTCTAAGTTGTTCATCTTCCCAAGTTTCTAGCTCCAATAATTTGCTGAAAGGATCTCCATCTAGCTGCAGTAGATTGGCAAAGGTCGGTTCCGTCTTCAGCCCCTCACGCTTCAGAGCAATCACTTGTTGTCTAAAATCCTCTCCATACAAGCGAAGCAACCGATTCTCAATCACCATATGTCGATACCCGTTCTGTTCCATGACAGGCTTCTGCTGTGCAAATATTTCCACAGGCCAATGCTCCAGCCAGAAATTCACTTTAAGTCTCCATAAGCCGTCTACTTTCCGTCTCGTCAGAGTGTAACCCCGGTACTGCTGCAGATGAGCCCTGGCTAACTCTTCTAACGCATCGAAGGAAGCGATATCATTTACTTCGCAAATTAAATCCAAATCACTGTTCTCAACGTGAATCCCGATTGGAATGGTTCCAACCAGAATCGGACGATATAATTCGAGAAGATGCATAAGTCTGTACTTGACTAGCAAATGATAGACTTCACGTTGCGTTGCATTACCACGGAGGAGATACTTTAAATCTGTCCAGTTATGACTCAAATTGAAGATTTCCTTTCCTTAACTTATCTATAAGAGATCAACGCCTGTTTACTATTATCAAAAGTAAATACTAACTTGTTCCCATCATCTGATGTCTCCTTCATTTCTTCTAGGTACGAATCCGGAGCATAATTCCTTACAGTCTTTCTCCAAAAGGCCTGTGCTCTCTTGTTGCTGTCCGTTGGATTCGTCTGCAGTTCCCAAGTGCCGGAATGTAGATTAAAGACCTGTATGGCTGCCGCTTCAGCAACCCCCTGACCACGGAAGGAACGCAGGATGAAGAATTCATTTAAATAAAATTCAGTTCCATGTGGCGTATAAGGCGGTGTCGCTACAAGTGCAAATCCCGCTGGAATATCTTCTACAGTGACGAGATAGGGGATTAGAATAGCCGGCTTCTCCCACCAGATATCAAATACTTTATTCTGATCCTGTAGTGTCAACGTATCGTCCGTCTCAAAGACGCCATATTGGTTCGGTCTCCATCCCCAGACCTCAGATAGATCATGCAGATACAATGGATATAGATTATTAATTACAAATTTCGTAGTCTGATCGGTTAAGCTAATGGATACTTCCATGCTCTTATCGCCTCCGCTTCTGACCTTAGCTTTTATGATATGTGACTACAAGATGGAGAATAACTATAGTTATTCTTTACTGCTACCACTAGATTTCCTACCGATGTACAATAAATGGGACGAAGCTCCGAGAATATAAGGGTTCTCCGATTCATTCATGATCAATTCCATCAACTGAGTGAAGGCATCGTCCCCTTGCCTCTTCCAATAATCCCACTGCTCTTCCGTCATTCCCCCAGCGACACTGCTTGAACCGATAAGTTTGATCGTCTGGAAGCCTTGCGATTCCATGAAAGGGATAATTTCAGCGATATCAAAATAGTAGGCCCCAGTAAATCTACCTTCATCGTCATGGTTAAAGGCCCCAGATTTCATAAAGTCTGTTATCCCTTGAACGGTATGATTGGGCCTCCACCTTTCCGGATATTGCAAAGACGTGGACAGGAACCTCGTTCTAGACATAAATGCAACGAAGATAAGTCCATCTTGCTTGGTCACCCGGTACAATTCAGCAATTGCCCGGTTTCGATCATCTTGGGACTGTAAATGATACATCGGTCCTAACACCAATGCCGCGTCAAATTGCTCATCAGAGAGTCCACTTAAATGTCTCGCATCCATTACGTGAAAACCATCGAACTGCTTTTCTAGATTAAGCTCTATCGCTTTTTGCTCCGCTAGTTCCACTAGCCTCGGTGTCAAATCAGTCAAGGTAACCCGATAACCCTGCTCTGCTAACCACATCGAATACTTACCTGGACCTGCTCCGTTATCTAGAATACGACCAGATCGAGGGAGGTTCTTCTGCATGTGGTGTAGATGAATCAAGTATTCTAATGGCTCGCGATCGAGCCTTCCCCACTCGTCAAACTGATTATAGTATCGTTTCACCGAATCCATAATGCCCCCTCCTTATTGCTCAGTCACGTTCCACGGTTCCATAGGTGATCTTCATATTAAGCGCGTAGGTTAACCAGCTATTTACTCCGAATTTCTCGGATAATAATAATTCAGCGTTGTATTGACTTATCGCTTCTTCCTCTGTCAGACCCTTGGCCAACAAACGCTCAACGACTTCGGTTCGATTTCCAGGGATTTGTCCCAGCCCTTCTTCTATCAGAGATTGATAGAGTTTGTCTTTCGCCAGTGGTTCCATGTTCTGATCCAAAAAATTCACTTTGTCGCTCACCCTGCATTCAACATCGTGCAAGCCCATCTGACTTAGCATGATTGGAAGCTGAATTCCAATGTTTCCATCCTTACCATTAAGCCGAGCATCTTCTTCATATAACTGTTGCAGCAACCCCAAACGAATAATTCTCGATTGTTCAATCCCATCCATATAATAGTTCGACATATTCGCAATCCAGTGAGGTTCAAAACAAATGATTCGCCCATGATTCTGAACGCTGTCGATCATTTTCTGGAGGATTGCTTTCGAATCCGGCATATGTAATAGAAAAGCATGGCACATAGCAATATCATAATCTCTTGCTATGACCACTTCTTCGATATCAGCTTCGATAAATTCAGTCTCGAATTTCTGATGCTCAAATATTTCCCGAGCTGCTTGGATCAACTTGCTTCCTTTATCGATCCCTGTATATGTCGATCCTTCCGGTAAGAGCGGCAAGAGCTTTAGCCCTAAATAACCATACCCACAACCGAAGTCAATAATCTTCACCGGTCGATCGATCTTCCAGACGACTTTTACTAGAAATTCCAGATAATCATCGTTATAGTAGAGACAGCGAGTATTGCGCAAATAATCAACCTGGCGATCCCAATAATAGTCACTCATATACATCGGCTCCTATATTCATTATTGCTACTAAATTCACATATATTTGATATTGCGCTGATCATAGAAATGAGGGGGAGAACCATGAGAGATCGTATTGTTATCATTAGCGGTGCCAACTCCGGGATTGGCAGAGCAGCCGCCCTTAAGTTTGCTTCCACAGGGTTCCATGTAGTAATGGCCTGTCGTAATCTAAGTGCAAGTCGCAGCGTACAACAGGAGATTATCGAGAAGAGTGGAAACGATAAAGTAAGCTTGTTGGAACTGGATCTCGCTTCCTTTTCATCGATCCGCCATTTCTGCTTAGCTTTCCAACAAGCCTTTGACCAACTTGATGTATTAATCCATAATGCGGCATACCTTAAACACGGCGAAAAAATCTATCAACTTAGCCCCGATCACATTGAGCTTTCCTTTGCCACGAACTTATTTGGACCCTACTTAATGACAAAGCTATTAATGGATCCGCTTCGTAAATCATCGGATGCCCGGATCCTCCATGCCTGCAGCACGAACATCAAGCACTTCTTTGATCCCAAGCGAAAAATTGAGTTTGACAATCTTCAAGGTGAATTCAAAGATAACCGTCCTTATAGCACCTATAAAATGTATGGTGACTCAAAGATGGCATTATTTATTATGACGAAAAGATTGGCTGAGGAACTTAAACGCTATGACATCAAGGTCAATGCGCTGCAAATTCCCGCTACAAAAATATCCAAACGGACCATAGACAACTTATCCCCGATCTGGCGGACTCTCGCAGTACTCCAGAACCTATTTAATCCCTTACCAGATGAAGTAGCGGAGTGCTACTATCAAATTTGTACGGCGGAGAAATATGCGAATCTGTCCGGGCATCTCTTTAATAAGCAGGGTGAGATTATTCTGCCAGGTCAGACCAAGCCTGACCCCCTCACACAAGCCAAGCAAATATTCGGTTCAACTTATTATCCCGCTTATGCGGATGATCCTGATATCGCCCAACAAGTATGGGAGCTATGTACAAAATGGACCTAACGTTAGGATACAGGTGTCAACCTGAACCCAGCCATTAAGCAGATTTGAAGTTGAAGAATCGATCAGCCGACTATGCCAACAAATCTTCACGTAGATACTGGTTATTATTAAGGATGCTGCGTGCTCTTGATAATGTGTCTCTACCCTTTGCTAGCTCTGGAGCTATACGGGATAGCAGGACCCATCTCAAGCAAGCCAGTGCCTCGAAATGCTCGGATTCATCAGAAGTAAACGCCCTCTCATCCATAAATAAAGACTGATATGTCAAGCCGTTACGTTCACCTGCGTAAATCCGCATTAATAGTATCGACCAGGCAGCATCATATCGAGAGTCACCAAGCTGTACATTGGTCCAGTCAATAATGGAATACTTTCCATTCAGGTACAGAATATTCCCCAAATTATAATCCCCGTGAATGATGCAGTTCTGACGCATACTCACTTTAGGAGCAAGCTGCTCAAGCAAAAGCTTGATGTCCTCATATTTCTCAATCATCGGAAAGAAATAACGGACAAAATCATACTTAGGGAGAGAAAGCCCTTTCAATTCGGAAATGGGAAACCGATGTAACTCAGTCAGTTTCTGTACAAGGGTCGACAATATCGATTTATTCAGCTTATTGATAGGTTGCCCGTCATAAGGCGTTAGCAGGACCGAATTTCCCTCCTGATCCAGTCCATAACCCAGCGGCTGCGACACGGCTATCCCTTGAGCGGATAGAGCATGCAAGAGATTATACTGTAAGGCCACATCAGGCTTGGAATCTCGATTCCATACCTTAAGCACGGCATGATTGTCAGCAATGCTTATTTTTACGACTTCTGCCTCTAAGCCGGAAATCAGAGAAGTTAGTGTATAAGCACCGGGAGTCAATAGAGCACCTGCTACAGTGCCCCCCTCTAGCCAACGAATCTCATTTATCTGATCTATCACCACGCTCACATCCTTCTTCATCTGTACAGCTTGTAATGATGATAGGATTCACCATCGATTTCTATAGCTCCTACCTTCGTAAATCCGGACTTCTCGATAACTTTATTGGATGCAACATTTCGTAATAATGCGATGGCGTTAAGCTCGGATATGTTCGTGTGCTCAAACAAGAACTTAGTCAACCCATTCACAGCTTGCGTAGTGTATCCTTTATTGCGATGATTCCTTGAAATAGCATACATGACTTCTCGATTTGGAGCAGGCAGTTCCTCCTTCATTCCCGTACAGCACCAACCAATAAATTCGCCCGTCTCCTTTAAAATAATCCCCATTCTAAGACATAGTTCATTGATCTCACCATCTTCTACAGTCGCCTGTAGAAACCGCTTATTCTCAGGAATTTCATAATTCATCATCCAATCAAGTCGCTGTTCTCGCGAAGCCCTCCAGTCCGGTAGATATTCATATATTTCCGGCTGCTGGGTCAAATTGACCAGACTATCAAGATCCTGAAGTCTATACTCGATCAGTAGGACATCCTCACACTCAATCGTAAATTCTTGATCAACAGTACCCTTTTTTATATCGTTCATTTTACTCTCCCCTTGGTTCTTCAATCTTCCGACAAATATATAACGCGCATCCTCCTATAGTTGAGCAGATTCCGCCGTACATTCGATCAACCAGCAATCTCTTAATTGCCCTTCATGCAGCTCATGCTCCTTGAGCAGCTTCTTCTTGACGAATCCGCACTGTTCATAACAAGCGAGAGCCCTTGCGTTCCAGGCTTGCGGGTCCATGACCACTTTGGCCGCTTTACGCTGATGGATTAAGTAGTCCCGCATCGAGCTGACCAGCTTCTTACCGATGCCTCTATTCCAATAACCCGGGTCACCAATAAATTGATCCGTTCCATAGATGATACCGTCTGCATCGGTATACCCATATTCTAGTCTGGAATCCTCCTCGAGCGGGTAGAATTGGATGTAGCCGATCGCTTGGCCTTCATATTCAACAATACATCGCGTCTCGTCATCCTCCAGATAGAAATGCTCCCTGACCATTTCAAGATCATGTGGTCGGTCACGTCCCTCATAGTATTGAAGTACTTCCGGATTAGACAGCCAATCTGCAAGAAGCTGCTGATCCGCCTCTGCAATAGAGCGGACCGTGATTTTATCATTTCTATAGATCATTTCTAATCCCCCAGTTGTTTCTTAAGGTCTAGCATTTCGCATACGTATCATAGAAAAATCTGTAACTGTAGAAGCAAGAATAGCATCCTTCAAAGGATGAAGAACCGGAGTGAAACGTAGTTCGATATCATAAGACAAGAGCCGATCCAGCATATCTTGGATGGGTTCAATGTGAAGCGGCCGTACCGTCTCTCTGGAGACATAGTATCCGGCGTTGTCATCCATCAGCTCAAACCCATTATCTGCAAAGCAGTATTTGTATATCCGAACCTGCTTCATGCGCTCCAGCCAGCCGCTCTCCACAGCAATGATCGTATTTGCCGCCGTTTGTGAGAAAAATCTCGCTCGGTCAGCCTCGCTGACTCTTGAAGAATTTGAATATATAATGCGAGGACATTCCCTGGGAAAAAGGTAATTTATCAAATGCTTCTCGTCTATCGCCCAAACGACCGGCGGCAAATCCGGCCAAGCCTCGGTTTTCCTTGGAACAAACACTTCTATATTACTCTCTTCACTGATATGATAAAGCAAATTATCGCGCTCCCTGCTTAAAATCTGGATTGAAGTCGATTGATATTGATCACTGAGACATTGCTTGGCATTCATAATTGGGAGCCGCCTCAGAATTTGTCATTACATTGCTCTTTCAGAGACTAGCCACGTTTTGGCCTCTTCTGGATCCAAATAGAATGAAATAATCACCTTGAGCTTTGCTTTCCTAATTCCCCTCTTAAGCCTCCAACGATAAAAACCCGATAATCCTACAACGGATAATTTATCGATATGATGGTTTAAATTTATGATATTTTGGATAAATGCGTTACAGACACTCGGAGTAAATGAGGTTTTATCAAAATCAACCCATATTTTCAGCCGCCTCTTTACCTGAACGATAAACTCCTCTTCTTTCTGCATTAATTGCAACAGCGCCTGCTCGTCCTTGTATTTGTTCCCATATTTGAGACAGTGAATCTCTCCCCCTTTATAGTAATAGGGAAACGTCGAGCCACCCGGAGATTTCATCATTATCACTCCTTCTCTTAGAACGATCACTTGCAACTCACCTTTATGATCTAATACCTTGTAGTATCAACTCATGATCCTTCGATAAAATACATTGGAACCGTTCAACGCCAGGGTACTTTTCTCCCAAGCTATGGATTTCGAACCCAATCTTACTGTAGAATCCTATGGTATCTTGATCCGTCTCAGCGATTATTTTAGCTGGATTATAGCTGTGCATATATTCATAAATTAACTTTGTACCTAATCCGAGCCGTCGATATTGGGGGTTAATTGCAATATGCTTCAGCTCCACCGCTTCTTCTGAGTATGAAACTATACCTATTAACCCAACGAGCCGATGATGAATAACTTCACCGTAAAGCCCCCTACTGTCATCCGTTAAATAGCTATCCAGTTCACGAGTTATCCGTACGTCATCAGGCCACATACATTCAGCCAACAATGACTTCAACTCCGTCAAATCATAATATGTTTTTAAATTTATCAATCCGTTCACCTACGCTTACTTCAACTCGATCTCATAAGGGTCTGACTTGATGCTAACCCTACTGTTTTCCCCACTGCCTGTGATGTGGAACTCAGCCTGAGCCACAATTGTATAAATGCCGGGCCGCTCAAGCACTATTTCATTTAATTTCGTGCTGACATGTCCACCTCCATCATAGCTGTACTTGCTGTTCGGCTCCAGGAGAACTCCAATTCCAATGTCACTTATCGTGTATGTTCCTCGTTCGTTCGGTACTTCAACTCCATCAGAGTTATAGACCACATACGTGAACATCGCTGCTCCATGCAGAATCTCTACCTTTTTATCACTGTTATTGCATAGCAAGCCTTCAATCTCAAACGGTTCATTAACTTGTATATCCGATGGAATAATCATTTCAACGCTAAATATAGATTCATCCTTATCCGGATTACTCTGTTGTACATAGAGAGAAGCCGTTAAATCCTCAGAATTACCAGAACTTGCAGGTAAGGTCTCTCCACTTCCACAACCCGAGAGAACCACTCCTGCAACTATTAGTATAAGTAATAAGCGGAGAGTGTTCTTCCTCATCTTCCCCCCCTCCTTAAGCTAGAGATTTCTTCTATTCTTCTCAGCAATATAAATGTCTAGAGCCTTGATTCCACGATGCGCCAGCTTAATGAACAGGATAAGGCAATAAACACCTAACACCGCGATCAAAATATAAAGCACGAAGATAAAAACCGAGAGGCCTCCAAAAAGCGATACAGAAGTATCCATCACAATAACCCTCTTTCAATTAAATATTGTCGTCACTTCATTTGATTTTCAATATTGTACCATATTTTCCTGTATACCTCTGCGTATTCTGTAGATCCATAATTGCTAAAACAGTTCTAAGGAAACACAGTATCGCTACTGTGACGAAAATAAGCTCAAAATAAATCTAACGAAACTGGGTATCGCTATTTGATATAAAATAACGTAAACTGTTCATTTTACACACACTCTCTACCCGATGCAGCTAGGTTCCAATTCAAGCATGTACACAAAAAAAGAACGCACCACTTCTTCAGCGATGCGTTCCTACTATAATTTTCATTCGTACTGCTTCTAGTTCATATATACGGCCTTGCCCGTACGTGCCGATTCGTAAATTGCTTCAAGAATCTCCGAGACAACGCAGGCCTGTTCCGGCGTAACGACCGGCTCAAGATCCTGATCGATCGCTTCAATCCACTTTCTCATTTCAACGTCGGAGGCATTCTCGGCTTGGCCGTCATAGAAAGCTACCCCGCCGGAGCCAAGCTCAATCTCGTTGGTGTACAGACGGCTAAATTTCTCACCGTTAATGCGCAGTCCGCCCTTCATATCCGCACCGGCTTCCGTTCCGCTGAGGCTGCATTTTGCCTCATCCACTTCAAGCGAATTGAGCGCCCAGCTGGATTCGAGCATCACCGTAGCGCCGTTCTCCATCACGATCATACCAAATGCCGAATCCTCAACCGTAAATTTCTCAGGGTCCCAAGGTCCCCAAGCATTTGCCGCATTCTCGCGTTTAGCAAGTTCATGATACTTCGTACCGAGAACGACCTTTGGCTTGTAATTGTCCATCATCCACAGCGTCAAATCGAGCGCATGGGTGCCGATATCGATCAGTGGGCCTCCGCCCTGCTTCTCTTCGTCCAAGAATACACCCCAAGTTGGTACTGCTCTTCTGCGAATCGCGTGTGCCTTGGCAAAATAAATATCCCCAAGCTCCCCTTCCTCGCACAGCTTCTTCATATACCAGCTGTCTGCCCGGAAGCGGTTGTTGTAGCCAATCGTCAGCTTCTTCCCGCTGCGCTTCGCTGCTTCAACCATTCTTCTTGCATCGGCAGCTGTCTTCGCCATCGGCTTCTCGCACATGACATGATGACCGCTCTCCAAAGCTGCGATGGAAATATCAGCATGGGCGTCATTTGGGGTCAGAACATGGACGATATCAAGCTGCTCTTCTGCAAGCATCTCTTTATAATCCGCATAGACCTTCGCTTCCGGTGTTCCAAATTTGGCCGCGGCTTCCTCCGCCCGCTCAGGAATAATGTCACAGAATGCGACCATTTCCACATTCTCCAGCTTGCTCAGGCTTGGCATATGCTTGCCGTTGGCAATTCCGCCACAACCTACGATTCCGATCCGGTATACTTTACTCATATATAATCACCCTATTCTTAGTTAATAGCTTGCTTCCACTTGCGATAAGCTGCAGGAGTCATGCCGAAGCGTCTGCGGAATACAGAATGCAGATAGGTCGCATTCGAGAAGCCCTCGGTCTGAGCGACCTGCTCTATCGGCATGCTGCTCTCCTCCAGTCTGCGGCAGACAGCTTGCAGTCTAATGTCTTCAACTATTTTACTAAATGGCCGATTCTCATCCATGCTTCTGAACACCCTCTGCAATTGCCGAGCACTAATATTCAGCTTCTCGGCCACGTTGTCCAGGGTCAAATTGTTTGCATAATTCGCTTCAATATACTGAACAGCGTAATGATAGCGATGCTCCAGCATGTCGCGGATCGGCGCCTCGGCACCGGTATCGCCCGAGTCCCAAGCCCGGGCTGACTTAAGTAGAATGCTGATAACAGACTGCTTAATCGATGTGTAGAAGCCCCGATACTTCATATCCGCCGCCTCATAGGCCTCAAGGAAGCAGTGCATCGCATGATGGGTATCCTGCGTCGGCTTGAGCGGAAAATGCCGAAGCTTCTCGATGCATTCTTCCGCTTCGGCCGCCTCCCATGGGTCCACATCACTCTTAAATCTAGGGACGATATCGACATGGAGGCATAATTCATCCATCGCCTCTTCGGGCGACGCCTCCTGATAGTGCATCACGCCGGGCCCCGTTAAATAGAACATGCCCTCAGCCAAGGAGTAAGGGGTATCCTCAAGAATAACTGCACCCTTGCCCCTTGGGATGAAGTGGAATTCGAACTCAGCGTGGTTGTGAAAATCAATAAACCGCCCGGCATCAAACGACGTTAAATGAAATCGTAGAACACGAATTTCATAATGCCCCCAAGAGACGATGATCTCCAATCTCTCCATCATGTCCTTCTTCTCGAACATGACTTCATACGGAAATGAATTCACTAGCCTGGGCTCCATCTTCTACTCGCCTAGCTGCGCGGGCTGCACTACACGGCCTTCCTTAGCCGAGCGATTCGCCGCCTCCATTAATCTGGTCAACTCCAAAGCCATGCTGATATTCTCATCAGCCTGGGTACCGTTCTGAATATGCTGCACCCACTGCTCAAATGCGCTCTCGCGATTGCTTCCGGTTGACCGCTCATGCCAAGCTTCTCCAAGCTGAGCACGGTTACTTCTGATCCGTAGCGTCTCATCCGGCGTTCCATACATCAGTGTTCCTTCCGTCCCATGAACCTCGATCGAGAATGGAGAATGGCTGTTTACAAACCCCGCCTCAACGACACCGATCGCTCCCGATGCTGTGTACAGGCTAACGACGGCGTTATCTTCAACCTCTTTGCCTGTAATATAGCCGAAGTTCGCGCTTACGCCAGTAATCTCCTGGTCCAGGAATAGACGCGTCAAATACATCGGGTGACAGCCCAGATCGATTAACGCCCCGCCAGCACATTGCTGTAAATTATAGAAATGCTCCGGCAACCAGCCGGCAATAGCACCGTTATGAGATAGACGAACACGCACATAAGTGATCTGACCTAACAAGCCCTGCTTTAAAATATCCTGAATAGCCAGCGTATAACCATCATTCAAGCGAGGTAGTGATACCGTCAGTTTCACTTCATTACGCTCGATCTCTTTTAAAATTTGCTCCGCTTCCCGAACTGTCGGAGCCAGCACCTTCTCAGTGAAAATATGCTTACCTGCATTTGCAGCAGCAGTGATTACCTCTTCATGTGTATCGGTTGGAGCATCTACAATAACTGCATCGATTTCCGGGTTGGATAGCATCTCATCAAGCTTCGCATAATAGGGAACACCTAGTTGTTCAGCCGCCTCCCGGCCGCGCGCCTCATTGTCGTCCCAAACTGCTGTGATCTCTGTGTCTGTGTGCTCCTGGGCTTGGCGTGTGTAATCCCAAGCGTGAACATGCCAGTAACTAACCTTGCCTATTCGAATTGTCATCTATTCTAGCCTCCCAAGTATATATAATTTCCTGACATCTAGTTATTAAGTTACCACAATAAATCGTTGTTTTTTAGTCAAAGTATACGACAATTATATATAATATTACGACAAAGTTATACTACTATTCTAATATCACTATACTGTATAAAAAAACAGATCAGGTGGGACTCATCCACCTAATCTGTTAGCTAAACTCGCTTCAAGAGGTTGTTCAAAAAGTCTACTTTTGATAAGAAAACCGATCGAAGTTATTCAAGGATGAGCGACCGCGATCCAATGGTAGGTTTTCTTGCGATAAAGAATTTCATCAGCTACGCTGATAACGAATAAATTCTATATCTAACACGAAGTGAATCAGGAAGCAAATTCGACATCGAATCTTGAATTCAGCCGGGCTTTCCGGTGCTCACGTACCCAAAACGTACGCTCTGCTCCTCATGCCCTAGCTTCATTCAACCTTCTCGGTGCTGAAAACTGGCCTTTTTGAACACGCACTTCTTTCTATGCTATTTTATCTACCCTTAAGGCTTTTTACTTCATGAGATTAATAACCTGTCTTCCCACGGCTTGGCCAGCGAGGACGGTCGTCAATGCCTCTGATACCCGTTCGAGCGGAAGCTCAGTGACCCCTTCAGCGAGAGCCATCTCCGGCCTCCACTCACCAGCTAGCTGCTGCCACAATTTTGAGCGCAGCGGCATCGGACATAACACCGAATCGATGCCAAGCAGATTCACTCCGCGCAGGATGAACGGAAATACCGTAGTGTCAATTTTATTGCCTCCAGTTAAGCCGGAGATAGCAACCAATCCGCCGTATTTGATCTTCTTCAGTACTTCACCTGTCACCGCCCCCCCCACAGGATCAACGACAGCAGCCCATTGCTCCTTGGACAGCGGCCCTTTCCCGCCAGCCATGGCTTCCTCGCGGCTAATGATCTCAGCGGCACCAAGCGCACGCAATTTCTCACTGGCCTGCACCTTTCCTGTGACGGCGATAACATGGTAACCAAGCTTGCCTAAAATGGATACCGCCATGCTTCCAACGCCACCAGAAGAACCAAGAACTACAACCGGACCGAAGTCAGGCGAGAGTCCGTTCGCAATCAGTCGCTCTACTGATAAGGCCGCTGTAAAGCCAGCCGTCCCAATGGCCATCGTCTCCATAGGCGTCAGCCCTTCAGGTACCTTCACCAGCCAATCCCCAGGTACACGGGCGATATCCGCCAGTCCTCCGTCCTGGCTTACGCCAAGTCCGTAACCGGTGCATAGCACGAGATCCCCTGGCTGATAACGACTGTCGCTCGACTCCAACACTTCACCAGCCAGATCGATTCCCGGAGTGATCGGGTAGCTTCGTACTATTTTTCCATCCGGAATGCTGGCAAGTCCATCCTTATAATTGACACTCGAATAGTGAACCCGGATCGTTACGTCCCCGTCAGGAAGGTCCGCGATCTGGATCGTCTCTATCCCCGTCCGAAATCCCTGTTCGTCCTGATTAACCCGAAAAGCTCTATATGCTTGCTCCATCCTATTCTCCTCCTTAGATCAATCTTGGAAAAGTTAATTTATCAGCTATAATCATTTATTACTATCTTACAACAATTAAAGCTGAAGACTGAAATATACCAGCTCATTGTGGCATATTTCAATCTCCAGCTCCATGCTTTACTTCATATTGTTACGGAATAATTCCCGTTATTACAGGAGAGGATTCTCGTGCTTCGCCTTCAGAATCTGCCAGCGACGATCCACTTCCTGTTCGAATCCAGTTAACGCTTCGGCATTTTCAGGTTTAAGCAGATGACGTGTCTTGCCCATCGTCTTCAGCCAATCTGTAAGCGGAACCCGTTTGTTCTTTTCCTCTGGATTATAAGTAATCGTTGTCTGTCCATGCTCGACCTCATACAACGGGAAGAAGCAGGAATTTACCGCTGCATCCACGATGTTCGTGCCTTCATCATCTGGAGATATCCAGTTCAATGGACACGCGATCAGAATCTTGCCATAGACGAGTCCTTCATTTTGTGCATACCACTGTGCTTTGGCAGCCTTCTTCACCAGATCCTGCGGATACGCTTCGCTACCGGTAAATACATAAGGGATATTCGTCGCCGCCATAATTTGCGCCGTATCTTTATGATGGAATACTTTACCCTTCTGCACCGAACCGATATTCGAAGTCGAAGTACGATGTCCGAGCGGTGTGGAGTAGGAGAGCTGGGCACCTGTGTTCATATAACCCTCATTATCATATTCGACAATGATCATGCGATGTCCGCGCAATGCTGCGCCAATCGCCGGTCCCATACCGATGTCCATCCCGCCGTCGCCAGTAACCATAACGAAGGTGAAGTCATCCTGTAGCCCTAATTCATCTAGTTCTCCTCTACGCTTGCGCTCCCAGAACATCTCAACTACGCCAGACAGCGTTGCGGCTCCGTTCTGGAACAGATTGTGGATGTAGGTTGCCTTATGTGATGAATACGGGTAACCCGTCGTAACGACCATCGCGCAACCTGTATGGAACAACGCTACGATATCGCCCTCAATCCCCTTGAAGAACAACTCCAGACCAGAGAAAATACCGCAGCCTGGACAAGCGCCATGCCCAGGGGCAATCCGCTTCGGCTTCTTCGTCAAGGCCCGCAGCGGAGGAATCCGTACGCCGAGCTTGCCGGTCTCTTCATTCATTTTCACCTGAATTAGACCGGTCTTGAGGTCCTCGAACTTCATCGGCTTCAGTACAGGCTGAGGTACTTTGGTCTTATCCCCAGGGGTATGTCCGTAGTAATCAAATGGTACTACCACTTTATTCTTCTCAGCTGCTTCAATTGCCAGTTCGAACAAGTTATGTCCGTCTTCAGCATAGAACTCTTTACCGCCAAGGCCGTAAATACGACTGATCACTTTCGTTGAGTGATTGCCGTAAGTAAACAGAGCCGCCTTGATCTCATTCACCATATTACCACCATGGGCACCAAAGGAATCAGCGCGGTCGCCCACTGTGATCGCTTTGACATTTTTGAGGGCTTCAGCAATTTGCTTCTGTGGGAATGGACGGATCATATTGGGTGCAATTGAGCCGGCCTTAATGCCTTGCGCGCGCAGTTCATCAACGACGTCCTTAATGATCTCAGAAGCCGAGTTCATGAGGAATACTGCAACCTCAGCATCCTCCATCCGGTACATATCAAGCATTTGATATTCGCGGCCCGTAAGCTCCCCGTATTCGCTAGCAATTCGCTCAAATACTTTCTCAGCGTTATACATCGCTTCGGATTGCTGATATTTATTATTGATATAGTCCGGTTCATTCATATATGGTCCAACCGTAATCGGATGGTTGCGATCCAGGGTATCTGGGAAGCCTGCCGGTGGACGCTCGCCCACAAACTTCAGAACATCCTCATTATGCGCGAATGTGCGAACACGACGCTTCTGGTGAGATGTAAAATAACCGTCCGAAGCGACCAGAACAGGTAATCTGACCTCTGGATCCTCAGCAAGCTTAAGCGCCAGAATATTCATATCATAGACAGCCTGCGGATCGCGGCACATCAGAATCGGCCAGCCTGTATTCAAGGCAAAATACAAATCCGAATGGTCGCCATGAATATCGAGCGGGCCGGATATAGAACGGCAGACCAAGTTCATGACCATCGGGAAGCGGGTGCCGGATTGCACGTTCATCTGCTCCAGCATATACATATAACCGTTCGCACTCGTGGCATTAAAGACACGACCGCCTGCTGTGGAAGCACCATAGCAAATCCCGGCCGAGCTATGCTCACCGTCAGATGGAATCAGCTTGATATCATGCTGACCGTTCGCCTTCATCAAATCTAGAAATTGAGCTACTTCCGTCGATGGAGAGATTGGAAAATACCCCATGATATGATAATTAATCTGATGGGCGGCATACGCTGCCATCTCATTACCGGATTCATATACGATCCGTTCTTCCACCTTGGCTAATCTTTGTTCCTTCTCCATATTGATTGCCATCAATGTTACCGCCTTTCTATTTCAGATTTATTGAATGGCCAGGTCGAATAAATGCGGAACGCGATGCTCCTCTGCATAGCCTTCTTCTTCACGAGCTTTGGAGAGCGCGTCTGTTGGACAAGCATGAATACATTTCAGGCAGCCTTTGCAATATTGATAATCGATGCCCTTCAGGAACATCTGTGGTCTGCCCTTCTTATCCGGAAGCTCTTCCCAGACGAAGCAATTATCAGGACATACATTGTCGCACTGGGCACAATGAATACAAGAAGCAGCCTCGAAATGCGGCATCATTCCCGAACGAGAAATACTCAAGTCTTTCAAAATGCTATTGCCCGGATTTGAGATAATACCGCCGATAGGTTGTGTCTCGTATCCAAGCACCGGCGTGTCCATCCGTACAAATTCCGGCATGCTTGCTCCTTCTGGAAGATCGAATGTCTCGAACGTTACTTCCTGATAGCCGCGTTCAAAGGTAGCCAAAGCCGGAGCAACCGTCTGCGGGTACTTCTTCTCCAGCGACTTGCGGATAACATCCTTCATCGTCTGCGGATCAAGGAACGGACAGAGTCTGAACATAGCCCCCAACATAGCCATATTTACGCGATTCTTCTCTTCGAGCGCGATGCCCGTAGCATCGACCACGGCGATCGTTCCGCCGATTAATTTCATTTTCTCTTTTAGATCTTTTGGAGTTTTCGTTGAATTAACAAGAACCGTGCTATCTTCATATATACCGCTAATTACATTTACGGTCTTGGCAAGCGCCTCCTGGAATATTCCAACAATATGCGGACGCTCTACCGGTGAGGTATCCCGGATCGGAGTATCCAGATCACAGAAGCGGATATGCGCCTTAACCGCCGAGCCCTTCTTCTCCGAACCATAGGACGAGAAGCTGACTCCGTTGAAGCCCGCTCCTTCCACGCCAGCCTCCGCCAGCATTTTGCCAGCTAGATTAGCGCCTAATCCCCCAATGGATTCCAGACGAATCTCAAAAAATCCAAGCTTATTCTTTTTTGGTAACTGTGCCACGTCATAGCTCCCTTCTTCGCAAATGCGAGATCATAACGACGTTAATCAGTAATAAATATCATAAAAAATAGACCCTACTTAATTTTTCAATCTATCACAGAAGCAGTGTGACGAATGTAACAAATGTCATATGGACAATCTCATTTTGACTGTTTTACTTGGATTGTCACAAAATTTAAGTATTGTCGAATTTCGTAGCAGCTTATATATAATAAAATCGATTTTTGCGCTTTCCCGAGAAATAATTCAATTGCACGCAAAAAAGACTGCTACAAGCGAACACTACGCCTAAAGCAGTCTTTGAATATAAATAAATTATTCCTCTATTATCTCATGTACACTAAGCCGTTCCTCAATCATTCTCTGCCGAAGCTCCCAAGCCTCCTGACTTAATCTAACACGGTAGATTTCCGGATTTAACTTGCGTAAGTATTCCGGCCAGAACATGTCGACCTGCTCTTTATGGTAGGCTTTAATCTCTTCCAGTGTAGGCAAGTCATAGACTAATTCCCCCTGCTCAAAAATCGGTTGAAGCATTGGGATCGCCTCATAGTTCTTCACAGACTTCTTAATATATGGATGCACGGGATCGAACAGTCGTAAATTACCGCCCGTCCGGGCCTGCTGTTCATGCGGGAAGCAGACGTAGTCGGCGATGCATTTGCAGCTCTCCTTGCTGACAATCCGCAGTATATCCTTCTTCCCTGGAGAAGTAACCTTCTCCGGATTGCCAGAGATCTTGATTGTTGGCTCCATTACGCCGTTATACTCGCGCTCCACCAGCTTATACACTCCGCCGAGCGCCGGCTGGTCTGCTGCCGTTATGAGCTGTGTTCCGACTCCCCAAGAATCGATTCTGGCACCCTGTGCCTTCAAGTTAAAGATCGTATTCTCGTCCAAGTCGTTGGAGGCTACGATCTTCACATAAGGGAGTCCAGCATCATCCAGCATCTTGCGGGCCTTAATAGACAGATAGGCAAGGTCGCCGCTGTCAATACGGATGCTGCCAAGACGTTTGCCAGCCTCCTCAAGCTTACGTGCCGTCTTGATTGCATTCGGCACACCGCTCTCTAGCGTATCGAACGTATCAACTAATAGCGATACTTGATCCGGCAGCGCTCTAGCATATATATCAAATGCCTCTTCCTCGGAATCGAAAATCTGTACCCAGGAATGCGCGTGCGTCCCTTTGGTCGGGATACCGAATACTTTGCCAGCCAGCAGGTTCGATGTTGCATCAAATCCCGAGATATACGTGGCTCTGGCTCCCCAGATCGCCGCATCAGCTTCCTGAGCACGGCGCGTTCCGAACTCCATCAAGATATCATTCTCAGCCACTCGCTTAATACGGGATGCCTTCGTTGCAATCAGCGTCTGGAAGTTCATGAAATTAAGCAACGCCGTCTCCACAAGCTGTGTCTCCATAATTGTGCCTTCCACGCGAATCAGCGGCTCATTCGGGAAGCATAGAGCCCCCTCTTTAAAGGAATAGATATTGCCGCTAAAGCGGAAGTTGCGCAGCAGTTCCAGGAACTCAGGCTGATAATTCTCCTCCTGCGTTGCCAAATAGCTGAGGTCCTCTTCCGTAAATTTCAAACTGGATATATAGTTCACAATCCGCTCCAACCCTGCAAACACCGCATATCCATTACCGAACGGCAACTTGCGGAAGTAAGCTTCGAATACGGTTTGCTTCAGATGGGTACCATTCAGCCAGTGTGCATAGATCATATTGATTTGATACTTATCCGTATGTAACGCCATATCTGTACAGTACATGGTCCTCGTCCTTTCTATCAATCCTGATGACAAAAAAAGGCAGCAGGTGAAACTCCCTCTGCCCTATTATAAATTAGGCTAAAAACCGATCTTTTTGAACACTCACTTTAGGTATAAATCGATAACTGAGGTGTAAAATCAGTAAACCGGTAGAGCTGGGCCGGACGCTGGGAATACTGGTTGGACAACATCGGCTTGCCGTCCTCATCACGAACCTCTTCCAGAATGCCCTGCCTGCTCCGCGTGGAGGTGATTTTACGAATAAAATTAAGCTCTGCAAAATCTGGTACAACCGTCTGAATCACCTGATATAGCTCACCCAGCGTAAAATGTGGTGGCAGAAACTGCTTGGCAATTGTCGTATGCAGCATTTGCTGCTGTATTCTTAAATAGGCATCCTGCAATATTTCACGATGGTCAAAAGCCAGCTGCAGCTCATCAAGCGCCTCGCGCACCGGGAACAGACCCACTTCCTGGGCATCATCCGCAGCTTGCCGCTTCTCGATCACCCATTCCTCAACCAATGCGAAGAAAGCGTGCGAAATAATCCACCCACGCGGGTCGCGGCCTGGCTTGCTGTATACGCCGAGATATTCCAAGTGATGTCCGTCAACTCCGGTCTCTTCCTTCAGTTCTCTTCTTGCCGTCTCGTACAACGATTCATCTTCCTGGCAAAATCCCCCTGGCAAAGCCCATGCCCCCGCAAACGGCCAGCTTCTTCTGCGAATCAGCATGACCTTCAGATCAAACCTTGGCAAAGATTTGGTCGAGGCCTTTCTCTCCTGACGGGTCAAAGTAAACATCACGATATCCGCCGGAATTCCATCCGGTGTGCGATATTTCTTAACCTCCATCACGCCCTTGGCCCTCTCTTGCTCTTGTTCTTTACTCATCACGATTCACCATCACCACATCAGTCATAATGATAACGCCCTTAGAGGTAGTTCAAAAAGTCCGTTTTGATCACGAAGTAACACTGAGAGCTTATTCGACATCGAATCTTGAATTCAGCCGGGCCTTCCGGTGCTCACGTACCCACTACGTACGCTCTGCTCCTCAGGCCCTAGCTTCATCCAACCTTCTCGGTGCTGAAAACCGGACTTTTTGAACCTTTACTTAAATATATTATTATATAACATTCTACCCTAAGGACGAAAAATGCAATAAAAGAAAATACGGTTTCTTTGTTAATATCGTTAATAAATAATGGGATTAGCCATGTGCTTGTCTGTCATAACCTGCATTTATCTTCGCTCATTCGCGAGGCAAACGGAATGTTCCAGTAGCTACGCAGCATAGTTCATCATTACTGTCACGAACTTCTGCACGGCAGGTCATGGTACGAAAAGTCTCGTGCACAGGATAAGCATAGGTTCTGATGGCTCCCGCTTTAGCTGCATGCAGAAAATTAACATTCAGATGCGTCGTTACCCCAAGGCGTCCCTTAATTGCGCCTACCAGGGTTCCCATCGCTTGATCCATCAGCGACGACAGAACTCCTCCATGCACGATACCAACATAATTCAAATGCTTCTCTTGAATCTCAAGCTCCAGCTCCACACATTCCTTATCAATCTGATTGAATTTCATGCCCAAATTGCCTGAGAAGCTCATTTGCTCCTTCAGCATAATTTCTGACCAATCCATGAACCGCAACCTCCTTATTTTCTATGTATTTTTCTCTTCAAGGCGCCGATTCAGCAATCAATAAAAAGGTGCGGAAGCACACTTCCGCACCGACTTATTACGTCATTAATCTCCATAGCCGGAAGTCGTTGCCGGCTCTCCGCTTCCCGTCTCTACATTTACCTTCTGTGACACAGTGTCGCTTATTACCGAAATGACAAGCTGCAGCAAATAGTTGATATCACTTTGGCTTTGCTGAAAATCAGTAACGAGTGGAATATTGTCTAATTCATCCTGCAATGCTGAAATTTCAGCTTCGATCTTATCCACCATTGCTTTGTTCTGAAAGCTCTCAAATGCAACAATTTCCTTCTGCTTCTTCTTAATGGCGCTAATTAAACTTTGCACCTTATCATGCTTCTGAATTTGATGCTCGGCTTTCTTAAATTGCTGAACTTCCTCGCTAGTGCCGATCAAAGCGGCCAATTCTTTCGCTTTTGCCATAATATCTTCGCGAATAACCATATCTCGGGAATCAAACTTCGGAATCCCACAATCGGTCTGCTGTTGATGTTGCTGCGTCAAGGTTTTCCCTCCTCATCATATGCTATCGGTTAGTAGAGTTCTAATTCGTTCAGGTGGTTTCTATCGTCTAATTAAGACACGGAAGTAACGCTCTCCGGTAAGATATTCCCCTTAATGTACCAGGTCATCGGCTCTGTGATTTCTACCATGACGAATTTGCCGATCAAATCGGTGCTTCCTTCAAAATGAACGAGCTTGTTCGTTCTTGTGCGGCCGGAGAGAATATTCGAATTTCGCTTGCTTTCCCCTTCGACCAACACTTCAACAATTTCACCACGAAGCGCATCATTAAACTTGCGACTGTATTCATTGATCGCAGCATTCAACCGCTGCAGTCGCTGCTTCTTCACTTCCATCGGTACATTATCTTCCATGACCGCAGCCGGTGTACCTTCCCGCGGCGAATATATAAATGTAAATGCCGAGTCAAAGCCGACTTCACGAACTAAAGACAGCGTCTCTTCGAACTGCTCATCCGTCTCTCCTGGGAAGCCAACGATGATGTCCGTTGTCAGCACTACATTGGGTATTGCGGCCCTAATCTTCGCAGCAAGTTCCAAATAGCTCTCGCGCGTATATTTACGGCTCATCTTCTTCAGCACAGCACTGCTGCCCGACTGCACTGGAAGATGAATATGCTCTACGAGATTGCCGCCCTTCGCCAATACTTCAATCAGATGATCATCGAAATCGCGCGGATGCGAAGTCGTGAAGCGAATGCGCGGAATGTCGATCTTATGGATGTCATCCATTAAATCCCCGAATCTATAATCGATATCGGTAAAATCCTTGCCGTAAGCATTCACGTTCTGACCCAGCAGCGTAATCTCCTTGAATCCCTGCCGTGCCAGTTCTCTTACTTCGGCAATGACATCCTCTGGCCTGCGACTCCGCTCCTTCCCACGTGTGAATGGAACAATGCAATATGTACAGAACTTGTCACAGCCGTACATAATGTTCACCCAAGCGCGCATGCCTTCACGTTTCTTTGGCAGGTTCTCGATGATGTCGCCTTCCTTGGACCAGACCTCGACCACCATCTCTTTACTGAACAGCGCTTCCTGAATCAAATAAGGCAGACGGTGAATATTATGCGTACCGAAGATCATATCTACAAAACCGTGCTTCTGCAGGATCCGGTTCACAACGCCCTCTTCCTGCGACATACAGCCACATACGCCGAGCAGTAAATCCGGTTTCTCCATCTTCAGCACTTTCATATGCCCAAGTTCACCGAATACTTTGTCTTCAGCGTTCTCACGGATCGCACAGGTATTGTACAGAATAATGTCCGCTTCCTTACGATCCTCCGTTGGCTGATAACCCATCTGCTCGAGAAGACCCTTGATCGTCTCACTGTCATGCTCGTTCATTTGGCAACCAAACGTATACACAATATAGTGCTTGCCGAGTCCAATATGCCGAAGCTCCTCCGGTACCATATTGTCATATAGCACTTTGATCTCTTCCTTACCACGCTGTTTCTCAATACGGCTGTTCGGTTCCGACAAGATTTGGATCTCTCGTCCGCGGATTCTGATCTTCTTCCCACGTTCGTCCTCCGAGATGACTTTAGCGTCCGAAAAATCAAAATACTTGGAGTAATCCTTGGTTTCTTTAGCCACGGTGTCGGCTCACTCCCTTTTACAATCTATGTGTGTACCCAAGAGGTTCAGCAACCTTATAAAAATGCATTACACTAAATTATAACATGATTTATAGTGCTTATCTACCTGGGTTCACGCGAAAGAGTCCATTTCCTCTGCCATTAACGCACCCACTTATTCAACAAAAAAAGAAACCTCGTTCAGATGAGAACGAGGTTTCTCTTTTTTACCTTAATGATTAGAAGCCTTTGTACTGTGGTTCTTCCTGTTCCAGCTGTTGTACGCGAGAATTCACTTGATCCACGATTTGCTGCGTTTGCTGAGCAGCATTAGTGAACAGTTGCTTGGCTTCCTGGTTTTGCGTACTGAGAGCAAATGTCTCAAAGCTAGCCTGAGCACTTTTTAGGGATGCAACGGTTGTCTTCACTTGGGACGCTACAGTCAATTTGTTCACCACCTTATCAGATTATCAATTGAACAAGCATTAATTTTGCCATATTTGCTCGGACTAATTCATTTTCCTCTTGCCATATATTGTGTTAGTAAAATAACGCAAGTTGCGCATAATTGGGATACAATGACTGTTCAAAAGTCAGATAAGTGAATGTCAAATTGTGCATGCATGCTGAAAGGAGCCTTCTCGCTATGCCCGTGTGGTTAGAAATTATCGTCAGGACTTTATCCGCCGCCTTCGTGCTCTTTCTTATGACCCGTATTCTCGGAAAAAGGCAGCTCTCACAATTAACCTTCTTTGAATATGTTACGGGAATAACAATCGGGGATTTAGCGGCTTTTCTATCCATAAATCACGATCAAGATTGGTACATTGCGCTTGTCGCTATTGTGACCTGGTTCTTCGTCTCCCTAGGAATCGAGTTTCTGCAAATGAAGAGCAAGAAATCGCGGGACGTGATCGACAGCAAAGGCACAGTTCTTATTAAAGATGGCAAAGTCTTAGAGGATAATCTGAAGAAAGAAAAGCTGACCAACGAGGAGCTCATGGAACAGCTTCGCAGGAAGAGCATCTTCAAGGTATCCCAGGTCGAATATGCCGTCATTGAACCGGATGGCCAGGTCAACGCCTTACTGAAGGATCAATATCAACCGATTACGCTAGCACAACTAGGTATTAAGATGCCAACCGAGGCCGAGCCGCAAACTGTTATTCTCGACGGCAAAATGATGGACGAACCTTTGGCAACGTCTGGATTCAGCCGACAATGGCTAAATACAGAGCTGGAGAAGCAAGGCGTATCCCTTGAAAATGTCTATCTTGGCCAGGTTGATGGTTATGGGCAGCTCTATGTCGACCTGTATGATGATAAAATCAAAATTCCGCAGCCGCAGGAAAAACCGTTGCTTCTCGCAACACTTAAGAAATGTCAAGCGGATCTTGAGATATTCGCCCTTTCGACAGAGAACGAGACGAACAAGCAAATATATACCACCTGCTCCGAGCAATTGCAGCACGTCATTGATGATACGAGACGAGTGTTGATACAACAATAAAGGAAGTGCGTAACATGGCTAATGCAAAAAATAAAAAAATGACACCTGCGCAGCAAAAGTACCAGCGTCTAGCTTCGTCCATGGAGCCTAAACGCCCGGTGCTCAAGAACTGTCTGCGTGCTTTCTTGGTCGGTGGAATCATCTGCTTGCTCGGCGAGTGCATTCGCCAGGCATTTATCGCTTTTGGAGGATTCGACGAGAAGTCGGCCTCCAATCCAACGGTCGCGGTCCTCGTTCTGATCGCCGTTATTCTGACATCCATGGGCGTCTATGACAAAATCGCACAATGGGCCGGGGCTGGCACCGCTGTGCCAGTCACCGGATTTGCCAACTCAATGACCTCGGCAGCACTTGAACATCGCGCAGAAGGAATAGTTCTCGGGGTTGGTGCCGGCATGTTCAAGCTTGCAGGTTCCGTCATCGTATTCGGTACCTTTGCCGCGTTCATCATTGGTTTATTCTATGCCATCTTCATTCCTGATTTTGCTGGAGGAGGTCACTAATCATGTTACAGGGCCATCAAAGCTGGGTGTTCGAGAATAAGCCAGCCATTATAAGTAGCGCCACAATCGTCGGGCCTTTCGAAGGACAGGGGCCTCTGGCTAATGACTTCGATACGATCCATGCCGATCTGTACCTAGGGCAAGAGAGTTGGGAAAAAGCGGAGAAAACTTTGCTTGAAGAGTCTGCCAGCAAAGCCATTGAGAAGGCTGGGCTTACGAAGGAGCAAATTCAGTTCTACTTCGGCGGCGATTTGATGAACCAAATTATTAGCAGTAGCTTCGCAGCTCGGACGCTCAACATCCCTTATCTGGGTGTATTTGGCGCCTGCTCCACATCGATGGAGAGTCTTGCCTTGGCTGCATATATTGTGAACTACAACGGTGCCAAGCATGCACTTGCCGGAACCTGCAGCCACAATGCCAGTGTGGAGAAGCAGTTCAGATATCCAACTGAATACGGCTCGCAGAAGCCGCCAACCGCGCAATATACAGTCACCGGCTCGGGATCAGCTGTGCTGTCGCTGGAAGGTAGCGGTCCAAAAGTTACGTCGGCGACGATTGGCCGCGTTATCGATATGGGAATCACTGACCCCTTTAATATGGGCGCAGCGATGGCACCGGCGGCGGTCGACACCATCCAGGCTCACTTCCGCGATATGCAGATTGAGCCCTCCTATTATGATCTGATCGTCACTGGCGACCTATCTAAAGTTGGCTATGAGATCGCCAAAGAACTGTTCAAGCGCCACAACTTCCCAATCGATCAGACGAACTATCAGGACTGCGGAATGATGATCTATAACTATGACAAGCAGAATGTACAGGCAGGGGCGAGCGGCTGTGCCTGCTCCGCTGTTGTGACTTACGGCCATCTGCTGAACCGTATGAAGCGCGGAGAGCTGAAGCGATTGCTTGTCGTTGCTACCGGCGCTCTCCTCTCCCCCCTATCCTACCAGCAAGGGGAGAGCATTCCATGTATCGCTCATGCTGTAGCGATCGAAAGTAATTAATTCAAACCTTCAGAAGTCTCCCCGCAAATTAATAAAGGGTCTCGCTGATCTGTACGATCAGGCGAGACCCTTGTCTATTAATAACTGATGATTAATCTACGATTTCTGCAGTATCGCCATTCTTGGCGCCAGCAGCATTCGCTTCATCCGTATCGATATGCATATCAAGTGCGAAGGAATCCGATACACGCGCGATAACATTTTCCATAATCATACCGCGTTCTCCACCAAAGCGAACCTTCAGCAATTCTTTATCCTTGATGCCCCATTTCTCAGCATCGGAAGTATGGAAGTGGATATGACGGGCTGCTACGATTACGCCTTGCTCTAGCTCAACTTCGCCAGCAGGACCCACTACTTTAATACCAGGTGTTCCATCAATCTTACCAGATTCACGAACTGGAGCCTTAACGCCGATTGCGAAGGAATCCGTACGGGAAATTTCCAATTGGGATGCTGGACGAGCAGGTCCCAGAATACGAACTTTGTCAAACTGGCCTTTCGGTCCAACGACAGCTACTGTCTCGTTAGACGCGAATTGTCCTGGTTGGGACAACGGCTTGAATTCAGTAAGCTGATAACCTTGTCCAAACAAAGCTTCAATATGCTCTTGAGTTAAGTGAATATGACGTGCTGATACGCCGACAGGTACAGTCTTGCTCATTTTGTAAACACTCCTCGTTTTTTCTCTATCACGGGTGTGACGTTTCTATATCGCCCCCTATTATACACCTTTTTCACGTAAAAAGAAAAAGATGTCCGTAAAATACGAACATCTTTTTGCCAATTATCTGAATTCTGCAACAAGATTGTCAAACTCAGTCTCGCTTAATGCCAGCGACTGATTCACAAGCGGCTCTGGCTTAAAGCCATGAACCAGATCCTCATAGCACTTCTTATTTTTGTTCTGATAGATCAGACCAGTGATCATGCTGCCTGTATCCATCAACGTTGTCATTGCCAGCGTGCGGTTGCTAGGATCATAATCCGGCATTGTGTCGAGATTTGTAATATGTTCTTTGAACCAATCGTATGTGTTCACCTTGTTAAAGGTTACGCACGGGCTGAATACGTTGATTAACGAGAAGCCTTCATGCTGGATACCTTGTTCGATCAAGGAAGTCAGTTGCTTCAGATCGCTGGAGAATGATTGAGCCACAAAAGTCGCCCCGGCCGAAATCGCCAGCTCGAGTGGAGAAAGCGTCGATTCAATCGAGCCTTCCGGTGTACTCTTCGTCTTGAAGCCCTCACTACTACGCGGTGAAGTTTGCCCCTTCGTCAGACCATAAATTTGGTTATCCATAACAATGTAAGTCATATTAATATTCCTTCGGATCGCATGGATCGTATGCCCGATACCGATCGCGAAGCCATCACCGTCACCGCCGGAAGCGATAACCGTTAGATCACGGTTAGCCAGCTTCACGCCTTGTGCGATGGGAAGTGCACGGCCATGAATGCCGTGGAGACCATACGCGTTAATGTAACCAGAGATCCGTCCGGAACAGCCGATTCCTGAGATTACAGCCAAACTTTCCGGTTCGAGTCCCACATTCGCTGCAGCGCGCTGAATCGCGGCCTGCACTGAAAAATCTCCACAACCTGGACACCAGTTAGGTTTGATATTGTTACGGAACTCCTTAAAGGTTGCCATTTTGTACCAACTCCTCGTGCGGTTTATAGCCGGCGGCCTTTGCGCATTCTTCGAATACTTCCGAAGGCAAGAACGGACTGCCATCATATTTCAATGCATTCAGAATTTTATCATGGTTGCCGCAATGCAGCTTCATCAGGTTCGCCAATTGACCTGTCGCATTATTCTCAAATACGAGAACTTTCTTCGCCTTCTGAATTTCCGGAAGGATTAATTCCGTAGGGAATGGATGCATTTGGCGTACCGTCATATGGTTCGATGTCACTCCTTCACCATTCAGGCGAAGACGAGCTTGATCGATTGTTCCACCTGTTGAGCCCATGCCTACGATCAGAAGATCGGGCTCGGCATGTGGGGAATGCAGATGAATCGGGTTCGTAATCTGCATTTCGTCCAGCTTGCGCAGACGTTTATCCATCATTTTCTTCCGGTTGACCGTCGACTCCGATGGACGTCCGGCTTCATCATGCTCTACACCAGTAACATGGTGAATGCCATTCTTCTCACCAGGCAACACCCGAGGAGAAATACCATTGTCCGTAACCGCATAACGGTTGAACATACTCTTATCTTCACGTTCCGGAATATCCTTCACGATATAACCGCGTTCGATTTGAATCTTGTTATAATCAAGCATTTCACAGGACTGCTTGCCCAAGGATAGTTGCAGGTCAGTAGCCACGATAACCGGAACCTGATACTTTTCGGCCAGATTGAACGCTTCAACGGTATCATAGAAGCATTCCTCGATTGAGCTCGGTGCAATGACGATCTTCGGAATTTCGCCATGCGTTCCGTAGATCAAGGCATTGATATCGCTCTGCTCCTGCTTTGTTGGAAGCCCGGTACTAGGGCCGCCGCGCTGCGTATCGACGATAACGACCGGCGTCTCGGTCATACCAGCAAGTCCGATCGCTTCCATCATCAGCGACAAGCCTGGGCCCGCTGAAGCAGTCATAGAGCGTACACCAGCATAGTTCGAACCGATAGCCATCGTAATGGCCGCGATTTCATCCTCTGTCTGAACGACAGTACCGCCAAACTTAGGCAATTTCTTAATCAAATATTCCATAATTTCAGAAGCCGGTGTAATCGGATAAGCACTCATGATTCGGCAGCCTGCCGTAAGCGCACCGAGCCCGATCGCATCGTTACCGATCATGAACAACTTCTGCTTACCGTCAGCGGGTTCCAGCTTGAAGTTATCAAGAGGTCCCCCGGCGAGCTCCAGTACAAAATCGGCACCGCGTTTCACCGCTTCGATATTTTTGTCCACAATAGCTTGACCCTTACGGCCAAATTCCTCTTCAACCGCTTTGTTGAATACTTCAAGCGGTAGCCCCAAGAGGGCCCAAGAAGCGCCTGAAGCAACCATATTCTTCATGAGCGAAGTGCCCAGTTCCTCAGCAATGCTCGTAATTGGAACAGGGAATAGCTTCACATCGATTCCTTCAGGAACAGACGGATTAAACTTGGCATCTGCAACAATGACTCCACCGCTGCATAGCTCATGCGCATTCAAATCGATACTTTCTTGGTCAAAAGCGACTAAGATGTCCAAGTCGTCGGAAATAGCTCGAATCGGCTTGGTACTAATCCGGATTTTGTTGTTCGTATGACCACCTTTAATACGCGAGGAAAAATGACGGTATCCGTACAAATAATACCCAAGTCTATTCAAGGCTGTCGAAAAAATCCGGTCCGTACTTTCAACCCCTTCGCCTTGCTGTCCACCGATCTTCCAAGACAATTGACTAATCAAGATCGCCCACCCCTTTAATCGTATCGCACTATAAAAGATATAAAATTAAAATAATAATAGCCCTCTCAGAACGCAGATGTGTTAACTGTCACAATTTTCTGCAACACTTGTGAACATTCTGTTTCAGAGTCATGTCAATTTTATGTCGAAGTCATATAAAAAGCAAGCGTTTTCCACCCTTTTTCATATAGTTGTTTTCGATCATAACGATCTCGTAATTGGATTAATTAAAGCGCTTACTTACCCTGTGGTAGCCACATTCGCAAAAATTCCAGTGCATTGCCGGACATCCAGCCCTTTACAAGCTCTTCTGGATAGTGTTTGAGAAGGGTCTCAACCCATTTGTAGTAATCCCCTGCATGCCGTAAATCATCGATATGGGTATCAATTCCGTCGAAATCGGAGCCGAACATAATATGCTTTTCGCCGCCAAGCTGGCAAATATGATCGAGATGCGGTAGAAGATCCTCACTGTGTACCACCGTGCTATCTTTTACAAACCAAGGCACAAATGTCACACCAATCCGACCGCCGCTATCTATTATCGCTCTGATTTGTTCATCATGCAAATTCCGAGCATGGGCGCAAATATGATAGGCATTAGAATGAGAGGCGATAAAAGGACGCTTCGCACTCTCAGACAGCTCTATTAGCTCCCAGAAGCCCTTTTGAGATAAATGAGATACATCTAGTGTAATTCCTAGTTCATGGCAGGCCTGCACCAGCTCAAGCCCCTTACGAGTGAAGCCGCCATTCCGCAGCTCCATCACACCATCCGCAGCCCAATTCGCATAATTCCAGGTAATGCCGAGAAAGCGCACTCCCCGTTCATAACAGAGCCGTAAATAGAACAAATCTCCCTCCAGGCCATCCGCTCCTTCAATAGAGAGCATGCCGGCCTTCTCTCCTGAGGCTATAACACGTTCCAAATCCGCAGTATTTCTAATGAGCCCGATACCTTCGGATGCAATGCGCTCCTGATATAGGTCAAGCTGCTCCATGATATGTTCAATGCCCGGCGGGCCTAATTTCTCCGACAGGAAAATAGCAAAGCATTGCAGCTGTACCTCTCCTTGCTTCATACGCTCTAAATTAACATCAAGCCCATTATCACATTTGAAGTCCAGACTACGGTCCAGCTGTATTTTGCTAAGCACGTCACAATGGAAGTCAACAATTTTCAATACGTCCCCCTCCTTCATCGCTCTATTTTCCAGTATATTTTAGATCTTACTTATTAATATTCATTTCTAATCCAAAAAGCAAAAAAACCTGTCTACTCATGAGTAAACAGGTTCACCTACATCTCTAATAGACCTTATCTAGGTTCAACTATGAGCTTGATCGCTGTACGATCCTCACCATCAATCACAATATCCGTAAAAGCCGGAATGCATATCAGATCTACGCCGCTTGGTGCAACGAATCCCCGGGCTATGGCTACCGCCTTGATGGCCTGGTTAAGTGCACCCGCTCCAATAGCCTGAAGTTCAGCAGCACCACGCTCTCTTAGAACTCCAGCTAGAGCACCGGCAACGGAGTTGGGATTGGATTTTGCTGAAACTTTTAATACTTCCATGGTAAGTACCTCCCTGGGAATAATGGTTTGACTCCACTACTTAGAAGATATTCGTGAGTAGCAAAATAATTCCTTCTTTTTTGGGAGGTGCCTTAGAGGTAGTACAAAAAGTCCGCTTTTGATAAGAAAACCGATCTTTTTGAGCTCCACTTATAGCGGTATCTCTTGTCAGCTATTCCATGAACCATTCATCCTCAAGCATTCTTATTTTCTCGATCTTTTTCGCTTTGCCGGTGGCCTCGTCGATCTCGACGAACACAGCGTGGAAATGCCATTTTCCTTCACATACCTGGAATCGGACCGGCAACTGCGTCGTGAACTTGCGAATAACCGCCGAACGCTCCATACCAAGCACCCCTTCACGTGATCCAACCATGCCGGAATCCGTCAAATAAGCGGTACCCTGCGGCAAAATAATATCGTCATTGCTCTGCACATGCGTATGTGTACCTACGACGAAGGAAGCTCTACCGTCTAAATACCAGCCCATAGCAATCTTCTCCGATGTCGCTTCGGCGTGGAAATCAACCATAATGCATTTATGCTTCTTAGACAACTCAGCAATAATATCATCCGCAGCTCGGAACGGATCATCGATCGCCGGTAGGAACGTGCGGCCCATCAGGTTGACCACAGCCAGTTCCTTGCCATTCCCCTTAATGACGGTATGACCAATCCCAGGTGTCCCTGGCGGGAAGTTAGCCGGACGAATCATCCGCGGCTCACGGTCAATAAAGTCGAATATCTCCTTGTTATCCCAAGTATGATTACCCATCGTCAAGCCGTGAATGCCTTGATCAAAAAATTCCTTAGCAATCTTCTCCGTAATTCCGCGCCCAGATGCCGCATTCTCCCCATTCGCGATAATAACATGAGGGTTATATTTAGATTTTAAGCGAGGAAGTGATTCCCGCACTGCTTTCCGACCTGTACTGCCAACAATATCTCCTATAAATAAAAGTTTAATGATGTCTCTCCTCCATTCCTTACACCGCTGTTTCTTAGTAGAACCTCTAACGAAACTAGATATCGCTATTCAGCCCATAATGGGCTCTGGAAATTTTAACGAAACTGGGTATCGTTATTTGGCCCAAATCGGGCTCCTGGAATTTTTAACGAAACTGGGTATCGCTATTTTTGCAAATGAGTGGTTAAAAGCAGGGATTTCTCCTGAATAACGATATGACGTATCGTTAGATTTTTTTTGCCACTGTTTTCAAGGAAATAACGATCTGTAATTTCGTTAGAAATTTCATAGACCTATCTATACATCGTGGCCACTCATCCATGAGTGCTGATGAGAAGTTTGCTTAACGAAAGTGGGCCGATTGAACTTCTATATAGAGCTTTCAATGAAAAAGCGGCCCACGAGGGGCCACTTCATCAGCATAACCTTTACTTCGCATATTCAACCGCTCTCGTCTCACGAATGACCGTAACCTTGATGTGACCCGGATAATCCAGTTCACTCTCAATCTTCTTCGTAATGTCACGAGCCAGACGGAACGCTTCGGCATCATCGATCTTCTCAGGCTGCACCATAACACGAACCTCGCGGCCTGCCTGAATTGCGAACGACTTCTCCACACCTTCGAACGATTCTGAGATCTCTTCCAGTTTCTCCAAACGACGGATATAGGTTTCCAACGTTTCACGCCGAGCGCCAGGTCTAGCTGCCGACAATGCATCGGCCGCACCAACCAGCATAGCGATAACCGAAGTAGCTTCACAATCTCCGTGGTGGGAAGCGATACTGTTGATAACAACCGGATGTTCCTTATACTTCTTCGCCAGTTCCACGCCGATTTCGACATGAGATCCTTCCACTTCATGATCCAGCGCTTTCCCGATGTCATGCAACAATCCGGCACGTTTGGCGAGCGCAATATCCTCGCCTAACTCGGCGGCCATAAGCCCGGCCAAGTAAGCTACTTCCATCGAGTGCTTCAGCACGTTCTGACCATAGCTTGTCCGGAACTTGAGACGACCCAAAATCTTGATTAAATCCGGGTGCAGCGCGTGAACACCAACCTCAAATGTCGCTTGTTCACCGTATTCACGAATTCTTTCGTCCACTTCACGACGTGATTTCTCAACCATCTCTTCGATCCGTGCTGGGTGAATTCGTCCGTCAGCTACCAGTTTCTCCAGCGCTGTGCGGGCAATTTCACGACGGATTGGATCAAAGCCTGACAGGATGACCGCTTCCGGCGTATCATCGATAATCAAGTCAATACCGGTCAACGTCTCCAGTGCTCTGATGTTACGGCCTTCACGTCCGATAATCCGACCCTTCATCTCTTCATTCGGAAGAGCAACTACCGAGACAGTCGTCTCAGCAACGTGATCAGCAGCGCAACGCTGAATCGCTAGCGTAATGATTTCACGTGATTTCTTATCGGCCTCTTCCTTCGCCTGCAACTCAATGTCTTTAATCATTTGAGCCGTTTCATGGCGAACTTCCTGCTCGACATTATTAAGAATGATCGTGCGGGCGTCTTCCATGCTCAAATTGGAAATACGCTCAAGTTCCTGAACCTGACTCTTATAGAGCAGGTCGATCTGTTGCTGGGTTTCTTCAATTCTCTTCTCTTTGCCAGCTACTTGTTCTTCTTTACGTTCCAGTGATTCAATTTTTTTATCCAGCGACTCTTCTTTTTGCAACAATCGTCTTTCTTGTCGTTGAATTTCATTCCGACGTTCACGAATGTCTTTATCAGCCTCGGTTCTCAGTTTATGAATTTCGTCTTTAGCTTCCAGAACCGTTTCCTTTTTCAGTGCTTCTGCGTCTTTTTTTGCACTTTCCAAAATTTGACTTGCAGCTTGTTCCGCACTGGAAATTTTAGCCTCTGCAAGAGATTTGCGAATAAAATATCCGATCCCGAACCCAAAGAATAAAGCGGCGACGGCAACGAGAATGATCCAGATTGATGTGGGCATCTGTTCACCTCCCCGCTGTTTCCTCCAAGGCATTCCCTGGGATGCTTGTTAGTTTTCATTTTTCATTCATCATCATACAAAGAATCGATTTCTTGCCGATTCAGACAGGCTATCACGCCAAATCAGCATGAATATTCCGTTAAAATGCCGGAATCTTGGCCCCATGATTGCGAATAGAATCTAGTTAGATCCATCATTTGGAAGGAATAAGGATCCACATGATATAGATTCATGACCATTTTATTATTTAATGAAAGAAATTGTCAAGCAAAGGACATGATTGTACAATCTTTGTCTCTCTATACCACTATGAATCTATAAGTCTTCCCACTCATCCCTGTCTTCTATACCATCTTTTTGAATCAGCTCACGGAGTACCTTACCAGCGAGCTGGCCGGAGAAGCCCCTCCGCATCAAGAATGCGCCTATCTTACGCTTCTTGTCCGCCGTCTCTCCGGACGTAGTCCGCCATTTACGCTGCGCGAGCTGCATGGCGCTGTCATACTCATCGTCTTCACTGACCTGCCCAAGTGCCTCTTCAATCAGAGGCTTGGAAATGCCCTTCTGACGAAGTTCATATCTGATCCATGCCTTACCCTTCCCACGACTGCGAAGACGTTGTCCTGCCCATTCCTGGGCGTATGCGGCGTCATTAATCCAACGCTCCTGGATCAACCGTTCGATCACTTCACTAATCGTCTCCTCGCTCCACCCCTTCTCCTTAAGTCGAGTAGCGATTTCAAAGGAAGTCCGCGGTTTGCGGCTGAGATACTTCAATGCTTCTCCATATCCCCGTTGCCGTTCGTCGGCAATAACGATCTCTTCCAATTCATGTTTGGTAAATACGGCGCCCTTCATCATGCGATACTTGACCATAACATCTTCATGCACTTCCACCTGGAAAGGGCCGAAGTAAATGCGATATCGGAATTTTGGCGATTTCAGCAACTGCACCGATGTAATGGTCAGCTCTTCATCCTCAGGGAAAACAGACAGATCATTGCCCTCTGCTTCCACCGGGCTTGCCGCTCCCCGTTCCTGCTCTTCATCCTTATATGAACGGCGATTCTCCCATGAGCCGGGATCAGAAATGTCGATAATTTCGTCCTTCTCACTATCCTTGCCCGCTCCTGTATACGGTTTGGATCTATGCTTCCCAAATCGTTGCTCCACCAGGTTTACGCTCCTTTATTAGACAAGAGCGCCCTGTCCGAACCAGTTATTACTGGCGGCAGAGCGCTCCCAAATCATTATTATTCTTCTTCGAAAAGTGCCTGCTCTTCTTTAGCATCTTTCTCTTGATCGCTCTCAGACGGTGGTGCGACTGTAGTCGTCAGGTTGCTGTTCTCGCGGATCTTCTGCTCAATCGTATTTGAAATCTCCGGATGCTCTTTCAAATACTGCTTCGCATTCTCACGTCCCTGACCGAGTCGCTCGCCAGCGAAAGAGTACCAAGCGCCGCTCTTATCAACAATATCCTGCTCAACGCCGATATCGATAATGCTGCCTTCCTTGGAGATCCCTTCACCATACATAATATCAATCTCAGCCTGTTTGAACGGCGGAGCTACCTTATTCTTCACAACTTTGATTCGAGTCCGGTTACCGACCATATCATTACCCATCTTGATCGTCTCTACCCGGCGAACATCAAGCCGAACTGTCGAGTAGAACTTGAGTGCTCGTCCACCTGGAGTTGTCTCCGGATTACCGAACATTACGCCCACTTTCTCACGAAGCTGGTTAATGAAGATGGCAATCGTCTTGGATTTACTGATTGCACCTGACAATTTACGTAGTGCCTGGGACATCAGACGAGCCTGCAAGCCGACATGAGAGTCACCCATCTCCCCTTCGATCTCAGCCTTAGGTACCAATGCTGCTACAGAGTCTATAACAATAACGTCTACCGCACCGCTACGAACAAGCGCTTCGGCGATTTCCAGTGCCTGCTCACCTGTGTCCGGCTGGGACAATAGTAACTCATCAATATTTACACCTAGCTTGCTTGCATAAGAAGGGTCAAGCGCATGTTCCGCATCGATAAATGCAGCTTGTCCACCGATCTTCTGAACTTCCGCAATTGCATGCAAAGCTACCGTCGTCTTACCAGAAGATTCCGGTCCGTATACTTCAATAATTCTTCCACGAGGCAACCCCCCGGTTCCAAGCGCGATATCCAATGCTATCGATCCACTGGGTACAATTTCCACCTGCATATGTGTGGATTCTCCCAACTTCATGATCGAACCTTTTCCGAATTGTTTTTCTATTTGACGAAGCGCCATTTCCAGCGCAGCACGGCGGTCTGACAATCAGCTCACATCCTTCTCATTGATTAGAAATTTACACAAATTTGATTAAAAACAAATTAGTTAAATAAGAAAGTCGATTTCTTTTATACAACAATTGTACCTTGTTTTGAAACGTTTGCCAAGCATTTTTTCGAACATACATTCGGTATCTCAACCCACCCAAACCCTCCCTTACCGTAAGGGAGGGCTCCAAAGGGCCTGCCGCCCTCTGGACTCCTGCAAACTGGACTAACGGGTAGGATAGGCTTAGGCGCTCCCTAGCCGCTCTCCCCTTTGGGGAGAGCTCTACTTTGGCACGTGGAACGCTTTTCCCCCTTCGGGTACGTCTTACTTTTGGATCTACTTAGTTGCCTTGGCTGGGGAGTTCTGCTGCTTTCGGCGCACCCGGGTATGCTGCCTGCGATCAGCGCTTTCCTCCCTACGGGCACTCTTTACTTTTCCAGCTCCTGCTCTTGGGTGCTATGTTGGAGTGCTAATGGCGCTCTCCCTTCGGGAATCGCTCTACTTCGGCGCTGTGCGGTACTCCATTGTGTTGTTCGTGGCTTCGCCTCACTCACTTCCTTGAATACGCTTATGAGTTACTACGAGAACTTGATCGACGCTCTCCCTTCGGGAATCGCTCTCCTTGGGCGGCGTGCGTTGCTACCATAGTGGCGATCGCGGCTTCGCTTATCTCACTTTCTTGAATATGCTTATGAGTTACTACGAGAGCTTGGCCGACGCTCTCCCTTCGGGAATCGCTCTACTTCGGCGCTATGCAGTACTTCCATTGCAATTGAATACACTTATGAGTTACTGCGAGAACTTGACCGGCGCTCTCCCTTTGGGAATCGGCTCTACTTTGGGCGGTGTGCGGTACTCCAAAACACTAATTAGCTGGCATAGACATAAAAAGATGCAAATATCCAGGCTTTTTATTCGAAAATGCCCTGTTCAAAATAAATTCCTGCAAAAATGCAGGCTTTTCGTCTGTTTTTCCTGTAATGGAGCTGGAATTGGGAAAATAACTGCATTAATGCAGGCTTTCCTTATTCCGTTGGGCTGAACGGTGTAAATAACTGCATTTTTGCAGTTTTTTCCGACTGTAACTACCTGCACCTAATGGACGTACCCGGTTCATTTCTCTGTCCTAACCCAAACCAAACCAATATTACTTATGTCAATGTGCTACATTCGCCACATCTTTAACGATCACCTTCGTTCTCCACTCAGCCCAGCAGCGATCTAAAGCCTCCTCTCCCCTTAATAATCACGCAAAAAAAGAACCGTAGCAGCAACTTGAAGCAAGTTTGGCTACGGTTCTTCCGTAATTCGATTATATCCAATATTTAGGAATCGGGCAATGTTTATTTGCCGGCTTGGTTCTCGTTCCGTTTAAGCTGCTTCCAGAGATGGTAGAGAACCGTCTTGGTGGAGCGCAGGCGGATGGTGTTGCGGTTGCCTTTAAGATGGAGTTCGTGCACCTCGGTATCGCCATCGCGGCGAGAGATCGCGATATAGACCAGACCTACCGGCTTGCGCTCGGAATAGGCGGGGCCAGCTACACCGGTAACGGCGAGGCCGAAATCGGTATCCACGATCATCCGTACTTGTTCGGCTAGCACCTTCGCTGTCTCAGCGCTAACGGCTCCGGGCGCGTTCTCGCCCTCTAACAGATCATGAGGTACGTTAAGCAGCTTCTCTTTCATTGCATTGGAATAGCAGACGATACCGCCGAGGAAGACAGTGGCGCTGCCAGGGATCGTCGTGATCGTCTGCATCAGCATGCCTCCTGTGCAGCTCTCCGCACAACTAACGGTAAGGCCCTGCTCCGTCATCATATCAACGATGGTCTTCTCGATCGGCACATCCTCATTCGCATAGAAATGCTCCGACAAGCGAGAAGCAATCTGCTCCTCCATCACATCCAGTTTGCTCGAAGCCGCGCTCTGGCTGTTCGCCTTCGTCGAGATGCGAATCGTAACTTCGCTCTCCTTGGCATAAGGAGCTATGGTAGGATCGGTTTGACTCTCGATCAGATCAAGCAGCTTCGTCTCCAGCGCTGATTCACCGATACCAGCGAATTTGAGCATCCGTGAATAGATCGGAGATTCATTCGTCAACACATGCTGCATAATCCAAGGTTTAACCTGTTGTTTGAACATCGGCTTCATCTCGTTAGGCGGCCCAGGTAGTAAAATATAAGATTTCCCGCCCTCAGCGATGGCATTTCCGACAGCAAGACCCGTTTCATTGGCCAGCGGAGTTGCTCCGTCTATGGACAGAGCCTGCCTACGATTATTTTCCGTCATCGGTACGTTCCGGTCCTTGAAGAACCGTTCTATATTATCCATTGCCATCCGGTCGATATGTAATGATCTGTCCAGCACTTCGGCCACTACATCCTTCGTTAGATCATCCTGAGTGGGACCGAGACCCCCAGTAAAGATCAATACGTCCGCCCGCCCTGCGGCTAGCTGAATCGCTTGCTTAAGCCGGGATGTATTATCGCCCACTACTGTCTGGAAATAGACATCAATCCCTAGCGAGGCCAGCTCCTGAGACAAATATTGGGCATTGGAATTGACGATTTGTCCCAGCAACAGTTCCGTTCCTACGGCAACAATTTCCGCTTTCATTCAAGTCATTTCTCCCTTTTAGAGATTGTTCAAAGAGTACTTGAACACATAGCTATAACTAAGCTACGTTCTCGATGTTGTATCTTTCTCCAATTGGATAAGAGGTATTATAACCCCAACAACGTTTCCATTAACGATCACATTTTTGAGAAGTTCAGTACATGCTTGTTCTTGACAAAATAATCAACTCCGGAATACACCGTAATGATTGTCGCAAGCCAAATCATAATGTCCGCAAACGGAAATCCGATCCATTCAAACGGGAAATTGTTAAGCAGCAAGGCAGAGATTGCAATAATCTGCGTAATTGTCTTCGCTTTACCCCAATTGCTGGCAGCAATCACCGAACCTTCTAGCAAAGCGATCTCACGCAAACCCGTGACTGCGAACTCACGGCTGATAATAATAACGACCACCCATCCGTTCACCTTATCGAGGGCTACGAGCGATATTAACGCAGCCGCTACAAGCAGCTTGTCAGCAAGAGGATCAAGTAGCTTACCAAGATTAGTGACGAGATTGCGTTTACGAGCAATATGACCATCGATACCATCTGTGCTCGCGGCAATAATGAACAGAATTGCGGCAATCAGATGATTCACAGACAGTGAATAGCTCCCCAGAGTCAATTCATGAGACCACCACTCAAAATCGAACAGCAAGAACACTAACATCAGCGGAATCATGAAAATACGCGCTAAAGTGATACGATTGGGCAGATTCAAAGTACACCCTCCCCGGACATATCATATTCATATGCATGAGTAATCCGTACTGGAATAATCTCACCAATATCGACTTTGCAATTCGAGACATAGACATCTCCGTCAATTTCCGGTGCGTCATACTGTGATCGGCCGACAAACACGTCACTGCGTCCATCATAGCTCTCGATCAATACGTCCAGCACCTGTCCAACATATTTTCCGTTGTTCTCATTGGACACCTGACGCTGAATTTCCATAAGCGTATTCGCCCGCCACTCCTTGACTTCCTCGTCGATTTGGTTCGGTAGACGTGAAGCAGGAGTATCGTCCTCCTTGGAGTAAGTAAAGACGCCTAGGCGATCAAATTTAATCTCTCTAACAAAATCGCATAACCGTTCAAAATCTTCTTCCGTCTCCCCTGGAAAGCCTACGATCAACGAAGTACGCAGTGCCACGCCTGGAATTCGCGAGCGGATCTTGGCGATTAACTCACGTGTATCACGATTTCGGCCCGGTCTCCGCATACGCTTCAATACTGTATCCTCACTATGCTGCAGCGGCATGTCGATGTATTTGCAGACCTTAGGATTAGATGCCATCATCTCGATTAGTTCATCCGTGAAGAAGCCCGGATACGCATAATGCAGTCTGACCCATTCAATGCCTGGTACCTCACTCACCTTATTGATCAGTTCCGCCAACTTATACTCTCCATCGTATAGGTCGGTCCCGTAGTTCGTCGAGTCCTGGGCAATCAAGCTGATCTCCTTCACTCCCTGAGCCGCAAGCGCAGTAACTTCCGCAATAACAGACTCTATAGAGCGGCTGCGGAATGCTCCACGCATAATTGGAATGCTGCAGAAGGTACAGTTATTGTCACAGCCTTCCGCGATCTTCACATAGGTTGTATATTTCTCCGTCGATAGCTTACGGGGCAAAATCTCCTCGTAATTAAATACAGGATTCCCGACAAACGCCGGTTTCTTACCTCCTAATGCTTCATCGACGATCTGATTAATGTTATAAAAGTCGCCAGTACCAACGATCCCATCAATCTCCGGCATCTCTTCCATCAATGTCTGTTTATAGCGCTGAGTTAAGCAGCCCGATACGATAAGCGCCTTCAGCTTGCCTGTCTCCTTCAGTTCCGCCAAATCTAGAATCGTATTCACTGACTCCTCTTTGGCGGCATCAATAAATCCGCAAGTATTTACGATAATAACGGTTGCTTCTTCCGCCTGCTCTACAAGCGAATATCCGCGCTGATCAATCAGACCAGACATAATCTCGGAGTCAACCATATTTTTCTCGCAGCCTAATGTAACGATCTTCACCTTTTCAGTCATCATGCTATGAGCCCTCCATTTTACAGCCATAATACCCTGTATAAGTATAATATTTCGTGAATACCGCTGTCAAAAACATGAAAAAGTCTCACGTCGCGGCTTGGCCGCTACGAGAGACCGCATGTCATGAACTACCGAAGACACACTAATAGTTCTACTTACTTCAGATTCGTAAACTGTAGATCGACAGTAAGTTCCGCTTTGCGAAGCATTTGGATCACTTGCTGTAGATCATCTCTGCTCTTGCCGGTTACGCGGATTTGATCCCCTTGAATTTGACTTTTCACTTTCAACTTCGAGTCGCGGATCAAGACATTAATCTTCTTCGCATTCTCCTGATCGATCCCTTGCTTCAACTTGATCCGTTGACGGACAGTGCCGAGGGAGGCAGGTTCGACCTTGCCATAATCCAGATTCTTGATCGGTAATCCGCGCTTGATCATCTTCGATTGCAGAATATCTATGACTGCACCGAGCTTGTACTCATCATCGGAAATAACGACTAGTATATCCTTCTCTACCTTAAGTTCACTCTTGCTACCTTTGAAGTCAAACCGATTCGCAATTTCACGCTCCGTTTGGTCAATGGCATTGGATAGTTCCTGCATGTCCATTTTGGAGACAATATCAAAAGAGCTTTCTGAAGCCATCTTTCACATTCCTTTCTATATAAGGGCGTTCAACAAAATTACCATTGAACACACTATAATCCTACGTATCCTAATTATATGTAATAAATTTAGCAAAGTCGAGTATTAAGCCCATTCACAATAAAAAACAGGTGCGACTGAACCATACGCTCAGCCTGCACCTGCTACATTTATTATTGACCCGCTACCGCTCCGTCAGTACCTACATTGGAACTATTAGCGCTATTATTTGCACTATTCGAATCCGAAGTAGTATCAACTTTACCCAGATTCAATTGAATTTTAGAAGTATTCTTGCCGTCCTCAACGACTTGTCCTCCAACCGTAATCGTCGTATTCGGGGAGGCCCCAGACTTGATGAATAGCCCTTCTTCGCCAAGATCATAGTTCAGTACTTCACCATCTTGCATCGTCTGGTAGTAGAGCTTCTCACCACGCTTATCAACCTTGCGTACTTCAACCCAACTGCTGCCTTTAGCTGTAATAACGACTTTCACCGGTTCGCTGCCCACAGGCTGTACCTTGAACTTCGTCGTGCTTCCTTCCTTGCCGTCAGGAGCTACGACAATTTCTTTGTTAGTCGTATCCGTATCATTAGGATCCGTTGTATTTGTATCCGTTGCACTTCCATTGTCAGGAGTCCCAGTCTGATCATCCGTACCGGCATTCGTATTTTTCGCGCCATCTTGATCAGTTCCTGCATTAGAATTCGGCTTTGTATTATTTTGCGGATTTTCCGAATTGTTAGTAATCGCAGTTGGATCAGGCTCATTGGTCTTTGCCTCATTCGACTGACTCCATACTGTGAAATACAAATAAATTACGATCACAATCAGCGCAAAGAAAGACCACATTAAAGCAGTCGTAAGCCACTTCGAATTGCGTTCAGTGCTTTGTCTGCTGCGACGCTTCTGAAGCACAGGTTCCATGGTTGTGTCTGGCACCGCTTCTGGCACATTCTGTTTGTGTTCGGCCAGAAGTTCATCTGCGTTAATCCCTACTGCTTCCGCATATGTTTTGATAAATGCCCGGACATAAAAACTCCCCGGTAAAACCTTATAGTCTCCCGCCTCGATGGCTTCCAAGTATCGTTTGCGAATCTTTGTTATTTCCTGAACGTCATCCAATGATAGGCCCATAGATAGACGAGCTTCTTTTAACTGTTGTCCCAAATCCGACACGACCATCACCTCCTGATATTATTTATACTCCCTCTTCTATCACACCAATTGACATTACACTGTCAATATAAGCCCCGTATCTAATCATTATTTTTAATCCTCTGGATATTGTGTAGCAAACGTATCTTTAACGATTTGTTCCTCCGGATTGTTACGCAATTCGATAATAATGTCAAAATCGTCATAACTATAATCTGTATGCTCTATAAATACATCCGGATGCTCAATCACCTTCGTTGAAGGCATCTCCATAATTTGTTTGATTAGCTGATTGTGCTTCTCATTTGATCGCATCGTGCTTATAATTCCATCTATAATAAATACGTGCTGTGAATTATTTTCTTCTTCAGAAAGCTGTGTTCGTATCGTCTGCCGCAGCAGTGTGGAAGATACGAACGTCCATCGCTTCATTGCACAGACGCTTCCAGCAATGATCGATTCCGTCTTGCCCACACGGGGCATTCCTTTGAGTCCAATCATTTGATGGCCATCCTTCTTAAGCACTTCACCTAGAAAGTCCACCAAAAGGCCTAACTCATCACGGCTGAATCGAAATGTCTTCAGATCATCTGAATCCCGCTCAATATAACGACCATGTCGAACCGCTAGCAAATCAACCAGTCGAGGGCTGCGGAGGGCGGTCACGGTTATACTGTCTACTTTAGCCAGCATTTTACCAATCTGCTCAATCTTCTCATCTTCATCGCTTTCCAGCAGCAATCCGCGCGTATCTCCTTCTACCCCGTTAATGGTCAAAATATTGACTTCCAGCATCCCGAGCATTGAAGCAATATCACCTAACAAGCCCGGGCGGTTCTTATGTATTCTATACTCCAAATACCACTGTCTTTGACCCATTAAACATACACCTTCTTATATTCCTTACAAACTACTCTTTTTCGACAAAATCGATCAAATGTCCTGCCTTTCGAACATAAATTGATACTTTTTCGCCGAAAGATATAAAACAATACGTGTCTAATAATAAAGAAAAAAATTTTGAAAGGCAAGTAGTTGTAAAAAATGGGAGAAAAGCCCCCAGATTTCGGGAGCTTTTCAGGCAAGTCTATGCGTTTTTCTTCGCCAATTTGACCATCAGACGAGCGATTGCCTTGCGCTCCGATTCATCCCCAACATCCCAGAGCTCTTTCAGAGCACGGTTGGAATCATTTTGCGGATCAACCTTGTCCTCCAGAAATCCCCCAATCTCATAAGCAAGATTGGCGATGGCGTCCTCGCTAAAGCCTGCCTTCTCCGCATGTTTTACACGCTCACCCAGGAACTTCTTCCATGTATCAAAATTTTTGAGTACTGTTGACAAATTAATTCCTCCTTGATGTCGGTAAATTATAATCAACAGTCGTAATATTCGTTATTCTCTGCTCATTTATTCACGAGACAGTGCAGCCTATTTCAGGTAACCCAGCCTCCGTTAGGACTAATGATCTGACCTGTAATATAGCTTGATTCCGGCAACGCCAGAAAATAAACCAGGGAAGATATCTCCTCCGGTGCAGCGAGTCTGCCAACCGGAATATCCTCCTCCAATTGTTTCAGCTCTTCGGCATCAAAACGGTCCATCATATCCGTCTTTACGGCACCCGGAGCGACTGCATTCACGGTTACACCGGAAGGAGCCACTTCCTTAGCCAAGGCTTTCGTAAAGGCGTTAACGCCACCTTTGGCTGCGGAATAGACGACCTCGCAGGAGCCACCAGAGATTCCCCAGACGGATGATACATTAATAATTCGCCCGAAACGCTGCGATATCATGTAAGGCATAAAGGCCTGGCTTAGCAGAAAGACACTTTTCAAATTGACATCCATAATCTCGTCCCATTCAGACTCCTCGACATCCGTCAGTAGTCCGTAATGGGAAATTCCCGCATTATTTACGAGGATATCTGGGTACAATCCGTAGCCCGCCAGCCTCTCCTTCATCCGTTCAATCTCAGTCTTACTGCGCAAATCTGCAGATATGGTATGTACCTTTGCTCCCATCTCCATACATTGTCTGGCTACTTCATTCGCTCTTTCATGCGAATTCAAATAGTGAATCACTACATTCATTCCTACCGCCGCGAACCGGAGCGCGATTTGCGCTCCTATTCCTCGGCTGGCTCCCGTAACGAGAACCGTCATATCCCCGATGTTCTTCTCGCTCCCATGCTGTATTGTCATATTACGGGCTCACCACTAGTGATACAGCTAATTGATTCCAGTCAATATGCTCACGCAGACGCCCATTCACATCATCCAGCGTCAATGATTCATAAATCGGCAGTACTTTGAACAAGTCCCCGCCCCGGAAGTTATATCTAGTAAATTCATGGGCGATATTCTCCGGATAGTTAAGCATCCGCAAGTAACCACCGATCTTCTTGTTCTTGGCCCGCTCAAAATCCTCTGCCCGGAATCCGCTTGACTTGACTGCCTCGATCTCGTTCTTGATGACTTCCAGTAATTGATCAGGATCTTTCGTATCCCCACCAATCGCCGAGAAACAGTAATTTGGATTACTGTTATATTCATAAGAGAAGCCGTCGGAAATCAAATCCATATCATACAGCTTCTGATAAAGCTTCGTACTCGATCCAAGCAGCAGATCCATTGCCAGCTTTGTCGTCAAATCCCGGCGTAACAGATCTTCTCCTGATCGTCCAAGTTGCGTCTCCTTGAAGCCGAATAGACATTTCGGTAGCGATACCGGCAGCTTGGAAACTTTACGAGCCTGGTGTACAACAGTTGGTTCCTGGTCAAACAAACGTTCAATCGCACCCTGAGGCTTGTAATCCTTGGCTGCCTGATTGTCCCGAACCATTTGGAAGACCGCTTCAGGATCCACCCCACCCACGACGAACAGCAGCATATTGCTTGGATGGTAGAAGGCATTATAACAAGTATATAACGTCTCCTTCGTAATCGTGGCGATCGATTCTACGGTTCCAGCAATATCAATGCGTACTGGATGAACCGCATACATCGCCTCGATTAAGCCGAAATAGACCCTCCAATCCGGATTATCGCCATACATACCGATTTCCTGGCCGATAATTCCTTTTTCCTTCTCCACATTCTGATCCGTAAAATAAGGATGCTGTACAAAGTTCACAAGCGTCTCCAGATTGGCCATGATGTTCTCGGTAGCTGAAAATAGATATACTGTCTGGTCAAAGCTTGTAAAGGCGTTAGCCGAAGCCCCCTGCATAGCAAATTTAGTGAAAATATCGCCTTCTGGCTCCTCGAACATTTTATGCTCAAGAAAATGGGCTATGCCGTCCGGCACAGATATTTCCGGCTCGCCTTCTACCTTGAAATGATTATCAATCGAACCGTACTTCGTGGAGAAAGTAGCGTAAGTCTTTTGGAATCCGGGCTTGGGAAGAACATAAACCTGCAAACCGTTGCTCATCGTCTCGTGATATAAGGTCTCCTGTAATCGATCATAAGTGATAGCTTCCACAGGTTATCCCTCCTTCTGCCCTGTCAAAAAGTATATCGTGTCAAGGCGAACCGTATTGGCTGCTTCAACAACATCAGCGGGCTGTACCTGTTCTACCTCGCTTAACAATTGCTCCACCGGACGGTCCTTGCCAGATAGTATCCGGTTGAAATCATAGGCGATCATTTCGAACGCTGAATCCTGCATTTCCAGCAGACTGTTGCGGATCATCGCCTTGGTTTGTGTCATTTCCATCTCGCTGATCTCGCCGACTTGTAGGCTAGCTAATTGAGCCTTGATAATATCTAACGCTTTTTCATAGTTAGCAATCTCAATGCCGGATTGAATTCCGATCATACCTTTGTGACCATCAAACCTCGAAGCAGCATAGTAAGCAAGACTTTCCTTCTCACGCACATTCACGAACAGCTTGGAATGCGGGTAGCTGCCGAGGATTCCATTATATAGCAATGCAGCAGCATATCGTTCATCCCCATATGTGATATCCGTGCGAAGTCCAAGATTAAGTTTACCCTGGTTCACATCTAGCTTCTCGGTAACTGTCCGAGGTTCGCTATTGGATAGCTTAACTTGCTCCGGCTTATAACCCGGGGAGGCGGTACGATTCAATTGGAAATGACGAGTCACCAACTCTTCAACCTCAGCCAGTGTCGTATCTCCAACAACATATAGATCAAGGCTTGTGTTCTTCAGCCATTCTTGATAAGCACTATACAACGATTCAGGTGTAACTTGTTCAAGATCGCTGCGCTCGCCAAGAGGATGCAAGCGATAGCTGTCGTTACGGAACATCTCCTCGATACAGCGTTCAGCGGCATAACGCATTTTGTCGTTGATGATAGCCTCAAGCTTCTTGCGCACATTCTCGCGTTCCGAAGCAACGTATGACGACCGGAAAGCATTCGACTCAGTGACGGGTTTCGTCACGACTTCACCAAGAAATTCAAAGCTCTGCGACAAGAGCAATTGCTCGCTCTGTACAAACGAATCATTTATTGTATCCATCCGAAACTGAACGATCTGATAACTACCACGCTTGTAGACATCAAAACCGAATCCCGCGCCATACAAGCGTTCCAACTGCTCTCTGAACTGGGTCGTCTCCGGATAGGAAGCGGTACCGCGCCGGAGCACAAACGGAGTTAGAGCTGTCGCAGTAACCGTCTCTCTGGCAAGCGGAATACCTGCATAGAGCGACACTGCAAACGTCTTGAATCTGGTAGTCGGCATCACATGAATCCGAATTTGACCCACGCTGCCCCGTTCAAAAATCATCTTGTTCAAGACCAAAACTCCTTTACAAAAGACTTAAAATGCAAATCAGCATGTTAAAAAACATGTGCAATGAAGATTCGATGTTGGTTCCACTCCCTTAATTTAAGGGCCAAGAGTGGAACAACTTCGAATTTAACAATGAAATTAGTTCCATTCTATACCATTGGAAAGGAAAGAAGCAACCGCCCATCAAGCAAGCGGCTGCTCTTCATTTAGATCTATTTACATGCAGAAAATATGCTTTCCAATCGTCTTAACCTGCGGTCTGGTCCAGATCCATTTAGAAGTTGCTGTCTCTGGATTGAAATAATAGAGGCAGCCTCCAGAAGGGTCCCAACCATTCAATGCTTGCTGAACCGCCTTCTTCGCGGTCTCGTTCGGCGTCAGCCAGATTTGTCCGTCAGCAACCGCTGTAAAGGCCCCTGGCTGGAAGATAACCCCTGAGACGGTATTCGGGAAGCTTGGCGATTTGACCCGATTCAGAATGACAGCGGCAACAGCAACCTGACCTTCAAACGGCTCTCCGCGCGACTCACCATAGACAGCATTCGCCATAATGTTCAGATCATTTTGTGAAAGTCCCATCGCATTGGATGGCGATAGCTCCTCACTTTCAGTCTTCGCTTTCTCTGGTGCCTTTGCCGGAGTCTTGGCCGTCTCCTTGCCCGTTTCTTGGTTGGATTCCATACCTGGCTTCCATTGCTTGGTTGCTTTCCATAGCATAAGCTTCGTTTTCGGACCTGCTAAACCATCCACCTTGAGTCCGAACTCAGATTGGAACCACTTTAAGGAATCCCGGGTCTTATCTCCGAATTTACTGTCGATCTTCCCGTAATAAAAACCCAAAAAAGCCAGACGGCCTTGAAGCTCGTACACATCCTGTCCAAATGCGCCATAGTTGATAACCTGTTCACTAAATACAGGCACGGCCTGCTTGGGGACCTCTTGATTTGCCTTTACATCGTTGGTCTGGATTAAATGATATATCCCAAACCCGATGCCGAATAAAAGCAGCACTAAACCGGCGGCATACCATATTTTCGCTTTTATCATTCGTTTAGCTCTACCTTTCTGTTGTGGATTAACATGGATGGTTGACTTTAGTATGACAAGCCCGACCACTTCCTATGCACTCCAAAAAAGGCAGTAACGAATGCGATTTGTAACTATGATATGAGTGTTCAAAAAGTCCGGTTTTCAGCACCGAGAAGGTTGAATGAAGCAGGGACTGAGGAGCGGAGCGTAGGCAAAACCTACGTGAGCACCTGAGATGTTTCCGTAGGAAATATGACTTCGTAAGCATCCACTTAGGCCCAGTTGAATTCAAGATTCTATGTCGAATATGCTTTCAGTGTTACTTCGGGATCAAAAGCGGACTTTTTAAACTACTTCTAAGATGAGATCTTGTTATTATTCATTTTGAATTGCTCCATCGTAAGCAGCACTTCCCGTGGTTTACTTCCTTCATAAGGACCTACGATCCCCCGCGCTTCCATCGAATCGATCAATCTTGCGGCCCGAGTATAACCGACGCGCATTCTCCGCTGCAGGAGCGATACCGAGGCCTGCTTCGCCTCCAGGACAATCTGCACCGCTTGATCATATAATTCATCGAGAACCTCTTCCGGCTGTGTCGATTCCTCATCGATTTCCGGAACCAGGCTCTCATCATATTCAGCTTGGCCTTGAGTCCTCACATAAGAGACGATCGTCTCGACTTCTTGATCGCTCATGAATGCTCCCTGAACGCGGATTGGCTTCGATGCTCCCATCGGCATGTACAGCATATCACCGCGACCGAGCAGTTTCTCAGCACCGGCCATATCCAGAATAGTACGGGAATCGACCTGTGAGGAGACCCCGAAGGCAATCCGCGATGGAATATTTGCCTTAATCACCCCGGTAATAACGTCAACCGAGGGCCGTTGTGTAGCAATAATTAGATGAATGCCCGCAGCCCGAGCCATTTGTGCGAGACGTGCAATTGCATCCTCCACATCATTCGCAGCAACCATCATCAAATCGGCAAGCTCGTCCACGATGACGACGATATATGGTAGTACCGCCTCGGGATTATCTTGCATCATTTGGTTATAACCTTCGATATTGCGGGCCCCCGATTTGGAGAACAACTCATAGCGCTTCTCCATCTCAACAACGATCTTCTTCAGCGCTAGCGAAGCGCGTCGTGGGTCGGTAACTACCGGAGTAAGCAGATGAGGAATACCGTTATATACATTAAGCTCAACCATTTTCGGGTCAACCATCATAAACTTGACTTCATCCGGCTTGGCTTTGTAAAGAATACTTGTGATGATCCCGTTAATACATACCGATTTACCTGAACCAGTAGCTCCGGCAACGAGCAAGTGCGGCATTTTGGCTAGATTGCCAACGATAGTCTGTCCCGAAATATCGCGACCAAAGGCAATCGTTAATCTAGCCTCCGAATTCATAAAGGTCGGCGTCTCCATAACTTCACGCATCGTGACAAGAGATACTTCATTATTCGGTACTTCAATACCAATCGCAGATTTACCTGGAATCGGTGCTTCCATGCGAATATCTTTGGCAGCAAGTGCAAGCGCAATATCATCGGTCAGATTGACAATCCGGCTAACCTTAACGCCGATATCAGGTTGAACTTCATAACGGGTTACGGCAGGCCCCCTTACCACCTCAAGCACACGTGCGCGTACCCCGAAGCTCTCCAACGTAGCTTCAAGTTTACGAGCTGTCTGCATATAATCCGCCTGATCGCCGGCTTTGCCCGATCCGGCAGGCTTCGAGAGCAACCGGAACGATGGCAACTTATATGGCTTCGGTGCAGGCTTTGGCGGTGCAATCGGTACATCCGTTTCGGTTTCCTGTTCTCCAGAGGAGGCTTCCGCCTCAAGACTAGAGTCAATCTCATCCAAGTTCGCTACCTCATTCTCTTCAGCAAAAGGATCAGGAACACTTCCCTCCTCTTCAGGCCAAGTCGCCCCATGATCGAAGGCTTCAAAGTCTCCCTCCATGGCTTCTTCCTCATCTTGCAGACGACTCTCCCGCTGAATATTGTCAAAGAAATCACGAATGATAGGTCCTCTATCCTCAGTAGCAAGGTCTCCATTCTGCTGGCCTTCATATTTCAATTCATTCCAGTTAATGCCTTGACTTGATTCTGATTCTAATGGTTCAGTCTGCTGATCTTCATTTATGTAATTATCATTCACAGCCTTAGTCTGGGTTGCAGCACTGCCTTTATAACCAAATAACTGAAAAAATACCGGTTTCTTCTTCGGTGGAGACTGTTGTTCCTCTTCAGCCAACATATAACCTGCATTGTCTTCCTCTATATCCTCACTTGGCGATACTGTCACCGGCTTAGCCTCCCGCCGATTCCGGTTCTTCACGGGAACAGGGCGCAGCATTCGCACTTTCTCACCCATCTGTTTGCTAAGCTCCCCTAATCTGCCACGCAGCAGACGAACGATATCCACATAGGATAAGCCAGTAATCAGCATGAAGCTGATCGCCAGCATGACGATCATGATCAGCGTAGCTCCAGCCATGCCAAATAGGGAAAAGAGCAGAGCAAATTCTATACCGCCGATATACCCCCCACTGATATTTAGATTCAGCATACTGAAGCCCATATCAACCGATGTTGGCTGGAACAATGAAGTACGCAGATCGATATGAATCTGGCTCAAAATATTGCCGAAAGTCAGCGGAACGATCGGTTCCAGCCTTTGCTGCATGGAGATTAGAGTGCTCATCAGAGCGAGCGCAAGCACAGCAAGCAGGCCCCCGCTGCGTCTAGTCGTCCAGCGGGACGGCCATTTGCGATTGATCATGACGGCTAGTCCAACATAAATACCTATTAAAGGAATCACGAAATAGAACTTGCCCAGCAAGAGAGCCGACATCTTGGATAATGTTCTTCCTACCGCGGCTTCGCCGGACAGCGCTATTATAGATAGTGTAATCAGGATGATCCCATAAATTTCATATTTTAGCAAATTGCCTATGGCAACAGCCTTCTTTTTCTTCTTCCTTTTTTGTGCCAAAACAGGAACACCTCCCAGATGAATATTATACCATATCCACCCGATAAAACCGCTACCCCTTTCTTTGAGGTGGTTCAAAAAGGCTACTTTTTGATAAGAAAACCGACCGAAGTAATTCAAGGATGAGCGACCGCGATCCAAAGGTAAGTTTTCTTGCAATATAGAATTTCATCAGCTTCCGCTGATAACGTATAAATTCTATATCTAACACAAGTACTTAGTTAAACAAGGCTGGTAAATAGACGATTTGCTGTCCGGGAGCGAGCCGCGGATTCAAATAATCTTCAAGATTACAGCGCAGCAATCTGACGATCGTTGCTCGATTCCCCTGTTCCATCCGGACCTGCATTAGAACGCCCCCCATCTCAAGCTCCGTATACATCTCCTGAACCTCAGGCTGCGCCCAATACTCCTCTTCAGGCATAATGGTATAATGCGTCATTGCTTCGGTCCTCCTTGAGCAGTCTTTCTTCGCGAATCGATCAGACTGTTTAATTGAAGCAAACCTTCGCCGATCCCCCCAACTCCGTCAATCAGGCCATACTTGACCGCATCATTTCCTCCAACCGATGTCCCGATGTCCCGATTAAGCTCGCCCGTCTTGAACATCAGCTCCTTGAACGTGTGATCAGTAATATTAGAATGCGACGTTACGAAGCGGACGACTCGCTCCTGCATTTTCTCGATGTACTCGAACGTCTGAGGAACACCGATTACGAGTCCGGTCATACGGATCGGATGAATAGTCATCGTCGCACTCTCAGCGATCAGTGAATAATTAGAAGCAACAGCAATAGGTACACCAATACTATGCCCGCCTCCAATAACGACGGTGACCGTTGGTTTCGTGAGGGAAGCGATCATCTCGGCGATAGCGAGCCCTGCTTCCACATCACCGCCGACCGTATTTAAAATGATGAGCAAACCCTCAATCTTCGGATTTTGTTCAGCTGCAACCAATTGCGGAATCAAATGCTCATACTTTGTCGTCTTATTCTGCGGAGGCAGCACAAGATGACCTTCGATCTGGCCGATAATCGTTAAGCAATATATGTTGGACTCTCCTGGAGTTGGTACAGCCGTTTGACCAAGCTGCTGGATCATATCAGTTACATCGGGTTTATCCCCTGGCATCGGCTGTTGTACCTCTGGCTTTTCCCCTGGCTCCGTCTCCTGACGCACTGATACTTCACTATGTCTATGCATTATGCACCTTTCCTTCCGGCATTAGCCTGTAATCTAATCTTACGTCCATAAGGATTAGTATGCCGATATTCTTCCGGCCTCATTACAGTACTAAGCAGAAGAAGTGCCGTGATACAAAAAAAGCCCCCCTCCCACGGGGAACCGTCCAATATTACCTTTGGGAGAGAGGCGACTGTGTGCCTAGAATATTATTTTAATTAGCTGCATTCAAGCAGTATTACACTTCCATGATGATTGGCAAAATCATCGGTCTGCGACGTGTCTGTTCATATAGGAAACGTCCGAGCGCATCTTTGACACCAGTCTTAAGCGAAGCCCATTCATTTACGTTCTCGCTCATCAATTTCTCCAGCGTGCTGGATACGATTCGATTCGCTTCTTCTAAGAGCCCTTCGGATTCACGCACATAGACGAAGCCTCTGGATATAATATCCGGCCCAGAGACGATAGTGCCATCCTGCTTGCTCAGCGTGACAACAACGACCAGGATTCCGTCCTGTGACAGAAGCTTACGGTCGCGCAGTACAATATTACCTACGTCACCAACGCCAAGTCCATCAATCAGTACATTACCGGACGGAACTTTCCCTGCCTTGCGAGCTACACCGTTCTGAATCTCAACAACATCCCCGACATCTACCAGGAAAATATTATCTGGATCAACGCCTACGGATTCACCAAGAAGCGCATGTTTGCGAAGCATCCGGTATTCACCGTGCACTGGGATAAAATATTTCGGACGCATCAGGTTCAGCATCAGCTTAAGCTCTTCCTGACTGCCGTGACCAGATACGTGCACCCCGGAATTTGAACCGCTATATATTACCTCAGCACCAAGACGGAATAATTCATCAATTGTTCTTCCAACGTACTTCTCATTACCTGGTACTGGAGTAGCAGCGATAATAACGGTATCCCCAGGCAAAATATCGACCTTGCGATGTGTTGAGCGCGCCATCCGGGTCAGAGCGGACATTGGTTCGCCTTGACTGCCTGTACACAGAATGACTACACGATCTGCGGCCATTTTATTTACTTCTTCTGGCTCAATCAACAAGCCGTCTGGTACATTCAGATAACCGAGTTCTGAGGCAATCGTCACGACGTTCACCATACTGCGCCCGATGATCGTCACCTTTCGACCTGTTGTATAAGCCGCATCAATAACCTGCTGAATCCGATGAACGTTGGAAGCGAACGTCGCAACAACTACCCGCTGCTCGGCCTTGCTAAAGATATCATCAAGTACGATACCTACATTCTTCTCAGATGGCGTAAATCCAGGCCTCTCTGCATTCGTGCTATCCGATAGCAAGGCGAGTACGCCGTTCTTTCCGATTTCACCCATGCGATGTAGATCGGCAAACTGATTGTTCACCGGCGTATGGTCGAATTTGAAGTCCCCCGTGTGAACGACATTGCCTTCTGGCGTCTCCAGGCATACCCCTACGGAATCCGGAATACTATGGTTCGTTCTAAAGAAGGTAGCCTTCATCGTAGATCCCAGTTGAACTTCGGAATCCGCGTTAATAAGCACCCGCTTCGTCTCACCCAGTAGACCTGCCTCCTTCAGCTTGTTCTCAACCAGACCCAACGTAAGCTTAGTACCGTAAACGGGCACATTCAAGTTCTTGAGAACATATGGCAAGCCACCGATATGATCTTCATGACCATGGGTAATCAAGATACCCCTTACTTTATCACGGTTCTCCGTCAAGTAAGTAATATCAGGAATGACGATGTCAATGCCAAGCATATCTTCCTCCGGAAATTTCAGACCGGCATCGATGACGACGATATCATTGGCATATTGAACGACATACATGTTCTTTCCGATTTCGGCAACGCCGCCCAATGAAAAGATCATCAGTTTATCATTATTCATTTTTTTGGACAAGTGAATCTAACCCTCCTAATTTGTTTGGACGTCGTAAATTTTGAATTTGTTGTTATGCACCCGATCAGTGCTCATTTAAATAAAACTATAAAAAAACTTAACCGCACCCAGTCACTTGAAATACATTATACATGATTAAAAAGATAAAAAACAAGTCAACTGAATTTCCTGCATACCTCTACATTGCTCCAGAATAAAAAAAGCAATGCCTCATTCAAGGCATCGCTTTATGGTTAAGTATCATAAATTTGGTTGTTCGTGAACTAGCTCAGCAACTTGCGAATGCGCTCTGCTTCCGCCTCTGTCGGAGGAATAAGCGGTAGTCGCACCGATCCCACCGAATATCCGCGCTGGTTAAGCGCATACTTCACAGCAACCGGATTTGGGCATTCGAATAATCCCTTGAATACCGGCAGCAATCTTTGATGCAGCTTCGCAGCTTCTTCTACTTGACCTGCCAGGAAGCTAGTGATCATTTCCTTCATCGGACCGCCAACGATATGACTTGCAACACTCACAACCCCATAGGCCCCAACGGCCATAGCAGGGAGCGCAGCCGCATCATCACCGGAATACACTTTGAAATCGGCCGGAGCAGCACTAGCAATCTCAGCCACTTGGTCCAGAGGAGCGCACTCCTTAGTAGCGACAATATTAGGGATTTGCGCCAATCTCAATGTTGTCTCAGCACTGATGCTAATGCCCGTACGACCCGGGATATTGTACAGTACAGCTGGCAATGAAACCGAATTAGCAATTGCAGAAAAATGTTGATATAACCCTTCCTGGGAAGGCTTATTATAATATGGGGCTACAAGCAACAGTCCATCTACACCCAAATTCTCTGCTTTTTTGGACAATTCAATGGTGTGGGCTGTATTGTTGCTACCAGTCCCCGCAATAACTTTGCATCTGCCAGCCACATGTTCTACCGTAAAGCGAAATAACTCCAGCTTTTCCTCGTCTGTCAATGTTGGAGACTCGCCGGTCGTACCGCATACAACCAGGCTGTCGGACTTCTGTTCCTCAATTAGATAATCGATAAGACGAGCTGTCTCGCCCCAATGAATTCGATTCTGTTCATCAAATGGTGTAACCATCGCTGTAATCAATCTACCGAAATCCATCTTCGTCTCCCCTCTCAATTCGCTGAATAAGCGGAATATAACTTATTTATAGGCTTAAGCTATCTACCGGCCCAGTTCAAACTTGGTATGCAAAGCCCGCAATGCCGCCACCATATCATCCTGATTGACTAGTACCCAAATCGTCGTATTGGAATCCGCAGATTGCAGAATCTGTACATTCTGCTCCGTTAATGCTTCAACGATTTTGGCCATAATTCCCGGAACTCCATTGATTCCACCGCCGATAACCGATACTTTGGCGCAGCCTGTAAGCACATCCGGTCTCAAGTCGAGCTGCTCCAATACATGTACCGCTTTATCCGAATCATGGTCAAATACCGTATAAACGACTCCTGACGGGGTAACATTAATAAAATCGACACTGATTGAATTCTCTGCCATCGTCTTAAAGACCTGCAGCTGTAAGTACTCCTTATTGTTGCCACTGGATGCATCAACCTTGATCTGTGTCACATTGTTCACATAGGCGATGCCAGTAACATAACGGTCCAAAATGCCGAGTTGCACATCCTTGAATCCTTCCGGGTTCGCAACGAGCGTTCCTTCGCTCTCCGAGAATGTGGAGCGTACGCGCACAGGTATGCCTGATTGCATGGCAATTTCAACTGCCCGCGGATGAATGACCTTGGCCCCTTGATGAGCCATATTGCATATTTCAGCATAGCTCACATAGTCAAGCTGTCTTGCATCCTCTACGATTCTAGGGTCTGCTGTAAGGATGCCGTTTACATCCGTATAAATATCGACCATTTCAGCATGAAGCGTCGCACCCAGCGCCGTTGCCGAAGTGTCGCTTCCACCGCGTCCCAGTGTCGTAAAGTCGCCGATCTGATTTTGCCCCTGGAACCCAGTTACAATTACAACGTCTTTCTGCTCTAGCTGCTCCAGCACTCGGGTAGGAACAATTTCGAGAATTCTGGCATTGCCATAATGGCTATCCGTTCGGAACCCAGCCTGCGCCCCCGTCAATACGGAAGAAGAAATATTTTCTCTATTCAGCAGGCTGCTAAGCATGGATGCGGAGATCATTTCACCACAGGCTAACAGTAAATCCTGTTCCCGCGGCTCCAATGATCCCCCAGCACCAGCAATAAGATCAAGAAGGGTGTCTGTTGCATATGGGTCGCCTTTTCGACCCATTGCTGACACCACCACAACGAGCCGGAAACCGTTAGCCAGCTCCCGGCGAATATGTGAGATGACGTAATCTCTTGCCTCCGGAGTGGAGAGAGAAGTGCCACCGAATTTTTGCACTAAGATGCGCATGGGTATTCCTCCAATTTACGTATGCGGAGTAAAGCTTGACTTTATTCCGTTATTCTAGGTTGTTATGGTATCAAGTTTTATCCTTTGGCTGCAATAATCTCTGCAATTTGAACAGCGTTCCATGCTGCGCCTTTTCAGCAGATTATCGGACACAATCTACAATTTCAGCGCCCGCGCATTGCCAAGATTACGACGCAGACGGTCTATGAACACCTCCGTCTTGACGGCAGCTTCCGTGACCAGAGTCTTAGCTCTGCACTGCCGGATCGTCAACAAGCGTCACACCCGGTGCATCGGACAGCAAGCTTCTCACTCCATCCAGATCGTGGCCCGTGCCAACTTGACATAGACCGACCTCAAAATGCCCATAAACAACCGGAATACGCACGCAGGTTGCTGTTACCTAAGTTAATAGTCCTTCATATGCCCCTATGAATTGAACCGTTCTCTAATGAGCGGCTGCAATTGCTTACCTTCAAGCGCCGCGAAGCAGGCCTCAGGAACCAGTTCCATCTGTGCCACAAGAGAATTTGGCTTCTCTACCGGATTATCCTGACCGAAAGGAACGAAGTATAGATTCTTCGCGACGATAAGCTTGGCGATGTTCGCCAGATTAAACCCCAGACCATCATTCGTTGAAATGGCGACCACGAGTGGACGCCCATTGCGCATTTGCGCTTTTGCTGCCATCAGGACAGGACTATCTGTTACAGCATTCGCAAGTTTACTGGTCGTAGTTCCTGTACAAGGCGCTATAACCATGATATCTAGCAATTTCTTAGGTCCGAGCGGCTCGGCCTCGACAATTGTAGAAATGATATTATTCCCGGTAATATCTTTTAACTGCTTCTGCCAATCCTCTGATTTGCCAAAACGGGTATCCGTCGTTAGTACCGATTGGGATATGATCGGAACAACTTTAGCACCATCATCCACAAAACGTTGGATTTGCGGCATCACCTCAGCAAGTGTACAATGTGAGCCTGTTACCGCATAACCTACCGTTACACCTTGCCAATTCACTCTTCATCCCCCCGTAAATGGAACTCTTCCGTAATCGACTGACACAATGTGTTCGCTATAATAATTCCAGCCGTTTTAGGAGCTACGATTCCAGGTAATCCGGGAGCAAGGAGCGCTTTGATTCCACGCTTCTCGGCGAAGCGGAAATCCGTTCCGCCAGGAGCTGAGGCAAGGTCGATAATTACCGTTCTTCTAGGCAATTTCGATATGATTTGCGCTGTGATTATCATAGTCGGTATTGTATTAAAAATCAAGTCAATATCGCTAGTGTAAGCGGTCAAATCCCTTGTCATAAAAGGCTCCCAGCCCATAACAGCAGCTCTCGCAGCATCCGCCTCCCGGCGGACACCTACCCTGATTTTCGCCCCTAATCCCTGCAAAGTCTTCGCCAGAGTGAAGCCTGTTCTCCCAATTCCAAGCACGACACAGGTCGAGTCGTGAATGGTAATATCAGTATTCTGAATTGCCATCATAAGGGCTCCCTCTGCCGTCGGAATCGAATTGTATATCGCCACATCATCACGATCAAGGAGTTCGATCAGACGGAAACCATACTCGGTGCTCATCCGTCGCAGCAAGCTCTTGGCCATGCCCGTGTATACCAGGGCTCCCTCCCGTATGGCCATAAACAGCTCCTGCTTCATCACCAGATCTCCGCTTCCGAACGGCGCAGCGATAATTCCATTGTCATCGCAGCCAATCACCGGCATGACGATAATATCCGCCTCTTGCAGCAAAACAGAAGACAACGCTTCATGCCTCACTCCGGAAGGCGAATTTTCCAACTTGTCGAAGCCAACCAGACGAACCAATGCATCTAGTTCAATACACTTATTAATGACTTCGACCTGCCTGGCATCTCCACCCAGGAACACAATTGTAAGACCGGTCAGCATTCAGGACGCCACTCCTTCCAGGCAATACAGTATAGAGCATAGTATGCCGATGCCTACCAAGTGGTGAAGGTGACAGTAAACTTTTTACACTGCCCAAGCTGCTGTTTGGACTAGTCTGAGAAAATAGCAATGTTTCATCCTACTGTGATAGTGATGGCATGGTAAATCTACAAATACACAAAAAACAAGCATGCAGGCTTCAGTCATTCGACTAAGCCTGCATGCTTGTAATTTACTTCTATACTTACTTCGTTCCCGTATGACCAAACCCGCCGGCGCCACGCGCTGTATCGGACAGTTCATCTACTGTAAGCAGGTTAACCACTGGTACAGTCTGGAACACCATTTGCGCAATACGCTCATTGCGTGTAATTGTGAACGCCTCGTGCCCCAGATTGATCAGCAGCACCTTGATCTCTCCGCGATAATCCGCATCGATCGTCCCAGGCGTGTTAAGGCAAGTGATACCATGCTTCAAGGCCAGTCCGCTGCGCGGACGGATTTGCGCTTCAAGTCCAGCTGGCATTGCGATCGAAATGCCTGTGGGTACGAGAAACCGTTCTCCAGGCTGTAATCTGATATCCTGTGTTACTGCTGCATAAAGATCAAAACCAGAGGCAAGCTCAGACATTTTGCGGGGAAGCTCTACGTCCTCATTGCCTGGCATACGTTTTAACTGCACATCAAATGACAAGTTCATCTCTCCTTAATCCGGATATTGCCCGGTCCGAGGCACCTACCATGGCAAGTGCGAACGGCTTCTTGAACATTTCCTTAATACAATAGTCTACATCATCCATCGTTACCGCATCAATACGATCTATCATTTGATCGAGGGTAAAATGACGTCCTAGCATCAGTTCATTCTTACCGAGACGGTTCATCCGACTCCCCGTACTCTCCAAACTTAGAATCAGGCTGCCCTTAAGCTGCTCCTTGCCCTTACGGAGCTCGTTATCGGTCAGTCCGTTTTGTGCGATATCATGCAAAATTTCCTTCGTTAAAGTCAGAACATCTTCGGTCTGCTTCGGCGCAGTCCCAGCATAGACCGTGAACAGGCCGCTATCCGCACTAGAGCTGTGATAGGAATAGACAGAGTAGGCCAGGCCACGCTTCTCGCGAATCTCCTGGAACAGGCGAGAGCTCATGCCTCCACCAATCGCATTGTTAAGCAGCACCATCGCATATTGTCTGTCATCCCCGGTGGCAAGTCCCGGAAATGAGAGACAGATATGATTCTGCTCCGTCTTCTTCTTATAGAACCTGAGCTCGCCGAGAAATTCAGGTACGACCAATTGATCACTAACTCCATGATTACTGAAATTTCCGAAATATTTCTCTAGCAGCTCAATCAGAGAGTCATCGATATTGCCTGCAACACTAATCACTGTATTCTCGATCGTATACTTCTCTCTCATATATTGGCGAAGATGATCTGGCGTCATTGCCAGAAGCTTCTCCTCGGTTCCAAGAATAGGCAGGGCCAAAGGATGTTCCCCATAGGCGGCTTCTGTTATGAGATCGTGAACCATGTCATCCGGCGTATCTTCGTACATCGAGATTTCCTCCAGGATGACGTTCTTCTCTTTGCGAAGCTCTTCTGCATCAAACAGTGAATGGAAGAACATATCCGACAGCACATCAACCGCAATCGGCAGATGTTCATCTAGTACCTTGGCATAGAAGCAGGTATACTCCTTCGAGGTGAACGCATTAACATTGCCGCCGATTGCATCGAATTCCTCAGCAATGTCTTTGGCACTGTATCTTGACGTTCCCTTGAACAACATATGTTCAATAAAATGAGAAATCCCGCCCTGCTCCGGCGTTTCATTACGCGACCCAGTCTTCACCCAAATACCGAAGGAGACAGATCGGCAGGATGGAATTTTCTCCGTAACGACCCGCAGGCCATTGCTTAATTGCGTCTTATTCACTAAGGATCCTCCTAAAGGTTTTGCCCAGCAAAACTTGCTTCGTAAGCAATCATTTAAATGGATAGCTTGACAAGCAACCCGCGAATTGATAAATGCAATCCTATCCTATCAAAAAAAAGGCTACCGCTCAACTCCGGGTGCATCGATCCGGTCAGGGGACAAGGTCTGTTCCACCGTCCCCAGCTTGATCCCCTTACGTTCGATCACCTGAATCATCCCTTTTAAGGCATCTCGTGAAGAAGCTGTTGGATGCATTAGAATCAATGATCCGGGTTCAACCTTTTTGGCAATTTTCTGTACTATCGTGCTTGGTTCAGGTTTCATCCAATCAACCGTATCTACCGTCCATAACACGGTCTTCAGACCTTGCTCAGCAGCTAGATCAATAGTTCTTTGATTATAATCTCCGGATGGCGGTGCGAACCAGCGATTCTCCACCCCGAGCTTCTGCTTCAAGAGATCTTTCGTCTTCGATATTTCCAGCCGGGCCCTGCTATCGTCCAGTTGACTCATGTTCGGATGAGAATAGGCATGGTTCTCCAGCTGATGTCCTCTTTTTTGAATTTCTAGCGCCAGATCGGTATTCTTCTTCAGCCAGCTTCCATCAAAGAAGAAGGTTGCCTTCACTTTGGCTTCATCCAGCGTATCAAGCATCGGTATAATGTACTCGTTGCCCCAAGCTACATTAATCATAAATGCGGCCATCGGCTTGTTAGGATTGCCACGAAAGATCGGTGTTGCCCCCAAATCATCGAGGCTTACCTTCGGCTTTAACTCGCGATAGACAAATTCAAGCTTCTGGCCAGCCCTCGCAGCTTTAGCCTTCTCATAGGTCTTCTCTATATCTACCTCACGACCATTATATCCGGGTACAGCCTTCCATACTCGGTCAACGACCGCATCAATAGGTTCAATCCTCCGCTTATCTGCCTCCGCGCGGATTTGCGCCAGCAAAGGATCATCCTCTTTCCTCTCCGCAAGTAAACCGAGCACGAGCTTATTTCCCTTCTCATGGTCGCCACCTGCTACAAATTTGTGAATTCCAGCAAACTGCCCCAGCATCATCACGAGCAAGGTCGTTGCAACGATTACCACCAGTTTTTTTCGACTCATGACAGACTCACCCCTTCAGCGGGTTTTGTCCTAATCTTATGAAGACAAGTCCTAGAATATGCGAAATAAGCAGGGTTTGGAAAAAAGACTGTTCTTTTCAGAAAATTTATGTTATAATTACATTCGTTGATTAAATTTAACCTCGTAAGTTCCTCGAATTTTTCTAATTAACCCATCTAGAAGTGAAGAAAATTCCTATTTTATAACCCTAAAAAGTAAGAGTTTTAAGTTACGGAACGTTTGAAATTTTCTGATTCACACTGGAGCGGTCATCGGAGCCGCAAGGACGAAAGAGAGGCAGGGCTTTTGTTGTTTTAGAAGCAATGTACCGATTGATGAACTTCACAAATACGGAACCGTGTACAGCAATTTTTTTATTGTGCTGTCAGAGGTTAAATTTATAGAGTCGCTTTATATTAATAGCGCATGATACACAAGTACCCGGCGATAGTCATCGCCGGGTACGTCCAATTTATAGACTTAATATCTTCATTCCTCTTTATGTCGCACTCAATTCCACATTTTTAATCATCGCTTCCTGGTCCGAATCCACTGATTCCCCCTGCCATAGCAGGCGCATTTCTTCACAGGAGGCCAGCAGATCCTGCAAAGTGCCTTCGGCTTCGATTTGTCCGTCTTTCATAACAATAATGTGATCCGCCCTCGTCAGAGCCGCCCGTCGATGGGATACGGCAATACAGGTCATATCTGTTTCTTGGAATAACCCTTCCCATACTTTTTGCTCTGTCTCTACATCCAGTGCGCTAGATAGATCATCAAATATAAATAAGTCCGAATCTGTCATCATCATTCTCGCTGTCGCTGCCCGTTGAATTTGCCCGCCAGACAGCATAACTCCTCTTGGCCCTACATAAGTGTCCAGTCCGTTGTCGAGATCGGCTATATCTTTATCCATGACAGACAGGCGAATCGCCCGCTCCAGAGCTTGCTCATCCGGCCCACCTTGAACGATATTCTCCTTCAAAGTATCACTGAATAGACGAGGAACCTGCGGAGTATAGGCCGCTCTTGGAGGAATCAGGAATTCGGCGGCATTTACCTCCGCACCATTCCACATAATCTCACCTTTTTCCTTAGGCAGAAGACCTAGCAGTGTCCGCACCAATGTTGATTTACCCGAGCCAATTCGTCCGGTTATCACGAGGAATTGTCCCCGCCTTAAACACAGATTCACATCCAATATCCCGCTGTTCGATTCTGGATAATGATAGGACAGATTTTTAACCTCTAGACTTTGCAGACGCTCCTCCGGCTTCTTCTTCCTTATTGGCAGCTCCGGAGGCTCATTGTTCAGGTAGGTCTCTCTTGCTTCAATAATTCGATCCTCTTCACCAGGTCTAAATAAAGTGCGCATTCTATCAAAAGATACTTTCAGACGTTTATGCTGATATACCATATAACCAAATAACGATATACTGAAACCAATATTGGTAAGATAGGTCGTATATAGTGCAAAATCCCCTACTGTAAACCGTCCTGCCTTCATCTCTACCGCACACATGAGCAAGATTAGCCCCGTGCAAATACTCAGCACATGCTGATTCAACGATCTCATCCACTGCTTGAACAAATTGTCCTTAAGCGCTGCCTGCCGTCGCTCTTCATTAAGCTTGGTAAACTTTCGATGCACATGCTCCTCGGCCTGGCCGAGCTTGAGCGCCTGTACCGCCCCAAAGGTCTCAGCGATGAAACTCGTAATTCGACCGGTAGCCTCACGGTTCAATTGACCGTATTTTCGCGCTTTATTGCCGGACAGATTGTTCAGCAAGGTTACGATGATTAAGGGGAGAATTGCGACTAACGTAATCTTCCAGTTAATGTTGGCCATAATAACAACGGATACTGTTGCAAATATCAGCCTCCCCCAGAAATCAACCCAAGACTCTACATATTCAACTACCTCATCCACATCATCCCGAAAACGGCTCATCGCCTCCCCAGGAGACGCAGGCAAGTTCCTCCCCGGCCAGCGCATTATTCCAGCCAGCATATTCGTACGCAAAATCGCCTGGATATGAAAAATATAAGTTACCCACTGATAGAAGGCTGTAAAAAAGGTTCCAACACGCAGAAATCTGACCAGCGCCAAAACGATCAGTGGGGTTGCAAGCCACAAATAATTGTCGCTCCCTATAGTCGCACGATCAAAGAACCACTGCATTCCAAGCCCGAACAGGAGCGGCAAGGAGTGGAATACCCCCCACAGCAGACCATTCAATATGAACAGGAACGGCTTATAACGAAATAGACGGCTGATAAAGCCTGTAATATTCATGCCAATTCCTCCTCTCTACCGGTTGCGAGCAATTTGGCATAATGCGAATCAGGATTGCTAGCCAGCTCCTCACGATCTCCAAACTCCAGGATATGGCCATCACCTAGCATTAGAATCTTATCAACCTGCTCCAACGTAGCCAAGCGATGTGCAATAATTACTCCAGTACAATGCTTCATTAATGAGTCTACAGCCAACTGAAGCATCGATTCCGTAGCTGCATCCAGCCTTGATGAAGGCTCATCCAAAACGACAAGACTCGGCTCGGTCAGAAATACACGCGTTAACGCGAACAGTTGGGCTTCACCGGCAGATAAAGAAGAACCTCCAGAGGACAGATGAGTATCCAGTCCATTCGGCAAAGCTTCAATCCATGTGCTCAAACCAAGGCGCCCTGTCGTCTCCAGAACTTGTTCATCCGTTAAATCTGGATTAAATAGCGTTAGATTGTCACGCAGCGTTCCATCGAATAACTGTACGTCCTGAGTAACCATCCCCACACGCTGGTAGAGCGCAGGCAGCTTCAGCTTCGTAATATCGATGCCTCCGATCCGGATTACCCCCTGATTGATGTTATACAGTCGCAACAGCACACGGCTAAGACTCGATTTACCACTCCCCGTACGACCGATAATTCCAAGTCGTTCCCCGGCTTCAACCCGGAACGTTAAATTGTTCAAGACAGGCTTATCTTCACTATAGTGAAATGACACCGCTTCAAATTCTAGACTTAGTGCACCTTCAGGCAATAACTCCTGATCCCCGCTCACAATTTCGCTGCGGCTTGACAGTAACTCTCTGGAGCGAAGCATACCGGATTTTGCCTTCTGGAACTCCTGCACCTGATCGCCGAGCATTTCTATCGGATCGTTCAGCATCTGTGTATATTGATAGATGAGGAACAGCATACCCAGTGATATTTTACCTGTTAAATAATAATGAACGCCGAGCATCAGCACTGCAGTTACAGCAAGGGCGAACAGAACGACCGTCGTATTCCAAGGAATGATCCGTAGCATCCATGCCCTCCGTCCCGTAATGGCTACTGAGCGCATCGCGCGGTAGAATCGATTCATCACATAAGGCACATGACCGTTAGCCTGAACATCTTCAATCCCGGCTATCCGTTCCTCGATCAGACCGAACAGAGCCGCACTTGTTTCCCTCTCCTTCTTAGACGACTGTACGCCAAGATTGCGGATAATGACCATAAACAGAATCGCAAGCAGTGTGAACAAGGTCATTACGCCAGCGATTAACACATTAACGTTGAACATATACCCCAAGATCCCAGCCAACAGAACGAAGCTCCCGATAACTTGAACGATGAACATGGCAAAAAAATTCGAGATCCCCGTAACATCACCATCGACTCGCTCGATCATTTCCCCTGGTGTCTTCAGATTGTGAAATCGCATATCTAGCTTCAGACAGTGTCTGAGCAGATCGCCGCGCAGCTTGTTCGTTGATCTCCAGGCGACATCATTGCCTATGTAGCTTACGGCTACTGTAATTAACTGATTGCTTACAGCTACGATTAGAAAAGCGCCAG